>JBNACB010000103.1:0-604 GCA_049632765.1 Akkermansiaceae bacterium | reverse complement strand
TGCCGACCTGCACGACCAGGTGGGGGCCAACCTTCATGCCATCGGCTTACTCAGTGATATCGCACGAGACGAGGTGCTGCGGCAAGCCGGTGCCGGGAAGCATGAGGAATTACTCAGGTATGTGGCGGAAATTCGCGATACCACCGAGCGCACCGCTGCCTCGGTGCGGCACTGCTCGGACACACTGGAGCCCCATATTCCTCTAGCTGATCTGGAGGAGGACATGCACCGTATTGCCCAGCGGATGATGGAGGGCTATGATTACTCGATCAGGGTTGAAGGCGAGGAGCAGGTCAAACGCCTCAAGCCAATGCGCCGCGCGGGGCTGTTTCTTTTCTACAAGGAGTGCCTGGTCAATATCAGCCGCCATGCTCAGGCCAATCGCTTTGAGGCAAGTGTGCGTGCCAACCGGCGTCATCTCATCATGACAGTGATCGACAATGGCCGCGGCATGGAATCTACAGATGTCCCCGTGTCCCTCCAGCGTCGCGCTAAAATGCTGCGCGGCAAGCTGCACATTGAGAGCCCGGTGGGGGATACCGGTCACGGCACACGCGTGACTCTGACGATCCCGGTGAAAACGCTGTGGCCGTTTTTTTAGTTT
>JBNACB010000102.1:0-615 GCA_049632765.1 Akkermansiaceae bacterium | reverse complement strand
AATCCAAGTAGTGGTTTTGGGACCTTTAGCTAACGTTCTTGAAAAATGACCTGGTTTTGCCCATTTTTCAAAATTGGTATCAACAACATTACGATCAACTAAAACTTTAACTTCAGTTTTTCGCTCATTTGGACTAATAGTCATAGAACTTTCCTTTTTGGAAAATAGAAAACTAGAAACTCTTATATTTCATAAATATGAATTGACAACACATATTTCAATACAAGTTTTCACCATATACTATAAACTAAAATAGTGATAATTACCAGATTAATTTTAAATATAGTAAAAAATAATTGTCAGAAATTGAGAATTTGCTTAATATAGTTGTTAAGTTGCTGGTGTAGCTCAATTGGTAGAGCAACTGATTTGTAATCAGTAGGTCGGGGGTTCAAGTCCCTTCACCAGCTTGGAGTGAATTAAATATAAAACTCAGAAATTTAAATATAAATTATGGTATAGTATCTGGTACATAATAAAATTATTTATGTCATGGGTTCAAATAAAATTTAAATAAACGTTAATTAAGATTAAAATATGTTAGATTTTTTTAAGACTAATAAACCTAGTCAGGAAATACTAAATATTAACAGTATGGAGCCAAACATTCAGCTA
>JBNACB010000101.1:0-825 GCA_049632765.1 Akkermansiaceae bacterium | reverse complement strand
ACCTGCATTTACCTTGATGTCAGATTGGTGATCCTATAAGGATGGATTATGCGTTTATTCTCCATCATTCTCATCACCCCCACTCTTCTGTTCTGCTCATGCAGTGAGCCCAAACAAGTCAAGAACAGCACCCCGGCTGATAGCCCGAGTTCGTGGAATGTGCAGGATGTTACTCCTGTGGACGCCCAGAAGCTGTTAGCCGAAAACAACGACGTTCGTGTTCTGGATGTCAGAACCCCTGCTGAATACGCTGAGGGCCACATCGCAGGCGCGGTCAATGTGGATTTTAAGTCACCGGACTTTGCCGAAAATATCGCCAAGCTGGACAAAAACACAACTTACATTGTCCACTGCCGCAGTGGCAGGCGCAGCAGCAACTCGCTCCCCATTCTTAAAGAACAGGGTTTTACGACGGTCTATCATTTGAACAAAGGCTACAATGCTTGGAAAGACGCCGGCATGCTCACAGCCTCATAGCATCGGGACAAGACAAAGCTCATTACCTCCCCAAGCATCCACCTCAGAATCATGTCGTCTGAATCACACCTCATTCATCACTATCCATCCAGCAAACTTGCCACCGAGCAAGTCGAGCTCTACCTGACTCACACCGGGGGGCATCTGGCTCCGGTTTATTTCCATCTCAATGGCCGCAGTGTCTCTCCTTACGCCATCAACCCCTGGGTGGATGAGGAGATCTCAGATGACATGCCCAACCTGATCAAGGTGCTGCGCGGGGACTTTTTCTGCCTCCCCTTTGGCGTCAGTGACAAACTGCCCCACCCACATGGCTCGACAGCCAACAACGAGTGGTCTCTCGTCTCA
>JBNACB010000100.1:0-885 GCA_049632765.1 Akkermansiaceae bacterium | reverse complement strand
ATGGGAATTGGTGCGGATTGACTGCCCCCGTTTAGGCAGGACCTCAATTTTATGTGCGGCATGCGCACAGATATATCGCTTGCGCTTATCAGCCAGTGGAAAGCCAAACCAGAATACCTCAACAACATATTCACCACCTCTACTACTCAAGCCACACCGCAAATTTATACCCAGCTCTCTGTACGAATCTTTGTTTCTCTCCGCATATGCCAGTATCTCTGCCTCGGAACTATTCACTCGACTCCAGACTGCACTGTATGAACTTCTCTTCGTTTTCCACGAGACAGTCCGGGCAGTTATTTTAATACCACCGGGGCGCGCTCGCTTGCCGGCCGCCGGCTCCCTCTCCATGCGTGCATTATTCAACTCGGCCTGCTCTTGCTCCTCTTTAAGCTCTTTGGCTTTCCTGGCTGCTTCCGCATTTACCTCCCTGTCTCTTAATGCAGCCTGTATTTTACGCTGTTTATTCGAATCAGCATTTCTAAATCGCTCAGCAGCCTCAGGATCAAAACCTCCTAGTTCATTTTGTATCGCTATTGGTAGTTGCTCGTATGGAATTCCAGCAGCACCAGTAGCGTGAAGAATGCTAATACCGTCTGCCTTTTTTTTCAGCATGGTGACATTTTTATACACCTTGCCATCAACCAGCATGAGAGTCTCCCATTTTACCGGCTCGGCATGTAGAATACCCACCAGCGCTATGACAATGGAGCTTTTTATAGCTAATCGCGAGACCATGAAACAACTCTAGCAAACCACTCGCATTTGACACCTCATATTTTTAATTGCACTGCAGAGGATCTACCATCTAATGCTCAAACTTCAAAACATGTGGCAAATACCCCCGGCGAGAATCGAACTCACATCTAAGGTTTAGGAAACCCT
>JBNACB010000099.1:0-1504 GCA_049632765.1 Akkermansiaceae bacterium | reverse complement strand
TCACGACGCACCTTATATCGCCTGATCACATTCTCGCTCGCCACGGTGTTTTTCGCCAGCTACGCAACGGCTGATGAGCCCAAAAACTCTGCTGGCACCAGCAAGCCCAATATCATTGTGTTCTTCCTCGATGACAGTGGCTATGGTGACTACGCCCACAATGGCAACCCCACCATCCGCACGCCTCATATCTCCAGGCTGGTGCAGGAGGGGATGAACTTCACCCAGTTCTATGTTGCCTCTCCCGCGTGCAGTGCATCACGCTATTCGCTGCTGACGGGGCGCTATCCCGGACGTTCGGGATTGGGCCTGTGGGTCATTGGGCCAGGGGCTAAACAACACCTTCATCCCAGGGAAATCACCCTCGCAGAGGGCTTGAAAACGCAAGGTTACAAAACCGGGATCTTTGGCAAATGGCATCTGGGTAACCCCAATAAAAGCAATAAGCTGACTCAAGACGCCCTGCCTCTGGCTCACGGATTTGACGAGTGGGAGGGGACCAATGTCTCCCACGATTATAACAACGCGATGTTGCTGAAATCAGACCCGGGTGGAACTGAGCCGATCCAAGGCTACTCGGTCATCGCCAGGGACCTGCCTGCAAAGCCGGACATCTGCAACTCCCTGACAGCACGCTCTACCCGGGCCGCGGTTTCATTCATCAAAAGGAACAAGGATAACCCGTTCTTTGCCTACATTCCTCTCAACATGCCTCACCTGGGGCTTTACGCGAGTGAGCAGTTCCTCGGTAAATCACGCAGGGGTCTGCTGGGTGACGTGATGGAGGAGATTGATGACTCGGTGGGGCAGATACGCCAAGCCGTCGCGGAGGCCGGAGTCACGGAGAACACCCTGATTATCTTCTCCTCGGACAACGGGCCATGGATCCGCTTTCAAGATACCGCGAATGACAAAAAGTATGGGGAGGCCCGCCTTCACGTTGGCTATGCACAACCGTTCCGGGACGGCAAGGGCTCCACATGGGAAGGAGGACACCGTGTACCGGGTATCTTTTGCTGGCCTGGCAAGATTGCCCCTCACTCCGTGGAGAGGTCCCCGGTGAGCACGCTGGATATTTTGCCAACGGTGTTTGCCCTCGCTGGCGTGGACCTCCCGAAGGACCGCTCCATTGACGGCCGGGACATCAGGCCCTACCTGATGCCACAAGCAGACAAGGCGAGTGTGCCGGAGTTCGAGTTTTACTATTCCGGATCGAAGAACATGCCCACGGCTGTTCGCGTCGGGCCGTGGAAAATGCATATCCAGATATTCTCGCAAACAGGGAACAATTACGGCTTCAAGGCCTCCCGCGACAAGCCGCTGCTCTTTCAAGTGGAGCAAGACCTCGGAGAGCGCATTGACCGGGCCGGGGAACAGCCGAAGCTCGTTACGGACATGATGGAAAAACTCAACGCATTTGAAGAACAGCTCCAAAAGGAAGGGTCGTTCTGGGATGTTGCGGCCCCGCCGGCTCGCGCGCCAAAAAAGCAAGCAGGCCTGACAC
>JBNACB010000098.1:0-1672 GCA_049632765.1 Akkermansiaceae bacterium | reverse complement strand
CACTTATCGAGTAAGCATAAGCGGGCTGGTGAGTCCACTGTGTTCATCACAGAGGGCGACAGTGCGAGTGGATCCATCACCAAGAGCCGCGATGTGGAGACCCAGGCTGTGTTCTCTTTGCGTGGCAAACCACTTAACTCCTATGGCTTGAAGCGCAAGGTGGTGTATGAGAACGAGGAGTTCAACCTGCTGCAGCACGCGCTTGATATTGAGGAAAGCCTGGAGACTCTGCGTTATAACAAGGTGGTCATCGCCACCGATGCCGATGTTGACGGCATGCACATCCGCTTGCTGCTTCTTACATTCTTTCTGCAGTTCTTCCCAGAGCTGGTCAGGGAAGGGCATCTCTATATTTTGCAGACGCCCTTATTCCGTGTGAGAAACAAAAAGGAGACCATCTACTGTTATGATGAAGAGGAGCGTGTGGCTGCTCTGGACAAGCTGGGTAAAGCTGCAGAGATCACCCGATTCAAGGGTCTTGGTGAAATTTCCCCGGATGAGTTCGCTTTCATGATAGGTCCGGATATGAGGTTGGATCCTGTGCGCATGGAAGAGGGCAAGGGGATCAAGGAGATGCTCGCTTTCTACATGGGCAAGAATACTCCCGATCGTCAGGAGTTTATTATCAAGAATCTGCGCGACGATGTTGATGCGGCATAAGGCGTCTCCCATTTTTGCCATGAGAGTTGCCTCGTTATTGTCCGCCTGTTTTCTGGGTGCCTTTGCCCATGCCAATGATGACAATTCTGTCAGTATTGATGCTGTGGTTCCGAGTGAGGAGTTTTCCTACGGTTGTCATGAGCTGCGTTGGACTGCAGACATGGATGGTGATGGGCTGATCGGCCCGGATGAAGTGGAGTTGAGACGTGCCGGCACATGGTCAGCACTCACCGCGGATGAATATCAGAACATCGTCGTTCGCAGACGCTCCCAGCTATACATGGAGAATGCCTTCATCTACAAAAAGACGCCGACTCGGGATCTGGAACTCTATGTGGATTATCCAGAGGGCTGGCAACCCACGGACAAACGTCCTGCTATCGTCTGGTTTTTTGGCGGAGCCTGGACGACGGGAACGCCCTTTGCCTTCAAACCGCAGGCGGATTACTTTGCCCGGCGAGGATTGGTCTGTATCATGGTGGATTATCGCATCCGCACCGTGGACGGAATTAAAAGCGACGGCTATACATCAGGGCTGGACGCGAAAACGGCAATTCGCTGGGTGCGTAAGAACGCATCATCGCTCGGTATCGATCCTGACAAGATCATGGCAGGAGGGGATTCCGCTGGTGGTCACCTTGCCATTGCCACCCAAATTCCCGACCTTAACGACCCGGTGGATGATACTTTAATTTCGACGAAGGTTGCAGCTCTGCTCGTCCACAACCCGTATGTGGTGTATATCAATCCACAAAGCTGGGTCTACCAGATTGACTTCAAGACCTTGCCTCCTGTGTGGATAGCTTATGGGCTCAAGGACAAGGCGGCCTACACCGATGACCCTTCGAGTAAAAGAACCGAGCGCAATGGCGAGAGTTTTGTCAGGGAGCTCGGGGAGGCAGGTATAGCGCTGCGCACCTATATCAAGGCGGATGGGGGGCATGGATTCTGCTCGGGCCCTGAACACCTCGAGCCCAGCACTCTGGATAAAGATGACTTTCTCCAGGAGTGC
>JBNACB010000097.1:0-2011 GCA_049632765.1 Akkermansiaceae bacterium | reverse complement strand
CTTAAGTTTCACTGGAGACACCACCTTGAACTTTGCTGAGGCAGGGGGCCTCCCCGTTACCGGAGAGACCGTGAGCATGCTTGCGGATGATGTCCAGTACGTCAAACTCACCGATTTCGTCAGCCATGGCGACACCGTCCTCGCCGGGTTCAATGAAATCCGCTTTGCAACTGTCCCCGAGCCATCCTCGACCGCCCTTCTTGGCCTCAGTGGAATCGCTCTAATGCTGCGTCGCAAGCGCAGCTAATAAGCGATCAGCGATCTCAGGCGGTTCCGCCTTTCTCAAAAACCCTGCCGCTCTGTGCGTTGGGGTTTTTTCTTTGGCATCGCTTGGCAAAAATGGAAAGCCACTCGGCAAACACAAGCGCGTGCATCCCGACCAATGGGAGTTCACCCGTGAGTTTGAACATGTCAGCGTCTGGGTCGACACTAAAAAAGGCGAAGCCAAGCTGGCCTGGAAACCATGAGGGCAAGGTGTAGCTCCTCCTAAAAAATGATGATGGATATTGCGCCCTGATCCTGCGCATCATTGAAAGGTGCGGATCATCGCATTCGTTTTTATCTGAAGCCACATCATGAAAACAACAGCCTCACTTTCTCTTCTTGGCATCTGCTTCCTTGCTTTGCCCGCAAGTGCCAACACCTGGATCACTGATACTCAGGAGCAATGGCAGAATAATAGCGCCGGGCAGACCCATTTGGAATTTGCAGAAGGCATGGCCACGCCCACGGCTACCTCCGCCAGCTACTCGAGTAAGCTGCAATCCTTTGAAAAAAAGCAAAAGGCCACGTCCATCGAGATCAGCCAGTCCCCCGTCTGGCAAAACTGGAACCCAGTAGCCAACCTCGGCCCCGCCAACCTCGGCGACTCACCCATCTTTCTCCAGCTTGGCCCTAAGAACTACTGGATGTTCGGCCGCTACAAGGGTGCCCCCAACGACAAGGGTAAAAAATTCACTCCGGAGGATGCCACTCTCGAGGGTTTTGACATGCCGCTGAAAACCACTCCTTGGAAAAACCAGTTCAAGGCCCCCGGCGGCCTGAGCTCCAAAGCCATGGGCTACCACGCCTGGCAGAGCCGGGACATGGTCAACTGGGTACACCACGGAGCCATTAGTGACAAACAATCCGCGTGGATGACCAATGCCGAGTACGTGAATGGCAAGGCCTACTTCTACTATGACTTCCCCAATGACCAGGACCCGCACCTGATTATTGATGACAACCTCTTTGACGGTAACCCCGGTGAGTTCAAGGGCATGGTCTTCAAGGACCCCTCGGACGGCTCGGACGCGGGCATCATCAGGGACCTGGAGGGCAACTTTCACCTGATCCTGGAAAACTTCGATCCTATCAAAGCCTCCACCCGTTCTTGGGATTCCCCGCTCGCCAGCCATGCGGTGAGCAAGGATGGCATCAATGACTTTAGGCTCGTAGGCTACGCGGTCGATTACCGGACCAAACGGACAGGCAAGGTAGGAAGTTACAAACACCCGCACTGGGCCAAGGAGGACCCCGATCATTACAAGACGGGCATCGCCTACTATGAAATCCACGAGCCGGAACAACCCGCCTACGGTGACTGGGCGGCGATTGCCATTGGCGGGCAGTACTACCTCTTTGGCGACTACGATCCCGTCGGTGCGCACGGCCAGCATGCCATGTCCGTGGCATGGTTCACCTCCGGGAGCATCAACGAGCAGTTCACCTTCTGCGACCACATCGGCAAGGGCCACCCTGATCCCGATGTCGTCTTTGCCGAGGGCCAGTTCTACCTGGCGACCCAGATGAAAACCGACTACGTCAGCCCCGGTCCCTGGGTGGAGTCCGTGGAAGTGCGCGTGGGGGTTGACACCGACAACGATCAGAAGGCCGACCACTGGAGTGAGTGGCGGCAAGTGCGAGAGAGCTATGACTACATCGAAGGCTTTGCCAAGCAAGTTGCCAGAACCCCCGCCGCGCTCGACCTCTCTGAGCTGCCAGAGGGCTTTGGCTTCTGCTACGAGATCAA
>JBNACB010000096.1:0-2055 GCA_049632765.1 Akkermansiaceae bacterium | reverse complement strand
GTGAGAACACCCTTATTTTGATTTGCTCGGACAATGGGCCTGAGCCTGAGGCGGGGAGTGCCACACCTTTCCGTGGAGTGAAGTGGCAACTCTATGAGGGCGGGATCCGTTCCCCGCTCATTGTCTGGGGCCCCGGGTTGATGGATCAAACGGCGATGGGCAGCCGCAACAAAAAGTCCGTCTTTTCCGCGATGGATCTGGTGCCCTCGCTCATGCACCTCGTGGGTGCTACTAAGCCTACCGGGGTTGGTTATGATGGTGAAGAACTCTTGGGCACCCTGCTCGGCAAAGCAGAGAGCTCGAGAAAGGAGCCCATCTTCTTTGCACGCCCTGTGGGTTTTAAGAAGATGCCCATGCCCGGCTTTGAGGATCAACTGCCCGACCTTGCGGTGCGCTCCGGCAAGTGGAAGCTGCTCTGCGACTATGATGGCAGCCGGCCGCAGTTGTATGACCTCGATACAGACCCCGGTGAGACCAATAACCTCACAGAGAAGCATGCGGACAAGACCCGGCAATTGGTCCGGGAGGTCACCGCCTGGCATCGTGATGTGAGCGCCGGAGCGGCCCCAGAGGCGCTCGACTAGCCGACCTGCTGATTGCGGATCAAGCAATCACTGATACTGGCAAGTGGCCTTGAACGAATCGGGCCACGATGAGGGGTCTACTTGTCCAGCCTCTCCAAGCGGATGTTTCTGAACTCCGCCTGCATCGGCGCACCAGCGTGGAGCTGCAGACCGATCTTACCCTTGAGAAGCTTGCCCTTGTCGTTGTCGACCAAATCAATGGCCACCTTGCCGTTGAGCTTCTGGATGATGTGGTTGCCCTTGCAGATCACCTCGTAGGTGTTCCACTCGCTGATATCCACAGCCTCAGGCTTTTCCTGCGAGAGGATGTTCTTCTTGCCGCTCTCATCAATCACCATCTTCTGGCCACGGGTAATAATGATACCACGCTTGCCCATGCGCTCACCGTAAATCATCGCGGTAAAGGGTGGCTTGGGATGAATGTCACACTGGTAACCCGCCAGGGCAAAGGGGTTACCCTCCACTGCCTTGCTGCGATACATCACCCCTGAGTTGTTGTTACCCATGCAGCGAGCCTCAACGATGAGATGAAAATCCCCCACGTCCTCACCCTCATAAATCAAAAAGGTATTACCCTTGTCCGCCTTGTGCTCAAGGGTCGTTCCGTGGATGACCCCATCCTTCACCGACCAAAACCTCGGGTCTCCCGTCCAGCCCTTCAGATCCTTGCCATTGAATAGTGTCTCGGCCGGGTCTTCAAGGCACACAGTAGGCTGATCTTTTTTCTCCGGCTTTTGATGCTCAGCACAATGGTCAGCGTGGGCTGAGCTCGCAATGACCAATGGCAATACGATCGCGAGAGCGTGGAGAGAAAAGATAGCTGGTTTCATGCCAATACATACAGCACCACCAGAAGCGAGCTTTCAATCATATTCAGCACAGCTCTTATCAGAGAGCTGCCTTCTCGCTCGCGAGGATATCATCCATGGTCTGGCGCGGCCGGATCACCCGTGCCTCGCTACCGTCCACCAGGATTTCCACCGGCAGGCCACGTGAGTTGTAGTTCGATGCCATGACAAAACCGTAGGCTCCGGCACTTAGCAGGGCAATCGCTTCACCGGGAGCAAAGTCGGGCAACTCACGGTTCTGACAGAAAAAGTCCCCTGTCTCACACACTGGTCCCACGACATCAACAGCTGTAGATCCCCCTCCCTGAGCCGGTTCATTCAGTGGCGCGATCTCGTGGTGGCCCTCGTAGAGAGCCGGGCGGATCAGGTCGTTCATGCCCGCGTCCACCACACGGAAGGTCTTGGCACTGCCTTTTTTCTCATAGAGACAGCGGGTCAGCATCACGCCCGCGTTACCGACGATGTAGCGGCCCGGCTCGAGCAAGATCTTCAGGCCTGTCTGCTTGAGCGTGGGCACCACCCCGGCCGCATACTGCTCAATGGTGAGTGGCTTCTGCTCCTCTTCCTGGGCGTGCCACCAGTCCGGCTTGCCGGATTCGAGTGCCGGGTCGTAAACGATGCCG
>JBNACB010000095.1:0-2164 GCA_049632765.1 Akkermansiaceae bacterium | reverse complement strand
CGCCAAAGGAGAGGAGGAGCCTTTTACAGGTGTCGGGGTCTCACCAAAACGCAAAGGATCACAGGGATGGGAAACTCGTTTTTTGAACGGCAAATTGCATGGGAAGAAAATCCTATTTAATAATGACGGTTCCATAGCTAGAGAAGAAACTTACTTGAACGGCGTACTTCATGGAAAAACGATCAGTTGGTACGGTCCCAACCGCCCAAGTTTCGAACGTCAACACATCAACGGCAAGCAAACCAGTTACAAGCAATACTATCGGTCTGGTTCAAAGTGGGTAGATACTACTTTCAAAGATGGCAAGCCAGTGTTGAAATCAACATGGGATGAAGACGGCAACCTCATCGAGAAAGAGACCTTCTAGCCCGCGATCACTGTTTTCATTCCCAGCCATTGAAGGAGGCGATCCCGCATGGGAAATAATGATCCCACTTAGCTCAAAAATGAATACATCACGACGCACCTTATATCGCCTGATCACATTCTCGCTCGCCACGGTGTTTTTCGTTAGTTTCTCAGCAGCTGAGAAGACGGCAAGCCCCAGCGGACGACCAGACGGAAGTGCAAGCTCTATAAAACCCAACATTCTCCTGATGATGTGCGATGATATGGGGTGGCGGGATCTCTCATGTTTCCAGAACGATCGCGTGCCCACACCCCATGTAGACCGCCTTGCCCTTGAGGGCATGAAACTGACCCAGTTCTACGCCGCGTCCGCCGTCTGCACTCCAACTCGCGCCTCGGTGCTGACGGGCAAGTATCCGCTACGTTTCGATATCCGTAAGCACTTCAATAGCGGCAAGGGAGAATATCTGCCGGTGGGAACGACAATCCCCAAGCTGCTTCAGGAATCGGGCTACTCCACCGTGCATATCGGCAAATGGCATCTGGGTGGGCTACGGGTGGCGGACTTCGCCATGCGCGATCGATCACCGGGCCCGATCCAGCATGGGTTCCAACACTACCTGACTCAGCGAGAGGAACAACCTCTCCGTGGAAATATGCTCAAGAAGAGGAATCTATACCGTGAGGGAGGAACCTGCCTGCTTCAAGACGACCAGCAGGTGGGGTCGGGGTCTCCTTACTATAAGGCGTATCTGACTGACATCTTCGGTGAAGAGGCGATCCGGCAGATCCGGACACTTCACGATGCGGGCCAGCCATTCTTCATCAATCTGTGGTGGCTCGCCCCGCACACACCGTATGAGCCGGCGCCGGAACCCCACTGGAGCCAGACGGCTGCCGACGGGATCAGTGAGGACCAGCACCGCTTCCGTTCCATGGTGGCAAGGATGGACTATCAGGTGGGCCGCATTCTCGACACGCTGGATGAGCTCAAGATTGCCGACAACACACTGGTCATCTTCCTGAGCGACAACGGCGGGGCCTATGAAGCCAATATCGGTCCGCTCAAGGGGGGCAAAACAGACCTGCACGAGGGTGGTATCCGCGTGCCCTTCCTTGCCCGCTGGCCCGGCCATATTCCAGCGGGAAGCGTTTCCAAGGCCCTCGGGCATTCAAACGATCTCCTGCCCACGATCTGTGCTGCAGGGGGAGTGTCCGTGCCGGAGGACGCAAAGATTGACGGCGTTGACCTCCTGCCCCTGTTGACTGGGGAGACCAATCAGATCGAGAGGGGCACCGTCTTCTGGCAGCTGGATCTCTACCGCCACCTTCAGCGCCATGATGAAAAACCAAAGCCCTATGCTACGGAGGTCGCTCGGCGTGGTCAGTGGAAGATGCTGGCGCGCGACGGAGTGCCCGTGGAGTTGTTTAACATCGAATCAGACAAGGAAGAGAAAGTGAACCTTCTCGATCAAGAGCCTGAGCTGGCCAAGTCCCTCAGTGCTGAGCTGGCACGGTGGCTCGCCCAGCCCCGTCAGCCATTTGGACAAATCGACCCACGCAGCCCGAACAAGACGGGTGTAAATGGTAATCATTAGCCTTCACAAAATCATGAAACTATTCAGCTCACTGATCATCACTCTGCTTTTCGCCTGCTACGCAACGGCTGATGAGCCCAAAAGCTCTGCTGACCGCGGCAAGCCCAATATCATTGCTTCTATCCCGCGATCACTGTTTTCATTCCCAGCCATTGAAGGAGGCGATCCACTTAGCTCAACAATGAATACATCACGACGCACCTTATATCGCCTGATCA
>JBNACB010000094.1:0-2253 GCA_049632765.1 Akkermansiaceae bacterium | reverse complement strand
GCGCCATTGAACTTGGTGGCATGGCGGCGGTTCCAAAGTGAGTGAAGAGAGACTTCTTCACCTGTGGATGTAGTCACGGTGAGTGTCTTGGGAATGATGGTGTAGGCACAGCGCACTCCGGTGAAGCCGCCGTTCTTGGAAAATGAGCGGAACTCGATGGCGCAGTCGTGGGCACCCTCGATTTCAAAAATGGAGCGGGGGACAGAGGAGTCCTGAACGAAGGCCTCGTAGGCGGCATCATAGAGGATGATGGCATCGTTGGCTCTGGCGTAGGCTACCCAGGCTTCGAGCTGCTCACGCGTGGCAGTGGTGCCCGTCGGGTTGTTCGGGTAGCAGAGGTAGATGAGATCTGCCTTCTCAGATGGAATGGCCGGAACAAAGCCATTTTCAGCCGTGCAGGGAAGGTAGATAAGACCCTCGTAGGCTCCATTTTCATCGGCTTCGCCGGTGTTGCCGGCCATGACGTTGGTGTCGACGTAGACCGGGTAGACGGGGTCGGTGATGGCAATCTTGTTGCCCTGACCAAAGATGTCGAGGATGTTGCCAGTGTCGCACTTGGAGCCGTCGGAGATGAAGACTTCATCCGCTGAGATGCCCAGCCCGGCAAACTGGTTTTCAACGATGGCCTCACGAAGAAAGTCATAGCCTTGTTCGGGACCATAGCCACGGAAAGTTGCGCGATCGCCCTGCTCGTCAACAGCTGCGTGCATGGCATCACGCACGGCTTGAGGCAGCGGCTCGGTCACATCACCGATACCACAGCGGATGAGCTGACCAGCCTTGTCGGGGTTGGCCTCTGTCCAGGCGGTTACACGGCGGCCGATTTCCGGGAAGAGGTAACCGGCCTTGAGCTTAAGAAAGTTTTCGTTGATCTTCATGATACAAAGTTGGTGATTATAGATGGTTTTGCGAGCGGCTCGCTATTTTGCCTTACGGCGGGAGAGGATGATGATGACAGAGACGATGGCAAGAAAGAATACAGCGATGATGGCAAAGCCCGTCATCAACCTCTCAAACATGGACTGCTTGGTTTCCGGACTGGGCTTTGCCGTGGGTTGATACTCTGGGTCAGTTTGAAGGAGAAGTGTATCACCCTTGATCTCTACTCCGGACAGACTGCTGAACAGCGGCCCGAGCTCCTCATCCTCACGCAGGGGGTGTAGTAGGGTTTCTGAAATAAACTGACGAAACTGCTCCGGTATTTCTGTTCCCGTGTTTGTATTCACTTGCGTGATCCTTGGGAAAGCCGCGCCCTCGACCAGCTCGGGCTCGATAAGAATGGTCGCATTAATATAGCGCATGTTATCACTGCCCATACCTGCTTTGACGGGAAAAGCGATATGGGCCTCAATTTGTCCTTCATTGATAGAGCCCACATGTAAGTGGGAGCGATGTGGTTTGAGGATGTCAAAAGTGGCGATAGCCAGGTTCATTTCATCCGCATTGAGGCTAATCTGCGCCTTGTGTCTGGCTTCGATCTGGTGGCGGAAGCCTACCAGCTTTTCCTTGAGCGCTACCTGGCTGGATTCCTTGCCAGCCAGATCCATGGTCTCGATTGTCTGAGCTGTTTCACCGGTGAATTCGGCGATGGTGCCCTTGACCTTGAAATAGGACCAGGCCGTGAAGCCGAGCATACTGATAACGAGCACGCCTGCGATGATGAAGATCGAGCAGCCTGCAAAGGGGGAAAATTTTTTGGGTGCCTCCTCAGCTGAAGGGCTGGCCGCATCGGTGGCAACCTCGGTCTGATTAAGTTCCGACATACAGGCGAGGTAACTTTTTTTAGGGGTAAAGAACAGGTTTTTTGAGGATTTCTTAGCCCTCGTGCAATTTGGTATTTGGTCTTTGCCGATGTGGGTTTAAGAGTTTGGCGTGTCCCGGATTCTTGTAGGCCTCTCCGGAGGTGTTGATTCAGCCGTTGCCGCTGCTCTCTTGCTTGAGCAGGGGCATGAGGTGACTGGTGGCTACATGAAAAACTGGATCAATGAGGAGGGGATCGCCGGAGACTGCCCTTGGGAGCAGGATGTGGAAGATGCGCACGCGGTCGCCAAGGCATTGGGAATCGAGTTCAGGGTCGTGGACCTGATTGATCAGTACCGTGACCGCATTGTCGATTACTTGCTCGAGGGCTATCGCAATGGCATTACCCCGAACCCGGATGTGTATTGCAACCGGGAGATGAAGTTCGGCGTCTTTTTGGATTACGCCTTATCCCAGGGTTTTGAGGCGGTAGGCACCGGACACTATGCCCGC
>JBNACB010000093.1:0-2270 GCA_049632765.1 Akkermansiaceae bacterium | reverse complement strand
GATTTGCGGTCCGCTCCCCGCTGCGTATCCTGATCTGTCTCGCCGCCGGACTGCGTTTTCATGGTAGGTGATGTTTTCAAGGCTTGCATCATATTCACCCCCTATTGGCATCAGGGCGAGAATTTGTGACAGGATTTTGCAAGAAATTGCAATTTGGTGTTTCGGGTTCAAATCCGAGAGTTTAAAACTCTGCTGTGCCCGCAGCCCGAGTCCTCATCGACGGACCATCCGAACTGGTCTTTGACTACGCCATTCCCGAGGGAATGGATGCCAAGTCCGGTTGCCGGGTAAAAATTCCACTACGTAACAGGGCTTCGACCGGAACCATCATCGATATCACTGATGAAATGCCGGCCAATTTCAACCTGCGGCCCATCAGCACTCTCATTGATCCGGAGCCCCTGATCACTGCCAACCTGCTCAAGCTGGGCAAATGGATTGCTGACTACTACGGCTCTCCGATGGAGCTCGTGATGCGCGCCTTGCTCCCAGAAGCTGTTCGCCAAGAAAGCCACTCGGAAAAAACCCGCAAAACCGTCGTCCTGACTCAAAAACCAGATGAGGAGACGATGGCCAAGCTACAAAAGAGAGCATCCCGCCAGCACCTCATCATTACCTTGCTCGAGGCAGCGGGAGGGCAAATGTCACTCAAGGACCTCGGTGGCGGCTCAGTCACCGCGTCCGTCAAAGCGCTCGAAAAGCAAGGGCTTATCGAATTCAAGAATGAGGCCGTGCGCCGCGATCCGGATGAGGGTGAGGAATTCCTCGAGGACAAACCCCTGCAACTCAACCCGGAACAGAAAGCGGCACTGGATCATGTCCTCGCTGAAATAGAATCGCCCCAAAAGCCCATGCTCATGCACGGAGTCACGGGCTCCGGCAAGACAGAGGTCTATCTTCAAGCCGCCCAGCAATGTCTGGACTCAGGCAAAAGCGTTCTCGTCCTGCTACCGGAGATCTCACTGACGCCACAGACCGTTCAGCGTTTCAAATCCCGTTTCGCCGCCATCCAAGATCAGGTAGCCGTGCTTCACTCTCACCTGTCTCAGGGAGAGCGCTTTGATGAGTGGCACCGTATCCGCCAAGGCAAAGCACGCATTGTGATTGGTGCCCGCAGCGCCGTCTTTGCACCGCTCACAGACCTTGGCCTGATTATTGTCGATGAGGAGCATGAGGGTTCCTACAAACAAGACAGCGCTCCACGCTACAACGGGCGGGATCTCGCCGTGCTGCGCGGCCATCTCGAACAGGCCGCCGTTCTACTCGGCTCAGCCACGCCATCGCTGGAATCTTTTCACAACACCGAGACCGGCAAATACGACCTCCTCACCCTGGCTGAGCGCGCTGACGGCCAGTCGCTGCCAATTATCCGCATTGTCGACATGCGCATTGAAGGCAAAAAACATAAAGGCGGGCCTGCCATCCTTTCCGACCCCCTGCGTGGACGCATGGAAGCTAAACTAAACGAGGGTGAGCAAGTCATCCTCTTTCTCAATCGCCGAGGCTTTGCCCGCTCGCTGCAATGTCCCGCCTGCGGTCACGTCTGCGAGTGCCGGCACTGTGCCATTCCCCTCACCTATCACCGGGCTGACGACCGGCTCATCTGCCACATGTGCGGACACCAGGCATTGCCACCTAAAAAATGCCCCGAGTGCGGTGACCCTTCCATACGGACTCAGGGCTACGGCACCGAACAGGTCGAGAGCGTTATCAAAAAAGTATTCCCCATGGCTCGCGTGGCCCGCATCGATACCGACACCATGCGCCGCAAGAACGCTCTGCGCGACACCCTGCGGAAATTCCGCCAGCACAAGATCGACATCATCATCGGCACCCAGATGATCGCCAAGGGGCTACACTTTCCCAATGTGACGCTGGTGGGGGTTCTCAACGCGGACCTCGGCTTGCATGTGCCGGATTTCCGCGCCGGCGAGCGCACCTTCCAACTCCTCACCCAGGTCGCCGGGCGCGCCGGACGTGGTGAGCTTGAGGGCGAGGTCATCGTGCAGACCTTCACCCCACACTCACCCTCGATTCAGTTTGCCCGTCACCATGACTTCTGCGGCTACGCTGACCAGGAACTCGATTTCAGGAAACAATTCGGCTACCCGCCCTACACCCACTGTGCTGTGATTCAGACCCGCTCCAACCACGAGCGGCGCGCCGAGTTCACGCTGCAGAACCTGCACCAGCGCCTCAAGAGCACCCTTCCTAATGGCATGGTGCTGCACGACCCGCTCCCAGCTCCCATCACCAAGGCCCACGGCCAA
>JBNACB010000092.1:0-2375 GCA_049632765.1 Akkermansiaceae bacterium | reverse complement strand
CGCGGATGATGGCAAAGTAACCACGATCAAACTGAAGCTGGACCCCTACGATTCACGCTTTGTCGTATTCCGCCAGGTCGACTACCGGGCCATGCTGACCAAACTCACCAAAGACGGCCAGGCGGTCTCGCTCGACGGCAACGACCTTGACTTCACCGTCTGGGAAAACGGCAACTACGCGGCAGAGTTTGCCGATGGCAACAAGGCCCAGGTGAGTGTCACCGATCTCCCTGCGGCAGAAACCGTACCCCAGGGCTGGAGTGTGAGCTTCCAGCCTGAGCGCGGAGCACCCGCGGGCGAGCATGTCTTTGACGAGCTCGTTTCATGGACCACTCGCCCGGAGGAAGGCATCAAGTATTTCTCAGGCACTGCCAGCTATGAAAAGGGCATCAACATCAGCCAGGAAAGGTTGCAGAACGGACGCCGCGTTTACCTCGACCTGGGCGAGGTCAATCATGTTGCCGAGGTCTTTGTGAATGACAAGCCACTGGGGGTTCTGTGGAAACCTCCCTTCCGTGCCGATATCACCGATGTGGTGAAACCAGGAGCCAACAAGGTGAAAGTCGAAGTCACCAACGTCTGGAAAAACCGCCTGATCAAGGATGCAACACTGCCGAAGGACCAGAGAGTCACCTGGTGCTTCTACCCCTTCTACCACAACGAGCCTGACGCACCCCTGATGGATTCCGGCCTCCTCGGCCCGGTGAAGGTAATGAGCTCCACCACGATCAGCCTGAAGTAACCAAGACATCCTGGCCATGCGCTTGTTCAACCTCCTAAGGGCTACTCTTTGTTCTGCCCTCGCCAGCCTCGCAAGCCTCCTCAGTGCCACGGCACAGGACGAGGATTCTCCGCCACCCAATGTGGTGGTTCTGATCAGTGACGACCAGGGCTATGGTGACTATGGCTTTATGGGCCATGACATGATCGAGACCCCCCGGCTCGACAAGCTCGCCTCGGAAAGCCTCGTCTATCGGCGTGGCTACGTGACCACTGCGCTGTGTTGCCCTTCGCTGGCGACCATGCTCACCGGCCAATATCCCCACGAACATCGCCGCACCGGCAACGACCCGCTCAAAGACACCGGCAAGCGGGTCAGTGAATGGATCGAGTATTTCTCCAAGCAGCCCCAACTCCCCGCCATGCTGCGTGACGCTGGATACCTGACCCTGCACACCGGCAAGTACTGGCATGGTGACCCCATAGTTTCCGGCTTCACTGACAGCATGGGCAAAACAGGCCGCCACGGCTCCGAGTATTCCCTGAGCATTGGCCGAGAGACCATGGAGCCGATCAAAAAATTTCTCGATAAGGCCGAGCAAGAGCAAAAGCCCTTTATGATCTGGTACGCCCCTTTCCTGCCACATACCCCGCACACCCCACCGGAACGCTTGTTGCAAAAATACGTGAAAGCCGGTGCCGGCTCACAGGCGAAATACTACGCCATGTGTGAGTGGTTTGATGAAACCTGTGGCGACGTGCTCGACCGGATTGAGAAGCGCGGGCTGAGCCAGAACACCATCGTTCTCTATCTCTGTGACAACGGCTGGGGCAGCTTGGGCAAGGGATCGGTCAAGTCATCCCCTTACGAACTGGCCGTGCGCACCCCGATCATGATCCGCTGGCCGGGGCGCGTTCAAGCGGAGATGAATGATACCTTGCTTGCCTCGAATCTTGATCTGGCCCCCACCGTGCTGCGCGCTTGTGGCATCGCCCCAGCCAAAACCATGTCCGGAATCAATCTGCTCGACCGTGATGCCGTCACTGCCAGAAAGCAGCTCTTCCTTGAGAACTTCGCCCACGACATGCTGGATGTGCACAAGCCTGAGGCCAGCCTCCGTTCACGGTCTTGTGTCGAGAAGGACTGGAAGCTCACCCTCTGGCATGAGCTTCACCCACAGCTCGACATCATGGGATGGCAGATGCAGGCACCTGCAGACAAAGTCCAGCTGTTCCATCTTGCCGAGGACCCAATGGAGCGCAACAACATCGCTAAGGACCACCCGGAGAAAGTTGCCGAGCTGACCCGCAAGCTCAACACGTGGTGGAACCCCTGAGTAGATTTTTGCACCAGCGACAAAGATTTGGGAAACAACGGGCGTATCTCTATTACTTTGGCTAATGCCAAGCTTCCTATCGTACTCGTCACACGCCCATGAACAAACGCACTTTTCTCAAGCAATCAGGCTCCACCGCCATTTTAACAACAACACTGGGCACATCCCTCACGGGCATTGGCAAATCCCTGGCCGCGGAGAATGCCCCAGCCACAAGAGCCGACAGTAATCGTGAGGTTATCTACAAGGCCGTCAAAACCAACGGCAAACTCACTGCGGAGCAACTGGCAAGACTCAAGGACCTTGGCTTTGACGGGG
>JBNACB010000091.1:0-2477 GCA_049632765.1 Akkermansiaceae bacterium | reverse complement strand
TTCACAATGTAGTCTGGATTAATGGGGATTTTGCCGCCACCTCCGGGGCCGTCGATCACATACTGGGGAATGGCATAGCCGCTGGTGTGACCGCGCAGCCCCTCGATAATCTTAATGCCTTTGTCGATACTAGTACGGAGGTGTGATGATCCCTCGATGAGATCACACTGGTAGAGATAGTAGGGGCGCACCCTGCACATCAATAGCTTGTGAACGAGTTCTTTCTGCACCTCGATGGAATCATTCACCCCCTGAAGAAGCACGGACTGGTTTCCCATAGGAATACCCGCATCTGCAAGCCGGCCCAGGGCATCACGCACCTCGGAGGTCAGCTCCCGGGGGTGGTTGGTATGAATGGAAATGAAGAGGGGATGATACTTGCTGAGCATCTCGCACAGCTCGGGCGTGATTCTCTGCGGCAGGAAAATGGGAATGCGTGTGCCGATGCGGATAAACTCAATGTGGGGGATGGAGTGCAGTCGTGACAGAATGCGCTCGAGGCGATCGTCGGAGAAGAGCAGCGCGTCCCCCCCTGAAATGAGCACGTCGCGTACGGTGTCGTTGTTTTCAAGGTATTGGAATGCAGCCTCCCATTGGGTCTCGAGTTTTTGGTCGGAGACTCCGGAAACCACTCTGCTGCGGGTACAATAGCGGCAGTACGCGGCACAACGGTCAGTGACCAGAAATAGCACACGGTCAGGGTAGCGGTGCACAAGGCCCGGCACGGGCATGTGACTGTCCTCGCCGCAGGGGTCCGATAATTCCGCGGGATCGGTGAGCGTCTCCTCAATGCGAGGGATCATCTGCCGGCGAATAGGGCAGCTCGGGTCATCCTTGTCAATGAGGTTGAAAAAGTGGGGCGTGATTGCCATGGCGAGCTTGTTGCCGGAGAGGAGCACTCCAGCGCGCTCTTCTTCTGTGAGCTCGAGGTGCTGTTCCAAGGCACTCAGAGAGGTGATCCTGTTTTTAAGCTGCCACTTGTGATCTTGCCACGAGGCGGACTCCACCTCCGGCCAATATCCCGGGGCATGTGAGGTGAAGGTGCTGGGTTTGATGTTGGACATCGCTGCTGAGTCTAGGGGCTAATCATCATTTGTCAAAAGAGTCTCTGATCTTTATCTGGTCGATTTTCGTATTTGAGGTTTGGACTTTGCTTCTGGCGCGTTTATCCTGAAAGGGATGTTTTCCAAGGCGCTGCATGATATTTCCCGGCCTAGCTGTCTTGCCATTATCAGCGAGCTGAAGCGCTCGGGGGGCTTGGCCATACCCGAGTTGGCGAAGTTGCTAGAGATGAGCTACATGGGTGTTAAGCAGCATTGTGTGCGCCTGGAGCAGCAAGGTTACCTGAAGGCGTGGCGTGTGCCCAGAGTGGAGGTTGGTCGTCCGCAAAAACTCTACAAATTGACCAGGAAGTGTGATGAGCTCTTTCCCGACGGTGGCGTGAATTTGGTTCTGGACTTGTTGGAGGGTGTGAAAGCGACATTTGGCGAGACCGCACCGGAAAAGCTCCTCTACCATTATTTTGAAAAGGAGCGAGACCAGTGGATGAAGGCTATCAGGCGCGGAAAGTCCCTGGTCGAGAAGGCAACAAGATTTGTTGATGTCCGTATGCAGGCAGGCCATTTCTGTCATTGCAGCTATTCCGCTGAGACAGGATTCATCATTGAGGAATACCACCATCCCCTGAGTCATGTTCTTGCGCGTTACCCTGGGCTCAAGGTCATGGAAACGCGCATGATTGAGCAGGCACTGGGGACCAAGGTGTCGCGAACGGAAGACAAGGGCAGTCAGGGCGTGAAGTGTACCATATATCGGATCAGCACTCTAGGTTAGGGGGTATGTAGGCGCTTGCACGCCTCTCCGCTGGAGGCGGAACCGTTGTCCGCTTGGGCGCCTCCCTGCCTGCGGCAGCACCGTCGGCCGCTGTAGAGCTTGCGTGGATTCGCGGCATTGGCCTCCGCTTCTCTCCACGATGGCAGCCTACTATGCAGAAAAGGTTTGAAGTATCATGGCTGAGGTTTGAAGATGCCGGCGAAAATGAATACCTTCTACAATGCCTTTGATACAGAGCGGATCGAGGACTGGGGAAGCGGGGCTGATGATTTCCGTACACCTTTCCAAGTAGACCGCGACAGGGTCTTGCATACCCCTGCGTTTCGCAGATTGCAGAGCAAGACACAGGTGTTCTGGAGTGGAGAGTATGATTTTTACCGGACCCGTCTCACCCACTCACTGGAAGTGGCTCAAATAGGAAGGTCGATCTGTCACTGGCTAAGCCACAGTTCAGATCTCTTGCAGCCTGACTACTTTATTGATCCCGATCTCGTTGAGGTGGTCTGCATGTCTCATGACCTTGGCCATCCGCCCTTCGGGCATGCAGGCGAGCGTAGCTTGAATTACCTGATGCGGGACTATGGTGGTTTTGAAGGAAACGCACAGACCCTGCGCCTGCTTGCAGACCGGATTTTCTCCGTGAA
>JBNACB010000090.1:0-2514 GCA_049632765.1 Akkermansiaceae bacterium | reverse complement strand
AGAAAACAAAGACAGCCGGGGAAGAGCCTTTGCTGACGAGCAACGGGCTTGTTTTTGAAGCCCCCGCTTTTGCTGCTCAACTGCTATAAAATACGGTCTATCAATGCTTCTAACGTTTTTTAAACAATCCGAGGCGATGGGCTTTGTTGACGGCAGAAGGGGCATTATGCACATGGAGTTCCTCATAGATTTCCTTGATGTAGGAGTCCACGGTTCCGTAGGCAATATTGAGTTGGTCAGCGATTTCCTTTTTGACCAGACCTTCGGCAAGGAGCGAGAGGACCTCCATCTTCCGCTTGCTGAGTGAGAGGGTGTCGCACACGGGCTCATCAGATATATTGCGCATGATCAGTTTCGCCACACTGGGATCCAGAGAGGCGCCTCCACCCATGACGGTATGGATGCCCTCGATAATTTGATCCAGGCTGGCACATTTCAACAGATACCCGGCGGCTCCATGTGAGATAGCAGCCAGAATGTCTCTCTCCCGGTTTGAGTTGGTAAGAACAATGATAGGTGTGCTTGGAGAAGATTCCCTGAATTTCGGGATGGCATCAAAACCACTCATGCCAAGGAGCCGGAGATCCAGTAGGATAACATCAGGGAGACTCCTTTGCAGACTCGAGAGTGCCTTCTCAGCGGTGCCATACATGGAGGCCAGGTGCAGATTGGGAGTTTTATCGATGGCCAGTTTGATCACGTCCCGGTATTCTGGCTGATCTTCAACGAGCATGATGTTGATTTCATCTGTCATGGGTGTTTCTTGATTTATTTTTTTACAAGGAGGGAGAGCAAAATACAGGTGCCACCTCCCGAGGCTGGTGCCGAGCTGACCGTCCCCTTGATGATTTTGGCCCGGCGTTTGAGTGAAGGCGGAATGCCGCCGGCAAAGCCTTGGCCGTTGTCGGAGACTGTGAGGGTGACGCTCTTGGGGCTGGCAACAAGGTCAGCCGAAAAGTGGGTGGCCTCGGCATGGCGGCTGATGTTGACCAGGCACTCCTTGTAAAAGAGCAGCAGGTCAATTTGGGTCTGTTTGTCGAGTTGAGCAATATGCTCCTCTCCTTCAATGGTGATCTCATAATCAAGTAGCAGGCGCTTGGCCGTGCGATGCATGTCTGCATGCAAGTTGGTATAGAGCGTGTCAGCTTCGAGCAGGTTAGTGCAGTGGCGGATGGCGGAGCCAAGGTCCTTGGTGGAATTGCGAATGTTCTCAAGAATGGGGTCGAGCTCAGCGGGAGAGTCTTTTGTTTTTTTGGCGAGTTCACTTAGGATGCCAATGCTTTGCACCTTGGCCCCGAGTTCATCATGCAGATCCGCGGCGAAGCGCTCCTTGATCTCATACATCTGGCGGGTGCGCACCGCGCGCATGATCAGGATGACGATCACAATGCTCAAGGCCAGCACGATGGTCAGCATGCTGATTATTCTCAGCTTCGCCTTTTGGTCGGCGTAGCGTTTGCTTAATGCTGCATTCACCCGTGGAAGCTCACCTTCCAGCTCATGCCGCCGTGCCAGCTCGTTAAGCCATTTTCGGACAGAAAGAATCTCCCCATAGGCGTTGCGTGAGTCCGTTAAGTTGGTGCGCGGACGCCTTTCGTGCACGGGGATGTCTTTGGCCAGAACGGCTTTCCCCGCTGCCACATTGGTGCCCTTACTGAGAATCTCGACTTCAGCAAAGCCGATTCTGGGCAGCGTTTCCTTTATCGTTTTGTCCAGCCGGTGCCCCAAGGCGGTGAAGCGAACGTAGCGACAACGGGTTTCGGGGAAGTTCCACATCATGATCGGGGTAACATCAAATAAGGACGGGTGCCTGGTTTCCAAAAGCTTGCGGGCGTCAGAAAAATCGGCGCGGTTAGCGCCCTCAACGAGGAGGTGGCTCGGCATTCCGGTCCCGCCAGGGGAGCCCTGGGGGACGTTGTCGCTCTGCTCAACTGTGTGAAGATGAATACCAGAGATTGGGGTGCTTTTCTCAAGATCAATGGTGAAATTGAGAGGTTTATCGGATGAAAGGTGAAGAGGACTCAGGTAGGCGACACTGGTCTTACCTTGGGCGGTGTTCATCAAGTAGGGCATTGCTCCGTCCGTCAGAAAGGCTGGGTGATAAACATGTGAGTTGTCCGGAATCATTCGAGAGCTGGTGACGGAACAGCGGAGAGCGACGTTTTTTTGACCGCTGAAGACAAGCACTTCCGAGAGCTTAAATATGAATTTTTGATCAAACGCGCGTGCTGACATGCGGGTGGCATCGATGCGGATTTGTGAGGCCGATTGCCCATTTAGCTCAATGACCACGGGGGAGATGCGTGGGTGGTCATCGGCGGTTGTGGAGAACTCTGCGAGTATCTTTCCATCTTCATCCGTAATCTTAAAACTCTCGGGAAAGCCGTCCGCACGATAACCACCCTGTGGAGTGCGGACTAGGCAGGGCACCAGGATGATTTGGTCAATGGCCGTATTCTCTGCAAGCTCGATCTGCACCCACTCCTGGCGATCCGTCGTCGTAAATTCCTCCGA
>JBNACB010000089.1:0-2519 GCA_049632765.1 Akkermansiaceae bacterium | reverse complement strand
CCGCTCCCTGTTTTCCCACCGTGGTCGCTGGGGTGGTGGCGGACGCGGCAAAAAAACGCGTGAGCTGGCGAAGTACTACGGGGCATCCGTGCGCACCGCGCGCTGGCGCCTGGTTTATGAGATGGACGGTGAGGGCCCCTGGCTCAGTGATATTTCCAAAGACCGTGGTGAGGCCAAGAACCTCATCGAGGAATTTCCGGAGGTTGCCCAGAAACTCAAGGCAGACTTTGATCGTTGGTGGGATTCCACCGAGGCCCTTCTGGTCAATGAAGGTCTTCCACGTCTGCGCCCCGGGGAATATCCCTTGCACAAGCGCTATGAGAAGCAGCTCAAAGAAAAGGGCATCCCTGACTGGGAGCCTGAGCCGTTTGATCAGGAAGCGGGTGGTGACTCCAGTGCGGCAGCGTCCACTGGCTGGCAGGGTAAGCAGTCAGACTGGAATGGATTTAAAAGGGTGGCTTTCAATGTGGATGGTAAACCCTGTTTTGTCGTGCTGCCTGAAAAAGAGCTGAAGGGAAAGCCCTGGGTTTGGCGTGCACGTTTCCCCAAGTATCACCCGGAAGTGGACATTCTTCTCCTGGAGCGGGGTTTTCACGTGGCGTATATCAAGACGGACGACATGCTTGGCAGCCCGGCTGCCCTCGAGCACTGGGGCGCCTTTTATGCGTTCATGACGCAGGAGAAAGGACTGGCCAGGAAGGTGGCCCTTGAGGCCGTCAGCCGTGGCGGGCTCTTTGCCTACCGATGGGCGGCGCAAAATCCAGATGCTGTCGCTTGCATCTACGCGGATGTACCGGTCTGTGATTTCAAGAGCTGGCCTCTGGGGCAAGGGAGTGGTGTCGGCGATCAGAAGGCATGGCAGAATCTGCTCAAACAGTACGAATTCACTGAGCATCAGGCACTCGCCTACCGGGAGAACCCGATCGATGTCCTAAGTCCTATCGCGAAGGCCAGAATTCCTTTGCTGCATTTGATAAGCAGGGATGATCAGGTGGTTCCCGCAGAAGAAAACACCGATCTGTTAGCCAAGCGGTATCGTGAAATGGGAGGGTCCATCGAAATCATCGAAGTCAAAGAAGGCCTCAGAGCCAAAGGGCATCATTTTGATCATCCTGATCCCAAGCGGGTTGCTGACTTTATTGAGAAACACGCGCAAGGAGAAAAACCGTAAAGGAAAGAGTATCCCTGACTAGAAATCCGCACCCTTTTTGATCATAAGGAGGGAAAGGGATCATGCTACCGGAACGTATGTTTCGTGTGGCCTTGGCTTGCTCTCAGATCATTTGTCAGCAAGCATGATCCGGCTGGATGACTGTCCGGTTAAAAAAAGAATCATCAACTCATGAATAGACATTCCCTCGGCAGACTTCTTCTCTTCAGCTCCGCAGTACTTGGTCTCTCGCTTGCCGGCGTGACGGCGGCACCCTCGTACCCGACTCCGCCGGATGTGTGGAAGGACTACGATCCTAACGCGGGTGACTTCAAGGAGGAGATCGTCCTGGAGAAAACCGAGGGTGGCATCTATTACCGTGACTCCTACATCAGCGCTTACGTCAACGGCACTGAGATTCGCGTGTTTTGCAAGTACGCCGTCAAAGCAGGGGCGAAAAACGCACCCGGCTTGATGGATGTGCACGGCTGGATGGGAGGGCCCCGCACTGATATGGGCTACGTCAACGACGGCTGGGCGGTGATGGCACACGATTACTCCGGTATTACGGTACGTCCTCACCATACCAGGTATCCCAAGGGCATGGAGCACGGCTACATGGAGGCCAGAAAAATGGGCCACGCGCTGATTTATGACCGCATGCCGGACGGCAGCCAGCTGACTGACCCGAAGGCGACCTCACATTACCTCTGGAATGCCATCCAGCGCCGGGTGCTCAGCTACCTCCTGGCGCAAAAGGAGGTGGACAAGAACCGCATTGGAGCCAAGGGCTACTCCTACGGTGGCACGATCATGTGGAACCTAGCGATGGATCCACGGGTCAAGGCGGTGGTGGCTCACTTCGGCATTGGCTGGATCAACTACTACCGTGATCGCGCTGTGTGGAAATTCGACATGCCGGCAAAAGAGGTTGCGCCTTCTCCCGGGCAACAGCTCTTCCTCGCGGCCCTCGCTCCGCAGGCACACGCGCCTCATATTAACGCAGCGAGCCTGTGGCTCAATGGATCCAACGACCATCACGGTGGTCACGAGCGGGGTTGTGATACCTTCAAGGATTTCAAGCCGGGTGTGCCCTGGGATTTTGCGGTGCAGGCCCGTGGTCATCACAACACGGAAAAGCTGGGTGACGACTGCAAGCTTTGGCTTGAGAAACATGTCCGTGGCGATGAACACTTCTGGCCCGCCCGCCCGGTGTCTAAAATCGTGCTCGGTGCTGACGGGGTTGTCGAACTTCACCTGACACCCGCAAGCCCCGCACGCATCAAGGAGCTCCAGGTCTATCAGTGTCTCAAGACATCTAATAACATTGAGCGTTACTGGCGTGATGTCAGCTCCGAGCGCAGGGGTG
>JBNACB010000088.1:0-2633 GCA_049632765.1 Akkermansiaceae bacterium | reverse complement strand
CCTGCGCGTTTGGGCAGGCATTTGAGTGATTGTTTTGTTAGCATCTGACTCTATCAGTGTGCTTTGAATCCGTTCTCCTGCAAAGATGCGGCAAAAGCAGTCACGATTGCGACGAGGTGCTTGGTTTTGTGAACGGGTCCTGCTGAGGCTTCTGTGGTTAGGTTAACATCATTCCCCCGTTTGCGAATGTACTCGCTGGAATCTTTTGATGGAGTGATCCGACTCATGAGAGAGTTCACCATAAGCCCCGGCTGCCGCATTCGTCCATAGATGCAATCCACATTTCCATGTGAGGGGCCTGCCGGTGCGAGGGGCATTCAGCTGGGCTGATTGGCGTGGAAGCTAAACCCCCCTCATCGAAAGCGTCTAGTCACCTTATTGAAGGATATTTTCCAGCCCGGCACTGATGCCGGAGAATCTTTCTTGCCTTTTTCTACCCAGAGCTTCATATCCTAGACTCACTTCCCTTGGGAATAGTGTATACCCACACCGCCATGGCCGAACGCTACAAGATCATCAATCTACTCAGCAAGGATGCTGCAGGTGGGATGTATCTGGCTGAGGATACGATGTTAGAGCGCAAGGTGGTTTACCGACACATTGATGCGGGTGCGGGCATGGAGCGCTCTTCCACGTGGGCGGATGACATGGCTGCTTACGCGGGCAAGCTCTGCGCCTTTCAGCACCCCAATATTGTCACCATCTATGACGTTCCCATTGATGATTCCGGGTTCTCCATGGTCACCCAGTATATCGAGGGTGAGACCCTGGCGGAACGCCTGGTGCAGGGCCCCATCAGGGAACTTGGCGCCTACCGCATGGCGGTCGATCTGCTCGAGGCGCTGCACGCAGCACATGATGCCGGTGTCTATCACGGAGCCCTGCACACAGGCTCAATCAAGCGTCTGGCGAGGGCCACGGGCGGCTATCGCTACCTGATCATGGATCTGGGTTTGAACACGCTGGCCACCATGGTCAAGGGGGAGGATATTCACATTGCTGACCCGGTACTTCTTGCTCCGGAGCTTCATGGCGAGGACGCAGAGCCCGATGAGAGAGCGGATCTGTTCATGGTGGGACAGCTCTGCTACACTGCTCTTGTCGGTGGGCACCCGTTCTCCGGCAAGTCTGCCGATGAGTGCGCTGCGGCGCATCTTGCCGGTGAGCTGCCGCCGCTGACCAATTACGTGCCCCATTTGAACCCGGACTTCGCCAACTGGGTGATGCAGATGTGCTCCGGTGGGCGTGCTGAGCGCCCCGCGTCTATTGATGAGGCAGCCAAGTTGCTCCACGCCATCAAGGTGGTCGATCCCGATGCCACCTCTGGCAACGTGCCTACCGTTTCCCTCGCCCAGAAGCCCGTGCCGGTGGCCACCGTTCCCATGGCGGCAGTATTACCCACCAAGAACCAGACCGTTCCCGTGGCGACACTCACTGCCAAGCAGCAGCCAGTGCCTGTGGCGACCATTTCCGGAAGTGGCGCGCCTCCTCTCTCAGCCACTAGTCAAGCCATGCAGGGCAGTGGGGACTTTCTGGCGACGAGCGACAGCTCAAACAAGACGATGATCATTGTGGTCGTATCCCTCGTTGTGGTGGTTGTCTTGGCAGTTGGTCTGACCTTCCTGTTTTCCGGCGGTGGTAGGGAAGAGGAAGCCAGGGAGCAGGATCTCTCCAAGGTGGTGATCCCCGAGGGGGTGAAAGCTCACATGCATGAGCCCGTGCTCATCGGCAAGGAGGGCGATCCGGGCATTGTCAGTCTGGAGGGGGAGAAGATTCTGGACTGGGTGGTCTACACAGGTGCGAATATAAGCAGTGGTCGGGCTGAGAATCCGGGGCGTCAATTCCGCATATCTACCAGCACGGCAGGCAAGTTTAGCGAGGCAGCCCGCAAGATGCCGGTGTGGTTTGAAACAGGTGGCAAGGAGCTTGAGCCCAAGGCGGCGACCGGAGCCAAGACAGGCAATGCCAAGGCCGGAGACGGCTGGAGCATCGGTTTCCGGGTTCCCAAGCAGAACAATGGCCCCGTGCTGGTTACCCTCTGCGTCTTTCAGCAGTGGGCCGCTTTTGATATCGCGGTGTCCTTGCCGAACAGGGACGTGGTGGACTTTCAGGTTCCCAAGCAGGACCCGGGTGTTTTGCGCATTCCCATTGAAATCCCCAAGCCCAAAAAAGGAGGGTTTTACACGGTGAAAATCACCTGTGCCAAAGACAGCATGGGAGACTTCGCCATGGGCCTCAACGCGGTGGTGGTTGAGAAAAAGTAGGCTATCGCGGGCTCAGGGTTTATTTTCGTTCGTATTGCTCGCGAGAGGCTCTAGCGGCTCGGGCGCCCATTCGGGAATGCCCTTTTCCTTGAGTTGGGCACGGTAGCGTTTCTGCATATGATACTCGCCGGGCTCGACCCAGGGAAGATCCTCGTTCTGCAGGTAGGGGGCGAGGCTGTCCCACCAGGCATCATAAGCTGCATTCAGTTCCTTGAGCACTTCCGGGTGCTTGGCGGCGACATTGCGTTTCTGGCCGGGGTCTGCGGGGATGTCGTAGAGCTCGGTGTTATTGACCAGGCGCCAGCGCTGGCTGCGTACGGCACAGCCCTTGTATTTCTGGTCCTCGCGGCTGGTTTTGTTCCATCGGCC
>JBNACB010000087.1:0-3004 GCA_049632765.1 Akkermansiaceae bacterium | reverse complement strand
GCTGGCAAACCCTGCCGGGTCATCACCGACATCCCGAGTCCCAGTATCGCCATCAACGGAACGCCAGCTCGTGGTGACCAGGTGCGCAAAAACCCGGACGGCTCCCTCACCCTGACGCTCAACAAAGGCGATCAGGCCACTCTCAGCACCAAACCAGTCTCTGAACTCAGCAAGGATGACCTGCGCATCGCACCCATCCCCGTTCCCGCGGAGCAACAAAACATCTTCGGCTTCAGCAAAAAAACCGAGCGCCTTCCCGGACACGCCTTCTACGCGAATTAGTCGCGCCGAAATATGGGCTCACGCAAAGACGCCATGGCGCTATGAGAGAGCGCGCCGCTCATTTCCTACTTGGCACGTATTGTGACCGGCCCTAGTGTAAGCTGTTGATTTTAATTGGCTTTCACAGCTGGCAACAGCACATGGAAATATGCGAGGAATTTGCAAAATCCCAGTAGCCGCCCTCACCCTCTGGGTGAGCTTATCAAGCCTGGTACTCGCGCAGGCCGATGACGGGGAAAATGCACGCAAGGTGGCGGCCCAGGTCGAGCTCCTTGGGCACGAGGATTTTGAGGTCCGCAAGCAGGCATCCGATGATCTCGAGGCAATGCTGGAGGATAACCAGCAAATCGCCACGCTGCTGAAAACATACAATGATCATGAGGACCCGGAAATTCGCGCCCGTATCCAGGACCTCGTAAACAAGGCTTCCCTGGAAGTGCTGGCGTGGATTGATCCGGCTGAGGAAAACAAGGCGAGATCTCTGAGCAAGGGTAACGCCAAGCACGATGTTGTCCTCAAGATCATTAATCAGAGCAAGCAGCCGGTGAAGGTGTATCACATGTGTTCCTGCAAGCACAAGGAGGAGGGCGGCGGTAACCGCAAGCAACATGTCAAAAAGCTGGAACCCGGAGCAACCCACACCTGCAAGGATGCATGGGAGAAACGCTACTACGTCATTACCGACATGGACGGCAAGGCCCTCGGCCTTTACCTGACCGGTGAGAGCAACGCCAGGATTCTTCATCGCGATTTCCCCGGAAAAGAGTGACAAGTCCACAACCCTCTCGAGGAACACTCCTCACCATTCTTCCCTTGATAGCAAGATACGTATTATGTAGTAGACTCTGTATGCGTTTGCTTATCCCTATTCTGGTCTCCCCTTTGTTTTTTCTCTGCTCGTGTAGCGAGCCTGCTGCCCCGACAGGCAGTCAGACCACCAGCCAAAGCACTGGGCAAGTGAAGTGGCGGGTCCAGGATATCGATCCAGCCAGTGCGCAAAAGCTGCTTACTGAGAACAGCAATATCGAAGTGCTTGATGTGCGCACCCCGGGGGAATTCGCCGAGGGTCACATCGAGGGAGCTCTCAATGTAGACTTCAAGGCTGCCGACTTCGCCGACAAGGTTGCCAAACTGGACAAAAGCAAATCCTACGTGCTGCACTGCCGCAGTGGCAACCGCAGTGGCAAGTCACTGGCCACACTCAAGGACAAGGGCTTTGGTACTATCTACCACCTCAATGAGGGCTTCAATGCCTGGAAAGCATCGGGCATGCCCACCGTGCGCTAAGTAAACGCCACCCGGAATTTCAGCCCAAGCCCTCATGTCCAGCGAGCCGCATATCATCCACCGTTACCCCTCGTCGAAACTGGCAACCGATCAGCTCGAGCTTTACGTCACCCACACAGGTGGTCATTTGGCTCCTGTGCACTTCCGCTTCGGGGAGCGCATGGTTTCGCCCTACTCGATCAGCCCGTGGGCGGATGAGAAGATTGCAGATGATATGCCCAACCTCATCAAGGTGCTGCGTGGGGATTTTTTCTGCCTGCCCTTCGGTGTCAGCGATCAGCTGCCCCACCCTCATGGGGCCACTGCAAACTGTGAGTGGACCCCGGTATCCATCGGCGCCGACAAACTCATCCTCGAGCTCGAGCCCAATGACATTGGTGGCAAGGTCACCAAGGAAATCAGTATCAAGGGCGGGCAGCACGCCATTTACCAGCAGCACACCGTCTCCGGTATTGAGGGCGAGTTCAATTACGGCCACCACCCCATCATCGAATTCCCGGAGCAGGGTGGCCCCTTCGCCATTCGCACCAGCGCCTTTGTTCACGGCCAGGTCTACCCGGGTGCCTTTGAAGAACCCGCCAACGGCGGCTACAGCTGTCTCAAGCCCGGGGCTGTGTTCACCTCACTGGAGGAAGTCCCCATGGCCGACGGCTCCACCACCTCACTACTTGATTACCCAGCACGTGAGGGCTTCGAGGATCTCGTCATGTTTTGCGCTGCACCCGGTGAGCTCGCCTGGACCGCTGTCACCCTGGATGGCTATGTCTGGATCACCTTGAAAAACCCGGAGCAATTTCCCAGCACCCTGTTCTGGATCTCCAACGGTGGCCGCCACTACGAGCCTTGGAACGGGCGCCACAAGCGCCGCATCGGTGTTGAGGATGTCTGCTCCTACTTCCACGAGGGCGTGGAATCCTCCCGTGCGAACAGCCTGCCTCAGGACATTCCCACGGTGGCTGCATTTAGCAAGGATACTCCCAAGGTGATCAGGCACATCCAGATGGCACATCCGCTCCCTGAAGGTTTCGGCGTGGTTGAGAATATCATCCCTGCCTCTGATGGCAGTGGCATTAGAATCATCAACGCCCGGGGAGAGGAAACCCTTGCCCCCGTGGACTGCGCGTTTCTGGGCTGTTGATCATCAAGGTTGGAGAGACTCCTCATTTTATACCACTCTGGTGAAAAATACGTGACAAAAAATACGTCTCTCTAATACTGCACGAGTTGCACCAGTCACTGAGCCTACCAGCACCTCAAGCAGTGCAACCTATCCCGCTTGGAATAATACGAAATACACATCATGAAAAAACTCAACATCGGCGTCGTCGGCTACGGACTCATGGGCAGAACCCACACCAACGCCTATCGCCAGGCACCCAAGTTCTTTGACCTGGAATACGAACCTGTTCTCAAGGCCATCTGCGGCCGTGATGAT
>JBNACB010000086.1:0-3187 GCA_049632765.1 Akkermansiaceae bacterium | reverse complement strand
TGAAGCTGCCGTTTTTACCGAGGAAGGTCTGGTTGATGTCCATGTGGAAGACATGTTTGCCATCCGCAAGCTGCGGCAGCAGGGCATTGAGCGCGGTGACCCTCTCCTGGGTGCTCTCAGGCCCCCGGGGAAATACTGAGAAAACAATAAGCTTTGCCCCGGGCAAGCGCTCGCGCACCTCAGCAACAATCGCCTTGATGCCGGTGAGCACATCCTCCGCTTTATCCGGGATAAACTCCTTGCGAGGATCGTGCGCGTGGTTGGTTCCGATCATCAGGGTGACCAGCTTGGGAGAAATGCCATCCAAAGCGCCATGCTCGATGCGCCAGAGCACGTTCTGGGTGCGGTCCCCGGCGAAACCGAGGTTGAGCATCCTGATACCGGCGAAGGTGGCGGCGTAGTCTTTCTGGCCCTCCCAGTTGTGGGTGATCGAGTCCCCGATCATCACCAGGTCAAATTCACCCTGCTTGGCTTCCGCCAGTTTTTGGTTATGGCGCTTGGGCATGAACTTCTTGAGCTTTGAGGGTACGGCTATGATGGTTGATGGCTTGCCATTGGCAGCCACTGTATGGGGGGCTGCCGGTTTCTCGGCAAGCGCCGGGCAAACCAGGCTGAGGATGAGTGAGGTGGTGATGAGTTGTGTTTTCATAATATGATTTATTGGGATGGAAGATCCCCGTGATAAAAAACGCCGATCACGCGTGTGCTGTTCCCCTTCAAGGTGGGGAAGTTGCCACCCGGATTACCGTCCTTGTCCTTCATATTGCAGGTCATGACATGGCGCCCAAGTTCAGGAATATAGGCAATGTCCGGGTCCTGAATGCGGTAGTTGTCCCAATCATCCACTTCCTCTGAGCGCGGGGTGATCGCCTTGCCGATGTATTCGAAGGGTTCGTTGATGTTCTTGGATCTCCAGGCAACGACCTTGTAGGGGCTGCCCTTGGACTCCCGGTCGCAAAAGATATAATAGTGCCCCTCGATTTTGGCGATGGTTGCGTCACCCACACCATACTTGTGACCTCCGTCGGGGTTGGGATCGACCGCTTTGGCGTTGACCAGCTTCCAGTCACCCAGACCGGTGGTGGAGGTGAAGTGGGCCAGGCTGGTGCCATCCGGTCCGTGGGGAAAATGTCCATGTTCCCCGAACATGTGAAACACACCGTCCTCGTAGTAGATGCCAATGTCGTCGCACTCCTTGTTAGGAAAGGTGCCTGATGCCTTCCACTTGCCGCTGGATTGCTCCAGTGGCCCTGAGTAGGTGTAGACGATCCCTTCTTCAAAGAGATAGTAGGTGTCACCGACCTTCACCCCGTCATCGTACTCGTAATGTTTGCCGATCTTGTACTGGTCCGAGACGAGCTCCCAGTCTGCACTGCTCCAGGAGAACTTCTTGGCTCGCCAAAGATGAGCGGCTTCCTTCGTGTGGCTGATGATCAGGTGATAGGGGTATTCCAGCTCCGGCTCGACAAAGAGCACCGAGTCATGGTTGTTGCCAAAGGTTGTGGTAAAGACCGGGTTGTCGACCGGACGCTTCCAATCCAGGGGATCGAACGTGGCTGCCTGTTTTTTTGCGTCCTCACTGGCGTTAAAGGCCCTGTGCCCGGTCGAGCCCGAACCAAGCACAGGGTGGCTCGTTTTGGGAAGAAAGGCGCGGTGCTTTTCAGCGGCAGCGGCCATCTCCGTGTTGTTGATCAGGTTGTGCCACTCATGCGGGTCCTTGGCGTGGTCATAGAATTCTTCCGTGCCATCGTTGTAGTGAATGTAGCGGTAGCGCTCCGAGCGTATGGCAACATTTCCGGGGCCGAAACTGGTACGGGCCATGTGGGGCCAATCGGCAGCAGGGTCTTCCAACAAGGCGGCCATGGAGTGGCCCTCAAGCCTGTCATCCTGCTTGAGCCCGGCCACCTCCAGCAGCGTGGGATACACATCCAGCAGTTGCACAGGTTTGTTACACACCTTCCCACGGGCCACACCGGGACCGGCGACAATGAGAGGTACACGCGTGCTGTCTTCCCAGAGGCTGCGCTTGGCCCAACGCTCTTTCTCACCGAGGTGGAAGCCGTGATCGGAGTAGATTACGACAAGGGTGTTGTCTCTGGCGGGGCTCTTGTCCAAAGCGTCTAACACCCTGCCCACCTGATGATCGACAAAACTCACACAGGCGAGGTAGGACTGCACCAGCGGCTTCCATTCCCCGTTCTTGACAACCCAGTCATGGGTCGGTGCCACATGGTTGAGCCGGGTGAGGTTGATGCCATAGTCCGACACGTCATCGAGGTCGTTCTGCAGAACCGCCGGCAATTGCAGCGACTCCATGGGGTAAAGGTCAAACCACTTCTGCGTTGCATACTGCGGCACATGCGGCTGATAGAAACCGACGGCAAGCATCTGCGGTTTGTCTTGTTTGTTGTGCAGCTGCTCAACAGCCCACGCTGCAATCTTGTGATCTGACAGCAGTTCATCGCGCTCCGGGTACACCCCCCAGTCCCACAGACGTGAGCCTGGAAAAGTAGTGAGTTTCTTTTTAGGGTAGGGAGCAAAGCCACCAAACGAGCCGGCCCAGTTGGGAAGATACCTCTTGTTTTGATGCCCGTGGAAGATCTTGCCCGCTCCCAATACGTGATAGCCTTCCTGCTCAAAGCGTTTTGGCATCAGGGCGTTCTCACGGGCGATGGGTGACTCGGCCAGGTCAGGGCCCAGAAAGTAGACGCCGGTGGTCGCCGGATAGAGCGAGGTCATCATGCTGGCGCGCGAGGGGTTACACACGGGCGACTGGCAATGGGCGTTGGCAAAGAGCACACCCCGAGCGGCAAGCCGGTCGATGTTAGGGGTCTTCGCCTGCGGATGGCCACCCATGCAGCCGATCCAGTCATTGAGATCGTCGATGGCGATGAGCAGGATGTTCGGGTGAGAACGCTTGCCCTGCGCAGCTGCATTGCCAGGCAACGAGGTGGCGACTATCAATACAGCACACAGGCAATGGGTGATCCATGTTGGTCTGCTTATCATCCTGCTACTGTATTATTGTTATCGGGATTCTCCTATTGGGTCTTCCACTTGAAGTTGGCAAAAATCACCTTGGTGATATCAAATCCCGCCTATTTCTTCCTGACTTTTCTTTGGGGCCGGCTCTCCGGAACATTCGGGTCAATTTTCAGACCCTCTCTCTCCAACACCGGTTGCAGCG
>JBNACB010000085.1:0-3213 GCA_049632765.1 Akkermansiaceae bacterium | reverse complement strand
ACCCAGCTTGGTCTTGGTTTGACTCTCAAAGACCGGCTCCTCGATCCTCACCAGCCCGCTTGTGCTTACTCGATAAGTGAGCCCGGCAATCACGCAGCTTCTTGTTATGCACCTTGGCCTTGCGGGCCCGCTCCCGGGCGATCTTTTTCACACCGGAAAGCTCTTTGCGCTCGCGCTCAGAGGCGACAATACGTTTCTGCAAGGCCTCGGCAGCTTGAGGGTTTTTGTGCAGGTAGTTATCCAGATGCTCCTTGAGGAAATTCGTGATGAAAGTCTTGATGGTCTCGCCGTCGGGAGAAACTGTCAAACTACCCAGCTTGGTCTTGGTTTGACTCTCAAAGACCGGCTCCTCGATCCTCACCAGCACCGCTGCCTCCAAGCCGTTTCGAATATCAGCAGGATTATACTGTTTCTTGTAGAAACCACGTATCACATCAACAACAGCACCACGAAATGCAGCCAAATGCGTCCCCCCTTGGGTAGTGTGCTGGCCATTGACAAATGAGTAGTATTCCTCACTGCCATCGGGCGTGTGCGTGAACGCAATTTCGATGTCTTTGCCTCTCAAGTGAATCGGCCCGTAAAGCGCCTCCGCTTCCATCTCCTCGTTGAGAAGGTCGAGCAGGCCATCCTTGGATTTGAATTTCTTCCCATTGTAGATGACCGCCAGTCCCGGGTTCAAGTAGGCGTAGTAGCGGCACATCTTCTCTACATACTTGTCCTTGAATGATGTCTTCTTGGGGAAAATGCTGCGGTCTACATCAAAGGCAAGCCGGGTACCATTGTCATCCGCATCCTTGCGCGGCTTCTTCATCTCCTCCACCACCTCGCCCTTGCTGAACTCAATGGCCTTGGTCTCACCCTCTCGCCAGGCCTGTATTTCAAAGAAGTCAGAGAGCGCATTCACCGCCTTGATACCCACGCCATTCAATCCAACCGATTTCTTGAACGCCTCGCTATCATACTTGGCACCGGTATTGATCTTGGCCGCACAGTCCATCAGTTTGCCCAAGGGAATACCACGACCAAAGTCACGCACCTCAACCCGGCTCTCGTCATCAATATCAACACGGATCTCGTTGCCGTAACCCATGACAAACTCATCAATCGAGTTGTCCATCGCTTCCTTGAGCAGAATATAGATGCCATCATCCGGACTGGCGCCGTTTCCGAGCTTGCCAATATACATGCCGGGACGCATGCGGATGTGCTCTTTCCAATCGAGGGACTTGATGTCTGCTTCAGTATAATTCGCGGCCATGGGATCTTGAGGGAATAACGAAAAAAAGGGATGCTGCACGCGTTTGGAACACGAACAACATTGTTAAGATGTCTTAATCTATGCGGGATTGCAACCTCGATTTTCGAGCAAAAAAACAAACCACCTCCTCATTGACATGGCCTGCTCTGGCATTATTCTGCGCCTGCTTACGGAGAGTGCAGTGTGCCTGGTGGCCGCCGCGGTTTTCAAAACCGTTGAAGGGCTGTAACGGTCCTTGGTTGGTTCGATTCCTTCCCTCTCCGCCATTCAACCCATTTCGACCCCCTATCGTTTGGCCGCCATTTATCACCGCTCCACCTATCACCCCAAGGGAACGGATGAGAACCACTCCGCAGCGAGCGCCAGCGAGCGTAAGCCTTGGTTTGAACGCACACGCAGTGCGTGCATCACGCCCTCCATATCGTCAGAAATCCGGAGGGATTTCTGCTCTCTAGCATGGACCGAATGGAATGAAGTCATTCCTTCCCTCTATACTGCGCAAGCTGCCGCAGATGCCATGCGGGTATACCCGGCTTTAGCTAGTTGTTTTTTAAAAAAAAATTGACGGACCCCTGCGCAATATTATATGCATCACTGCCTCAGCCTGCATCGCAGACATGAGTTGTCTTGGTTTTCACCTCCATGCAAACACACACAAACCCCTTCAACTGGAATCTCCTGGTCTTCGCATGTGCGCTTGTACATGCGCCACTTCTACATTCAGCCACTGTTATTGCAAATTCCGACACTGATGTCGGAACAATTCCTGCTGGCACCCCAACCATATATTTGGACGGAACAGATGCCCATTTTGAGGCTCCAGACGGGGTCGTTTATGACGGCACTACCAATTTCTCTCCCAGCGACTGGAACAGCAATCTGGTGCTTAGTGGCCCCAACCAGGATGGCGAGGCGATGAGCTCTTTCCATGGTAATTTAACAGATCCTGGCGATGATACTTTCACTCAGCCGCAAATTCTGCAAATCACCGACATTCCTGTCATCACTCGCAACGACATACAATATTTTGCTTTCGTCATGGATTCGCAGGAAACGGGAGGTAATGGTCTGCCCATTTTGACGAGAAGCATGACCATTAACATCCACTCCACATCGGCCTACAATGATCCTACCGAGGTCTGGTCAAACCCTTACGCCGTACAACTCAACGGCGATCTACCCGCAAGTGAGGGTGGTGGCGCCCAAAATGAGTCGGTGACACCGCTGGGCCAGGGCAGTGATCTCTACGTGCTGGTTCCTGTCTCCAAGTTCTACGGCTTTTCCACCGATGATTATTTTGAGTGGATTGTCATTCAAGAGGACTCCAACAATGGTAATGACGAGTGGGCACTGGCACCCGGGACCACGTTCTTCGAATCCGGAATTACCCTCTCAGCAGAATCAGGACCCCCAGAGGATCCAGAGGCCGTCCCTGAGCCATCAAGCATCAGTCTTCTTGGACTGGCACTTGTATCCGTTCTCCTGAGAAGGCGTCGCTAGATCAAGAGTTACTATATTCTAGTTAACCACATCTCTCTGTGATGCAGGGCTCAAGCCATACTCGAGGCCATCAAGACAAGCTATTGAAGCTTCGAGCTCGTCGGTCCAATAGAGCGTTCTCGAGCCAAGACACAAGGCAGGAAGCTTGTATCGATCCCTGATCTTTTGCCACTCCGGAATGGATGGTCTTGAGTCAGGTGGAAAATACATCCTGAGCGCTTCTTCTTCGCTGATTAGATACATGGCATGGAATGGTATTGAGATGGATTTTTGACTGATGAAACAGCCACTACATGATACTGAGCAACTCGCATGCCAGCATTGTCAGCGCTCCTATTCTTCAACTTATCTCGGGCTCTTGGGATGCCTCAATAAGGTCTATCGAGGCTCCGACAAGGCCTTTTCCACCGACTTGCGCCATTGCAAGGAGCCGATATCCAGAGACTCGCCAG
>JBNACB010000084.1:0-3998 GCA_049632765.1 Akkermansiaceae bacterium | reverse complement strand
TATGTGGAAGATGACCGCATCCCTATCCCGCCGACCAAAGTGATCGACAAATCCGGCCTGCCCAAGCACCCGCACAGCCATGACTGCCGGGCGGGCATGATTGCCGAGGGATTTGACCTCGAAGAAGCGGACCTCGTTTTCCTGGAAAAGAGCAAGGAGTTCCTCCGGGAGCATGTGCAGAACAAACCGGACAAACCCTTCTTCCTGTTCCACTCGATGCAGGCGGTGCATTTGCCATCCTTCCCGGCGGACAAGTACAAAGGCAAAACCAAGGCAGGGCCGCACGGTGACTTTATCTATCAGATGGACGACATGGTGGGGCAGTTGCTAGACACACTCGAAGAGCTCAAGATCGATGACAACACGCTGGTCATTTTTGCCAGTGACAATGGCCCGGAGGTCCCCACGGTGGCTCGTATGCGCAAGGATTTTGGGCACGATGGTGCCCGGCCATGGCGCGGCATGAAGCGCGACCAGTGGGAAGGCGGGCACCGCACGCCCTTCATCGTGCGCTGGCCCGGCAAGGTCAAGGCGGGGACGACCAGTGATCAGCTCCTTAACCTCACGGATATCATGGCTAGCTGTTCTGCCATGGTGGGGGCAGAGCTGCCCAATGACGCGGCGGAGGACAGCTACAACATGCTGCCGGTCTTCCTTGATACCCAGGGGGACAAACCTGTGCGCCAATACATGCTCACCCAGACTCCGAGGCTGCAGCTCGCTGTCCGTGATGGCGATTGGAAATACCTCGATCACCAGGGATCCGGGGGCAATAACTACAATCGCCCCGACCTCAAACCCTTCGTTCTCCCCGAGCTCGATCCCGAAGCTCCCGGTCAACTCTACGACTTGAAGACCGATCCCGGCGAAACCACCAACCTCTATAGCAAGCACCCGGAAGTGGTCAGTAAGCTCAAGGTAGTGTTGAAAGAGATGAAGGACAGCGGGCGTAGTGCTCCGGAGCGGCATTAAACGCCCATCCGCCCGACGGCGGCAAACAAACTGAAAAAATGAAACTCGATCGCCTCACCATACCGCTTCTGGTTCTCACTGCGCTATGCACGATTCACCATTCTGTGGCACAGCCAGAGAAGCCCAATGTGATTTTCATTCTGGCAGATGACTGGGGCCTGGGGGATGTGAAGACCTATGGTGGCGACCGCTGCCAGATCGAGACTCCACACATGGACCGCTTGGCAGAGAAGGGCATGAAGTTCATGGACGCGCATAGTAGCTCCTCGGTATGCACGCCGACACGCTACAGTGTGCTCACCGGGCGCTACAACTGGCGCAGCACAAAGAAGAAGGGGGTGCTTAATGGATATGGCGCACCTCTCATCAAGCCCGGCCGTGAAACGGTTGCCTCGATGTTGCAAAAAAACGGCTATCATACCTGCATGATCGGCAAGTGGCACCTGGGGATGAATTTTCCTACCACGGATGGCAAAGCGCCTGTTGCAGAAAACACCGACTGGAAGGGACAGATCAAAAACGGCCCCAATGCCGTCGGATTTGACTACTACTACGGTATTTCCGCGTCCCTCGACATGCCGCCCTACATCTGGATTGAGAACGATCGCTTCATGGGTGAGTGCACCACCGAAAAACGTTTCCTGCGCAAGGGAGCGGCCCATGCGGACTTTGAGGCCGTGGACGTGCTGCCCGTGCTCACGGAAAAAGCGGTGGCCTACATCAAGGAGCGCTCTCAGGAAGATAAGCCCTTCTTTCTCTACATGCCTCTGGCCAGTCCGCACACACCAATTGTGCCTTCAAAAAATTTCCAGGGCAAAAGCCCGGTTGGCGCTTACGGTGACTTTGTCATGGAGACGGACTGGTCCGTGGGCGAGGTGGTCAAAGCCGTGGAAGAAGCGGGCATTGCCGGCAACACACTGATCATCGTGACCGCGGATAATGGTTGCAGCAATATGGCAAGGGCAGGCTTTAAGAAAAAGGATCAGCTGATATTTCGCACGGGAGACAACCCTCCCGACCAGCCCGGCAAACACTACGCCAGTGACATTTATCGTGGTCACAAGGCCGATATCTACGAGGGCGGGCACCGCGTGCCCTTCATCGCGCGATGGGACGGCATGGTGAAGGCCGGTAGCGTGGCTGGGGAACCTGTTTGTCTGGTGGATCTCTATGCCACCTGTGCCGATATGGTTGGTGTGAAAGTTCCCGACACCGCGGCCGAAGACTCCGTCAGCATCCTGCCCGTGCTCAATGGCACGGCCAAGGCCCCGGTTCGTGAGGCCGTTGTCCATCACTCCATCAATGGCAGCTTTGCCATTCGCAAGGGCAAGTGGAAGCTGGCTTTTTGCCCGGGCTCAGGAGGTTGGACCAACCCCATGCCCGGCAAACCGGCGCAGCTCAAGAAGCTCGCTGCCCATGAGAGAGTACAGCTCTTTGACATGGAAGCGGACCCTGCGGAAACCAGTAACCTCTCCGGCAAGCATCGGGAACTTGTTCAGGAACTGACTCAACTGGCGGAGAAGTACATCGCCGATGGGCGCTCCACTCCCGGGGCGAAGCAGAAGAACGATGGTGACAAAACCCATCTCTACCCGGGCTGGATGCGATAGGCCGGCAGTGTGGAAAGCAAGCCCCTTGGTTGAGCCATTGGCGTTCATGAACACCGACGAGCCATCTCCGGAAAACCGTTATCTCTGCGATCACGCGGATTTGATCCTAACGAGTTTTTTACGCATCACAGGCAAAAGCCTGATCGATGCTGAGCCCGGACAAGACAGCGGTAGCGCAGTCTATGAGGCCGGTTTTTGTGTCCTGTCACATGACACGGCTCCTGATCCTGTTTTTAATTATGGAAACCGGGCGGCACAGGAGTTGTTCGAGATGAGCTGGGAGCAATTGATCGGCCTGCCGTCCAGATTGTCGGCAGAGGCGCCATTGAGGGAGGAAAGGCAGAGGTTACTTAAAAATGTGGCGGAAAAGGGTTACATCGATGACTACAAAGGCATCAGGATATCTTCCAGTGGCAAACGCTTCATGGTGGAAAAAGCCATCATATGGAATCTCATCGATGATGATGGCATGAACCATGGTCAGGCAGCGGTGTTATACGAATGGTCGGCACTCACCTAACAATGAACAGCCTGATTGCATGCTTTGCTTTGCTTGTCTGTTGCCAGGGCATGGCAGTGGCTGGCGTGAAGCACTTTCCCCACAAGGTGACCCAGGGGGTGGCGGTGGATGGAAAGTATTTCTACGCGATTAGTAACACCCGCATTGAGAAGTGTGACAAGGAGACCGGCAAGGTGCTGGTGGCATGGCAGGCGAATCGCCAGCTCGATGCGCAGAAACATTTCACCCATCTCAACAGCGGGGCAGTGATCGAGGGCAAACTCTACTGCGCGCACTCTCGCTATCCGCTCGCTCCCAATGACAGCAGCGTGGAGGTCTTTGACGTGACGGGAGAAAAGCTGGAGCATTTGGAAACGATCCGCATGCCTTCCCAGCATGGCTCCCTGACCTGGATCGATCGCAGCCGGGATGGCGACTGGTGGATGTGCTATGCGACTTATGGCAAACACAATAGCAAGACCAGGCTCATCCAATACCGTTATCAGAATGGCAAGTTCACCGAGCAGGCAAGTCATAGCTTCCCCGCCGAGGTGGTTGCCAAGTGGGGCTCGATGAGCTGTTCTGGAGGGTCATGGGGACCGGATGGCAAGCTCTACACCACTGGCCACGATCACTCCGAAGCGTATGTGCTTGAGCCCAGTTCAGGCAGGAAACTCAAGCATGTCCGGACTGAGGAGAACATGGGTTTTTACGGCCAGGGCATCGCCTGGGATCGCTCGGTGCAGGAGCCCGTGCTCTGGGGCATTGTAAAAAACCGGCACGTATCTGCCACTAAGCTAGTTGTAACACAGTGATGGCTTGCCGCGTAATCCTCTAGTGCGTTCCTATGAGTGCTACGATCAGAAACAAGATACCATGACGAATAGATTGAAGAAACTCACCACTTTTTTTTGCCT
>JBNACB010000083.1:0-4046 GCA_049632765.1 Akkermansiaceae bacterium | reverse complement strand
TGAGCTCCGCAAGCTCACGGGCGAGGTGATTGACAGAGATGCCCCAGTGCTGTGCCACCTCGCTATGCGCCTTGACCGAGTCCGTGGTTTCACCGTTTTGTAATTTCTCCAGGATGTTTTCGTTCACAAACATGGTCATCACAATATCGACCTTCGGGTTGTGTTTGCGCGCCTGGGCGATGACACCCTCCATGCCACGCAGGGCATCACGGTAGGCTTGGTCGGAATCCTGGTCATCGTTGACGGCGAACTCGACAAAGAGCATATCCAAGGGCCCCTTGCTGAGGACATCACGCTGCATGCGGAACGCCCCGGTGTCCGAGCAGGTCGAGCTAATCCCGGCATTGGTGAAGGTGAACTCGGTATCGGGGAAACGTCTCCCGAGCATCTCGCAAACCATCGGCCGGTAACCGTTCATCTCGGTGATGGAGCCCCCGAGAAAGGCGACGTGGCCCTGCTTGTTTTTTTCAAACTGGATGCGGCTGTTCTGATAGTCACCACGAAGGATGAAGTTCTTGTCACTGACGATCTTCTCCGCGGGCAAGTCCCCCACCCCCTTGTCCTGGCTGAGGATGAAATCCACGATGGGCTGTGGATCTTTGAGCGAATGCTTGTGCCCGACCCCCGGCTTGTGGATGACCTTGAACACGCCTCCGAGTTTTTTATAGCGCGCCTCGGCAATGGCGGTGTTTTCCGCCACGGGCACGACCTCATCCGCATCCCCCACCACGTGGATGATGGGCACTCCCGCCTTGGCGAGCGGGGCCAGATTGTCGAGCGGGTTGCCCTTGTAGGCGAGGGCCTCCTTCTCGTTCATGCCGTAGGCCTTGAGGCAGGTTTGCCAGCTCTTGCCACCACCCTTGCCCTTGCCCTTGCCCTTGCCACCAGGCCAGCTCTTGAAATCCATTACAGGGGCGTCCGCGTAAATGGCCGCCACCTTGTCCGGGTTGGCCGCTGCCCAGTTGTAGACGATGAGCCCGCCACGGGACATGCCCTCGAGCACGACCCGGTCCGCAAACAGGTGCTCAAAGCGTAGGTAATTGTAGAGCTCGTCCCAGCGCTTCAGTGCTGTGGGACTGCCAAAGAGGTTGGCAACATCAGCATAGACGATGTGGTAACCACGCTCGAGCATGGCGATATCAAACTGCGGCATGTGGCCCCAGAAGCGCGCCCGCCAGACCCAGGGTTTGCCGTCGGCAATGTGCTTCGGGATGACGACCTTGCAGGGCACCTCGCCGAGCTTGAAGTCCACCAGTTCGTAGCCGTGGAAGGTGGATCTACGTCCCTCCCATGCTGAACTCTGGGCGGCCTCGGGGGCGTTAGATGTCTTTTGCTCGGCCATGACAATGCCGGAGAGTAACGCGCATCCAAGGGCGGCGGACAGGATTTTTCGCAGCTGCTTCATCATTGTTTAGATGAAGCATACTAACCCTGCCGTGGCCATCTTTCACTCACTGCCTGGAGCCAATGGCGGGCAATGAGCTCATGCCCGGGAGGCAGGGGGTGAACACCATCCCAAATCCAGTTTTCCGCTCCAGCGGCCTCGGCAGCTGCATCGAAGATGTCCTGGGTTTTGATGTGCACGGCATCGTAGTCTTTTGCCAGGCTAGCAACGATGGTGCGCAGCTGATCTGTTTGCCCCCTTCTCTCTTTATAGGCTTTCTGATTTTTCAGCGGCCCGGTCGGTAACACAAAGGGATCGAGCAGAACCAGACGCAGATCGGGATTGGCCTTGCGGCTGGCATCGAGGATGAAGCGGTAGTCGGACTCAAAGGCGGCGGGCGTGATCCTGCGCTTTGGGTTCCTCAGCCCCTGGCCCACGTCGTTCGTACCAATCAAGATACTCAGTAAGTCCGGCTTCATCTCCAGCGCGTCCTTTTGCCAGCGCTCACGCAGTTGCCAGACGGCATTGCCACTCTTGCCGCGGTTGTAAAAGTCCAACCTTGCCTCCGGCATCTCCATGCCGAGCCGGCCCGCGATGAGAAAAACGTAGCTATGGCCCAAGTAGTGGTTACGGTCCTTTTCGTTGCGCCCCCAGTTCATGTCCGTGATGGAATCCCCCTGGAAGAGGAGCCGGCTGCCCGGCTTAAAAGACGGCAGGCGGTAGCCATAGCCGGCTACATCGTGCGCGGCTGTGGTAGCTGCGGACGTGTCTGGATTGGCTTGCCCGGGGAGTGCCGCGGCACCTGCTGCACCCACAGCGATGGCGCTGGTTTTGATGAATGAACGTCTACTAGGCATGGGGGTTTTCAATTTGGAATGAGCAATGGGTTCCCTGCCAGCTTAGAAGAGTGGCTCGGTGGGAAAACGGTTCAGTGCCGGGTGCTGGGAGACATTCCTGAGTTTCTTGCGGAGATTGCGGATGGCAGTGACATAGTCTGCTTCCACGGCATCAGCTTTGTTGAGCACCGCTTTAGCGGCAGCGGTATCAACTCCTGATTCTTTACCCAGCTTGACGAGCGCGTGCAGACCCGGCTTCCAGGCATAACCGTCTTTGAGCAGTGAGCTGTTGTGCTTGTGGTCTTTTTCCTTAACCGAGGCAAGTGGCTCGGAAGGGATCCAGAAGTTCTTTGTATCACGCAGGACAAAAACGCCGTGGGTGGCACCGGGAGGCATATTCGCTTCCGCTTTGCCGTCGCCCAGCTTGGCCTCCATCTGGAACCATTCCTCGCGGTTGCCTCCGGTGGAGTCAAAGGGCTTTGGATTGAGGGTGTAGAAGAGGGTGGCCTCTTCGATCTTGTGCTTGCCCTCACCGGTCTCAAAGCTGACCGACACCTTGTCTTCATGAGAAGCCGTGCCAGTGACCTTGGGAATAGCGGCGGACTCCGCCTCAGTGACGTCCCTACCAGCCGGGTTACGATAGGGCTCGGCAGCCTTGTGAGCCCCGAGGTAGGCAAGCATCTCCGCCTTCATGGACTGATGGATCTCGGGATACTCCGCACTGACATCGATTTCCTCACTGAGGTCCTTGGGTGCTCCGGCCTCATCGTAGATCTGATAGAGCTCGAGCGAGGGCTTGTGGTTACCGCCTCCCTTGACCCCGTAATTTTTGACCAGCTTCCAGGGGCCTTTGCGCATGCCCACGCTCATCTGGCTGTCCATCGGGAAGTGCCAGAAGATGGCCTTGCGCTCACTGCCATCCGGCTGGATGGTGGCTTTCTGCGCGCCATGGAGGTGCTCGTAGATGTTGCAGCCGTCCAGATCCAGGGAGGGATCATCCTCAGCACCTGCCAATTGCATGAAGGTGGGGAAAAGGTCGACCACGGAGATGGGCGTGTGACAAACCGTACCGGCCGGGACACCGGGGCCGAGCACGAGGAAGGGAATGCGCACCCCTCCCTCATAGGTGTTCTGCTTGCCTCCCTTGAGCGGAGTGTTGTCCGTGTAGGGAAGAACCCCACCGTTGTCGGAGTCGAGGATGACGTAGGTGTTCTCAATGAGCTTGTGACCGGGATTGCGGGGGTCATCGGTTTCCTCGAGTAGCGTAATGATCTGGCCGACAAAATGGTCCACGGTATCCACCATGCTCGCGTAGTAGGGATTGGTGTGGCCGTAGTTTTTACCTCCTGAGCGATCACGCAGGAAATCCGGATCCGTGGGAAACTCGAGGCCCATTTTCTTCAGGTACTTTTCAAAACGGACCCGGTCACGGGATTGGATGGGACCGTGGACAAAGTAGGGCGCGTAGTTCAGGAAGAAGGGTTTGTCGCTGTGCTTCTTGATGAATTTCAGTGCCATGTCCTGAGGCTTGTCAAAGGGGCGGCCGTTTTCATCGATCTGGTAGGGGTCATCCTCGGCATCGGTGGCGAAGTCCGAGAGGCGATCGGGCTTCATCCTCGAAAATGTACCAAAGAAGCTGTTTTTCCGTGGCTCATTGGGATTCCAGATATCCTCGTCATTGTAGTACTTGTGGCGGCCGCCTTTCTCAGTGAAGCCAAAGTGAAAGCCCTGGTCCAGGGGGAACGGATAGCCGGCGGACTTGCCTCCGGCGTGCCATTTGGCGATGTGGCCGGTGAAGTAGCCGGCCTTGCTGAGCACGTCAGCAA
>JBNACB010000082.1:0-4344 GCA_049632765.1 Akkermansiaceae bacterium | reverse complement strand
CCCGGGGCACATCTGATCGTGGCCCAGATCACACCCTATGCGGATACCCAGGTGGACAAGAACAAGCTGCTCTACGATTACAACGTCTACATCCGCGACACCCTCGTTCCCGAGTTTGCCGGGAAGGGGCACAAGGTGAGTACCGTGGACATGTATTCCCTGTTCCTGACAGACATCAACGACTACGAGTCACCCGTGGCCGCGGGAAAACACTCCAACAATTACAACCACCCCTTTAACGAGGAGTATGATCTCATGGCGAACCGCTGGTTCGCAGCCATTGAGAAACTAGCCCTCAAACAACGTGAACAAGGAAATGAATAAGAAAATCACAAGACTTACCCTGGCGATCGCATGCGCCTTATCCGTGACCCACGCCCATGCGGAGACACCCGTGATGAAACCCAACATCATCTTTATCATGTGCGATGACATGGGCTACGGGCAGTTGGGCTGTTACGGCCAGAAGACGATCAAGACACCCCGCATTGACCAGATGGCCAGGGAGGGCTTGCGTTTGACGGATTATTACGCGGGCACCGCCGTTTGCGCGCCCTCCCGCTGCTCGCTGATGACCGGGCAGCATGTGGGCCGTACGTTCATCCGCGGCAATTACGAGATCATGAAGGGGGAGCACAACGAGTCCGGACAACTCCCCATCCCGGATGAGACCATCACGGTGGCAGAGAAGATGAAGGAGGCGGGCTACAAGACTGCCCTAATCGGCAAGTGGGGGCTGGGCTATCCGCATAGCGAGGGGGACCCGCTCAAGCAGGGTTTTGATTTCTTTGCCGGCTACAACTGCCAGCGCCACGCGCACAGCCACTACCCGGGCTGGATGTGGCGTAACCATGAGAAGGTGCAGCTGGGACCTGCTGCTGAAAAAGGGAAAGGGGAAACCGTAGAGCGCCACAGTCAGTATTTCCTCACCAACGAGGCCAAGTCCTTCATCACCCGCAACAAGGAGAACCCCTTCTTCCTCTACCTCGCCTATGTCATCCCGCATGCGGCCATGCAGATCCCGCACAGCGATCCCGCCTACCAGATGTACGCCAACAACAAATGGCCTGAGGTTCAAAAACGCCACGCTGGCATGATCACCCTCTTGGACCGCCATGTCGGGGACATCCTGGATTTGCTCAAGGAGCTCGGTCTGGAGGAAAACACCCTGGTGGTATTCACCAGTGACAACGGAGCCCACCGTGAAGGCGGAGCGAAGCCGGAGTTCTTCAAGGACAGTGGCCCGCTGCGCGGTATTAAGCGCAATATGTATGAGGGGGGTATTCGCGTGCCCTTCGTGGCACGCTGGCCCGGTGTGATCGCCCCGGGTAGAACCAGTGCCCACCTCAGTGCCCACTGGGACCTGATGCCCACCGCCTGTGAACTGGCCGGTGTTCAGGCCCCCGCCAAGGTTGATGGTATTAGTTATGCCCCCTTGCTCAGAGGAAATGAAGCAGGACAGGCGAAGCACAAGTATCTCTATTTCGAGCTGAACAGTCCGCACAAACGTGGTGTGCGCGCGGGTGACTGGGTGGCCATTCAGGAGAAGGTGACCACCTCAAATCCGGATACCGATCCCATCGAGCTCTATAACCTCAAAGACGACCTGGCTCAGAAGAGCAATCTCGCCGCGGCTCACCCTCAGAAAGTTGCCGAGCTGCGCGAAATGATTCGTGAGGCCCACGTGCCCTCCAAGCAGTTTCCCTTCCAGGGAGCACGGCCCAAGCACACCATCCAGAAGTAGCCAGAATAATCCCCGCACACTGCGATAAGTAGCAAACACAAGGATGATGAGCGGAGCTATTTTAAGAGTCTTGACCCTGTTCACTGCCTTCGCGGTTCTGCCAGTCAACGCCGGGGCGGCCGAAGAGGCTGAGGGGACGGATGCGCCCAAGAAGTGGACTCCGGAGCAGATCGGCTGGCAAAGCTTCCCGCTCAAGCCGGACAGGACGCTGGAATACAAGACCGTCACCGGCAAAGACGGGGCACCTGTTCCGCTCAAGCTGCAGGTGTTTCTGCCTGAGGGTTGGCAGGCCTCCGACAAGCGCCCGGCGGCCGTCTTTTTCCACGGTGGCGGATGGCACGGCGGCGGGCCGGATCATTATTACCCGCAGAGCCGCTATGTGGCACTGCGTGGCATGGTGGCCATCTCGGTGGAGTACCGCACTATCAACCGCTTCGGCACCACGCCGAAGGAATGTGTCAAGGACGGCAAGTCCGCGATGCGCTGGGTGAAGAAGCATGCCGCGGAGCTCGGCATTGATCCTGAGAGAATCATTGCCGGCGGCGGGTCAGCCGGTGGCCATATCGCAGCTGCAACGGCTTTGGTGAGCGCCTTTGATGAGCAAGGTGAGGATGCCTCGGTGAGCTGTATCCCCAAGGCACTGCTCTTGTTTAATCCCGTCTTTGACAATGGCCCGGATGGCTTCATGCACAAACTAGTACAGCCCTACTGGAAGGAAATTTCACCCATTGATCACATCGATGCCAAGGCACCACCCACCTTCGTGGTTCTGGGGACCGAGGATATCTACATTCCCGTGGCCACCGCCAAGCGCTATGAGCGCCTGATGAAGGAAAACGGCCGCCGCTGTGACCTGCATATCTACGAGGGCAAGGAGCACGGCTGGTATAACCTCTGGGTCAGCCGTGACGACATGGCAGAGGCCCTGATCCGCATGGATCGCTTTCTCACCTCACTCGGCTATCTCAAGGGAGAGCCGGTGCTGGAGCTCAAGGAGTAATTCGTCTCATCAGCTGCCCTGCGACTCGATGGAGATCCAATAGATTCCGGACCCCGGTTATTTTTTTGAGAAAAAACTCTGGACGGGGGTCCTTTTTCTGGTATTACGCATTACGTAATACGCAACACGTAAAACGTAACACATAATACCTGTCTGCCCAGCCGGGCTCCAATCAACCTTCATCAGCAAAACCCAGAGCTCATGCCCCAGTGGATCACCCAACTCCGGAAAGGAATCGTCGAATATGCCATCCTGCTTCATTTGGATGCAGAGGAGAACTACGCGCTCAACATCGTCCGGCGTCTGAACGAGTATCCATGTTTTCAGGTTTCAGAGAGTACGGTTTACCCGATTCTGGGACGACTGAAGAAAGAAGGCAAGTTGTCCTCAAAAGTCGTGCCATCAAGCGAAGGGCCTCCCCGTAGATACCTCTCCCTTTCAGACGCCGGCAAGCAGCAGCTCAAGCAAATGAAAATGACACTCAATGATATGAACCAGGCAATCGCCGACATTGAAAACAACCATCAAACAAACAAACTATGAACCACAGTAAAGCTACCCAAAAAGAAATCGCTGACTATCTCAATGCAGTCAGGAAAAGCATGCAGGGATCCCCTGAAGAGGAAATCGATGAAGTGATCCTGCACCTGCAAGAGCAGATTAATGTCGCACTGCAAGAATCCGGTGAGGCAGCTGACCAGGCTGACACCATCACTGGCATTCTCTCGGCCATGTCCCCTCCGGAGAGTTTCGCGGTGGCAAAAAATGCGCAACCCCGGGAAAGTCGTAAGGGCGTTGTGGCCCTCACTCTCGCAGTCATTAGCTTGCTATTCGCTCTGTTTTTAATCCATCCTTTGTTTTTGCTTCCGGTGCTCACACCCGCCATTGTCTTGGCAGTGATAAGCAGGAAGACCGTGCCAGGCAAAGTGGCCATTGCTCTGTTGATAGTCATACCCATATGGTATGCCGTAATCACTCCGGTTAAGATGGTTCCAAAACAGCAGGAAGATCGTACCGGGCAAAGTGGCCATCGCTCTGTTGATAGTCATACCCATTTGGTGTGCCGCAATCACTCCGGTGATGGTGACACTGATATGCTTATCGAGAAGACCCATCCGCCTATTTTACTGATGGTGAAGGATAAAGCCTAACAGGTAGGGCGAGAATGTTTAAGATAAGGTCCATATGCAGATGCGAAGGAGATTCATAAGCACGGTTGTTTATGCTGTAGCCGGAATGGCTGGTACGCTTTTTGTGAGCGCGCAAGAAGGCCAGTTGACAGACAAGCCGAACTTCATCGTGATCTATGTGGACGACCTCGGGTTCAACGATCTTGGATGTTATGGCGCCAAAAACCCTGCCATTCGAACACCGAACCTGGACCGCATGGCCGAAGAAGGGATACGGTTCACAAACTGGTTCTCCGCCTGCAGCGTCTGTGCACCATCGCGCGCCGCCCTGCTGACGGGCCGCTATCCGCAGCGGTGCGGTCTGCCTGTCTGTCCGGAGCAGCGGCACTTCGGCAGGGACTACGAGCAGAACGTTGGACTGCAACCGTCGGAGATCACCATCGCGGAACTACTCAAGCCATTGGGTTATG
>JBNACB010000081.1:0-4899 GCA_049632765.1 Akkermansiaceae bacterium | reverse complement strand
AGAGACCTTGTGCGAGAGTTCGAGGGGTGGTAACTGGATCTTTGAGCTGTCATAGTTCAACAGTGCCAGATCATGCTCTGGATAAACTCCGGTGAGACCAACGGAAAACGCCTGTCCCTTCGGGGTGACTGCAATCAGAGGGCCACGGGCACGGTTGATCTCACTCCACTTGGTGAGAATGGCCTGCTGGCCGAGCGTCTTGTGCTTAACCACCGTGCCATAGGAGACCCGGGAGCCGGCTTGGTAGAGGGTGACTGTGCTTTTTGCAGCAGTTGCAATCTCCTCTCTTGGAGCGTTGTAGAAGCTGGCGGCCTGATTGATGAGTGCTCTTTTTTCCTGTCTGGAAAGACCCTGCATGGGGTCCGGCATGATCATGGAATCCTGGGCGAGGCTCAAGGCAGCGCAGCCCATCCAACCACAGATTGTGATGATTGATCTGAATTTCATGAAGTAGAATGGATAAGATATGGATCAGGGTTTGGAACCGGGAAAAATATCGCCTCGGCGACCCAGCTTCACCTTGCGCGAGATTGAATTTTTACCGCGATAGGCCTGAACCTGAATGGTATCGCCGGGTTGATGACGGGTAATGACGATGTGTAGTGTGCGCAGATTGGAGACAGGCCTATCATTGATCTCGTGAATGATGTCTCCAGCACGCAGGCCGGCTTGATGGGCAGGCCCCCCCTCAAAAACGCGCTTGATGGGTATGCCTGTTTCAGCCGAGGGGCCAGACATGATGCCTATGACAGGTGAGTCCGGGTCGTCCAAGAGTGAGCTGCCGCCCAGACGCCCCCAGGTTTCACCCTTCCTGAGCTTCTCCCAGTCTTCCCGTATACCGGCGATACCGGCATGATTGTTCGAAGCCAGGGAGTGACCTATGGAGGAGTGGATCGCTACAACGCGTCCATCGAGATCAAAGAGCGGGCCCCCGCTGTCGCCACCAATGAGTGCACAATCCGTGCTGATAAAATGATTTTGTCCATGGGCGATGACCCGGCCAAAGCGTACCGGGGGAGTGCGTACCGAGTCGTAGCCGCCAGCATGCCCCAAGGCAATGACGAGATCCCCTGAGGCAAGATTCTTGGAATGAGCTACTTCTGCGTGTGGCCACCCGCCTTTCGGCTTTGGGTCAAGAATCTGGATCATGGCGCTATCACGTGTGTAGTTGGCACCCAGAACCTCGCCTATGGCCTGCTTTCCGTTGGGAAAGATGACCGTCATTTTCTCCGTGCCCCGGACAACATGGCCTGCGGTGAGGATAAGTCCGTTCTCATTGATCACCACGCCACTACCAGACGCACCGCTGTCGACGGAGAAAAGTGACACCGTTGCCGGCAGCACCTCTTCAACCACACTTTTAACGGTGGCCTCCAGTGACTTGAGCTCGCTGACGTTTGCCGGGCTAGGTGCTGATGCTACCGGCTGACTTACAACCATGGAGCAGGCTGCCGTGACAAGGATGCCCGTTAATGTTTTTAAGCTCATGGTGTATGACGATGGGATCATGCAAATTCACAAGGACAAGCGTTGCATAAATTGAGGTTTGTGCCACAAATTTCAACGTCCGATTGGTTTGTGGGCTCTCTTCCGGGCCACTCCCAGCTGATCAGCCGGCACAGAGGTCATGCACTGGTCAGATTGTATCATGCCAGTTGCGAGTCACTATACACCATGGCAGCGAAAAAATCCACATCCGGCAAGCGATCAAGTCGCAAGCGATCTCCCGCTTCCAAATCCGGGCGTAAAAAACCGGCTCCGAGAAAAGCAGCCAAGGGACGCCGAACTGCCGGGAAAAAAGCCAACCGCAGGCGCAAGTCGGGTTCCAAGAGAGGTTGCCTCGTTGCCATGCTGAGTTGGCCCTTTGGTCTGGTTGACCGCATAACCGACCGATGGAACATCTTGTTAAAATGGCCTGCCAGAGCGGTTGGCTACGTCGGGGTCTTCCTGGCTTGGTGCTTTTTACTACTCGCTTTTTTCTACGGACTCCGGTCAATGTCCCATGATCTGGATGAGGTTGTTGAGATGCCCGCCCGGACAGTGGTTTATGCACGGGATGGCCGTACGGAACTTGGAAGGTTGCACGGTGATAACCGTTACATTGTAGGTTATCAGGAGGTGGCAAAGAACTTCCGGGATGCCCTGTTGTCACGGGAGGATGCTCGTTTTTACAGGCACTTTGGTATTGATGTCAGGGGGGTCATGCGTGCAGTGGTGGAAAACATCAAACGTAAGCGCTTTGCCCAGGGGGCATCGACTATCAGTATACAGCTCGCAGAAAACACCTGGTTCCATCCCGAGGCCGGCAGAAGCAAATCCGCAGCCCAACTCATTGACCAGAAACTGCTCGAGATGGCTCTGGCTCTCAGGATTGAGGCCCGCTATTCCAAGGAAGAGATTCTCGAGCACTACATGAACCGTATTTTCTGGGGGCATTCCATACGGGGCGTGGAGTCAGCGGCACGCACCTATTTTGAGAAGCCCGCGAGTCAATTGAGCCTGTCTGAGGCGGCTATGCTGGCGGGTATCATCCGTGGACCCAATGCCTTTTCTCCTTTCAAGAATATGGAGGGAGCTATTCAGGAGCGCAATGTCACCCTTGGCAGAATGGTCAAATACGGGCACATCACTGAGCAGGAAGCGGAGCTCGCCAAGCGAGAGGCGCTTGTGGTCCGGCCCAAATACCGGCGCGTTGTTTTGGACACCTATGTCATGGATGCTGTTCGCCGTGAATTGGATCGCATTCTCGAGGAGCACAATATTGAATATGGTGGTCTCACGGTTATTACGACGGTGGATCACACCATACAGCGTGCTGCGGAGCTGTCCGTGGAGCGCAATCTGGCAAGGGTGGAGAAAACTCCGGGTTACTGGCACCAAACTAGAAAGCAATGGCAAGCCTTGCCCGAGGAAAAGCGTGGCAGGCCCGCTTACGTGCAGGGAGCCTGTGTGGTCATTGAGAACAGCACGGGTGCCGTGCTCACTGTCGTCGGAGGGCGCAGTGCCAATGAGTCCAAATACAACCGCGCAATCCAGGCCAAGCGACAGATCGGTTCACTTTTCAAACCCTTCGTGTATCTGGCTGCTTTCAACCGTGGGTTGATGCCTCAGACATGGATACCTGACGGGCCGATCCGCCCCGGTGAGATCGATGGAGCTCCCAGCTCCTGGTCGCCAGCAAACTCGGACGGCAAGTATATTGATTACATCACTGCTGAGGATGCCCTTGTCCGCTCACGAAATACCTCGTCTGTCAGGGTGGGTAACTATGCCGGGATCGAGGGAGTGAACCAGACCGCAATGGACGTGGGCTTTATCCAAGGTGTTCCCAGAAATCCATCGAGCTATCTGGGCACATGGGAAGCGACTCCCTGGCAAATTGCCAGTGCCTATACGGTGTTCCCCAACAACGGGGATTGGTACAGGCCATATATCATTCAGGAAATTCGCAACGCGGCCGGCCAGCGCGTGTATCCTGGCAAGGGGGATTCCGGGAAGCTGGTCATCAGTGCAGCTGATCCGGGAGCCACATGGTGTGTGTCCAACACCTTGCAGCAAGTAGTTGAGCGTGGCACTGGAAACAGGGTTAGGAGCCTCGGCTACAAAGCACCATGTGCGGGTAAGACTGGTACCACCGATGACTACAAGGATGCTTGGTTTGCCGGTTACACCGGCACCCTTACATGCGCCGTGTGGGTGGGTATGGACCTGCCCCGAAAAATCATCAACCGCGGATATGGATCGACTCTGGCAGCGCCCATATGGACAGACGTGATGAAAACGGCGGGGCAGCTCGGCTATCCAACTCCGGGGTTCAGGCCTTTTCAGCTCATGCCGGCTCAGCTTTGCCGTTGGTCAGCAAAGCGAGCAACGCAGGGATGTGAGTATCATCAGTCTTCGTACACAACCCGTATTCCAGCCGACATGTTGCCTGCTGAGAATGATTTCTGCACCATACATCCGCTGCGGGCAGTGGCACCCAAGCGCTTCGGTAGATGATGTTCTCATGGATCAGGCTAACGGTCTTTAACCCTGATCTTCATCTCATCCGAATTAGCCTTGAGCTCCGGAGCATACATGGCCTCTGCCATGGTTGGTAGGGCGCTGAAACTGCCTGGGATTTCAGCGCGCAGACGGTATTTGACACTGTGTGAGCCGCGTGCGAGCCGGCGCACAAAGAAAGAGGTTTTCTCGTTTCGCATCTCCATGTAGGCGTGCATGCCCGATTGCTGCGCTCCAATGTAACCGCTGCGCACCTCGACGGCTTCCAGGCCGGCGGGTTTCCAGTCATTGAACATGAGATACTCGTAGTCGTTCTTGGAGTGGATGTGGAGTTCCACCTCGACCAAGTCGCCACTGGTTAGTGTGTCACCGGGCTTGAGCGGGATGCGTTGGTATTTTTCCACCTTATGGTCGACGACCTGGCCGCTGGTGCCTGCGGTCGACTCCCTGGCGTCTTTGATGCGCTCGAGTTTGTAATAGGCACGATCAACCTTCACTTCGAGGCCGGCCTTTTTGATGAAGTCCTCCTTGGTGAACACAGTCAGGTAGGCGTTGGTGTAGAGCGGGCCTTCACCCTTGCGCTTGATCTCAACCTTGTGCTCACCGCTTCCCAGGGCGTCGCCTGCAATCACGACCTTGTTATCGTAGCTGAACAGGTTGTCTTTGGTGATTTTTACAGTCTTGATGACCTTACCATCGACAATCACGGTCACCTCTGCTTCGGGATTGTTTTCGCCACTGGCACGCATGTAGTCGGCAATGGCCTCAATGCAGAAGGCGGTGTCGCGGGTGGAATTCCAGTAGGTGGCATGCTTGCGGTTGTTGACCAGGTATTTGACAATGCCACGTGCCTGTTTGCTCCTAGGGTTGGTGGCGGCGAGCAGCTTGAGATACCAG
>JBNACB010000080.1:0-4952 GCA_049632765.1 Akkermansiaceae bacterium | reverse complement strand
AACATGGATCAGATGACAAAAGCTAGCATCAGAAAAACAGGCGAAGCGATCAGGGGAATCCCGCGATTGCGGTATATAGCGGCACGGATCATCGCCAGCTCCTGCCTGTTCTTTGTCAGCGTGGTGGCAGCGGATTCCGCTACCGGCACGAAGCCCAACATCATCCTCGTGATGACGGATGACCAGGGCTATGGAGACCTGGCCTGCCACGGGCATCCCTTTCTGCAAACGCCGAACCTCGACAAGCTCTACAGCCAGAGCACGCGCTTTACCGATTTTCACGCCAGCCCGACCTGCGCCCCGACGCGGGCCGCACTCATGAGTGGGCTCGCACCCTTCAAGACCGGGGTCACCCACACCGTGTTCGAGCGGGAACGGATGGCACTCACGGCAACCACGGTGGCAGAAGTGCTGCAGGACGCCGGCTACACCACCGGTATCTTCGGCAAGTGGCACCTCGGCGATGAAGACGCCTACCAGCCGCAGAGTCGCGGATTCGACGAGGTGTTCATTCACGGGGCAGGGGGCATCGGCCAGAAATACCCCGGCACCTGCGCCGATGTGCCTGACAACGGCTATTTCGACCCGGTCATCAAACACAATGACAGCTTTGTGAAAACCAAAGGCTACTGCACGGATGTCTTCTTTCAGCACGCCCTGGGATGGATCAAACAACAGGGTCAGCAAGGCAAACCCTTCTTTGCCTACATCGCCACCAATGCACCCCATTCCCCCTACATCGTGGCGGAAAAATATGAAGCCATGTACAAAGACAAATGCCCAGAGAAAGCGGCCGCCTTTCACGGCATGATTACCAATATTGATGACAACATGGGTCTGCTCATGGAAAAGCTCGACGCATGGAGCCTCAGCGGAAACACCCTGCTGATTTTCATGACCGACAACGGCTCAAGCATCGGCACTTTCAATGCCGGCCTCAAAGGCAAAAAGGGTTGGGTCAACGAGGGAGGCACACGTGTGCCACTGTTTTTCAGACTGCCGGGCAAAATCAAAGCCGGCGTCGACGTGGACCGCCACACGCGTCATTATGACTTGTTCCCAACACTTGCCGAGTTTGCCGGCTCGCAAGCCGCCGAAGCACTCGATCTGGACGGCCGCAGCCTCGTCCCGCTGCTGGAAAACCCCGCTGCGGAATGGCCCGAGCGATACACCTTCTTCCACAAAGGCAGATGGAACAAAGAAGGCATGCCCGTCAGAAAGGGGCGTCCGGATCACGTTCCAGAACATTCAAAATACACTGCGTTTGCCGTCCGCAGTGAAAAATGGCGTCTGGTGAGCAATAAGGAACTGTATGACATCGACAACGATCCTGGGGAGAAACAGAACCTCTTCAAAACGCATCCGGAAGTTGCCCGGAAAATGCTCGCAGCCTATGACGCCTGGTGGGATGAAGTCCGGCCATTGATGATCAACGAGGACGCCTCACTGGAGAAGGAGGCACCATTCATTGTTGATTTTGAATTACAAAAGAAGACGAGGGGAATCCCCGACTGGACCCCTCCGCAGTTATAGTGCTGCCTGCCACTGTGTGGCAGTTGAAGTTGGTAGTTTAAGTTTAAGTGCCGCCTCGCGGCCAGCCCGGTACGAGGCTTTCTCACCCCGATTGGATTTTGGTTTTGCCAAGCCCTGTCGCCTCCCGGCGGCGGGGCTTTTTCTTTGGCGTCTTTGCGTGAGTTAGCCGCGCAGCCACCGACGTTGTCGGGGCAAGCGGCAGTTCGAGTCTAGAGTTCGAGTTCAAGTGTATGGCTAATGGATCCGTCGTGCTGTCATTCCTCATTGACTATTCACCACTCCAGCATTCGTTGATGCTGATGCTAACGCCTAGCCCTCGGGAGGAAGAAGGCCCGCGCGGTGAGCTTTGTTGATGGCCGAGGGCGCATTGGACACACCCAGCTTCTCGTAGATGTGGCGCACGTGGGTGGCAACGGTAGGCATGGCAATTTTGAGCTCATCGGAGATTTCTTTTTTCACCATGCCACGGCTGACGAGCTCGAGAATTTGCATCTCACGTTTGGTGAGTTTTTTATTAATGGTCTCAAGCGGCGTGTGCTGGGCTTGTAGACTGTCGAGTATGTGTCTTGCCACGCTCGCATCCAGTGAGGCGCCTCCCTGCATGACGGTGCGGATGCCCTCGGTGATTTTGCTCAGTGGTGAGTTTTTGAGAAGGTAGCCGGAGGCACCTGAGCTGATGGCACGCAGCACATCAGCCTCTTTCTCAGACTGGCTCAGAACAATTAAGTGCGATTGCGGGCTGTGCTCTCTGAACAGGGGAATGGCTTCCAGGCCACTCATGCCCGGAAGCTGAAGGTCGAGCAGAATGATGTCTGGCTGTGGCTCGGAGTCCTCGGCAGCCTTGCGGATACTCTGGAGCGCACGCTCAGCTGTTCCGAAGGTGGCATAGAGCTCGATGTCGGGCTCTGTTTCCATGGCGAAGCGAACACCCTCCCGGTAATCGGGGTGGTCTTCGACAATGATGGTGCGGATGGTTGTTTGCATGATGCTTTTAGTAATGGGTAACAATGTGTTTCTGTTTGTTTGGAAGTGTGGATATGGGGATTAGTCTAGACACGGCGGTTCCAGGGAATCCTGAGCCTCAGGGTAATGCAGGTGCCTCCGTTTGGACCCATGGAGCTGCTCACATGCGCTCTGAGCAGATGTGCCCGGCGCCTGAGGGAGGCGGGGATGGTCTTGGCGCCGGTATCTTCTGCATCCGCCAGTCCGCAACCGTTGTCGCAGACGGTGAGCTCGAGCATGCTCCTGGTGGCCTTGAGGCTGGCAGTGATACGGCTGGCATCGGCGTGGCGGCTGATGTTGACCAGACATTCCTTGAAGAAGAGGCGCAGGTCATCGCGTGTAATGGGTTTGATTTTTGACAGGTAAGCCAAGCCTGCGACCTCGATCTCATAATCGACATCCGCCATGATGCGTTTGGCAAGGCGCTCCATGTCATCTTTCAGGCTGCTGAGTTTTCCCTCGGTCTCATGAATCATAATGCGGCGGCGCAGAGAGCTGCCGGCCCGGTTGGTGACTTCCTGATGACGCTCAAGCACCTGCCGGAGGCGGTCCGGTGACTCAGCTGCATGCTCGGCGGCGTGGCGGGCGGCATCACCAAGCAAGCCGATCGTGTAGAGGTCTGCGCCCAGCTCATCGTGAAGATCAGCGGCAAGGCGCTCGCGGATTCCCGCGATCTGGTGCATGTGCATGATGCGGATGAGCAGAATGGCAATGACGATAGCCGCTGCGAGGCTTGCAGCCACCCAGATGAGGACCTTGAGGATCGCCTGCTGGCGCAGGTAGCGTTGTTTGAGCAGCTGCTCGATATGCGGGCGCTCGGTCTCGAGCGCGTGGCGGCGTGCGAGCTGCTTCATCCAGATGTCAGTGGGCAGGATGTCACCGAACTGATTGCGCCCGTCGGTGAGAGCGGTGAACTGCCGGTCCTCATTCTCCGGTAAATTTGCTATCACCGGGAGCCCGAGGGCGACGTTGCGCTCGCAGGCAAAGAGCTCGATTTCAGCAAAGCCAATCCTTGCAGTTCTCTCTGAGTATCCCCGCGGCCTCTCGTTAATAAAGAGATCATAAGCAGTGAGCTTCACATAGCGGCAGCTCGTTTCCGGAAAGGTACGGGTGATGATCGGTCCGGCATCATATTTCCAGAGTTTGAGATAGTTGAGCATGAGCTTGGCATCGGAGAAGTCCGCTTTGTTTGCCCCCACTACTTGCAAGCGTCCCGGGATGCCAAGGTCGGAGGCCACGGGCTGGGGCACACTGTCACTGACTTCCACGGCGTGCAGGTGAATGCGGTTCAGGGTCTGGGTGGAGCCCAGATCGATGATGAACTCCGGAGTTATGTCCGGGCTAATGCTCGCGAGGTAGGCAACACTTTGTTCTCCCTGAGCGGCGTCCATGAGGTAGGGTAGAAAGCCATCCACCAGGTAGGTTGGCTGGTGGGAGGGGTCCTTCATGCTCGAGGATGTTTGCACTTCCTTTTGCAGGGCCAGATTCATGACACCACTAAACGCCATGATTTCAGCCAGCTCGAAGAGGTGCTTGTTATCCCATGTACGTGAGCCCAGCACGGTGGCTTCGACCTGTATCCAGGAGGCCATCTTGCCCCCGCATGGGATGATCACCGGAGCATAGCGGGGCAACAGTTTGTCCCCGGGGCCAAAGCTGGCGATTTCGATACCCCCTGGGTGCTCACTATTACCAAAGATCACCCGGAACTCGAGCGGGAATCCCTGTGCCCGGTAACTGGAGGTAGCATCGCGCATCAGGGTGGGAACGAGAACGAGCTCATCAATGGGAGACTCCCAGCCCAGCTGGATGCGGACCCACTCGGTATTGTCCGGGCTGTCATGAAGCTGGGACCGCCAGCCAATGGCACCGTAGTCCGTGCGCAGGCTGTAGCGGGCAAGTTCGTCGAGCTCCTTGTCAATGGAGGCCAGCTTCTCTTCGAGCTCAGTGGTGGTGAGTTTATCTGCAGGTGTGTCCGCCATTGTCCCGCCGGAGAGGGCCACAAAGGCATATACGTAAGCAAACAGGCACGCCGGCAGTCCCCGGGTCAGGGGGGAGGGTTGCAAACGGGCCAAACACATGTTTCACCCTAGCACGGATTGCAGAGCCCAACCATCATCAATAGTGATGATGGATTTTGCGCCCACGCCTGAAAACGGAAGGGGGTGGGATTGCTCTCGCTCCGCTCAAGCTATGCTGGTCAGCAAGTTTCCTCCTCCGGAAACTTGGAGTTTGGGATACGTGATGCACGCACTGGCGTGTATGTTGCCCCGACCCGTCGGGGCTGTGCTATTCTCCACCAATGCTCCTCCGCATTGGTGATCCCATGCCTTGCCCGCGATACGCGTGCGATCGTGCGCTCAAACCCTTACCCACTGCGCGGGCAAAGGGTTCTCGGCCCACGCCCTGAATGCCAG
>JBNACB010000079.1:0-4978 GCA_049632765.1 Akkermansiaceae bacterium | reverse complement strand
GCAAGCCCGCCTCCATCATCAACCTCGGCTCCATCTCGGGTCTCAATCCCCTCTCACGCGTTTTCACCTACTCCGCGAGCAAGGCTGCCGTGCACAACCTCTCCAAAAACCTCGCCCGTGAATGGGCGGAACATGATATCCGGGTAAACACCCTGGTTCCCGGCTTCTTCCCGGCTGAACAAAACCGCAAGGTCCTCGATGAATCACGCGTAAGTTCCATATTGGACAAAACTCCCGCCAAACGCTTTGGCAGTCCCGAGGAACTCATCGGGGCCACCCTTCTACTTGCCTCTCACAAAGCAGGCAGCTTTATCACCGGGCACGAAATGATCGTCGACGGTGGCTTTAACGCCATGACTATCTAATCACTCAAACCACATGAAATACTACAAGACCTTCATTACACTTCTTTTTTCTTGCGCCATCTCTCATGGCCAGGAAAAGCACACACACAATGACGGTGCAAAATCCATCGCCACCGTCACCTACGACGTCCATCCCAGCGGCACAGTAGAAAAACCCCTCATTCTGCGCACCTACGTGCCTGATCCTGGGCTTGAAGATGCGGTACTCGGCAACCACGGCAAAGGGGCCCCGGCCTCCAAGTATTCACCCGGTGCTGGCAAAGATGTCAAAGGCGATCGTCAACCCATTGACGGCATTCCCGCCGCCATCGCGGTCAACCACGCCAAGGAGCTTTCCTACGTCTGGGACACCACCGAGTGCCGCCTGCTCTACGCCTGGAAAGACGGTTTCCTGGACATGACACCCTACTGGGGAGCGGGTGACCGAGGCAATCGCAAGGGCTTTGGCTACGTGCCAAAGCTCGACGGTGTGCTCACCTATATGACCAAGGGGTATCACCCCATTCACATCAACGGCAAACCCGTCGGCATTCCCAAATACCTCGGCCACAGCCGCAAAAACAACCTGCCCACCTTCCGCTGGAGTGCGAACAACTCCGTCATCAGCACAGCCATTACCCCCATTTCAAAAAGTGACGGCGGCTCACTACGCGTCGAATACCGTGCCGAGGGAGGTACCAAGCTCAGCTATCACGGCCCAGGCGATCAGGAACAGCTGGCACCCAATCATCTCGTAGTCACTATCCAACCTGACCCCGCTGTTGCCCAATTCAGCAAAAAGAAAGAGAAAGAATTCAAGGGGGTGACGGTCGAACGTGGTGAGCACCTTTTCACCGCATACTCCTGTGCCACATGCCACTCTGTGGATGGCGGTAAAAACCATGGACCCACCATGCTGGGGCTCTTCGGTAGCAAACGCGCCTTCGGCGATGAGGAAGTTATTGCTGACGACGCCTACCTCTACGAATCCATCATCAACCCGAACGCCAAAATTGCCCCAGGTTACCAGGCTAACTTCATGCCCAAATTCCCAATGAGCAAGGATGAGATCAACTCGCTGGTTCTCTACATCAAATCCATCAAGAAAATCCATGACTAATCCACACCACTTTTCCCTGCGTAATGTCCTGCTGTGTAGTCTTGCCATCTCCATGATAGGCAGCCTGCCCCTGCACGCTTATCTCAAAGTCGAAACCATTCCCTTACCCGAGGGCACTCCACCCGAAATCGGAGGACTTGCCTTTGACCCGGAGGGCAATCTCTACGCCGCCACCCGGCGTAGTGATATTTTTGTCGCCAAACCCACCGCCGACCCGAATGCCTTTGATTGGAAGCTCTTTGCCAGTGGCTTCCACAACGGCCTAGGCATCGAAGCTCCCGCTCCGGGACATATCGTGGTGACCCAGATGGCCGAGATCACCGAGGCCATCGACACCGATGGCGACGGTACTGCCGATACCTACAACAATCTGAGCAACGAGATCGGCCTCAGTGGCAACTACCATGAAACCAACGCCATCTGCCCGGACGGCGACGGCGGTTACTTCATTGCCGCTGGAACCGCTTCCCACAACGGGCCGACCTTCTGGCACACCCTTGGCAAATATTCCAAGACCGGTCGCCGGGGCCGCAACTACTCCGCCGTGCAATGGAAAGGCTGGGTGATGCATTACAAAGACGGCACATTAACACCATACGCGAAAGGCTTTCGCATGCACAACGGCATTTTCCGTGATTCCAAGGGCCGCCTCTGGTGCGGTGACAACCAGGGGGACTTCCGCGCCACCTCACCCCTCTACCTCGTTGAGAAAGGAAACTTCTACGGCCACCCCTCCTCCCTGGTATGGGACAAGGACTTCCCCAAGGATAAGGACCCTCTCAATACCCCTCAGGACAAACTCGATGAGATGCGCACCCACGCCACCGTTCTCTTACCATTCATTGAAATAAATCGCTCCTGTTCCGAGCCCGCGGAGATCCCTGCTGACTTCGGAGTCTTCCCGGGACAGCTCATCATCGCCGACAACAACGGCACACGCATTACCCGTATCATGCTCGACGAAGTCGGGGGCAAACTACAGGGAAGCTGCACTCACTTCATCAACGGCTCGGGGCTCCGGACGGGCAACAACCGTCTGGAGTGGTCACCCGATGGCAAGCAGCTCTATGTGGGCCAGACCGTGCGTGGCTGGGGCAAACCCTCCGAGGGCATCCAGCGGCTGACCTACGCCGGCAAGACCCCCTTTGACGTGGAGCAGATCAAACTCACCAAAACCGGCTTCGAACTAGCCACCACTCTGCCCACCGCCAAAATCGCCGATGCCAAAATTACCGTGAACTCCTTCCACTATCAGGACAGTCACAAGTATGGGGGCGGCAAGCTCGACCACAGACAGATTCCCGTCACCAAGGTCGCAAACACTGGTGACAAGACCTTCACGATTGATCTCGATTCCCTGCAAGCCGGCAAGGTCTATCACATCAGGATCGAGAATCTCAAATCTGCTGACGGCTCTGACCTCTATAACAAGGACTTCTACTACACCGCGAATCGTCTGCACTAAGCCTGCCATTCCTCATTCCTCATTCCTCATTCCAAATTCCTCATGCCCGACCCCATAGCCACCGCACAAAACGCACCTTTTCTCAAAAAACTGGGTATCTACACCAAGCTCAGCGGCCCGGGCTGGATCCAGGCAGCGGTCACCCTCGGTGGCGGCTCGCTGGTGGGAGCGCTCTACCTGGGAGTGATCGGTGGTTACGAGTTCATGTGGCTGCAACCCCTCGCGATGCTCTGTGGCATCATCATGCTCTCGGCGATTTCCCACGTGACCCTGTCATCGAAGGAACGGCCCTTTGTAGCGGCCAGGAAACACATCTCACCGGTTCTTGCATGGGGCTGGCTCATTGCCACGGTCATTGCCGATGTCGTCTATTGCTCTGCCCAATACGGACTCGGTACTGATGCCGTGCAAAACAACCTCGGCCTGCTCAATGGCAGCAATCAAACCTATCTCGTCACCGGTATCTTCACCGTGTTCAGCCTCAGCCTGCTGTGGATGTCACTTGGAGGCGGCAAAGCATCCAAGGCCATTGAGCACATCCTCAAGGGGCTGGTCGCCATCGTCGTACTCGCGTTCATGGTGGTAGTCGTGGTTCTTGCCAGCCGCGGAAGCATTGCCTGGGGTGCCTTTTTTGCCGGCTTGATTCCCGACTTCTCAGCACTGTTCAAACCAACCGCAAGCTACTCAGAGGCCATCGCCGCCACCGGGGACAACGCGGGCTTCTGGACCAAATACATCGCGGACAGCCAGCGCAACATCATCATCGGGGCATTCGGCTCTGCAGTGGGCATTAACATGACCTTCCTGCTGCCCTACACCCTCATCAAGCGCGGCTGGAGCAAGCGACACCGTGAGCTGTCCCGCTTCGATCTCGTGCTGGGCCTCTTCGTTCCCTTCATCATGGCGACCTCCTTCCTGGTCATTGCCACCTCGGCCCAGTTCCACGCCAAAAAGGACAGCATTGTTAGTGAGGGCAACTACAACGCCGTGGTGGACTCGTGGCTCTCCTCCAAGGATCCTGCCTATGACAAAACATCCGAAGACGCGCAGGCACAACGCGATGCCCTGCCCGCGGCGGACAAACAACTCGCCGCCATGGTCGCCAAGCGCAGTGCCAAGGACCTCGCCAAGTCACTCGAACCGGCTCTCGGCCAGAACGCCCAGCTTATCTTTGGCATCGGTATTCTCGCCATGGCCATCTCCACCATGCTCGTGCACATGATGATGAACGGTTACGCCATTTCCGAAGCCTTCGGCAAACCGGGTCAAAAAGCGCTCTTCATGCTGGGGGCTGCCATGCCGGCCATCTCCGGATTTTTCTCCCCCATTCTCTGGACCGGCAATCCTGACATCAAGACCGCGCTCAACATCCCGGCGGGAACCATCGCCACCACTTTACTTCCCATCGCCTACCTCATTTTCATCCTGCTGATGAACTCCCGCCAGACCCTGGGCGAGGACATGCCTCGTAAGCGCAGTCTGGTTAACACTCTCATGATCATTGCCGGTGGGGCTGCCAGCTTCGCCGCCGTATGGAACTTGATTGGGCGCTACGGCAGCAAGGATCCCTTCATGCACTACTTCGGCCTCATCGGCCTGATCGCGCTGCCCGCCCTGCTGCTTATCGGCCTGATCGGTTTCGCCCGGAAAAGCAAAGCCGGCTAAACACCCCGACACGTATGTTATACGCACGCAAAGACGCCAAGACGCGAAGGCTGTGGATCACTCTCAGCCTTCTCTTTTCACTCTTCACCCTTCCGGCTTTTGCCACGGAAAAGCCGAGTATAGCTTTCATTCTCTCCGAGGACAACAGCCCCTACCTCGGTTGCTACGGCGATAAGAACGCCCACACGCCCAACCTCGATCAGCTTGCCGCCGAGGGCCAGCGCTACACCAACTGCTTTGCCAACGCCCCCGTCTGTGCCCCAGCGCGCTGCACCCTCCTACTCGGCACCTATGCCAGCACCGCGGGCACCCACCACATGCGCAGCTTCTACCGGGTTTCCCCTGCCCTCACTCCCTTTCATCATCCGCTCAAAAAAGCAGGCT
>JBNACB010000078.1:0-5207 GCA_049632765.1 Akkermansiaceae bacterium | reverse complement strand
ATGAATTCCTCATCTTTATTAGAGGGTTCTGACATCTATAAGCTAATCATCCAGTATATGTGCGTGCTTGCAAGAAACGTAGCGAGGAAAAAGTGTTTTTTAGGGGGGCAATGCGTTGATAGGTAGATGATCCATCCTAAGGGTGGAAGAAGCCGGGGCCGGGGTGCGTATGGAAAGCATTCCACCTATTACTCCGAAATGGGATTGTGTGATAATGCCCAATGAACCATAAAAGAACGATGATGAAGATATTCCTGATACTGATGGCCACTGCCTGCTGCCTCTCCGCTGAAATTTCCAGTGATGTGGTGGAGAAGGACAAGACGATTACCAGGATAGCTTTTGGCTCATGTAACAACCCGGGCAGGACGAGCAAGAAGCCGACACGTATCTACGACGCCGTGCTCCAGCAGAACCCCGATGTCTTTGTGTTCCTGGGGGACAATATCTATGGCGATACGGAGGACATGGAGCTACTGAGGAAAAAATACCAGCAGCTGGGTGCGGTAGAGGGCTACCAGAAATTACAACAACAGTGCCGGGTGCTCGCCACCTGGGATGACCATGACTACGGGGTCAATGATGGTGGCAAATCCTATCCAAAACGTGTGGAGTCGCAGAAAGAGTTCCTCGACTTTTTCGCTGACCCGGAGGATTCGGTGCGGCGCACCCGGCCGGGCATCTACACCTCGTACTCGTTTGGTAAGGACGGCAAGAAGGTGCAGATCATCCTGCTCGATACTCGCTACTTCCGGGATGAAATCCCGCGTAAGAAAGCAAAACCTGAGAAGGGTAAGGTCGGCTGGTATGAGCCCGTTGAGGACACAAGCATGACCTTGCTGGGAGACGCGCAGTGGCAGTGGCTGGAGCAGCAGCTGCAGGTGAAGGCGGACGTCCGGATCATTTGCTCGAGCATCCAGGTGCTCGCCTACGAGAAAGGTATGGAGAACTGGGGCAACGTGCCTCACGAGCAACAGCGGCTTTTTGACCTGTTGAAAAAGCACAAGGCCAACCACACGGTGATGATCTCTGGGGACGTTCACTACACCGAGCTCTCCAAGGTCATGATCGGCGACTACCCGCTTTATGACCTGACCAGCAGCGGCATGTCTCACACCGCCCGAGGCTGGGCAAACGCGGACAACTCATTCCGGGTGGGCAAATCTTACTGGGAAATTAATGCGGGCCTGATCGAAATTGATTGGGAAAAGAAATCCCTCGCGCTCACCTCCATCAACCAGGACGGCAAGAAGCTTGTTGAGCATCAGGTGGCGTTCAGCGAGCTTGAGTTCGGCGAGTAAACCTGATAAGGCGTAGTGCTCCGAATCGTCCTGGCAATATAAACACAACAACAAGGAGATACAAAATGGCCCACATACTCATTCGACACAAAGTAGCAGACTTCGAGACATGGAAACAGGTCTATGATGATCACCTGCCGGCGCGTGAAGCCGCTGGTCTTGAAAATCTGGGTCTCTGGCGCAACGATGACGACCCCAGCGAAGTCCTTATTTTGTTCAGTGCATCGAATCTTGCTAAGGCCAAGGAGCTGATCCATTCGCCTGATTTGAAGCAGAGCATGGAGGCATCGGGGGTTCAAGGTCAGCCTGATATCGTGTTCATGTCAGGGGTTTAGGCTCAAACCAGTGCCACAACATCTGACCGCCGGGCATAGCCTGTTGTGGCCACGGTGGCTTCGCGTGGAGCTGTATGCGGTGGCTTGGTGTCACGCCTGCACGTTGCTAATTGGCTGTTTTTGATGTGGATCTGCGATATGTGGTGGTGGGCATAATTTCACCGAAATGTTTGCAAGGTGAGTGTAAAGGGCCTTTGTTATCCCTATGCCTAATCCATGGACAGGGGTGGGAAACCCCTATACTCGTACAGAAGTTATCGAGCGTCTCCACGACACGCTCGGTAGGGGAGAACCGATTATCGCAGCCGGTGCCGGAACGGGCATCAGTGCCAAGTTTATCGAAAAAGGCGGGGCCGACCTGATCATCATCTACAACTCCGGCCGCTACCGCATGATGGGTCACGGCTCCATTGCGGGCATGATGGGCTATGGGGACGCCAACGCGGTTGCCATGGAGATCGGTGAGTATGAGGTGCTCCCAGTGGTGGAGGAAGTGCCCGTCATCTGTGGGGTGCACTGTACAGATCCACGCCGCCGCATGTGGCACTGGCTCCAGCAGGTCAAGGACATGGGTTTTTCCGGAATGAACAATTTCCCGACCCACAGCATTATTGATGGAGGTTTTCGCCAGCAACTCGAGGAGACCGGCATGGGCACGGACAAGGAAATCGAGACCGTGGCTCTGGCGCGCAAAATGGATATTTTCTCCATTGTCTACGTCGCTTCTCCGGAGGAGGCCAAGGCGATGGCCGAGGCGGGAGCGGATGTCATCATTGCTCATGTTGGTTGCACGGTGGGTGGCTCCATTGGTGTCACCGAGGCCGCGATGTCACTGGAGGATGCCGCTGTGGCGACCCAAGCGATCATCGACGCGGGCAGAAGTGTCAGCAAGGACGTCATTTTCCTCTCCCACGGTGGCCCGATTGCCACCCCTGAGGATGCCGCATTCATCAACGAGCGCACTGATGCCTCCGGTTTTGTCGGCGCTTCCAGTCTCGAGCGCATGGCAGTGGAGGACTCACTGACCAACCTGACCCGCGAATTCAAGTCCATCCCACTCAAACGCACTTCCTGAGATGCCGGAACCTAAAACCATCGCCGTGCTCGGCACCCTTGACTCCAAGGGAGAGGAGCACGCCTTTGTTGCCGAGTTGATCCGCCAAAAGGGACACCGCCCACTGTTGATTGATGTCGGCACGGGGGCCGATCCCACGGTGACACCTGACATTGACCGCTTCGCCGTGGCGGAGGCCGGTGGCGTCGATCTGGCAGCTCTGATGGAGCGCAAGGACCGCGGTGAGTGCGTGGTGGCGATGAGCGAGGCAGCACCTGTGCTGGTTGCCAGACTTGCGGAGGAGGGACAGATAGATGGCATCATCTCGCTTGGTGGTGGTGGCGGCACGGCACTGGGCACGGCTGCCATGCGTGCCTTGCCGGTGGGCTTTCCCAAGGTCATGGTCTCCACTCTGGCGAGTGGTAACACCGCCCATTACGTTGGCTCCAAGGACATCACCATGATCCCGAGTATAGTCGATGTGGCTGGCTTGAACCGGATTTCAAAGATCATCTTCACCCGTGCGGCCGGAGCCATCTGCGGCATGGTGTCCTCGCAAAGCGAGGAGGAAGAGTGCAAGCCAATCATCGCCGCAAGTATGTTTGGCAACACCACGGAGTGTGTTGATCAGGCCCGTGCCACACTGGAGGAAGCGGGCTACGAGGTGCTCGTATTTCACGCCACGGGAACGGGAGGCAAAACCATGGAGACCCTGATCGAGGATGGCTTGGTTTCCGGAGTCTTGGATATCACCACCACGGAATGGGCGGATGAGCTCGTCGGGGGTACGCTCACTGCCGGGCCGACGCGGCTCGAGGCAGCTGGGCAGGCAGGAGTACCCGCAATCGTCACCCCGGGCTGTCTGGACATGGCCAACTTCGGCGCCCGTGAGACCGTGCCCGGGCAATACGAGGATCGCAATTTCTACATTCACAATCCACAGGTCACCCTCATGCGAACCACTGCTGAGGAGTGTGCCGAGTTAGGTAAAATTCTGGCTGAAAAGGTCAATGCCTACCAAGGCCCGGTGACCGTGCTCATCCCCACCAAGGCGATCAGTATTATCTCCGCCGAGGGTCAGCCCTTCCATGACCCGGAGGCCGATGCCGCCCTCTTTGACGCCATCCGCCAAAACCTCTCCAGCGACATTGAGCTCATTGAAATGGATGTGGAGATCAACGACCCGGCGTTTTCCGAGGCCTGCACGAGGGCACTCCTTGCCAATATTGAAAAATCCAAAAGCTAACAACCAACCGCTAACACATTATGCCACAAGTAAAACACTACGGATGCTTCCAATTTAAAGAAGGAACCACACAAGACACCATTGACCACTGCTTCAGCTCCATGGAGGGCATGGTGGGCAAGATTCCCGGTCTGCTGGATTTCCACTACGGCCCCTATGACTCTGACGAGGGGCTCAATGATGACTACACCCACGGCTTCATCATGACCTTCGAGAGCCCGGAGGCGCGTGACGCCTACCTGCCGCACCCCATTCACGAGGAGGTCAAGGACATCGTGGTCCCCCAACTCGAGCGGGTGGTCGTGTTTGATTTCAACATGCCCTCCTGAGGGGTACCACTTTGTTTGAAACGAGAAGATCACAGTGAGGACAAGGAGGAGTTCGGCTCCAACACCCGCTGGGAAGTCGTGCGGAGCGATATCAGTGACTCCCGCAGCTGGCTTGCCAGGGGGCCGGTGTGCCCTCTGCTGCAGAGCCACCACATTGCCCACACCGGCCTGATGTGGGCCAGGCACCCCTTCGAGGTGGTGCGTTCCGACGCCTCCGGGACCTTTGTGCTGATCAGTCTTTCCGGCAGTGGTGAGACTCTCGTTGATGGAGAGTGGCGCAAGCTCGAGCCGGGCAGGATTTGTCTGCTCCCCGCCTTTGCCCAGACCGGGATCCGTGTCCGCGACAAGGCCCGGCAGGGGAATGGTGAATGGCACTTTGCCTGGGTGCGCTACGAGGAGTCGCGCGAGTCTTCCCCGATTCTCAATACCAACAGCCCGGTGATTCACAAGGGGTCGGTCGAGCCGGTCAATATGGCCATCGCCGGTCTCATTGCCGAGATGAAAACCAAGGCCCCCAAGCCGGCCTTTTTGCACCACTGGGTCGAGCTCATTCATGCATACGTTGCCGGGGCTGCCTTGCCCTTCCAGGACGACGATCGCCTCTGGCGCATCTGGCAGGCAGTGGAAAGCGATCTGGGCCGCAACTGGAAACTCAGGGACTTGGCGGAAATTGGCCACCTGAGTGAGGAGCACCTGCGCCGCCTGTGCCAAAAGCAACTTGGCCGCAGCCCCATCCAACAAGTCACCTACCTACGCATGCGCCGGGCGGCGGCCCTGCTCAGCTCGACGAGTGACAAGGTCGAGGCCATCGCCCGTGACATCGGCTATGTGAACCCCTTTACCTTCTCCAACGCCTTCAAACGCTGGACGGGTAAACGCCCGAGCGATTACCGAGACTAGCAACCACACACCCAAGCAAATGTTCATGTGCATCCGCACTAT
>JBNACB010000077.1:0-5400 GCA_049632765.1 Akkermansiaceae bacterium | reverse complement strand
TGATCGGGATCAGAACCCTGCCCGCCTGGCTAATCCAGCCGGCTACGAGGATTTCCCTACGCTGCATGAAATGGATGCTGGGAGATGAGGACCCTCTTCAGGATGCCGCCAAGGAGCGCCTGGCACGCTGGAAGATGGATAATCCGTAATGCCGACTCCATTCCTCATTCCCATGCCCCAGTCTCTAATCCCCGCTTACCACGGCTCGCTCGTTGCCGATGCGCTGGCGATGCCCGTGCACTGGTATTACAACCGTGAGGCGATGGACCGGGACTACCCGGATCTGGGCCACTTCTGCGCACCGCTCAAGCTGCACCCGGATAGCATTCTCTGGCGCTCGGAGTATACCGCCCTCAATGGGAAGGGAGAGATCCTGCATGACCAGGCGCCGTTCTGGGGCCAGCGTCATGTCCACTACCACCAGAACCTCCAGGCTGGGGAAAACACGGTAAACTTCAAGCTTGCGAGGCTCCTCTATCAGCAAGTCACCGGGTCTGGCCACTATTCGGAGGATGCGTGGCTCGAACTCTATATTGAAAAGATGCTCACCCCGGGCTGGCATCACGACACTTACCTGGAGGAGTACCACCGGGGGTTCTTCACCCGCTACGCCCAAGGCAAGGATCCGCGCAAGTGTGGCATCAGGGATGAACACATCGGTGGCCTGGCCGCGGTTCCCGCTCTAGTAGCAGCTCTTCAGTCACTGGGCAAGGAGCGGGAGCAGATCAGGCAGGCCGTGAAGAGCCATGTGGCTCTGACCCACCGCCACAGCAATGTGCTACGCGCTGCGGACTGCCTGGCGCGACTGATGCTGGATCTTGCAGAGGGCATCACTCTGCGTGAGGCGGTGAAGCACTCCGCGGGTGACTGGTTCTCGACGAAGAAGGCGACGGGATGGACTCGCCAGGAGGACCGGATCATTATTGGCCGCAAGATCAGCACGGCCTGCTACATCGACCAGGCCTTCCCCGCCGCACTCTACCTCGCATGGAAGTATCATGATGACTTTGAGGCAGCCATCACGGCCAATGCCAAGGTAGGTGGTGACAGCTGCCATCGGGGTGCCGTGGTGGGTGCACTGACCGGTATCGCCCAGCCAGAGAATGTGGAGCGCTGGACCGATCAACTGGTCGAGAGCTGAGGTATTCCAGCCCACTCACGGGGATTTGACGGGAATGTTGGAAGGAGTTGATTGCCTTGGCATGGATTCTGCGATAGAAGGCTTGTTATGGATATTTTACAACAAGCTCTCCAAGTGATCGCTGCCCTCGGCCTACTCAATGTCTGGCTCATCCGCGCTGGCAAGGAGACGCCCTACCGTGGCGGGGATGCCAAGTCGATCCGGGAGGAGTTTGAGGTGTATGGCCTGCCACCAGCGATGATGTATGTGGTGGGTGGACTGAAAATCCTCATTGCAGTCGCATTTTTCGCCGGCATCTGGGTATCCGCGCTAATCTTGCCCGCAGCATCCGTACTCATCGTGCTGATGATCGGCGCCTTTGTCATGCATGTGAAGGTGAAGGACCCGTTCTCAAGAGCGGTGCCCTCGCTGCTGATGCTGGCCATGGCCGTTGCCATCGCCGCGCTGAGCCGGATTTGAGCCTTCGATCCACCCCTCAGTAGCCAGCAAGGGCGATGTAGGCATTGAGCACCATGTAGGCAAATGCAGGCATCGTCTGCAGAATGGTGTCCTTGATTTTTATGCGCACCCCTACCCCGCAGAGCATCATCAAGGCCAAGCCACCCGCGGAGAACTGCCCAATCCATGCGGTGTGCAGCCCCACCAGCAGCCCGGCAGAGCCGAGTAACTGCAGAACGCCGATGAGTGCTCTGAGATTACCGATGCCGTAGCGCTCATATTCGTCGCGCAAGTAGCTGGATACAAAGCAGCCGCCCCCAAAGAGAATGAAGGAAACCGCAGATATCCAGATGAGCGTAAGATCGATGCCAGAGACTCGCACACTCTTGACTAATGACAACCTGGAAAAAGCGTTTCCCGCCACGTGAAGGCGGCATCCAGCGCACTTAAGATATCTTTATCATTGATAGATCCAAAGTATGGCCTATGCTACTCGGCGTAATTTGATGCCTGCTGATACTTCAGATGTGATTCATAATGAGGACAATCCGTCCGAACGCGCTCCATGGGTCATGAGCATGCAGGAGCAGGAGGAGTTTGCCCTCAATTTGCGCAATTTGATCGGTGATTCAGATAGGCGTGAGTTTCGCTACCTGCGTGCATTAAAGAAATCCATTCACTCGATGGATCTGCACCTTGGCTGGATGCTCGTGAACCGCTCCCCCAGAGATGAGGTGGCACTTCTCAAAAAATGGAAACAGAGAAGGGTCCTGACTCTCTCCGTCGTAAACCGTTCCATGAAGGAGGGCTGGATAGCCGCCAAATACGGCCGGGAGCTCAGCGGTCCTCGCAACAGGTTTCACTCCATCGGCACGGAGGCTTATTACAGCCGCTGTGCGCCGCGCCAATCAGAGTGGAAGATCCTCCGGGACAATTGGTAAGGTGCCGGCCACCTGGGTGGCAGCTTTGTCACTGCCGCTTCACTACCACTCGCCAGCCCCCCTAAGTCTTACTGGGGATGACCTTGCCTCCTGACCAACAGGTTAGAAGGTTAGAAGATTAGCAAAACGAGACGTATCAACAGATACCACATGAGGGCCGTGAGGACCATCACGCATGAAATGTTAAGGAGGTTGTGCATCATGTTAGAAAAGTTAGCAATCCACGTGCCAACGACGGCAGACTAACATTTGATACGTGGCTAACAACGCATATCTTAGCCATTACTGTGCAAATATTGTCACAAATGTTCCCAACCGTGCTTTCTCGCGACTTAAAGGCCGCCGACTGGCATAAGGACAACGAGCACCAACCAGACGAGTTTCAACACAAACAGAAACACCTCTCCAACTTCCTGAGCATCCAATTCCATAGTAACACCATACTATGGCCATCAAAAACGAGGGATCAACTCCTATCCTGGCATACTCTGTGCAGAAGTTGGCGCAGGCGCCGCAGTCATAAGGTAAGGGAGAATAGACGGCAGAGGCACACATTCCCAAATTGCACTTATGGCAAATCAAGCAAAGCTCTCATTTGTCTGGCATAGTTACTTCTGTTCGGTTTAATTTTGCGCTCAATTAGCTCGCGATAGGCATCAACTTCTGCGCAAAGATAATCGAGCTTGCACCCTCGTGATTGCACTTTTGCCCTCTCTACAATAGCTTGAAAAACGTCTTTGGGGACATGGGGCGGAGCCGTGAATTTATCTACATTTTCCAAGAACTCATAGTCTGCTTTGAGTTTCAACAGCATCAAATACTGCAAAAAGTAATTTGCTGGCTCGGTCAAGGACGCATACAATTTCATGTCCTTTAGTTCTTTTGGGGGCAATTTGGAGGACGGCGTGATATTGCTTATCTCCTCTTTGTAATCAGTAAATTTCTCTTCATAAAGTCCGCTACGCTTCAAGTGGCGGATGTAGGGCTCTACTCCCTGAGAGTATTGCGATAGAAACGACAACATGATCAGGGATACGATGATTATTTTTTGCATGGCCAAGGCATAGTCGCAAATTTATCGATAGACGAGCTACACCTATCTTGTCACACACTACGCATGTATTGTCCTGCGGGGTTAGGCGCAGCGAGTTACCAAAACAAAAGGCTAAATGCCACCGAGATATCGTGGTCTTGGAGGGCAGAGCCGACACTGGCCGCGCTCCCTACTGATGCAATAAGCTGACTAACGCCAGACCGTGACCAACATTTTTTTTCTTCCCCAGCGCAGAGCCTCTTTGTGGGATTTGAAGAAAAGATCGATATGGGCTCCCTTGATAGCTCCCCCCACATCTTGCACCGTGCCATAGCCATAGCCCTCGATATGCATCGTTGTGCCCATACGGTAGCGCTTAGGATCCGCAGCAATGGTGCCTTTACCGGCCTTCACCCCCGTCGCGGTATAGCCTACCTTTTTGTGCTTACCCTTGAGTGATCCATAGGCGTAGACGGGGCGGCCATACCAGTTACGCTCCCAGCCACAGCATTTTTTACACTCGCAATAGCCGGTAACAACCATCCAATGCTTTTGGGGCGTAGCCCCCCGCGGCGGGCGGTGAGACGCACACCCTGACACAAGGAGTATGAATGCTGCAATCAGTAGCGCGGACAGGAATCTCATAACGATGACAATACCTACGTTAGTCCATCATCACGCCTCAAGCACAAAGGCTCTATCACCCTCCATTGATGATGATGGAGCCGCTGGCCGGAATTGAACCGGCGACCTATTCATTACGAGTGAATTGCTCTACCCCTGAGCTACAGCGGCCTGGATCCATGCGGAAGATGCGAGCAATGATGTATCACATAAATGCGCTGTGGCAAGTCCAAGTGTGCCGCCCCATGGTATTGATGCGGACGGCTCGACAAACGGGCATTGCTTTCCTAGTTTGATGCACAGTGAGCATTTCCCTCCATCCTGAGTTTCTGCGGCAATCGCGTAAACGCCGCTATCTTCTGGGCATTTCCGGAGGCAGGGACTCGGTGGCTTTACTACACATCCTGCTCGAGGCCGGCTACCAAAACCTGGTGCTGTGCCATCTCAATCACATGCTGCGAGGCGTGGAGAGCAGTAAGGACGCCGCACTTGTGCGCAGGCTCGCCAAAAAACACAAGCTTCCCTGCGAGGTTGCCAAGGAGGACATCAACAAGCTGATGCTGCAAGAAGGAGAATCCATGGAGCTGGCCGCCCGCAATGCACGCCACAGGTTCTTTGCCCACTGCGCACGCCAGTTCCGCTGCCCGCGAGTGCTGCTCGCCCACCACGCCGATGATCAGGCGGAGACGATTTTATTCAATTTGCTGCGCGGTTCCCAGGGACTAAAGGGAATGAAGCTCTCATCAGTCCACACGGTGGAGGGCAAGGAGCTCACCATCCTGCGCCCGCTACTAGATACCACGCGTGGCGAGATTGATGTATATGTGAAGGCAAACCGGATTTCCTACCGGGAGGATGCCAGCAATGCCGAGGAGGGCACTACACGCAACCGCTTGCGCAACCGGGCCATTCCGATGCTCAATGAGATCATGGGCCGTGAGGTTCGCCCCGCGCTGATACGGGCGGAGGCCGCATCCCAGGGCCAACAGGAGGCGGTTGAAGCGGTGCTGGCTACCATGAAGCTGCGCGATCCACAGGGGCGCTTGTTTCTCCCCAAAATCGCCAGTCTCCCCCCTGCCCTGCAGTCCAGCGTTATCCACGATTACCTCAAGCAGCATAAGGTGAACGACATCAGTCAGGAGCTACTCGAGAGGTGCTCCCTCCTCATCACCGATGTCGGTGTCGCAAAGGTCAACCTGCCCGGTAACAGGTTCCTGCGGCGC
>JBNACB010000076.1:0-6131 GCA_049632765.1 Akkermansiaceae bacterium | reverse complement strand
ATCAGCTTGCGGTAATCATCAATCGCCCAGTTGCGGTGGAAGTGGCCACCGACAAAACCGGCCCCGCGTGGTGCGTCAGCAGGGTCACGGCACCAGAGTAATGACTGGGGTGTTCCCAGTTTGTCCGCCGCGTCCTTGTTCCAGAACTTGGAGCTGCCATAGGTGACCATATTCTCAGGAGTGGGCGTACCTGTGGCGAGCGGGTAGCAGTCCTTGCAATCCTTATCGAAGCTCAGGTTCCAGTAGAACTCGTCAAAGGCCTTGATCGAGCCACTCAGACCACGTGCCACCGGATGGCCGTCCTTAGGCACCATGTCGGCAATCCAGCTCGGGTTCACCGAGAAGGCATCGGCAAAGTAACCGCCCATCCATTTGTTGTAATATTTCTCCCCCACTTCCACCGTTGGGTGCACCCCGTAGTGCATGAACATGAGGGCTGTGCCTTGCTTGTACTTCTCATCCAGTACGGCGTATTTGTCACCGTAGTTGCCTCCGGCATCGGCGTAGACGATCACCGTGTCCACTCCCTCCAGGCAGGACTCGTCCTCCGGCCAGTTGAACCAGTGAACCTTGGCCACCACCGGCAAGCCACTCTCATTAAGGGCTTTGGCCAGCAGCAGGGAGCCCGCCTTGTACTCGTGAATGCCGTGACGGTGTGTGGTGCTTCCCGCAATGAACAGGATGCGCTTTTTGCCCGTGGTGTCACCCCAGACGATGGGCGGGGCATTCTCATAGGTCAGGCCTGCCTTGCGGTCATTGACATCGATCTTGGCTGGTTTTTTGGCCACGGGCTTTTTAGCCGGTTTATTGGCAGGTGCGGAATTAACAACCGGAATGCCCGTTGGTCTTTTCTTCACAGCTGCTCCCTTGTCTTTGTCCTGGGGGGCACCTTCCTTGAGGTAAGCAACAATATCGGCCACCTCCTGGGCCGTGAGGCCAAGCTGGCCGGCAGACATCATCAGTGACTTGCTGAGCTGTGTGGTGGATTTGATATCCTTGCGGCTGATGTTCACCTCGCCTCCTCCCATGACCTTGAGGATGGATGAGCCCCCGGCGAAAAGGGAGAAGCCCTGGATGACGTGCCCCTTCTTGGTCACAATCTCCGTACCATCAAAACCATGAGCAATGCCGGCGTTGGGGTCAATGATGGCGGTGGCTATCTCATCAAGGGCACGCCCCTGGCCCCAGCCGTCCAGTGCAGGACCAAAGTCCACGCCCATGCCCCCGACCTGGTGGCACATGTAACAGCGCGCTATGCTCATCTGGCCGCGTTGAGCATCTCCCTTGAGTGCAAGTACTTCTTTAACATCGAGCTTGGTAATCTCCGGACCATCGACGGGGACCTTGTAGTCCTGGTTGCCCTTGAGTTGATTCGGCTTCTTGTTGAGGCCCTTCATCAGACCGGTGAACTTTTGCCAGACGTGGCTGCCGCGGTTGTGCAGCCACCACATGGCGAGTTGTTTGGTGTCCTCCGGGCCACTCTCGGCGATTTCAACCATGGCGAGTGCCGCCTCCTTGGCAGGCATGAAGCCCAGAGCGGTGAGAGCATCCTTGCGTGCGGCCAGTGGTAATGAATTGGAAAGTCCACGTGCCTTGAAGGCCGCGGCGGAAGCATCGGGGTGCAGGCGCCAGGCGAGCTTTGCCACGGCGGGCGACCAATCTAACGAGTCATCAGAGGCATTGAGAGCCTTCAGAATGCGAGGGTAAATCGCAGCCTCCTTGCCGGTGCTGGCGGTACCGATGGCCTCCAGATACCAGCGGTCCTCACCCTTATACTGAGAGGCCAGTTCCACGATAATGTCACCACAGTCCTCTAGTGGCAGATTGCGCAGCGCGAGCGCCACCTCACGGCGCACGGCGATGGAGGGATCCCCTGCCAGAGCCCTGGCGTGCTCGAGCAGCTTGTGCTCCACAAAGCGAAGAGCGCGGAAACATACAATACGCATCTGCGCATCCTGGCTGGACTTCAGCAAGGCCTCGACCTCGGCAATGCCCTGGTCACCAAGCTGGGCGAGCAACCAGACAGCACGTGCCTGAATGTAGGGGTCCGGGTCAGAAAGCAGTGCCTTGACCGCAGGCAGCGAGGCCTCCCCTGCCGCCTTGAGCCGGGTAAAGCCGGCGTCACGCACGTTGGTGGCCGGGCTCTTGAGTGCCTCGATTTGCCCCTCCACGGTGTTGATGTCAAACTTGGGCGGGCGCGGGTTTTCTCCCTTTTTGGTGATGCGGTAGATCGCTGCTGCGTAGTCCAGATCCCTCATGGCGTGGCCCCCAACACCGGGGTCAAACCAGTCAGCCACGTAGATCGCACCATCCGGCCCCACACAGACATCCGAGGGGCGGAACTGGTTGGCCAGATTGGCCTTGTCCCCCTGCCCCTTGGGAAATTCATTCGCCCGCTTGGAGCGGAAAAAGTCAAAGCGCTCCATGGTAAAGCCAGCCCCATCCGGCTTGGGCAGATAGCCAAAGATCACATTACGCGCCGCCTCGCCAGAGAGCAAGAGACCGCTGTAGTCATCTCCCAAGCTACCGTTCTCATAAAAACAAATCCCGGTGGGCGAGCCCGTTCCGTAGACATCCCCCGCGGGGATCGTGCCCGGGTCCTCCTGACGCCACTCCGCGATCGGGGCGGACTGTCCTGGGCGACGCTCAGTCTGCCACTTGCGCGCGCCGTCATCGGAGGCGAAGCCGAGGTTTCCGTATTCCATCAGCCAGGTGGTGCGGCACGCGGGTGGGTCGTCGTTGTCGTTCTGGAACACATCACCAAAGGATGTCACCGTCTCCTCGTAGCTGTTGCGCATGTTGTGACCAACCACCCGCAGGCCGGTGCCATCCGGATTGACCCGCAGTACTACGGCTCCCACGTAGATGTGGCCGTCATCACTCTTTAGGCCGGGCTTGCCACCCTGGAGCGGCCCCGCATCGGTCACCGAGGGAGAGCCTCCCTTGTAAACACTACCCACGCGCAGAGTCCAGCCGTCCTTGTCCGTGACAATATGGCTGCCGGCATTACCGGCGTTGAAATACCACTGGCCGCTGGGGCCGGTGGTTACCGCGTGTAGGCTGTGGTCATGGTCCTGACCACCAAAGCCGGTCAGCAGCGCCTCTTTTTTATCCACCTTGGGATCAAACACGGAGTCCCGGTTGACATCCGTGTAGACGAGCAAATTCGGTGGCTGGGAAACCACCACCTTGTTATCAATCACCGCGATACCCAGAGGTGCGATCAGCTCCGGGTCCTGGACAAAGACATGGCTTTTCTCCGCCTTGCCGTCACCATCCTCGTCCGCGAGTACCATGATGCGGTCCCCCTCAGGGACCTGCTTGAAACCCTTGTCCTCGTTTCTGAAGATCCGGTAGTTGCGACCCTCGGCCACCCAGATTCTACCCTCGGCATCCACATCCATGTTGGTCGGGTTGTAGAACAAGGGCGAAGTCGCCCAGAGGGTCACCTCAAAGCCCTCGGGAACGACAAAGTGGTCCGCGGGAACATGTGGCATCGGCTTGGCTTGAGCGTTCCCAGCTAGAACACTGAGCGCAGCAGAAAAAAGAATACGTTTACGGATGTGGTTCATGAATAGATTTATTGCAATGCTGACGTGCGGAAGGTTTTGGCTACGAGGGTTATATATACACCCGCAGATTAGTGAATCTTACTCCACAACCCGCCAAATGTCATCCTCCGGAATGGAGAAAGCACCCTTGAGGCCGTCCTCAAGATAGCCGTTGAGGCGCCTGAGCTCGCGCACGCGCTGCCGGCCCGGCTCATGGGTCAGGAACAGTGGCCACTTGGGCTGGCCCCAGTAGGTCTCATCATGAGCCTCACCCTCCCGCTCCACCTGCAGAATGCCCGAGGTGTAGCGGTTACCCATCTCACCAAAGAGGATGTCGATGCGCACGGGCTCATCCCCGAGCTCGACCCACTCACCGGAGGCAATGCCCGCCTTGGCATTGAAACACGGGAACCCGGGGTGTCTCTTGCTCTTGGAATCAAGCTGCTCACGCAGGGCCGTGTCAAAGCGCGAGCCATTGAACACGGGTTTACCGTTGATGGCCACCAGTAGATAGTTGTCCGCGTAACCCCAGAAACGGTAGCGCCCGGGGCGGGGTGGCTTGACCTCTCCCTGATACCAAACCATCCAGGAGCGATGACCACCGGATGCTTCCGAGCGGGCGTGCTCGGCGAGTTTGGAGTAGGCTCCGGCTATGCCCTCAAAGGCCAGCGCGCGCCCCTCTGCCATATCCACTAAAGCGGAGTCATCGTTGAATCCTGACTGCACCAGCGGCAAAAAGCGCGCTCCCATATGATCCTCCAGCGGGAATACCCTCGGAGGCAGCTTCACGTCCTTGCCAAAGGTGAAAAACCTCCCCTTCAAGCTACCCGGCGTCAGACCCTGCGGAGAGGGTGCGGAAAGATCGGGCAGGTCCTTGAGGATGCGACCCGTGATCTCCAGCGGGCTGCCTTTGCGGAAGCTGGCCACCTCACCCTTCTCCATGATTTCCTGCTCATTGCGCTGCTCACACTCCACCGATATCTTGCCATCCAGCACCAGCACCCGGGACTCTTCCGCGGCGGTGCTGACCACAAAGCTCGTTCCCAGATCAATGATCTTGCGCTCCAGGGTCTCCACCTCAAAGCCGATCCCCTGGGGTGGCACGTGCAGCTGCAACTCTCCCTGCTCCAGCTTCACTCCCATGTTGCTGATCACCTCCATTTTGAGGGGTGGAGTAGCAATCACATGGACATCGCTATTCTGAAAAACCAGCTCCAGCAGCCCGCTCTCGAGCTCGATGATATCACCGGGCTGGAGCCCGTCATCGCCTTTGTCCAACACAGCTCCATTGCGTAGAATCACCCCCTCGGCACGGGTCAGATGCGCGACCAATGACTTAGCTTGCGCCGTGGTCTCTGCTTGTACTGTCCGCAGTGCAGTGTCCTCACGCCATCCAGGTGCAATGAACCAGGATACCATCAGCCCCAGAGCCAGGCAGGCGGCCATTGCCACCCATGCCATTTTGGACATCCCCTGCTTTTGGGCCTTCTGCCTCTCCCCATCCTGCTCAAGCCAGCCCAGCACATCCTTGGAAGTGGTGCCGGTATCAATGTAGTGCCATTGCAGGGCGGCATGGTCATGGAGAAACTGGGCAAAAATCCTGCGCGCCTCGGCATCACCGCGTAAGATCGCCTCAAGGTCAGCCATCTGTTCGGCATTCAGCCTCTGGTCCACATACGCGCTGGCGTATTCCAAAAGCTCTGATGACGGTTCCTGTTTCATGTTCTATTCACTCACTACAATGCTCAGGCTTTATTCTCGTTGAGCTCTATTTTCACACAATCAAAAAGCGCCTTGCGTATCCGGAAGAGCAGCTGGTAAACGGCGGTATCACTCCGCCCCGAGGTCTCGGATATCTTCTCAATGCTGGCTTCGTCACGGTAGCGCATTTCCATGATTTCACGATGATCAGGGTTCAACTTACTAAGACATTTTTTGAGCGCACGCTCACGATTGATCCACTTTTTCTCCAGCATCTCGGAATCCATCTCAGCATCCAGCATGAGCAGGATGTCCTCATTAAATTCCGTATGTTGGTGTTTTTTGACCCGCCTGCGGTAGGCGAAAATCTGGTGCAGCAAGATCTTGCGTGCCCAGGCCAGGAAGTTCGTCCCCTTGGTGAAATTGCCAAAATTGCGCCACATCACAATCTTGCCATCCTGTAGAATGTCCTGCGCATCTTGAAGCGGCTGGACAAGCCCGGTCACATAGACAGAAAGGGTACGCTCATGCTTGTTGAGCAGATGCAAAAACTCCTCCGTCCTCTCGTCCTGAGGGGGCACGGCATCGTTGTTGTCATCCTCTTCCCGCATTCGCCCTAATTAGTGCATTGCATACCTAGTTTAACAGTAAAAAACGGATAAGCGAAGTGGGTCCCGAACATGCCCGCCACAATGAAGCTACAACGCCCCTGAGATCGGAGTCCCAGAGGCATTGTGCTCATGGATGTCTTACGAGATACTTGGAATTCTCACATGCAACTCGACCTGCCTTACCTACGGCGGCGCAGGGCCAGGGCCAGACCGCCAAGGCCAAGCAGGGCGCTGGAGCTCGGCTCGGGAACCGCGTAGGCCTCAAGTA
>JBNACB010000075.1:0-6158 GCA_049632765.1 Akkermansiaceae bacterium | reverse complement strand
CCTCAATCCTTCTTTCACAGGCAAGAAACGTAATGTAAGCGACTCATCACCCTATTACATCGTGGATTCATGGGGTAACGAAATTCGCTATAGGCATAACGCATCCAATATGGCTAATCCCCAGCATGATTTTGATCTCAATTCACGTGGTCCCAATGGGATAGGGGACTTTGGTTCAACATCAGAATCGGCCAAAGCCGACGACATCAATAATTGGTAGTCGTGCAATGGCTTGATTTCGTGAGGGTATTGCCCTCCAAGCACGATATTGTTTGCATTCACCTTTACAAGATGCGTGGAGCGGTTTAGCTGGTCCTCCACTATACCTATCCCATGTCAGAAGAATCTCTCTCCCCGGAAGCTCAGAACGAGCGGCCAACGCAACCAGTAGACGCTCAACCCCCATCCAAGGAAGATAAGGGGCAAGCGCCGGAAACAGGCGCCACCGCCAGAAAGCAGGAGAGTGCCTCGGGGGATAAATCCCCAGCAGCGGAAGGCAAGTCTCCTGCCGTGAAGCGCAACGTGCGTGGAACCAAAAAGACCTCAGCCAAGAAGGCAGCCAAGTCCGGAGCTGACAAAAAAGCTGACGAGACCAGCCAGCCAGAGGAGGGCAAGCCGGGGCGGCGCGGACGCGGACGCCAGGGGAAATCAGCAGCTCCAGAGTCCAGGCTCAAGCTGGATGAGAAAAAAGTTGCCAAACGTGCCTGGAAAATTTTCCTCGGTGAGGTTGGCGAGGAGGGACTGGCCCTGATCGCGGACAAGGATGCACGGGAGCTGGCACGCCGCAGCTTGAAAATCGCCGAGATCTATTCACGGGAAGAGGCAGCGCTGCTCGAGCAAAACAAGGGCAAAAAGTCCAGCTAGTGGAATCAGCAGGGCCCTATGGTATGGCTACCTGGCGATAGCCGACTTTAACCCCGGTAGTTGCTGACTTCCCTGTCCGTGAGGGCTCGATACTCCCCGTGGGCGAGCTTCACATCGAGCCGTATGTTACCCACACTCTCACGATGCAGTGAGGTGACCCGGTTGCCGACCGCGTGAAACATCCGCTTGATCTGGTGGTAACGCCCCTCGTGAATGGTAAGTCTTGCCGTGTTTTCTGTCAGAATTTCCAACAGGGCGGGCTGGGTAGTCAGGTCCTCATAGGCAAAGTAAATACCTTGTTCAAAACGGGCATGGGTATCGTCGGTGATCGGGTATGCTGTGGTGACGTGGTAAACCTTGGGAACGGCTTGCATGGGCTCAGTGAGCCGGCGTGACCATTTGCCATCGTTGGTGAGAATGAGAAGCCCTGTAGTAGCGCGGTCAAGCCGCCCAGCGATGTGAAGATCCTCTGCCCCATCGACAAGCTCCATCACGGTGGGGTGCTCGTTGTCGCGAGTTGCGCTCAGATAACCTGCGGGCTTGTTGAGCATGATGTAGACCGGGCTCTTTTCATAGAGGACCGTGTCGTCAAGCTCAACACGGCTGAACTCACCAACCTGGTACTGGCTGTCTGTCTCCACCGTGTTGTTAACTCGCACCCTGCCGGCGGCAAGCAGGCGCCGCAGCTCATGTTTGCCATGAGGAGTGTGGTGATAGAGAAAGCGGGATAGCTTCATGGGGATTATTGTGGTTGCAGCCACAGGCATGTACAAGACCGTGGCGCTGGCAAAAGCAAGCATATTGCTTTGCGCATGATGGGTCATTCGGCTAGGATGGCATTCATGGCTTGTGCAGCAACATCAGCCGAGAGAGTCAATATCGAGCGCTTAAAGGCGGCAGTCTTGTCTGCGTGCTTTGTTGCCTTGGCGGCTTGCAGCCCTGTCGTGAAGGCTCCGCCGGTGAGTGGGGGAGGGCGTTTGCCAGCCAAGGCCGGAGATTTCAGCAAGGTTCCCGGGGTTTCCCATGTGATGGATGACATGCGTGAGGTCCTTAAGGCCAAAGTCGGCAACAATGAGGTAGTGGCTATGTTGCAGTGGAGACCATACAATGGTCTGAAAGATGCCTATCAGAATGTCTGGTATGGAGACATGGGGTCACCACCTCCGGTTTATGTGGCGCAGTCCTTGATTATATCCATTAATGGCAGGGGATTGATGGTGCCTGATGCTAAAACAAGGTATTTATGCTCTCAGTGGATGAATGATAACCCGAGACTTGGGCTCTACCTGCGCGGAGAGGATCTCTGCGTTTTTGTTCGCCTGGGGGACGGCTCTCAAGCCTGGGTGGCGAGTTATATTGTCAACCCACAAACCGGAGCCTTGCTCGCTCATCAGGTGCAGGATGCCCGCTCTTTTCGAAAGGCTGTCAGGATACGCGAGTGATGCCACGCCCACCGACGGACTTTGAGCAACGCGTCTATGCGATGGTGCGGCTCATCCCCAAAGGCAGAGTTGTCACTTACAAGACCCTGGCGCAAGCCCTTGGAAGCCGGTCCACCCAGGCGGTGGGGCAGGCCTTGAAGAGAAACCCGTACACCCCGGAAGTGCCCTGTCACCGAGTTATCCGGGCTGACCTGACGCTGGGCGGCTACGCAGGGGCCATGCGGGGAGCCAAGCTCAAGCGTAAGCGCACTTTACTCGAAGGCGAGGGAGTCGAGTTTGATCAAGAGGGGAGATTGCAAAGCAGGCAAGCTGTCCTCGATCGTCTTGGCTGATACTCCTGAGGCCTATCGTAGGCCGACTGCCTTGCGAACGCGGTCCAGAACCTTGCTGGATTCGGCACGAGCTTTCTCTGCTCCCTGGGCAATGACCTCATTGACATAATCGAGGTTGTTTTCCAGAGCTTCGCGTTTTTCCCGGACGGGAGTGAAGTATTCCCAATAGGCATCAAAAACACGCTGCTTGAAGTCCCCGTAACCAAAGCCCCCCGCCTGATGATCGGCGATCATTTGTCCGAGCGCTTCTTCGTCGGCAAAGAGTTTGTAGAGGGCGATGATCGTTGAACCATCCGTCGGTTTTGGATCCTCCACAGGTGTGGAATCCGTCACGATACGCATGATTGTTTTGCGGATGGCCTTCTTACCCCCCGCCAGCGGGATGGTGTTGTCGTAGCTTTTGGACATCTTCTGGCCATCGGTCCCGGGCACGACAGCGGTGTGCTCGGCAATTTGAGCCTCGGGAATGGTGAGCGTATTTTCTCCGAAACGGTCGTTAATCTTGCCGGCCAAATCGCGGGTCATTTCAAGATGTTGCTTCTGGTCCTTGCCGACAGGAACCAACTCGGCATCGTAAAGCAAAATGTCCGCGGCCATCAAGGTGGGGTAGGCGAAGAGGGCGTGGTTCGGGGAGAGCCCCTTGGCGATCTTGTCCTTGTAGGAATGGGCGCGTTCGAGCAAGCCCATTGGGCATACGGTAGAGAGAATCCAGGCCAGCTCGTTGACTTCCGGAATGTCTGATTGTCGGAAAATGGTCGCCTTGGCGGGATCGAGCCCACAGGCTAGCAGGTCAATGGCGAGATCCTGGATATTGGCCCGCAGGGTATCCGCATCACTCATGCTCGTCATCGCATGGTAATCAGCGATGAAATAGAAAGCTTCACCCTGGTCCTGAAGTTGAACAGCAGGTTGCATGGCGCCAAAGTAGTTGCCGATATGAAGTTTGCCGCTTGGCTGGATGCCGGTGAGAATGCGCATGGGGTTTTTTTAAGGTGAAAGATTGAAGAATCAAGATTCAACACCATCAGATGGGGGAAAAAGATTGGCGTCAGGGTATGATCTGTGAAACTCTGCATCGGAATGAGTTCAGAATCAATGACCCACCATAAAAGTTCAACATGGAAGCGCGCGTTTTTTTGGCTCTCGGGCGCAGGTACAGAGACACTGGAGCAATGCCCGAATTGGGAACAACGTAAGTATGTGGCCTATGGTGCGACGGTACTTGTGCCCTGTGTTTTCGCTTTCATCGCCTGCTCTTATGCGCTCTCTACTCTTACAGAAAATAATTGGGTGATTTTCCCAGTGGCTGCAGTCTGGTCATTCATCATCATGGCTATCGACCGCGCCTTATTGGCAAGCTATCGGCCGTTCCTTTCTCCCCTGAAAAAATTCGGTCAGTTTTCGCTCCGCTTCGTCGTTGCCTGCCTGATGGGTTTGACCATTGCCCACCCTCTGGTGCTTCTGATGTTTCAGGACACGGTCAGCGGTGTGATCGAGGAAGACCGTACGGCACAGATCGAACAAACCAAGGAGACGTTTCAAAAGGAGAAGCTCGTCAAGCGTGCCGAGATTCGTCAACAGGAAGCTGCGATTGCCAAGCAGCGCGAAAAATGGAACGATAGTTTCAATGCCAAGTTTCTCATCGCCGAGCAAAAGCAAGCCAAGGAACAATTCGCCGGTCTGACGCCCGCGCAGCAGTCACGTCTCAAAGCCTCCATTGAAGAGGCGACCCAGACATTCACTTCCCGGGTTGAAGCGATCACGGTTGAGATGGCTACACTCACCCCGCAGTATACCAAAATCCAGCAGGAGCAGGCGTTTTGGCAAGAGCAGTTTGAAAAAGAAGTCAACGGGCAACGCAGTGGCCTCCGTGGCCTGGGACCGCGTGCCCGCAGCATCCGCGACGATCAGCTGGCATGGCGGCGCACCGAAGCGGCGAGACTTGGATCACTCTTGAAAAGCCTCTCTGAGGAGAAGAGTATCTTATTAGCCAGTATTGCCGAATCCAAGGCAACGGCCATCGCTGCTTTTGAGAAAAAAATGGAGGAGGAGCGTGAGCTAGCAGCAGTCGAGGAGGCACGGGTTGCCGCTCTTCGTCGCAAAGTTCAAGCGGACCAAGCGGACCAATTTGTGGGACAGCAAAACCAGATCCGTGCGACGATCAAAGAGCAAATTGACTCGATGCTGGTCGAACTCAAGCGGATGCAGGGCGAGCTGGCCGCCACGGGTGCCGATGAGCGAGCGGCCATTACTGCGATCACCAATGATGACCGACGCGACATCCTCACCCAGACGCTCGCGTTGCATCACCTTTTCCAGCAGGGAGAGGAAGGGGGGAAATTTGCTTTCACTACCTATTGGATTCTCACCGCTTTGTTTATGTTGGTGGATACCATTCCCTTGATGGTGAAGTTTTTCTGTAAAGCAGGACCTTATGATAAATTGCTGGATAGGGAAGAGATTCAGTATGACAGCGATCACGCAGCATTTTTAAAGAGCCACCACCGCTACATGAAAGAGCTTGGCGAGGGCCAGCTTATCGCGGTGACACGTAATAAGAATCTGGAAAATGCCTTGGTCGATGGGGTTGAACATTCTCGGGCTGCGCGGGCATTTCTTGACTCCATGATTGAGCTCGAACGAGCTTTCCATGAGAAAATGTTGGCCGAGCAAGAGAACGTCGGATACGGAGCCTCTCAAAAAGGGGAGATGCTTGAAGCGATGAAAAAAGGCTTCTACGCGGATATGCATAAGCGTATGGAGCAGTTTTTTGCCCATTCGCATCAGGTGAAAGCCCAGTAAAAGAGATATACAACCATCGACCTGTGGGCCCCAGAGAGATGCTCGAGTAAACTCAAAAGGATATTCAAATAGAAATCTGCTCTTGCATCAGTATTTAAGATTGCCTAAACAAAGCCCTTCTCGTCCCCTTTCCCTTATTCGGCGAGATTCCTCCCCATGGATGAACTAGATTTTACAGGTGGTGAAAATACCGATGATGTGGTGCAAGAGCATCAGGATCTCGGTGGCATGTACGCCGACTACTTTCTTGATTATGCCAGCTACGTGATCATGGAGCGTGCCGTGCCGCATCTTGGAGACGGGCTCAAGCCAGTTCAGCGCCGGATTTTGCATTCCATGAGGGAGCTCGAGGACGGCCGTTACAACAAGGTGGCAAACGTGGTCGGCAATACCATGAAATACCACCCCCATGGTGATACCTCCATAGGAGACGCCATGGTCCAGCTGGGCCAGAAAGAACTCCTCATAGATACCCAGGGTAACTGGGGCAATGTGTTGACCGGTGACAAGGCAGCGGCGCCCCGCTATATTGAGGCGAGGTTAACCCCGTTTGCCCTCGAGGTGGCATTCAATCCCAAAACCACTGAGTGGGCGCGGAGTTACGACGGCCGCAACAAGGAGCCGGTTACCTTGCCGCTGAAGTTTCCCTTGTTACTCGCCCAGGGTGTTGAGGGCATTGCGGTGGGTCTGGCCTGTAAAATGCTGCCGCATAATTTCA
>JBNACB010000074.1:0-6283 GCA_049632765.1 Akkermansiaceae bacterium | reverse complement strand
CTGCGAGCAATGTGGTTGGAGACGCCGTCGGCTTTGACGCCTTTACCCAAATGGACGGTATTTTTGACTATAGCTTTGTCATTGCCACAGCCTCAGGAGGTATTAACGACTTTGATGCCAGCCTCTTCACGCTCGACTCAAGTGGCTTTAGCAATGCACCAAGCTGGGACTGGCAGATCGTGCTCAGCGGCAACGACTTGGTACTTGAGGCCTACGCGGTTCCCGAGCCGAGCTCCACAGCACTCCTCGGCCTCGGCGGACTTGCCCTGGCACTCCGCCGCAAGCGCAGCTAAGTGGCCTCCCACTCTCATATACATGCAAAAGCCTCGACAATGGTCGGGGCTTTTTTGCGTATCCAAGATCATGCTGTTCGGGCTTTTTCTGGCAAATACCCTTGGACTCCCAGTTTGCTCCTGATAATCCATCGTGCGTTATGACCTTATCCGACATACCATCGAAAGAGCGTCTATGGGGCATGTTCGGCCACTTATCTTCGTTACTCGGCCTGACTTGCATCCCGTTCGCACACCTATTGGCCCCATTTTTGATTTGGCAGATCAAAAAAGAAGAGATGCCATTCGCATCGTCCCAAGCAAAAGAGTGCCTTAATTTCCAGATATCCATGTCAATCTACGCCATCATTTCCGGTATTTTGTGCCTGGTAGTTATAGGCTTTGTTTTCCTTGCCATTCTCTATGTCATGGATCTCGTTTTTACTATTATTGCTGCAGTGAAAGCCAATGATGGAGTTGCCTACCGGTACCCATTCACCATTCGTTTTATCCAATAGCGAAGCACTTCACACTCACTCACACTTGAAACCTTGGCCGCTGGTCCGAGACTCCACTCTCATGCAACAAGCATTTCCCTGTTTCAGCTTATCACTCACCACCGTCCTGCTATTCTCCCCGCTTGCATCAGTCCATGGCCAAACGCCAGACTCCCCCAGCCCCTGGGACCACTCCGGAGCCGCAGGCATCTCTCTTGCCACCGGCAATGCTGACAACCTGGGCTATACCCTCAATCTGCTCAGCGTCTATGAGCATGATGGCAACACGGCCAAGCTGGGGGCAGACTGGCATTACGCTGAAAACAACGGGGTGAAAAACACGGACTCCTTCCGGGCATTCGGCAAGTATCAGGTCGAGCATGACGAACGCCTCCACTTCGGCGGCAAAACCTCCTACCTTGTCGATAACATCTCCGACATCAACTACAGGATCGATCTGGGTTTGTTTGCCGGATACTACCTTCTCAAAAACAAACATCAAAGCCTCTCCCTGGAGGCAGGACCCGGATACGCCTGGCAAGACCAGGACGGCATTCTTGACCATTACGCCACATTGAGTTTTGGCATACATTATGAGTATGACCTTTCCAGTCACTCCAAGCTCTGGCTTTCCACAAGCTACACGCCCGCCATTGAAGGCTTTAGTGATTATCTGCTCAGCAGCGAAGCCGGCATAGACATCGCGCTCAATGACCACTGGGCACTGCGCAGTGCTTTGCGGCATCACTATGACTCAACCCCCGCCAACGACAAAGAACCCAACGACATCCTGCTTACAATCGGATTGCGCTACTCGCTGCTGGGATACCCGGATGAGAAAGCAGGGCATCACAAGATTTCAGAGCCCGCAAATATCGGATCAGGATCCATCAAAGCGGGTTGGAGTAGCAGCCTGGCAATGACCGCTTCCATGGCTGAAGGCAATTCCGACAGTCTGGACATCGGCATCAGCTACGATACCGCCTACCGCGAAACGGACCGGGAGTTCTTTTTCACGACAGACTATACCTACTCAGAGTCTGATGGTCTCGCCAGCAACGATTCCCTTCGCGCCCGTGCGCAATTCAACAAACTTCTGACCAAGGAAACCTATCTCGGTCTTGGCAGTGGCTTTCTCCGGGATGATATTGCTGACACGGACTACCGGGTCACGCCGGCAATCACACTAGGCCACTACATCATCAAGGAGAAGGATATGACCCTGAGCCTGGAGACAGGCCCGGGCTACACTTTTGAAAAAACCGGCGGCATAACCGACAACTACTTCACAATGCTTGCTGCGGAAAAATTCGTCTGGGAAATCAATGACCGCATCAGCTTCAAGCAACACCTCTCCGGGCATCTGAATCCCTCCGAGACCGATGACTACAACCTCATGGCAGATATCCTGCTCGACACCCACATCACCAAGCACATCTCCTGGAGGCTCGCTGCCAGCTGGACCTATGACAACAGCCCGGCTGCCGGCAAGGAGAAAGACGACTTCACCCTTTCCTCAGGCATTGCACTGAAATTCTAGAGCGATGGCTGGCCCCTCACTAACTACCGGTGCTCTTCCCGGCCACATCAGGCGGATTGCACTGCCTATGAGTGTAGGGTTCTTTTTCAACACGATGTACAACGTCGTGGATTCATTCTACGCAGGCCGCATTTCAACAGAAGCCCTTGCGGCCATGGCGCTGTCATTTCCTGTCTTTTTCATCATTATCGCTATCAGCGGTGGACTCTCACGAGGTGCCTCGGCACTCATTGCCAATGCCATTGGCGCTAAAAACAAAGAAGAGGAAGCCACACTATCAGGCCAGGTCTTCTCACTGGCTATTCTCTCGGCTATCGGCGTGAGCATTATCGGCTTATCCCTGGCAACACCCTTGTTCCATCTCCTCGGCGCAAGTGGCAGCTACCTTGATTTGGCCAAAGACTACACCGGTCCCCTGTTCATAGGGGCTGTCTTTTTCCTCCTCAACAGTATGAGCAACGCCATTCTGCTAGCTCACGGAGACAGTAAGACATACAGCAGGACCCTCATCATTGGTTTCTTTCTCAACCTCATACTCGACCCTTGGTTCCTTTATGGCGGGCTTGGAGTCCCCGCCATGGGCATCAAGGGCATTGCCTGGGCAACCGTGCTCATTCAAGCCCTCGGAACCGTCTACTTGTTTACAATCGTTCTCCTCAGAGGCTATGTCAGCCGCAGCTGTACTGAGCACATCATTCCCAAACTCGTGATTTACCGGCAAATACTGCGTCAAGGTATTCCCACCAGCTTCAATCTGATGTCCATTGCCCTTGGTTTTTTTGTCATCACTTACTTCCTCCAATTTTACGGAGAAGCTGCTGTAGCTGCTTTTGGCATAGGCACGAGAATTGAACAAATTGCCCTGCTGCCTGCCATCGGGCTCAGCTCCGCTATTGTCTCCATCGTTGGGCAAAATAACGGGGCGAGGAAAACTGATCGCGTCCGTGAATGTGTTCGACTGTGCTTCAAGTATGGTCTCTACCTGATTATCACAGCCTCCGTTCTGCTTTTTGTTTTTGCCTCACCCTTGGTTCGCCTTTTCACCAATGACCCCGAGGTTATTGACATCGGCATTAAATACGTGCGTATCGTCAGCTTCATCCAGTGGTCCTACGTCTCCGGATTTGTCTACATCGGCTTCCTGCAAGCTCTCAAACGCCCGATCTACGGTTTCGTAGAGTCATTCACCCGTAAAATCATCCTCCCGGCTATCGTCTTTAATCTCGTCGTCGGAGTATTCGAGGTCAGCCTGGAAGGGTTCTGGATCGCCATGTGTGCGATCAATGCCTTTATGGCAATCATTACCATCAGCTATGGACAACACGTCTTGGGGAAACTCCGGCACGACTGAGTATCCTTGTGGAAACATTCGCCAAACCATGGATACATGTTCATCTTGCATGTGGATTGACTGACAGAATCAACCAACTATCAGAAGCCTGCCAATGACTCAGCAAAGTAAAAGCCCCTCTCCAGTGCTTATCGTAGGTGCGGGCCTAAGTGGCCTCACCTGCGCCCTGCGCCTGCATGAGGCAGGCATCCCAGTACACGTCATTGAGGCAAGCGACGGCGTTGGTGGTCGCGTCCGCACAGACCGGCTCGATGGCTTCTTACTCGACCGTGGCTTTCAGGTCTACTTGAGTGCCTATCCGGAGGCTGGCGAGCTTCTCGATTTGAAAGCACTCGATCTTCATGCCTTTGAGCCCGGTGCCATTGTCTACGACGGATGCCGACTCAATCGCGTCATGGATGTCTTCCGCAGGCCCCGGTTCATGCTTGAAAGTGCCCTGAGTCCGATTGGCAGCATGATGGACAAACTGCGTGTTGCCCTGCTCAGATTTCAAACCCTGGGCAGTTCCCAGAGAGAGATCCAGTCTCATCAAGACCAATCAACCGAGGATTTCCTCAGAGGCTTTGGTTTCAGCGAAAAGATGATCAATGGCTTTTTCCGGTGCTTCTATGGAGGCATCTTCCTCGAAAACGAGCTGCGCACATCGAGCCGCATGTTTGAATTCACCTTCAAGATGTTCAGCCAGGGCAATGCCACGCTTCCAGCGCGCGGCATGGGGGAAATACCCCTTCAGATCGCCCGCAAGCTGCCAGCGGAAAGCATACGTATTAACTCCCCTGCTGTATCCGTGACGAGCTCATCGGTCACTCTGGCAGACGGCAGCGTGATCGAGGGCAGCAAGGTGGTGGTAGCCACGCATGCCGCACAGACCGGCATACTCATCCCCACATTTGCAGCGCAGGCTCCGTCCTGGCGCTCTGTGACCAACGTCTATTATGCCGCCGATCATTCTCCACTCAACGAAGCCATCATCGCCCTCAACGGTAGCAACCAAGGTTTAGTGAACAATGTCTGCGTGCCCTCGGATGTATGCCCGCCCTACGCACCCGCCGGCAAGGCACTCATTTCAGTATCCCTGCTCGGCATACACAAGGGGGACGATATCCCGGCCAAAGTCATGGAGGAACTGTGCTCTTGGTTCGGGGACGAGGTTCATTCATGGACCCATCTAAGAACCGATGTCATCAAACACGCCCTTCCCGAGCAACTGCCAGAACAGCCTGAAGCTGGCGATCAGGAGAGCCTGCAGGGCTATCGTGAAATCGACGGCATCCTGATCTGTGGCGATCATGCAACCAGTTCCTCCATTGAGGGCGCCATCATCTCGGGCAGACAAACAGCGCAAGCCATAGAGCAATCCATACAGGCATAGCATCAATCAGCCATGACAATAGAATAGGGTTTGCGGGCTTCTATATCTTGCTAAGATTACTACATGATCATTAATAGCGCTGACATTGAGGGCATGGAGAAGCTCCACAGGGTGCAATTTGCCACAACCCTGCCAGGCCCCAAGCCCATAAGCCTTGTCGGCACACGCTCAATTTCAGGCGTGGCAAACCTAGCCCCTTTCTCCAGTATCACCCACCTTGGTTCCTACCCCCTTCTTATCGGCATGGTAACCCGCCCGGATGTTGTAGAGCGCAACACACTCCAAAACATCCTCGATACGGAATCATGGACACTGAACCATGTCACCCCAGAGACCGTAGAGCGAGCTCACCAGTGCTCAGCCCGTTACCCGGGTAACGTATCAGAATTCGAGGCCACCGGGCTCACTGAGCTGACCCGTGAGGGAGTGACAGCACCATTCGTCAAAGAGTGCCCCATTCGCTACGCATTGCGTTTAGAGGACATTATAGATATTCCCGCCAATGGCACGAAACTCATCATTGGTCAGGTTCAGCTCGTTGAGCTTCCTGATGAGGCATACTCCGAAGATGGAACTATCACCATCAGCGAACATAACTCCCTGGCCTCTACCGCTCTGGACACCTATTTCACCATTACAGAACACATGCGCCTGCCCTATGCCAAAGCGCCTGATGCATAGTAGACATGAGCACTCCAACAACAGAGCAGCGCCTCGCCGAGCGATGCCAACCTGATTCCCCTGTTGTGATGAAACAGGTCTGGTCCCACCTGCTCTTTCTTCATTGGCAAATGGATCCGGCCATTATCCAGGAGACTCTGCCACAGGGCCTGACTGTCGATACCCACGAGGATAACGCATATTTGGGTATCGTACCCTTTTTTATGGAAGATGTGCGCCCTTCCTACTGCCCCGCACTGCCCGGAATATCGTGGTTCCAAGAGCTCAATCTACGCACTTACGTTCATGATGATGAGGGCCGCCCGGGGGTCTGGTTCTACACGCTGGATTGCAACCAGTGGCTCGCTGTAAAAATTGCCCGCACCCTCTTCCACTTGCCCTACCAGCACGCTAGCATGGATTCCTACCAGGACCATGGCACCCTGACTTACATTTCCAGACGAAAGAGAACAGAAACATCCCAAATTTTCAAATACCCAGCTACACTTGACCACCCATGCGTGGCTGAGCCCGGCTCACTTGAGTTCTTCTTGCTTGAGCGATATCGCCTATTCAGCACAAGAAAGTCAG
>JBNACB010000073.1:0-6369 GCA_049632765.1 Akkermansiaceae bacterium | reverse complement strand
TCAGTGAGAGCCTGGTGCGGCTGGATTTACGCCCCTCACGACAAGAGCGTGCTGACCTTACCAAGGCGCTGGCGCGGTTCGAGCAACTGACGATTGCCGAACTCTTCCATAGCCTGGCTCTGATTAATAGTTTTGTGAATGGAATCGCGAAACACGCCACGAATCCGACCTATTATGCGCAGCGCAGTATCGGGTTTACAGATCTCAAGGCCTTCATAGAGCGCAGCCAATCCTACGTGAAAGTAAGTCTCGACTGTCCCTGGGAAGACCACCTGCAGCAGAGCATCACAGGAAAACACATCCGCTTGAAAAATGATCTGATGAGCCGGTCAGCAAGTTGGACGGCGTAAGTCGATCTATCTTACTGCGCCATGGTGCAGGGGGTAAGGGCTCTCAGAAGGTTTTACCTCCGTTGACCGAGATGGACTGACCGGTGATGAAACCGGAATCCTGGTGGGCAAAGAAGAGGGCGGCATGGGCGATGTCCTGAGGGGTGCCCCAGCGACCAACAGGAATGGTGGCGAGGTAAGCGTCCTTGGTTTCCTGCGGGACTTCATCGTGGCGCTCGACCGGGATCCAGCCGGGGGCAATGGAGTTGACCGTGATGCCATCCGCGGCGAGCTCGTTGGCGGTGGAGCGCATGTAGCCGATCTGGCCACCCTTGGCGGCGACGTAGGCGGAGAAACGAGGTAGGCCGAGGTCAAAAACCTCGGAGGTGATGTGGACGATGCGGCCGAACTTGTTTTGCCGCATGGCGGGCAGTGCCGCCTTGGTCAGGTAGTGCGGGCCGAGGATGAAGGCCCTGTGCATGGAGGTAAGGTCGTCCTCAGTGTAGTCCTCGAGGGTTTTTTCATACTGGGGCGGGGTGGCGTTGATGACGAGGGTGTCGGGAGCGTCAAACAACTTGGTGACATCTGCAATGAGTTGGTTCACCCCTGTCTCACTGAGGGCGTCGGCCTTGAAGATTTCACCCGTGCCGTGTTCGCGGACCTCAGCGAGAGCCTCACGGGCGTTGTCTTCATTGTGGGCGTAGTTGAGGGCGACTTGGTAACCGGCTTTGGCAAAGGCAACGGCGATGGAACGGCCCAGGCCACGGGTGGCGCCGGTGATGATAACGGTTCGATGCATGAGAATTTGGAATTTGGAATGATGAATTTGGAATGATGAATTTGGAATGAATGCAAGCGGGCTATGTGAGCGGACGACGGTACCGAAGCGCAGCTGAGGGGAGGAGTGCAAGCGGGCTGTATTCAGGCGATGATTTCCTTGATGGGGCGGGCGCCTTCCACTCCGACGAGTTTCTCATCCAGGCCGGCGTGAAAGTAGGAGAGGTTATTGGGGTCAAGGCCGAGCTGTTGGAGAATGGTGGCGTGCAGGTTCTTGACCTCGAGTGGGCGCTCCACGGCTGCTGCCCCAAGCTCATTGGTCTGGCCAACGCTGACTCCTCCCTTGATGCCACCACCGGCCATCCACATGGTAAAGCCGTAGGAGTTGTGATCACGCCCCGAGCCCTTGGCGTATTCCGCGGTGGGCTGGCGGCCGAACTCACCACCCCAGACAACGAGGGTTTCATCCAGCAGGCCGCGCTGCTTGAGGTCCTCGAGTAAGCCGGCGATGGGTTTGTCAGTGGCACCCGCGTGCTTGTTGTGGTTGAGCTCAAGGTCTCCGTGGGCGTCCCAGTTGTCATCATTATGGGCACCTCCTGAGTAGATCTGAATAAAGCGCACCCCGCGCTCGACCAGGCGCCGTGCCATCAGGCATTTTTTACCAAAGTCCTCGGTGCGGGCATGGTCCATGCCGTAGAGGGATTTGATATGCTCAGGTTCCTGATCCAGCTCGATGGCCTCGGGGGCGGTGGACTGCATTTTGTAGGCGAGCTCGTAGGAGGCGATGCGTGCGGCCAGGTTGGAGTTGTCCCAGCGGGCTTCCTGGTGACTGTGGTTGAGATGATTGAGTGACTGGATTAGGCGGTATTGCTCGTCCGCGCCCATGTTGTTGACGTGCTTGAGGTCAAGGATGGGATCGCCCTTGGAGCGGAACACGGTGCCCTGGTAGGAGGCTGGCATGTAGCCGGAGGTCCAGTTCTTGGCACCGGAGATGGGGCCTCCGGTTTTGTCCAGCATGACGACGTAGCCGGGGAGGTTCTGGTTCATGCTTCCCAGTCCGTAGTTGACCCAGGAACCCAGTGAAGGTTTGCCGCTGATGATCGAGCCAGAGTTCATTTTCAGCATGGCGGAACCGTGGATGGGTGAGTCCGCCTGCATGGAGTGAAGGAAGGCGATGTCATCGACGTGTTTGGCGACATTGGGGAAGAGGTCGGAGACATGCTTGCCGCACTCGCCGTACTGATTGAACTTCCAGCGCGGCTCAACGATGCGACCCTGGTTCTTTTTGCCTCCACGACCAAAGGTTTGCACATCCACGGTCTTGCCATCCATGCCAATCATGTCGGGCTTGTAATCAAAGGTGTCGATGTGGCTGGGCCCACCGTACATGAACAGGAAGATGACACTCTTGGCCTTGCCCGGGTAATGGGACTCCTGGGGGGAGAGCGGATTGAGTGGACTGCCGTGCCCCGGAGCGGCCTTGGCCACTTGGTCAAAGAAACCCTCCTTGGCCAGTAGACCGGTGAGGGCCAGCTTGGTGAAGCCACCTCCCACAGTGTGCAGGAATTCCCTGCGGTTAGTACGGCGGCAAAAGTCAGGTTGGTGCGTGCTCATGGGTTTGAAATTTGGAGTGAGGAATTTGGAATTTTCTAATCCAGGTAGATGGTTTCGTTCAAGTTGAGTAGCAGGAGGCAGATCCTAGTGAGGGCGTCGGAGGGGTTCAGCTTGTATTCAGAGAGGAGATCCTGCTGCAGGGAGCTAAGTTCATCGAGCTCGGAATCGGCGGGTGCCCTGCCGGTGGCACTCAGGAAGCCATTGTGGAGTTGTTCCTGGATGTTTTCGGGGTGCTGACTCTCCAACTTGGAGGCAAAGATGGCAGCGCGCTCATTGACAAAGCCGCTGTTGAGCATGGTCAGGGTCTGGGTGGGGACCGTCGTGGCGAAGCGTGTCGGGCAGGAAATGTCGCGCTGCGGGGCATCAAAGGCACTGAGCATGGGCAGCTGGATGGAGCGTTTGACGTGGATGTAAACACTACGGCAGTTGGCCTCCGGGCCTTTGGTGGCAGGCCACACTTCCTTGGGCTTGGATGAGGTGGCTAGAACTGCTTCAGGCATCTTGGGCCGGATGAAGGGTTGGGAGGGTTTTTGCAGACGCAACTCATTGGAGAGACTCAGGAAGGTGTCACGTATTTCCTCCGCACTGAGCCGGCGTGGGTTGTGCTTCCAGTGGAGTTTGTTCAGCGGGTCGGCCTGTGCCGCGGTTTCATTGGGGGCGGATGAGCGGCGGTAAGTATCGCTCGTGAGCATCAGGCGCATCATGTGTTTGATACTCCAGCCGGATTCCATGAATTCGACTGCGAGCCAGTCCAACAGCGCCTGGTTAGAGGGATTGCCGCCAAACACACCAAAGTCATTGGCCAGGGGCACAATGCCTGTGCCGAAGCAGTGCTGCCAGAGGCGGTTGACCATGACGCGTGCCGTGAGCGGGTTGTCCTTGCTGGCGATCCACTTTGCAAGTGCGAGGCGTCTGCCGTGTGTTCCGGTTTTGTTGTAGTCGCCGGTGATGGGGATGCGGGCGGATTCCGCTGAGCCGGCTAATACCAGCGGCACGGCGGGAAATACTTCGTCGGTGGGGGAGTGGACGCTGCCACGGTGGTGAATGTGGGATTTGGGTGCATCAGGCCTTTCGAGCTGAGTCATGTAGGGGATGCCCTTGTGTACGAGGCGCTGGCGGGCCGCCTTGATACGGTTTATCTGCCTGGTGAATTGGTTACTAAAGCCCTCACCATAGAGGGCAGCAAGCTCCGCAGGAAAATGCTCCGCATAGAGCTCCGGGCTGACAGGGTGGAAGAGGTGGGGGAAGATGGCGAGGTTGAGATACTTGTGTGGCTTGGGTGAGTGGACGACGAGGCCGATGGTGTTTTTGCCCGTGGTGAGGTGGGTCATGTCTGACTTCTTGAACGGGTAATAGCGCAGCTTGCCCGATGTGTGGGCAGGGCCGGAGTAGACAGTCGTGCCATTGATGAGCACGGTGATGCGCTCAGCCGTGCCACGGGTGTAAACAACGAAGCGCTCAGGAATGGTGGTAAGGCCAAAATCCCTGCGCAGGTAGAGGGTGTGGTGCTTGGGGTTCCAGGGTTTGGCAGTACCACCAAATTCCGGGCCGGGATTGCCGTGGCGCAGTGGTAGCCCGGAATCCGTGAAACCTTTGCCGGAGAAGGAGGGTAGCGACCAGCCAGGGTCAGAGGGTTTTTTGTGTGACACTTGCCAGGAGACATGGAAGCCATCGTAGGCAAAGGGGATGATGGCCTGGGATTGCTGTTGAGGCTGGTGGGAGGAGTCTGCAGCGGGAGTTGCCAGAGCGATGAGTTTGTTTTTGTCCACCGTGGTCCAGAGTCTGGCGAGCTCAGCCTCAGCACTTTTGATTTCGGCCTCGCTTTGCGACTTGATGGAGGGATCCTTGAAGTGGGCGTTGGCTGCTTTAAGAGTGCTGTCCTGAATGGGCTCGAAAAAAGCGCGCATGGAATAATAGTCCGCCTGCAGGATAGGGTCTCCCTTGTGGTCATGGCACTTGGCGCAGTTAAGGGTAATGCCCAGGAAGGCCTCACCGGTGACATCAACGATATCGCTGATCATGTCTGCGTGGGCCTGTGGCCTGTCTGCCGGTTCGTCATCGCGCAGCATCAGAGCCAGAAAGCCGGTGGCGACACTGGAGCTGAGAGTGGGCTGGGGGATTTCATCACCAGCGAGTTGCTCGGTGAGGAAGCGGTCATAGGGCAGGTCCTGATTGAAGGCGTTGATGACGTAATCCCGGTAGCGCCAAATCTCGGGTTTCACACTGTCCCGCTCATAGCCGTTGGTTTCCGCGTAGCGCACGGTGTCGAGCCAAAGTGAAGCCAGCTTTTCGCCGTAGTGGGGAGAGGCGAGGAACTGATCCACGGTGTGCTGCCAGTGATCAGCGGGGATGTCACCGGAGGATGTTTTTTCAATGAATGCCCTGGATTGAGCGGCGCTGGGCGGTAGACCGGTGAGATCGTAGCTCAGGCGGCGCAGCAGCTGGCGTGGTTTGGCCGCAGGGTTCGGGGTGATGGTTTGTTCCGCGAGTCCGGCGGCAATGAAGGCATCGATGGGGTTGGGGCTGGTGTTGCCGGCTACCTCAGGAACGGCCGGCTTTTGCGGCTTTTGGTAGGCCCAGTAGGTTTCGCCCTCTCCGTCAGCTGCCCGCACTAGATGCAGGCTGGCCACCATGGCGAGAAGCCATAGGCAAAGACAACGGGATGGTAGTTTGGAAACCATTTTTAAGACGTATTACTGATACTCGAGCTTGCTCTCGATATCCAGGCATGCCTGGCGAATGAGTTTGCCTACGCGGGGGAAGTCGGCGGTCTTGAGGCGGGAGGTGGGGGCGGTGATCCAGATGGAACATGCCGGGCCTCCGCCCGGGATGCGGATAGCCGAACCAATGCAGTGCTGGCCGGCAAATTCTTCTTCACGATCGACACCGTAACCGTATTGTTGCACCTCATCAAGGTGCTCGATGAGTGCCGGAGCCGTGGTTATGGTGTTATCGGTGAAGGACGGCATGGCGAGCCGTGCAGCAAGAGCCTCACGCTCTTTGGTGGGAAGTGTGGCGAGCATGGCCTTGCCTGGAGCGGAGGTGTGCAGGTGGAAGGAGATACCAAGGTCAATGTGGAAGCGGAAGGGGTGGCTGCCATCCTCAACGGCAAGAATCACTCCCTTTGTGTCAACGATAGTCCCCAGGCAGCAGGTCTCACCGGTTTCGCGGGCGATTTCCCTGAGGTAGGGGGAGGCGAGGGGGAGGATGCTCTTGCCGGGAGCAACGGCACCCACTGCGAGGTTGAGAATGCGCTGGGTGAGCTGGTAGCGCTTATTGTCGTGATTGCGGCTGACGTAACCAAGCTCGCTCAGAGTGCGGCAGATACGGAAGATTGAGTTCTGGGGAAAGCCGGTGAGCTTGACCAGCTCAGTCAGAGTGCAGCCCTCGCCAGACTGGCCGAGGTGCTCCATGATGATGAACGAGCGCTCCAGATTGGGAACGGAGTAGTTGGTCGGGTTTGAGGCGTTTGATTCGTCAGCCATGGTGCTAAAGGATGCGTATTGTCTAGGTTACAGGCTAGGTAGATTGATTCGAACGTCAATTACCCCTAGAATATGTAGGTTATCTACGCCCCGTCCAACTCAATATTTCAAATTTGAGAAAAAATATTACTTTTCTATATCAGGTAAAACTGATTTTGCGCTGC
>JBNACB010000072.1:0-6463 GCA_049632765.1 Akkermansiaceae bacterium | reverse complement strand
CTCCGCAGGATCGGTGCTGAGATCGTAGAGCTCATAGCGATACTCGGGGCTGGGGCCATTCGGCGAAACCTTTCTGGCTTTCTGTGGATGAACGAACTTGCGCTGGAGTTTCCACTTGCCCACCCGGTAACCAAAGGGGCTCTTGATGCCCTGGCCGCCGTTGTCCTGCTGGATCAGGTGCTCGCGTCCCTTGGCATCATCCTTGCCAACGAGAGCATCCATGACGTCGAGGCTGTCTAGTAAGGCGTCCTGCGGGATAGCTACGCCGAGGTGCTTTGCCAGGCTTGTGCCGAGGTCGATGGTGCAGACGACTTCATCCGAGACTCCGGGCTGGATGGTGCCGGGCCACCAGGTGATGAAGGGGGTGCGGGTGCCGCCCTCCTGGATCTTATACTTTCCGCCCGAGTAGGGGCCGGCAGGTTTGTGATCGTGCAGCTTCTCCACCGCACCATCCTTGTAGCCGTCATCGAGCACGGAGCCGTTGTCCGAGCAGAACAGAATCATCGTGTTCTCGGCAAGGCCCTCTTGTTTCAGGTAATCAACAATTTCACCGACACACCAGTCCAGCTGCACGATGGCGTCACCCCGGAAGCCGGTGCGGGATTTGCCGTGGAAGCGCTCGTGCGGCATGCGCGGCACGTGCAGGTCATGGGAGGCAAAGAAGAGGAAGAAAGGGCCGTCCTTGTGCTTGCCGATCCACTCCTTGGACTTCTCCACCCACTTGTCCGCGAGGTCCTCGTCGCGGAAGCGGGCGGCGTGACCACCGGTGTAGAAGCCAATGCGGCTGATGCCATTGTGGATGGTGCTGTTGTGTCCATGGCTCCAGTCCATCTTGAGTTCGTCACGATGGCTCAGCCCCGTCTTGTGATCCGGGCTGGGTTTCTTGTGTCCCACCCAGAGAGGGTCCTTGGGATCGAGATTAAGAACCCGGTGGTTCTCCACATAAACCTGGGGCACACGGTCATTGGTGGTGGGCAGCAGGAAGCAGTAATCAAAGCCAATCTCCAGCGGGCCGGGTTTCAGCTCGCCATTCCAGTCCGGCGTTTTTTCTCCCAGGCCGAGGTGCCACTTGCCGATGACCGCAGTTTTGTAGCCGGCCTTTTGCAGCAGGTCCGGCATGGTGACGATGTCCGGATGGATCAGGGCAGGGGAGTTGGGCCCTGCGATGCCTTTGCCTTTTTCACGAAAAGCATAGGTGCCGGTGAGGAAGGAATAACGCGTGGGCGTGCAGGTGGCGGCAGAGCAGTAGCCGCTGGTGAAGCGTAGCCCCTCGGCAGCGAGCTGGTCAATGCGCGGGGTCTTGAGGTTCTCCGGCTTGGCTCCGTAGCAGCCAACGTCCCCGTAGCCGAGGTCATCCGCCATGATGACGATGACGTTGGGGGTAGAGCTTGCACTTCCCTCGGTCGTCCGCGGTGGCTGCTCTTGCGATAAGCAAGATTGGATGGTGAGAAGTGAAAAGAGAAAGAGGGCTGGTAGTTTCATAGCTGTAGAGAGATGGTTATTAGTTTAAAAAATGTTCTTTTGTCGCGCCTATTTCACCAGCAGGGCGTTGATGAATTCCTCCCGGCTGACGGCAGGCTTGGGTTTGTCTTTCTCATTATACTCGAGGTGGCACTCGACACCGATTTTCTTGCAGGCCTCGAGCATCAGTTCACCAAAAATCGGGCTGTGAATGCCGTTGGGTGAACTCGGGGCCGGGAATATCCGGTCCACATTGTAGGAGAGGTGCAGCGGCGGGTCATCCTTTGTCAGGTGGGTGAGGGGGGAGCATCTCAAGACCAGCTCCTTGTGTTGGTCCCAGTTCTCGATGAGTTCATCAATCGTCTCAGCGCCAAAGGGCTTGTAGGGCATCGGGTTGCCGAAGGTTTTCTCACCGACCTTCTCCCTGATGACAAAGGGGTTCATGGTGGTCTGGGCGCCGGCGACCGTGGCACCGCTCACGCGTGAGGAAAAGCGTTCCACAGGGTCGTCGCTCTCGGGGTTGGCCACATCATCGTGCAGGGCAACCAGCAGACTCGAGCAGCCTCCCGCGGAACCGCCGGTGAGGACAATGCGCTCGGGGTCGATGTTCCACTCCTTCGCCTTGAAGCGCAGAAACTGCACGGCACGCAGGGCTGCGTTGAGCATCTGAGGTTGCTGCGCACCCTCGTTGACCAGCGGGTAGCTGATGGAAGCAACATGGTAGCCTTTGTTGAGGTTGTGCGGACGTTTGGTCTCCGCCTTTTTGCCCCCCATCCAGCCACCGCCATGGATGTCGAGCAAGACGCCGACAGGTTCCTCGGCGTCGACTTGCCAGAAGTTTACCAGCTCTTTTTCGTGGGCCCCGTATTGTACATTCTTGTGAGTCGGGGCTATGTTGTTCGGGTCTTTTTTGACCTTGGCCGCAGGCTTCTGAGCCTCATTGGCAATGGACGGAGTGGCTGAGATCATGGCGCATGCCAAAAGAGCGCAGGCTTTAAGGGTGTATGTGGATGGACGTGGGGCTGGTTTCCGGGATGCCATGGTGATTGTCATGTTGTCTATGGATATTGTCAGTGGAGGCTTTGAATAGCTAGCAACAGGTATACCCCGAGTCGAGGAGGGATCTTGCCTAAATCATTCTTTAAGGGGATGCTTGAGCCGGCTTTTGGGATAGATTTCAGTGTGCAGTGTCGTATAAAGAAACCATGACCAAATCTTTTTCCGTGGGCTGTGTTTGTGCAGTAGCCACATTCTCCCTTGCCGTCGATGTTGCCGCGGAAACGTTCTCGATCGCGGCGGTGGCAGACGTCCAGTATGCGGATGCCAACCCCCGCGGTAACAGGGAGCCAAGAGAGGCGCTCAAGCGTTTGGAGCATGCCGTTACATGTTGGAACAAGCGGGATTTGGATTGGGCCGTGTCCCTCGGGGACAACATCGACTGGGATGATATCGACTACTCCAAGTTCCCCCAGCAGACGCTCAGCACTGGGCCCGCGGAATGGAAGCACACCAAGCAGGTGCTGGCGGTATGGAACCAGCTCAAGTTCGACAAGCACATGGTCCTGGGTAACCACGACTATTACGTGCCCTACAAGGATGCCGACGGCCTCTCCAAGCCCGCCAGTGTCCTGCGCGCCTTTGGTTACCAGGACAAGGCCTACTATCACTTTGGCCACAAGGGCTATCGCTTTGTGATTCTTGACGGGGATGTCAGTCCCTACAACTTCGACGTTGAAAGCCCTGAATACAAGGTCGCCAAAGCCTATTACGACTCCTTCAAGGGCCGGCAAAAGACCCCATGGAACGCCGCTATCTCAAACAAGCAACTCGTTTGGCTCGCCGGCGTGCTTGATCAGGCACTCAAGGACAATGAGCCGGTGGTGTTGATGTGCCACTATCCCATCCACCAACCCATCGGCGGGCATCACCTGTTTAATGCCGAGCAGGTGGTGGCCTTACTGGACACCTATCCCAATGTGGTGATGTGGCTCCACGGCCACACGCACAAGGGAGGCTACGTGCAGATGGGTAAGCGCCATCATCTCAACCTCAAGGGTATGCAGGAGGAGGATGACAGCTGGTATCAGATCGATTTCTCGCCGGAGATGATCAAGGTCTATCAGGCGGAGAACCTTGAGACTCCTGTCTACGAGCTCAAGGTTTCCTGGCCGGTGTCAAAGGCCGCGAGCAAATGACGACTCGCGGAGAAGGCTTGCCCGGATCAGTGCAGCAAGCCTTTAAGGCAGCACCTGCTTCTTCTTTTGCTTCTCGAGGACGGACTTGAGCTGGATTTCTCCACCACGCTCGACCATCGTCGGATACATGTCATCCCACCAGGTGTCGAAAGCGGCGGCCATGGCCTTGACGCGCTCCGGCTCGCTCTCTGAGAGATCGTTACGGCAGCCGGGATCCTTGCTGGTGTCAAAAAGCACCCATTGGTCCGCCGGGCTCACTCCCCAGTGAAACTGGCCATTCTTGCGGGTGTAGTTGGCAGATTTGCCGCCCTTCTCAATGGAGCGCAGGGTGTTGCACTGCATGCCAAATACCTCGGTGTTGCACTCAGGATCATGGCAGGGGTGACTGCGGGCGAGGAGGTAGCTTCCCTGGCGCACGCCGGCCATCTTGTACTTATGCTGAACGGCCATGCCACTGGGCCAGCGGGCCACGTGCTGGTAGAGCATGCGGTCATCATGCCAGGAGACGGGTTTGTCATCCTCTGACTCCAGCAGGGGAACCAGGCTGAATCCCTCAAGCTGCGGTTTGAGATCCTCAGGTATCTCGGCTCCCGCCAGCTCGCAGAGGGTGGGGAGCACATCAAGATGCGCGGTGAGATTGTCGTGCTGTTTGGGCTTCCAAGTGCCGGGCCAGCGCCAGAAGGACATCGCGCGGCTGCCACCGTGCCAGATGGTGCACTTGCTGCCGCGCATGTTGGCGTTGTAGACATCGAGACCCACGGTGACACCGTTGTCATTCATAAAGATAATGATGGTGTCCTCATCGAGATTTTCCTTGTCCAGAAAGTCCAGCAGGCGGCCGACGTTGTAGTCCACGTTCTCGATCATGCCGAGGTAGGTGGCCTCGTCATCACCGACCTTGCCACGGTAGGGCGCGATGTATTTCTCAGGGGCTAACAAGGGGGTGTGTGGTGAGTAGGTGCAGAGATAGAGGAAGAAGGGTTGGTCACCCGCTTGCTTGATAAAGGACATGGCGTGGTCAAAGTAGAGATCCTCGCGGAAGCCCTCGCCCTTGATGTGCTTGGGTCTGTCGTTATCCTTGTAGGCAACGAGCTTGGGGTCAAAGTGATCAGCTCCCTGCAGGGTCCAGTCAAAGCCGCGTTTGTGTGGGTGGTATTCCCCGTCCCAGCCGAGGTGCCACTTGCCGATGTGCCCGGTCTTGTAGCCGGCGGTTTTCAGGATTTGCGGCAAAATGGTGGCCTCTTTCCAGAGGTGCTCGCGTGGGTCACGGGTGTGGGTCACGCCGTTGCGGAACTCGTGCATGCCGGTCATCAGGGCCGCGCGGGTGGGGGCGCAGGAGGGGCTGACGTAGAAGTTGTCAAAGCGCACACTCTCATCATGCAGGCGGTCTGTGTGCGGGGTTCTCAGCAGGGGATGGCCGTGGCGGGCGAGGTCGCCGTAGCCCTGGTCATCGGTGAGGATGAAGATGATGTTTGGTTTGCTGGAGCTTGCACTCCCCTTGGTCGTCTGCTGGGCCTTCTCTTGAGCAAAGGAGGTTGGAATGGTAAGGAGTGAAACGAGAAAGAGAATGATGTGCTTCATAGTGAGAGATACGTTAAGATGATATCACGCCTTGCTGCCAGCATGAAATTTGGCTCTGAGTATCTTGTTCCGCAGCATTTTTAACCGCCTGAGGGCGGAGTTTGGAATTCCAGCGCGACGCATTCACTCGCCAAGCATCTTGAGGCCAAAGAGAAAGCCCCGACCATTCGTCGAGGCTCTTGCAAGTTTAAGTGAAGAGTTGAAGTGGAAGCCGCTGCGCGGCTATCGCTTATCGCTCATCCTTCATCAGGAATCAGCTCCTCTTGCGGCGCAGTGCCAGTGCCAGAGCACCGAGACTGAGGAGTGCCGTGGAGCTCGGCTCGGGAACCGCGGAGGCTCCCAGAACGAGATCGTTGCCACTAAGTGAAATGGCCCAATTCCAGCCATAATAAGTTTCTATGCTGTTGCTGAAGCCGCTCGAGTCGAGCACGAAGTCCCCGGCCTCAAACCCGGTGATGCCTCCTGAGGCTGTGGCAATGACAAAGCTGTAGTCTGCGATGTCACCATCCTTGATGTAAGTGTCAAAGCCGTCCGCGTCTCCTGCGACGTTACTCGTGGTCAGGGAATCAATGTCGATGGTGAAGCCACCTGCTGTGAGGCTGCTCAGGTCAAGTGTTCCATCTATATCGAGCCAGTCCCAGCCGGGATCAGATCCCTTGGTGCCGTCACTGTCATTGATTTCCCAGTGGTAGGAGCCCCCGTCGTTCCAGGTCTGGTCACCTGTTTGGGTCAGGGTGCCGGGTGAGTTGCCCGGGCTAATGGTGCCGAGGACATCGATGTCACCAGTAATACTGCCGCTGCCGGCCAAGGTGCCATTGATATTGATGGTCATCGCTCCGCCGCCGCTGCTCGTGCCGTTGACCACCAGGGTGCCATCATTGATCTCGGTAGTGCCACTGTAGGTGTTGGCTCCCGTGAGGGTGGTGGTGCCGCTGCCGTTTTTGGTAAACGAGAAAGATGAGCCGAAGTTCGAATCCTCAATATTTCCAGAAAAGGTGCCGCCGCCGTTATCAGCGCCGACAGTAATGCCGCCACCGGTTTTCAGGGTGCCTGCGCCATTGAGTGAGTCGACCACGATCGCGGTGGCAGCGCCATTGAAGGTGGCTCCGGAGTCGATCTGCAGGTCGGAGAGGTTGCTGCTCCAGTCACCGGTAAGATTTGCTCCGAAACGGTAAATACCGGACTCGATGTGGAACAGTGCCCCGGAACCAAGAGCCACTGTTGAG
>JBNACB010000071.1:0-6465 GCA_049632765.1 Akkermansiaceae bacterium | reverse complement strand
AGGGCCAAGGTTTTGGATAAAACGACCTTATTTATTAAGGTTACCTTAAATAAAAGGAGCTTCGCCTTGAACCTGAACGATCGAATGCCAATCGTCTGGGTCGTCGCTACGAAACCGGCCACATTCAAATCAGGGAGTTCCGCCCGGTCCACGGAGTGCATAGCCCAGGCGGTAGAGTCTGGGGCACGCTGCTCCCTCTGGGCTTAAATGCTTGCCTAGCTCAAATACATCCTAACTAGCGGCCAATGGTAAGGCCCGAGAGCAGCAGCTCGGTGTTGTTGCTGGTTTTGGAGAGGTTTTTGAGCAGTGTCTCAATAGCCTCGCCTACCGGCAAGGAGGCCAGCTGGCGGCGAATCTCGAGCACTTTGGCCATTTCATCCGGGTGGTAGAGCCGGTCGTCATTGCGGGTACCGCTCTGGGGAATGTGAATAGCCGGGTAAATGCGCTGCTCGGCCAGCTCACGATCGAGGCGGACCTCCATGTTGCCCGTGCCCTTGAATTCCTCGAAAATGACCTCGTCCATCTTACTCTCTGTCTCCACGAGTGCCGTTGCCAGGATGGTCAGGCTACCACCTTCCTCGCAGTTGCGAGCAGCACCAAAAAACTTGCGGCTCTGTTGCAGGGCCACAGGGCTCAAGCCCCCGGATCCGATAGGCCCACCACCTCGTTGTGAGTTATTATGGCCACGTGCGAGACGTGTGAGGCTATCAAGAAGAAGCACGACATCCTTACCTAGCTCGACAAGGCGCTTGGCGCGCTCCATGACGAGGTCTGACACCTGGGCGTGGCGCTTCGCGGGCTCATCAAAGGTGGAGCTGAACACTTCAGCTTGCACGGTTTCTTCAAAATCCGTGACTTCCTCGGGACGTTCATCGAGCAGGAGGATGATGAGGACGACCTCAGGGTGGTTGAGCTGGATGGACTGGGCGATTTGCTTCAGGATAATGGTCTTGCCTCCACGTGGAGGTGCCACGATCAGACCCCGCTGCCCCTTGCCCAGGGGAGCGACCAGATCAAGAACCCTTGGGGACAGACCCGTCTTGGGGTTCTCCAGCATGATCCTCTGGTCCGGGAACATTGCGGTGAGGTGGTCGAAATCCTTGGGTTTCTGATACTCCGCTGCCGGTTGCCCCTCGATTTCAAGCACTTCGCTCACGGAGATATACTTGTCTCTGCCGTGCGGAGCGCGCAGTCGCGCCTTGACCTTTTGACCAACCACCAGTCCGTGTTCCTTGATCAGGTTTCCGCTCAAATAAAGGTCATCCGGAGATGTTTTAAAGCTTTTGGCAGGATCCCGCAGCATGGCATAGTTGTCCTTGGCCTGCTCCATAACTCCCTCACCTTCAACAATGACGCCCTCCTTGGCATAGAAGGACACCAGATCAAAGATCAACTGGCTCTTCGAAGCTTTTGCCGGGATTTTGACAGGCAGTACCTCCAGCATGGAGTAGATCTCAGATAGAGGCTTTTCCCTGAATTCATTGATACTGATCGACTCTGGCAATGGCGGCAGCGGTGGGCGCTCCTCCTTGACCGCTATGGAGTCTTCCTTGCCATTCCCAGCCTCCCTCTGATCAGCAGCTCTGTCCTCATGCGCTGCATCTGCGGTCTCTTTCATAGCTGCAGTCTCGGTTACATTGCTATCATTTGCCTCCAATGCATCGGCTGCAGGCTCATTGACTTCGTTTTCTTCATTCATGGGAAATAGATGAGAGGGCTTGGGAGTTCGTGTCCCTGGAATTCGTTCTTGTGGAACATGGCCATCACGCGGAGTTGGAGACCATGATTGCTGACACGTCATGCAACCTCGGCAAAGGACTGCAGGAACCTTCGACACTGATTTCTGAGCATTTGCTCGGGCCCCTCATTCCAGAAAACCACGTCAGCCATTTGAAGTTTGGCCTCGATGGACATCTGGGATGAAAGCACCGCTTCCACCGTGTCGTCGTCCCAACCGTTGCGATTTTTGAGCCGGTCAATCTGGGTTTGCCTACTGGTGGCTACCAGTAAATTGGCTGACTGACCAAATTCAAATCCACTCTCAAACAGGAGAGGGATGTCCGCAACGAATAAACGCGTCGCCGGATTTTTAGCTTCTTGCTCCAATAATGCAAGACAATCCTTGCGCACTCTGGGGTGAAAAACCTGCTCCAGAAATTTCCGGTCATCACTATGGGAAAAAACGCGTGCCCGCAGCCAGGATTTGTTGATCCCCCCACCCTCATCATGGATGTCTGAGCCGAAGTGGCCCCTGAGTATGTCCACGACCTCAGGATCTGTGTAAGCTTGCGCAACACTTCGGTCAGCATCAAAGACCACAACCTCGGATGACAGCTCCTGCATCATGGCACAGCAGGTGGACTTGCCGGTGGCAATACCTCCGGTGAGAGCAAGGATTGTCAGATTGGAACTCATCACGACTGGAACATCACAAATGAAGCCTCTTAAGACAAGCCACAAGGGCCATCATGCAAAAGCCCCTCAATCGCACATCGGCAACTGAGGGGCTGAATGAGAGCTATGTTAGCCTGCAGGCTAGCGGGCGGGCAATATACCGTCCCCATCATCAAGGGGCATGATGGAGGTGGGAGCTGCATTTCCAGGACCAGCAACTGAGCCACCTGGCTGATTCACTCGCGTGCCAGCTGCGTCGATGATCTCTGCGGTGACAAAGATAATCAGGTTGCTCTTGAGCCGGCTTTCAGCCTTGGACTGGAACAAACGTCCGATGATGGGCAAGTCACCCAGGATAGGCACGCTGTCTTCGACATTTTGCACATCTTCACGCATCAGTCCACCTACAGCCACGGTATAGCCATCGTAGATGGTGAGTCCAGTCACCACCCTGCGAGTGGCAAACACCGGCATTTCAATGCGGTTCTCGGTAATGGTCAGGCTCACAGGATTACCAACGAGATCGGTGGCCAGTGTCTGAATGGGCGAACCATAGTTGATGAATCCCTCAAACTCAACGAGCTCCGGAAGGAATCGCAGGTCAATGGAGTAATTGTTGTCATCGATGGTTGGCTCGATTTCCAAAGTAACTCCAGTGTTACGCGTCTCGAAGCCCGTAGGTGTGGCAGGGGTAACGGGGAAAATTTCCACAGAACCACCACCCTCGTCAGTACCACCTCCGATACCACCTCCAATTGACTGTGGCAACTCGGGTGGCTCATACTCGGTGGGATAAATGAACTCGCGAATGACTTCAATGGTCGCGCCCTCACCACTCCTTGCAAGGATACTGGGGGCGGTCATCACATCCGCACCCTTCTTTTGAGCAAGACCACGCATGATCATCTGAGCCTGACCGTTATCAAACAGTCCCGTAATGGAGAGTATTCCCGGAGCCACGTTAGTGGCCTGCGAACTGCGTGTCGGGTTGTTAATGATGGCATCGATATTGTTCCTCGTATTGGCGAAGTCACCTGAGCGAAGTCCAGCAGTGGCGATGTTAGAAACTTCCGTTGCACCAGCTGGAAGAATGTTGGGGTTACCCAAATCATTGATGTTACGTGCGACACCATTACCCGTAGATCCACCTGAGATGATTCCATTGGCACCATTTCCTCCGAGATCAAAAGGGCTGATAATCCAGTCAAATCCAAGCTCATCCGTGTTTTCCTGTGAGATCTCAATAAACTTCGTCATGATACGGACTTGCCGGGGGCCTGCTTGGCGCATGACCTCAACGAGCTGCTCGATCAAGTCAAGGTTACTCAGTGTATTGTAAACTACGAGCGTACTTGTCGAGGCAATGTAATTGGCAAAAGCCTTGTCAGGGAAGGACACCCCGTTCTCAAGCAGCAATGTTTTCGCAGAGGCGCGCTGACCGAGGCCGCCATCGTCATCATCACCACCACCGAAGGGGTCGTCATCAGCTCCTCCTCCACCACCAGCTCCCTGAGAAAGGCGGGAGATAAAATCAGGAGGCACAGTAAATGTGCGAGGGTAGAGATCGTCGGCCTCCAAAGCACCCACTGGCAGGATAATAACCGCGTGATTATCAAGCTTCCAGCGAAGTCTTGTCTTGTCACAAATGTATTGAATCAGGGTTCCCAATGGCACGTTTTGCACGCGTATCTCGTCAATTTTGACTGCTCCGATATCAGAGCCAGATACAGCCTCAACACTGGCATCCAATCCCTGGTCACCACCAAAGCCACCTCCCCCACCAGCTTTGACACCCGTGTCACGTATCAGGAAGTTGACCCCTTTTTTCTCTTCGTCCGTTTCGATATCAAATTCTCGTGCACGGATGCGGAGTGTTTCAAGCGCCTCTTGGACAGTAATATCCTCAAAATCGACATCAGGGATGATGATATTATTGAGCTTTTGTTGCAGGTACTGAACGCCTGATTGTTGGGTAGTTGGACCGTCGCCAGGACCAAAATCGGGCAGCTCGGGCGGAATGGATGTCTCCCATGCCTTGTCCACTTCTTGAAGAAGCTGAGCACGTGTCTGATCATAGGCAGCGCGGTAGTAGTCAGATTTTGTCACAGCGAGCCTTTCCATCCATCTACGTGCCGCTTTGTTATAGGGATCGATCTGCAGGATTTTCTCAAACTCAATACCTGCCTCATCATATTTTCCGAGGTTGTAGTAACCCTCGCCAGTATAGAGGTGTTTGCGAACTCGGTCCACATCCTTGACGTGATCAAAAGTCAGGGCCGGATTGGTTCTTATGGGATCGTCAAGATACTCAATTTGTTTCAAGGCATCAAGATTGGTGGGATCCTGCACCAACATGCCCTCAAGCATGTCACGAGCCTCGTCATACTTACCGATGCGCCGGTATTCCTGAGCGAGTGCCGACACTGCGTCACCGAGGTGACTCGTGTATGTTTTGCGACGATCGGCCAGAGCCGGACCTGGAGGCAGCATGCTGAGTGCACGGCGATATTGTGTCACAGCCTCCTGATACTGGTTTTGCTTGTATGCTGCCCTTCCAAGGACGAGGGCTTTATCAGCTTCTACTACGAGGTTGGCACGGCGGGCGATCTCGCGCTCGGCAATACCAGAGGCACTGTTGGCTGAGCTCTGGGCATTTGTCGACTCCGCCAGAAATGATGTGCTCAGTACCGAGGCTGTGAGCATCACTGCTTTGCTTTTGGATATGCGTGCAACAAGATCAAGAAAGCTACTTCTCTTATCTTGAATGTATGGGTGGGTGAATGTGCTTTGCATAGTATTTATCAACGCATTTAACTATTTTAGATGCCTAATGTGAAGCATTTTTTCCGGTTATTTTATAAAATAATCCCTGGAAAATGATTGATTTCGTAATCGCTATCAGGCGCTGAGGGCTTAATTGCGAAATGGCATGATAAATTCACGCCTCTCGCCATTATCGTCCGTATATTCGACAACGACTTCGCGGTTGTTCAAGTCGATGCTTTTGAGCAGGTAGGGTTTTTGGGCAGCTTTGTCATCAAATGGCAGGGAAAATCGCGTATTTTCTTCAACCTCAAATGGTTTATCATCCTCGCCAAGGGCTTGTAATACAAGCTTGGCAGTACTATCCATGATACCCAGAGAGCGATCTGGGTGGCCATCGAGATCTCCACGTTTGTCAAAACGGTAGAGCGTCCCCCTTTTGTTGGGCTGGAGATCTTCAATCACCCAAATGACGTCCACCACTCCGTTGGCGTTGCGCCTTTTGTCGAGATCGGCAAACCTGAATCTCTTCTGCATCAGAGATCTCTTGAATAAAATGGTGCCCCCTAGTTCGACTTCACCAAGTGTCTGGTTGAGCTTGAATCCGTTCTTGTTGAGAAGATTGAAAAATGACTTCTTACCACCCCCGATCGCCTCTCTGGGCTTGATATGGGCCTGAGTGGTAGTCACATCCACGACTTTCAGCTTGTTGACAGGTTGTGGATAGTCTGTAGCGAGCCCGGGGTCAGTTTCGGCCTCATACTCTTCACGGTTGGTAAAGCCATCATCATCTGGATCTCTCTCCGGAGCATTGGCATAGCCTGGATCAAGCTGGTTCTCCATCCACCATGTATTGGGAATGCCCGCGTGCACAGGTTCGTCCTTGAGCATATCGACCGGATTTTTCGGGTCATCACGTTTGGAATACAAAACGATACCCGTCAAAAGGTCGACTTTACGCCCATCCACATCGGCCTGATGTATTTGGTGATCCATGTACATGGAGACTTTGGCATTCTCCACCTCTGCAAAGCCCTCCACGCCCACTTCCGTATTTTGCTTGGCGCTATGCAGACGAAAAACATTGGCCTGATCGTCCCTGTTTTTGTGGCCGATATATCCGAGTGCTGCCATCGCTGTAATGGCTGCGCCCAACGTTACTTTTTCATAATGATCGGATAACCAAGACATGTTGTGGGTGAATTATTGGGTGGATTTGGATGTTATCTGCAGACTAGTTACCGGCAGGCGAGGCCGCTGCGTCTTTCTTCTCTATCTCGCGCTTGGCCTTAAAAAACAGGATATCAA
>JBNACB010000070.1:0-6621 GCA_049632765.1 Akkermansiaceae bacterium | reverse complement strand
CTAGGAAAGTATGAAGACGGGAGGATTAAGCTATATGAATGGAGATTAGCCGATTACCAAAAAACCTACTTCATGGAAGAGGCCAAGTGCGAAACGATGACCCCAGGTAAAGTGATTTTCTTGCGTACTCGAGACTATGGCCTAGATTATGAGTATGTGCATCGAATTCATTGGAATATGAACACCATTTCTCGAGATGGGCGCTTTATTATTGATCGATAACTCGGTATTGTTTTTGTCTGTAATCTCAGCTAACAAAGCATTACAGCGGACTAGCCGCTGGTTGCGATGTTCCCCAAGCAGAAGCATATGAAGATAGGAATCATGGGGGCCATGGCTGAGGAGGTCTCGCTACTGCGTGATCACATGCATGATACTCGGAGCGATTCCCGTGGAATGCGGGAGTATGTGACGGGGAAAATCCATGGCCAGGAAGTGACCCTTGTCTTCTCCCGCTGGGGAAAAGTCGCAGCCTCCTCCACAGCGACAACCCTCATTGAGAGACATGGTGTGGAGTGCCTGATTTTCACCGGTGTTGCCGGAGCACTTGATCCTGCACTCAACGTGGGGGACATCGTGGTTGCGGATACTCTTGTGCAACATGATATGGACGTCAGCGCCCTTCCGGGTCTCAAAAAGTTTGAAATTCCTCTCTTGGGTATAGATCGCTTTCATGTCGATACGTCTTATGTCGATGCGGCTCGCCGTGCTGCGGAGGACTACCTTGCAAATACTCTGCGCAGTGACGTGCCAGCCCGGGTGCTTGATGAGTTTCACATCACCAACCCACAAGTTCTAACAGGCACAATCGCAAGCGGAGATCAATTCATTGCCAACGATGAAATTGCTCGAAACTTGAGGGAGGCACTTCCCGGTCTTCAATGCATTGAGATGGAGGGGGCTGCCGTGGCCCAGGTGGCCTATGAGCACAACATCCCCTGTGTGGTGCTGCGCACGATTTCTGACAAAGCAGACCACAGTGCCGCCGTGGACTTTCCCAGGTTTGTGGAGAAGGTCGCATCACATTTTACATGTGGGTCAGTCCTGCACTTGCTGAAGTTGATCGGCCGTTGAGGGTTCTCGTTGAGCTCATTCATCTAATCCACGCATGAAAAATTTACTCCTTATTCTGTATGTTGTCATCGTCGCTGTTTTTGCCTGTTTTGCACTTATAGCGGATCAACTGTACGGTGTCGTTGCATACACCTATCGATACCTGCTGTTCTGCATCCTTGTCTCACTGGTGTCGGTAGCACAATGGTATGGAGTTTACGGGAAACGCGCCGCCCTCGTCGGCTTCGTGGTATTAGGTTTGTTTGCTGTGCAGTTCTTTTTGCCGCCTCCGTCGGAACGCATCCTGAGGTCCGCCATGTTGAAAATCCCTCTCGGCACCGATGCCGGTGAAATTGAGACAATCGTGCTACAAGCATACGAAGGCAGCGCCTATGCCCCTCCCAGCATTTCAAGAGAGCAAAGCAAAGTTCACATGGAGCCGGATCAACCCGCTCGAGAGCTCGAGAGCGTCCATGTGTCACTCTCATCCCAGGATCCCGGAAACTGCACAGCGATCGCCTTCCTGGTTGAGGACGGGGTGGTGGTGCACCGCTTCTTCTCGCCCGATTGATACGGAGAAAAGCTTCATCATCGCATGCGCTGCCCCTGCTTGCCTCGCAAGCGAGTACTGTGAGCGCCTCTACAATAGGCGACCTGTTTTATAATTGCCGCATTGTCAGTGCCATAGCATAGTCTATAACTACGCATTCTGAATACTCAGGATACTCACCAACAACACAAACATATGGAAGACAACACAGAACAATCGCCAAACTATAAAGGAGTTGCCCTAGCAGCTTGGATCATGATCGTCGTGATCTGTCTCATTGCCCTGATCCCAGCTGTTGGGCTGCTGACCTGGTTCATCGCTTTTCCCGTTTTAGTGGCTACATTCGTATTAGGTATTATCGCCATCACCAGAGGCGGAACTCTGCAGGGCGTGCTTATACTCCTGGTCAGCGTTATTGCCGCCCCCGTTTTTCTGTTGATTGCCCCGATGGCATCAACCTTCATTTTCGCCATGGTATTCGGGGATGTAAGTGAAAACGTGGCAGGGAAAGCTGATCGACTAGGTGAGCATCAAACCGAACGCGGCCTCATCTACTACTTCAGTGATGGAGTTATCGCGGTTGATACCACCGTGACTCCAAATCGGTTCCACATTTATGCGAAACACTCCAAGGGCAGGAAGATTGAGAAGGTCGAGCTTATTGAGGATGGCATCGAGGTCTCAGGACGAGGTGGGGGTGAAGGAGTCAGAGGGCTCTTAGTTGGCGAAGAATTGGCTGTCGGTTATAGTGGGGGGGATGTTCCAGGCAAGGTGCATGTGATCATGGAGAAACTCGACAAAGATGGTGAGCTCTTCACTGACGGCCGGCACATGGCGATTGATCCGGAAAGCATTCAGCAGTTGATCGATAGGGGTGACTGGAATGCTTCCGTCCGAGAATTATGGGAGAAGTGAGCGGGACAAAGAAAAGCATCGTCGTTGTGTTGCTGACAGCGATGCTTACGGCAGGCGCCTTGTTAATGATCGGGCCGCAGATCATGTTCATCGTGCCGTTGTGTATCCTTGTAGGAATCATTTTTTCCTTCAGGCGCTCTTTTCTGTCCATGGTTTGCTTTGGCTACCCACTGACCTTTGGTCTGGTCTCCGCCTACATCGGTTATTATGAAATAAGCGATTATGTGCGGACATCTGCCTTTGCCGTTTCAGTGGCCATTGGTGCGGTGGGTGTTGCGCTCATGGCAACAGGCTTGTGGAAGGCTATGCCCGTTGGCGCCCCCAAGGCAGAGAGTAGGGCAGGGGGAAAGCTCTCGGAGTAGGGGAGCCATCATATCGCTGGGTTATTTGCATTTTCCCCTCAATAATGAGGATGCAATAAGCTGTGTGTTTTGTTCAACATGGGGAGTAAATGTATGGGGAACTGCCACGACCAAGATCGGCAAGATAGACGATGGAACCAGGAAAAGAGACTCAATGCCCGAACTGCGCTGAACTGTGGAAGCGCCTCGATGAAGCCAACGAAGCAAAGGCCGAAGCAATCCGGGAAAAGGCACGTGCGATGACCTGGTTGAACATCTTCAGGGTGCTGGCCATCATCAGCGGCATCGTCGCCATTCTAAGGTTGATCAGATGATGACAATCTTTCCACCACGCAGTATTCTTTATGTAGCCGCATGCCTTTTTGCCGGCTTGTTGTCATATGGTTATGCGGTGGCCGAAGAGGCCGCTGATCGATCAAGCAAACCAAATATCGTGATTGTTCTAACAGATGATCTCGGCTATGGGGATGTCTCATTCCTGAATACGGAATCAAAAGTCAAGACCCCGCACATGGATGCCTTGGCTGAGGCGGGTATTTGGGCCACGGACGCGCATTCACCCAGTACGGTGTGCAGCCCGAGCCGCTATGCCATGCTCACAGGACGCCATGCCTGGCGAAGAAAACCAGTGCGCGGGGGGCGCCTGAACCCATGGGCAGAGTCCGTCATTCTGGCAGACCGCATTACACTGCCCAAAATGCTCAAAACCAAAGGCTACGCCACGGCCTGTATCGGCAAATGGCACCTTGGCTGGGAGTGGCCATGGAAGGGGGGAGAAAAGCCACCCGCCTCAGTCATTGGCGGCAGTACCAGCACAGCAAAATGTGAGCATTTTGACTGGTCCAGACCGATCAAGGGCGGGCCGCTGGGTGCCGGCTTTGATTATTACTTTGGCGATGATGTCCCGAATTTCCCACCCTACGCTTTCATTGAGAACGACAGGCTCACCTGTGACCCGGTGGATTTTGATGCCAAGCCACTCAACAAGCAGGTGCTGAGAAGAGGGGGCTATTTCCATGGCATCGGCCCCGGCGAGAAAGGCTGGAGACTGGAGCATGTGATGCCGGCCATTACCGGCAAAGCGGTTGAGTATATCGGCAAGCAGGGCAAAAAAGACGAGCCGTTCTTCCTCTTCTTCTCAACGACTTCTCCGCACACGCCCATTGTGCCCGTGGCAGAATTCCATGGCACCAGCCAGGCAGGCCGCTACGGCGATTACATTACCCAGACGGATGACTCGGTCGGGCAGATTGTGGCGGCATTAAAAGCTGCAGGCATTGATCAGGATACTCTCTTGATTGTCTCCAGTGACAACGGTCCCGCACCGTTCATGCGTGAGTTGATCCAAACCCATCAGCACAACCCTTCGGGATCACTGCGCGGGCTGAAGCGCGATCTACTGGAGGGAGGGCACCGGGTTCCCTTCATCGCCAGCTGGCCAAACGGGGGAATCGACGGGGGACGACGGGTCGATGCGACCATTTCACTCACCGACCTGTTTGCGACCATTGCAGGTATTGTCCAAGCGCCACTGGCCGACGGCACTGCGGAGGACAGCCTGGATATTCTTCCCTCCCTGCGTTCAGGTGAGCCGGTGCGCAAGGAGCTGGTCTACCATGCCACAGGCGGCAGATTGGGACTGCGGCAGGGGGAGTGGGCCTACTTGCGCCCGGGAGGAATCACTCCGGAGCCGGACTGGTTTCAGGAACAATGGAAGGGTGACCCGCTCGACGCGCCTGCGTTGTTGTTTAACCTCTCCAAAGACATCGCCCAGAAGAAGAATCTGCATGATGAATTCCCGGAGCGGGTAAAGCAGATGGAGCAGAGGCTTGCTGAGATCCAGAAGGCCAGCCCAACGCAATGAAAGCCTGGCGCACATTTTTTACTGCGGAGAACAAGATTTAAAGGGAACCCTATGAAGTTATTTTTCACATGGATATTCGCGGCTTTTCACCTGGGCTGCGTTTCTCTTTGGGCGGATGATGAGGCAAGCAAACCCAACATCGTTTTCATTCTAGCGGATGACATGAACCGCGACACCTGGGGTGCATATGGTGGGGTGGACTGCAAAACGCCACACATCGACCGGCTGGCTTCGGAGGGCGTGCGCTTCGACCGCGCCTATTGTTCGGTGGCAATGTGCGCACCCTATCGTCAGGAACTCTACAGCGGCCGGACTCCATGGCGCACGGGCACGCTGCCGAACCATTCCACATCGAAGCCCGGAACCAGGAGCATAGCTCACTACCTCAAACCCCTCGGCTACCGTGTCGCCTTGGTGGGCAAGAGCCATGTTGGCCCCAAGGAGTGCTATCCCTTCGAATACTTTCCGGGAGGCAAGGATAAGAAGAAGGACCCCAATCCTGAATATCTCAAAAACGCGGGGACGTTTATCGATTCCTGCGAGCAAGAGGGCAAACCCTTCTGCCTGTTCATCGCCTCGAACGATGCCCACGGACCATATACAACGGGCGACCCCTCGGCCTATGATGCCGAAGCACTGACCATTCCGCCTTACTGGCTGGACACGCCTGCTCTTAGGCGGGAGCTGGTGAAATACTATGCCGAGGTTACCAATTTCGACAAGTTAGTCGGTCAGATGCGCGAAGAGCTGGAACAGCGCGGCTTGTGGGACAGCACCCTCTTCATGGTCTGTAGTGAGCAGGGCACTAGTTTACCTTTTGCGAAATGGACCTGCTATGACAATGGCCTGCGTTCAGGCCTGATTGCGCGCTGGGCCGGGTTGACCAGGCCCGGCTCCGTGGCAGAAGAGCTGCTATCCATTGCCGACATTACGCCAACGCTCGTGGAAGCCGCCGGGGGCAAGCTCAAGCCCGGGGATTGCGACGGCAAGAGTTTCCTGAAAACACTGGAAGGAGATGAGCAGGTGCGTCATTCCCATGTCCTCGGCACGTTCACCAACTGCAACATCATCGGCAGTGAGGAGCGCATCTACCCGATCCGGGTCATCCGCAACAAATCCTTCACCCTGATCTATAACCCGAACCATCAAAGTCAGACCTCCAACACCAAAATCGACAAGGTACTGGCGATGTTGGACGCCCCTGCAAAAGAGGGCGACGATGTTGCCTCGTCGTGGGTGGCTAACTATCCCGGCGATCCACTGGTGCACAAGCTGCATCACCGGCCGGAGTATGAACTCTACCATCTTGAAAAAGATCCCCATGAGCTGAAGAATGAAATCGATAATCCCGGGTATCGCACCGTGGCCGATGAGTTGAAAAAACAGCTGCACGCCAAGTTGGCCGCGCTGGGCGACGCCAATCCGGTCGCAACGGAAAAGTCGCTACTCAAGGGCGGAGCCCCGAAGAACCGGAAAGAGATTAATCCCAACACAAAATAGTTCATTATGAATACCCAACAATTAAAAATGACCGCCCGCAGGATGATAGCCATTACGTTCATGGCCGTGCTGACGCCCGCATTCGCCAAGGAAGAAGTTCCCAGACAGGAATCCCTGAACGACTACAACGCCCGTGTGCAATGGTTTGCGAAAGCGGACTATGGAATGTTTATCCACTTCGGCCTTTATTCGCAGCTCGGCGGAGTTTGGAAAGGCAAACAAGTCGCCGGCTATGCAGAGTGGATTCAGGGCAAGGCAAACATCGACCGGGACGAGTACGCCGGGCTTGCCAAGAGCTTCAACCCGGCCGGCTTTGACGCGGATTTGATGGTCCGCTCCGCCAAAGAGGCCGGCATGACCTATCTGGTGATCACATC
>JBNACB010000069.1:0-6745 GCA_049632765.1 Akkermansiaceae bacterium | reverse complement strand
CCGGAAAATTTTCACCGCGTACGTGTGCGTATGCGAGTCAGAAAGGTAAGTGGTGAAGATCCTGCCTTGGAGCTGGTAGAGCTCCTCGCTGATCACTGGTATGACCCTGCTATCGTCAGGGATACGGGCCTGTCAGGTGGCTCAGAGTGACTTTTTTAACCCGCTTCTCATCTCCTCTAATGGACGCACGCCGGGGAACCAACATTCGTAGGAAAGAGCGCCCTGATGCAGCAGCATTGAGCTTCCGTTTGCTGTGCGGGCACCCATGGACTTGGCATGGCTAAGCAATGGCGTTTGAGCCGGCTTGTAGATCATGTCATAGACAAGGTGGTGTGGCTCGATGCATCCAGATGGCAAGGGCTTGGGGTCAAAAGAGCGCAGGCCCAGTGAGGTAGCGTTGATGATAAGCTCTGCATGTCCCGCTGCCTCGGATATCTCCGGGTCCTCTGGAGACATGGCGTAAAAGCGTTCGCCGGGACCTTCAAGGCGCTCTGAATGCTTGCTGCTTGCATCAAGCTCTTCCATGAGTAAGCGGGCCTTTTCCAGAGTGCGGTTCACCAGCCAGATCTGATCACATCCGATTCGTGCACATTGGATCGCTGCGGCACGTCCTGCACCACCACCAACACCAAGTATCATAACCTTGAGGTCTGCCAGATCGATACCGAAGTCTTCACGTATGGCGCCGACCAAGCCGGAGGCATCTGTATTATGCCCCAGAATGCGCTCTCCAAAGATAATGGTGTTCACGGCACCTATTGCCTGAGCATCCTCGCTAAGCTCATCGCAGCAATCCTTGGCCTCAAGTTTGTGCGGCACTGTCACGTTGCAGCCGATGAATTCGAGATCCTGCATGCGCTTGATGGCTTCGGTCACTTGCCCGGGCTCCACATCAATACGAATATAGCGCATGTCCTTGTTTTGCGCATCCAGTGCTGCCTGGTGCATGGCCGGGGAAGCGGAGTGGTCTACCGGGTGGCCAATGACGGCAAGCCTCGCTGGCTTTTCTGCGCCTGCATCGAGGGCTGCACGGCTGGAGAGATCGGAAATCTGGTATACTTCTTTCATGGTATGATACTACAGTTGGCCGACAGTGCGTCTGATGCGGCGAACTGTTTCCTTCTTGCCGAGAATCGTAAGAATGGCACCCAGATCAGGACCTCCGGCCTGACCACTGAGAGCAACGCGTGTGGGGAACATCAGCTGGCCTGGTTTGGATCCGTTTGCGGTCGCGGTAGTGCCGATCATCTCCTTGGCAGTTATCCAATCCTCCACTTTTTCCAGCGCCTCTGCAAGTTGGGAGAGGAGGTTTTTGACATCTGGATTACTGCGCACCTTGTCCATGGCTGCTTGATCGTATTCATATTCATCGACCAGGAAAAAGCTTACTGCCTGTGGCACTTCGGTAAGCAACCTGACCTTTTCCTGCACCGCTGCAGCGATTTCGGTGAAATTGGCAGGTAGGTCGTAGCCGGCTTTGCCCACATAAGGTGCGGCGACAGCGGAAAATTCTTCCGCGCTCATTTGCATCAGATGCTGCTGGTTGATCCATGCACATTTTTCTGCATCAAATTTCGCAGGGGAACGGTTCACGCCCTCGAGGCTGAAGCGTTCAATGATTTCACCCACGGGCATGATTTCAGATTCATCCTTTGGAGACCATCCCAGTAGTGAGAGAAAATTTAACACGGCCGCAGGTATGTAGCCCTCATCTGCATAACCCGCTATGGCTGCTCCTGTATCACGTTTGCTCATCTTGGAGCCGTCCATGTTGAGAATCAGCGGAATATGTCCATAGTGAGGTGCCTGAACCCCCAGTGCCTCGAAAAGCTGGAGGTGCTTTGGGGTATTCATGAGGTGGTCCTCACCGCGGAGAACATGACTTATTTTCATTTCCAGATCATCGACAACATTGACGAAATGGAAAACATACGATCCGTCCGATCGTTTGAGCACCATATCGGGAGTGTTGGATTCATCGCGGTAGTCGATGGTGACCTCGCCACAGATCATGTCCTGCATGGTCACGGGTTTTCGTGCAAAGCGGAATCGCCAGGCTCCATCATCCTCATAAACGCGGTCGTCAGCACGGAGCTTTTCAAACCACTTGTCATAGAGTTCTTTGCGTTGACTTTGGTAATAGGGACCGTGGTTGCCTGTAGTGCTGCCATCAGGGTGTGGTCCTTCATCCCAATCCAGGCCGAGCCAGCTCATCCCATGAAAGATGGCCTCCCGCGCTGCCTGGGTGTTTCTGGCCTCATCGGTGTCTTCAATTCTGAGGATAAAGGAGCCGCCATATTTGCGGGCAAGGAGCCAGTTGAATAGTGCAGTGCGAGTGCCTCCCACGTGGAGATAGCCTGTGGGTGATGGAGCAAAACGAGTGCGCACCGTGGTGTTGGAGAATGAATCATTCACGGTTGCGGTGTAACGTGCCTCAGGCGTCTGCGCAAGCATGGAGAGTTGAACAATGCCGATTAATGCTTTGTTGAGAGGGGCTTGTTTAGCGAGTGCTTTTTTGTGCGAAAAAATCGATTCCTGATTTCCTTTTGTGAGGCGAAGCACTAGTTTCGCCCTTATGAAGAAATTGGCAGCTCACTGGCAGATCCTTATTGCTCTCTTACTTGCCACCGGAACGGCAATTGTTTTTCGCAATCTCAGTGACTCGGTGGCAAAGGATAGCGCGGCATATCAATTCATGCATCAAGCGATTTCGGTGTCTGATTTTGTAGGTAAGCTTTTTTTGCAGGCGCTGAAAATGATCATTGTGCCGCTGGTGGCAAGCTCGATCATTGCTGGTATTGCATCCCTTGGCGGGTTGCATGGATTTGGCAGGCTTGGCTTGAAGACCATCGGGTTTTACATGGGAACGAGCCTGATGGCCGTTCTGGTGGGGTTGCTGCTTGTTAATACTATTCAGCCGGGTCTTGAGGATGGTAAGGCGAATGTGAAAATACGCATGGCGCTTGAGCAACAGGCGGATGAGGCAAGCTCAAGCCAACGCGAAAAAGTGGCGCAAGCAGGTGAGCGCAAACCGGCGGATTACGCCGGGCTTTTCAAGAAAATGATCCCCCCCAATGTATTCAAGGCTGCCACCGATAATGGGCAGTTGCTGGGCATGATCTTCTTTTCCATTCTTTTTGCTGTTGCCATGGCCCAACTGCCTCCGGGCAACATGGCTCAATTGCTGGGTGCTGTGCAGGGCATCAATGAGGTTATGATAAAGGTGACCCAGTGGATCATGGTTTTTGCACCCCTGGGTGTCTTTGGGTTGCTTCTTCCCGTGGTGTACCACAGTGGGGCTGACATCTTTGTGAGTCTCGGTAAGTATTTTATTACCGTGCTGCTCGCGCTCGCTATTCACTTGTTTTTAGTGATGCCACTTGTTCTGCGCTTCGTAGCGCGGGTGAATCCTTGGGCGCATTTTCGAGCCATGCGCATGGCCATGCTGACGGCATTTTCAACCGCCTCATCTTCAGCCACCCTGCCTGAGACGATGCATTGCGTGCAGAAAAACTCCGGTGTTTCCAAGAGAGTTTCGAGCTTTACCCTGCCTCTGGGTGCGACTGTCAACATGGATGGTACGGCTCTGTATGAGTGTGTGGCAGTCTTGTTTGTAGCCCAGGTCATGGGGGTTGAAATGGGCTTTGCGGGTCAGTTCGCCGTGGTGATCACTGCCTTGTTAACCAGCATTGGTGTGGCGGGCATTCCCTCGGCTAGTTTGGTCGCGATTTTGCTTATCCTCAACAGTTCGGGCATTCCCAACGCGGAGATGGCCGTGGTGGCACTGCTCTCGGTGGATCGCCTTCTCGATATGAGCCGTACAGCAGTCAATATCTTTGGGGATTCATGTGCTGCAGTCTGCATCGCCAAGACCGAGGGTGAGCAATTGCAGGTGTGAGCCGTTTTTTGTGGATGCTCTGTATTGCCGTGAGCGAAATGATTCGCTAACATGCCAGGCATATGGATGAACGTCACCCCTGGGGTGTGTCTGCTGAGGCTGTTGTGGAGCAGCACGGCACATCATTGAACACAGGCTTGTCCGAGGCTCAGGCCGCGGATCGTTTACTTCAATATGGATACAACCAGCTCCAGATCAGCGCCGGGCGCAGTTGGCTGGCGATCCTTCTGTCCCAGTTCCAAAGCTTGTTGGTGCTGCTGTTGGCTGTGGCAGCCGGCCTTGCTTTCGCATTTCAGGACTGGATTGAGGGTATCGCGATCGTAGCTGTGTTGGGCATCAACGCGATGATTGGTTTTTTTACCGAATTTGGCGCTGTTCGCACCATGGAGTCACTGCGGAAGTATGGGAAGACCTCGGCCACGGTGAGAAGGGATGGCAAGATAGGTAAGATATCTGCAGAGGGGCTGGTGCCCGGGGATGTGGTCATTCTCGAGGCGGGTGACATGGTGGCTGCAGACATGCGTATCACGGAATGCTCCCGTCTTCAGGCTAATGAGTCAGCACTCACTGGGGAATCATTGCCAGTGGCAAAGGCTGTATCCAAAATACCCGATGAGACGATACTCGCGGAGCGCAGTAACATGCTCTACAAAGGAACATCCCTGACGCGCGGCTCTGCCGAGGGGGTTGTGGTGGCCACGGGGCTGGCAACCGAATTTGGCGCCATCTCCTCGCTGGTCAGCATGACGGAGGATGAAGTCACGCCACTGGAAAAACGGTTGGCGCGTCTCAGTCGCAAGCTAATCGTCGTTACCTTGGGTATTACACTCTTTACTCTGGTGGCAGGCTTGCTGCGTGGCAGGGAGCTCTACCTGATGATTGAGACATCGATCGCCCTTGCCGTTGCAGCGATTCCCGAGGGATTGCCAATCATTGCCACTCTGGCCCTGGCGAGGGGGATGTGGAGGATGGCCCGCAGTAATGCCCTCATCAACCGTCTCTCGGCAGTTGAGACACTCGGAGCGACGAATGTGATCTGCACTGATAAGACGGGCACGCTTACCGAAAACAAAATGGTCCTTGTCTCCGTAATAACTGATGCGGGAATGGATGATCTCAAGACCGAAGCGAATGCAGAGACGTTATCTGAGGAGCTGCTGACACTGGGGGTGTTGTGTAATAACGCAGAGCTTGAGCAGAGTGAACACAAGGAGGAGCATAAAGCACTGGTCGAGGGTATTGGCGATCCCATGGAGGTGGCATTGCTGGCTGCCGCTGGGAAACGCAGTATTCAGAAGCAGGGTCTTCTGTCCCGGTATCCGAGACAGCGTGAGGAGGCCTTTGACTCTGAGGTGAAAATGATGGCTACGATCCATTCTCAGGCAGATATTGATGGGTCTTATCTCTATGCGGTGAAGGGGGCGGCAGAGCCTGTGCTGGCTGCGTGCACTGAATTACTCAGCGACGATGGGCCGTTACCTCTCTCAGATGAGAAGAGAGGATACTGGCTTGATCAAAACCAGACTCTTGCCAGTGAGGGTTTCCGTGTGCTTGCCGTTGCACGAAAGCTCAGCGAAGACCCTGGGCAAAAACCATACCAAGGGCTCGCCTTCGTAGGCTTGGTCTGTGTGATGGACCCTCCTCGGGCTGATATTCCGGATGCCATCAAATCATGTAGGGAAGCAGGTATTCGGGTGATTATGGTCACAGGGGATCAGGGCGGAACGGCACTCCATGTAGCCAAAAGTACGGGAATTTGCGCAGATCTTGAACACTGTGAAGTGGCCACTGGCAGGGAAATCGATGCTGTGCAGGCCGAGGGCCGGCTCAAGGAGATGCTGGGCGTTACCGTGTTTTCCCGGGTAACTCCCAAGAACAAGCTCGATATCATTCAGATGCATCAAGAGCAGGGGGATGTGGTTGCCATGACCGGCGACGGTGTGAACGATGCACCGGCGCTTAAAAAGGCAGACATAGGTGTCGCGATGGGCATTCGAGGTACGGAGGTTGCGCAGGAAACAGCGGACATGGTGCTCCGTGATGATGCCTTTGTGTCCATTGTTTCTGCTGTCGAGCAGGGTAGGGTGATATTCAATAATATACGCAAGTTCGTCATCTACTTGATGTCATGTAATCTCAGTGAAGTCCTGGTGATTGGTTTGGCGTCGATGAGTGGAGCACCACTGCCTTTGCTGCCCTTACAGATTCTTTTTCTCAACATGGTGACCGACGTCTTTCCCGCGCTTGCCCTGGGTGCGAGCAAGGGGCACGCCGATGTGATGGCCCAGCCACCGCGCTCCATCAAGGACCCCATCATCGGCAAGCCACAGTGGCGCGCGATTAGCATCTACAGCTCGCTGATCACATTCGTGGTTCTGGGGGCATTTGTGCTGGCGCACAGTGTTTATGGCATGAGTGAGGCCCAGTCGGTGACAGTAGCATTCCTGGTCATTGCCACCGCCCAGTTGCTACATGTGTTCAACATGGCAGAGCCAGAGAGCAGGGCATTCAACAACGAGATTACGCGCAATCCCTATGTGTGGGGTGCTGTAGCGCTGTGCGTTGGCATTTTACTGGCAGCCATGTTCTACCCGCCACTTGCTACCGTGCTCTCCCTGGAGCCGATTGATGCGCGTGGCTGGGTCTTGGTAATCGTTGCGTCATTGATCCCCTTGGTAGTGGGGAGGGTGCACAGGATGATGAGGTGATGGGAGCTCTCCGTCAGAGTCCTGTTTTTGATTTCCAAGATTCCTGATCTACCAATTCCCCATTCTGATATGCGCTGACGCAGTATTTCTCGGGAACCCATTTTTCAAAAGTGATTGTCGTGTTGGCTGGTACAAACTT
>JBNACB010000068.1:0-7034 GCA_049632765.1 Akkermansiaceae bacterium | reverse complement strand
ACGTTCCTCCAGTGGATGTGCCGGTGGATCTGCCCGTCGAGGCGCCGGTAACACCACCAACGCCGGAGAATCCGGTGCTTCCGGAGACTCCCGTGGCTGACACGCCTGCCGAGCCCGAGACCCCGGCCACCCCGGTGAAGCCCGAGACACCTGTGGGTCCTCCGGCTGATATACCCGTGGGTAAACCTGCCTCAAGCCCGACCAATGTCGACTCCGGTGTCCTGGTGCTCAACGACCACTATGACAATGATGGGAGCTATATCATTGATGCCGGTGGCATTCTCAAGGGTAGTGGAGTCACGGATGCGACTGTCACGGTTGTTGCCGGTGGTATTCTCAGCCCCGGTAACTCGCCAGGTACTCTCACCACTGCCAGCCAGACATGGACTGACGGAGGTGGCTTTATCTGGGAAATCAATGACAGTGATGGAACCAAGGGTGGTGATCCCGGCTGGGACTCCTTCAATATCGATGGCACTCTTGACCTGAGTTCGCTGAGCATTGGAGGCTTCACGATTTATATCACATCCCTGGATCTGGAGAACAATCTGGGTGAAGCAGCCGGTTTTGATGAGTTCAACCTCACCATGGGCGATCTCACCGGTTACTACTCATTTGTGATTGCCGAGACCACCTCCGGTATCCTCGGGTTTGATGAAAGTCTGTTCGTGCTCGATACCAGCGATTTCCTTAACACGGATCCATCATGGGACTGGGCTATTGTGCAAGAGGGTAACAACCTTTTCCTCGAGGCAAGTGCCACGTCCGGCTCGGCCTTTGCACCGCTACTTAGCCAGAGCTCCACTGCCAACCCAGAGCCCAGCTCTGTGACACTGCTTGCGCTTGGTGGGCTTGCTCTGGCACTACGACGCAAGCGCAGCTAAGAGTGCTTTAGAGAACAACTTCCGCAATTGTTTCAAAGCCCTGTCGCATCCTTGCGGCGGGGCTTTTTTTTGCATCAAGCCTCACGGCCGCAGCACTTCTTATACTTCTTGCCAGAGCCACAGGGGCAGGCGTCGTTGCGGCCAACGCTGGCCAGTGCTGGCTTGCGCTTGGGCAGGTTGAGCTTGATCTGCTGCCCGTCCTCAGAAGGCGTCATGGCGAGATTGGAAGTGTTGCCAGTGCGCGCAATGTTATCCTGGGTGAGGGCCCCTGCCGGACCTGCTGCCGCCGCCTGGGCAGTGGCATCACTGGTGAGCTGCTGGGGCAGACTGCGCATGAAGTTCTCGAACTGCTCGAGGTTGGTGGTGGAGCGGAACAGGTTGTTGAGGGTCTCATGCTCGATACTGGCCATGAGGGTCTCAAACAGGGAGTAGGCCTCGTTTTTATACTCCACCAGTGGGTCCTTCTGGCCTTGGGCACGCAGATGCACGCCCTCACGCAGGGCGTCCATGTTGTAAAGGTGTTCCTGCCAGAGTTTGTCAATGCCGGTGAGGATGATGTGGCGCTCGAGCATGTCGAGCATCTCCGGATTCTCGTGCTTCATCTTGAGCTCGTAGGCCTGCTTGACCTTCTCGACAAGAAACTCCGCATTGCCCTCGGCATCACGGTCGTGGAAGCCGCTGCTCTCAAGGGTGAGCTGGATGGGGAAGGTGGTATTGGCCCAGTTGAGCAGCTCGGCGTAGTCAGGAGCACCTTCGTCACGCTCCATCATGTAGGAAAAGACAGCATCGGGAATGGCTTTCTCAATGACCTCATCAATGAGCTCACGCGGGTTCTCCGAGTTGATGACCTCGTTGCGGTAGCCGTAGACAACCTCTCGCTGCTTGTTCATGACGTCATCAAAATCCAGCACGCGCTTGCGCCAGGTGTAGTTGCGCTGCTCGACACGCTTCTGCGCGGTTTCCACAGAGCGGTTGAGCCACTTGTGCTCCAGTGCCTCACCGTCCTCCATGCCGAAGCGCTCCATCATGTTGGTCATGCGTTCCGCAGCAGCGAAGTTGCGCATCAGGTCATCCTCAAAGGAGATGAAGAACTGGGACATGCCCGGGTCTCCCTGGCGGGAGCAACGGCCACGCAGCTGGCGGTCGATACGGCGGGACTCGTAACGCTCGGTGGCGATGACAAAGAGGCCGCCCGCCTCGGCAACGCCCGGGGCAAGCTTGATGTCCGTGCCACGTCCGGCCATGTTGGTCGATACAGTCACGGCTCCCTTCTGGCCGGCATTGGCAACAATTTCCGCCTCCTGGCGGTGGTATTTGGCGTTGAGGATATTGCAGGGGATCTTGGCGCGCTTGAGCATCTTGCCCAGAAGCTCCGAGGCATCTACTGATGCAGTGCCTACGAGTACAGGCTGGCCGCGGTCATGGGCTTCCTGGATCTTGGCAACAACGGCGTTGTATTTCTCCCGGCGGGTCTTGAACACCTGGTCATTGTGGTCAATGCGGATGTTGGGAACGTTGGTCGGGATGGGCAGGACATCAAGTTTGTAGATGTCATGGAATTCAGCGGCCTCGGTCTCGGCAGTACCGGTCATGCCGGCAAGTTTGGAGTAGAGGCGGAAGTAGTTCTGGATGGTGATGGTGGCGTATGTCTGGGTCTCCTCCTCGACATGCACGCCCTCCTTGGCCTCCACGGCCTGGTGCAGGCCGTCTGACCAACGGCGCCCGGGCATTTCACGTCCGGTGTTTTCATCCACGATGATGACCTTGTTCTCGGCAACCACATACTCCACATCCTTCTCGTAAAGGCAGTAGGCCTTGAGCAGCTGGGAGATGGAATGCATTTTTTCCCCCTGGGTGTCGAGCCGCTCCTGCAGCGCCTGCTTTTTGCTGGCGCGCTCCTGCTCGGACATATTGAGGTCTGCGTCGATTTCCCCGTAGGCGGTGCCGAGGTCGGGCAGGACGAAGGCCTCTGGATCATCAGGGGAGAGATACTCGCGTCCCATGTCCATCAGGTCGGCATCGTGGGCCTTCTCATCGATGGTGTAGTAGAGTTCTTCCTTGATCTCATAGAGGTCACGCTTTTGCGCGTCCTGATACATGGAAAGCTCTGTCTTTTCAATGAGGCGCCGGGTGTCCGGGTCTTCCATGAAGCGCATCAGCTGGCGGTTGCGCGGGTTGCCTAGTTTGATCTTAAAGAGGGCTCGTCCGGCCCCGATTTCATCCTCGGCCTTGAGGCATTGCTTGGCCTCATCCGCAAGCTCGGTACAGAGCTGGTTCTGGCGTTTGACGAGCTGGGCGATGAGTGGTTTGTAACGCTCGTACTGCTCTGTGTTGGAGACAGTGGAGGGGCCTGAAATAATGAGAGGGGTGCGTGCCTCGTCAATCAGGATGGAGTCCACCTCGTCAATGATGGCGTAGAAGTGTCCGCGCTGAACCTGCTCCTCCTTGGTTGAGGACATGCCGTTATCACGTAGGTAGTCAAAGCCGAACTCAGCATTCGTTCCGTAGGTGATGTCGCAGTTGTATTGCTCGCGACGGAGGCTTGAAGGTTGCTGGTTCTGGATACAGCCCACGCTGAGGCCGAGGAATTTGAACACAGCGCCCATCCACTCGGAGTCACGTTTGGCGAGGTAGTCGTTGACGGTGACCACATGCACGCCCATGCCGGTGAGGCCATTGAGGAAGACGGGCAGGGTGGCAACAAGGGTTTTTCCCTCACCAGTCTGCATCTCGGCAATCATGCCACGGTGCAGGGCAATGCCACCAATGAGCTGAACGTCAAAGTGCACCATTTCCCACAGCACGGGTTGGTCACAGACCTGGATGGTCTCACCACAGAGGCGGCGCGCAGCGTTTTTCACCGCGGCAAAGGCCTCGGGCATGATCTGGTCCAGATACTTGGCACGGGCAGCATCAAAGTGGTCTTCCTCCACGGCCCGGAAGGCGGCCTTGGCATCCTCAATGGAGTCCACGCTGGGCTTGGCAGAGGGAAGGGCGGGGAATTCCTCACGCAGGGCGTCAAGGCGTTGGTTGATTTCAGCGGCAGCGGCGGCGAGCTGGTCACCATCCATGAGCTTGAGCTGGCGAATGGTGGCCGTCTCCAGGGGCAGATAGCGGTGCAGGTGTTTTTGCCAGCCGATGACTTTTTCCCGCAGGGCGTCAATGGATTCGCGCTGGTAGGCTTCCTCAATTTCGTTGATCTTGGCGACAACGGGACCAAGTCGCTTGAGTTCACGCTGGTTTTTACTGCCAACGATTTTCTGGAGTGTCCACTTGAGCATAGAAAAGGGGGCGCCGGATTAGTAATGGCGCGAGTGGTTTCCATACACCCGCCGGGCCTTTATGGCAAGGGATATAGGATTTGGAATGAGGAATGAGGAACCGCCTACCGGCTCGGCGTGCCTTCGGCAAAGTCCTGTATGCTGCCCAGCCCTCGTAACTCGAACTGGCTACTCGAACTGTTGATCCTTGATCTGCCTCAGTGTTCCCGGGTTTTGCTGTAGATGGGTGGTCAGCGAGCGGATTGCCTCCAACGTGGCGCGGGAGATGTGGTGCTCCATGCCCTCGACATCGCGGTAGATGGTCTCCTCATCAATCTCGAAGAGCTCGAGAAAGCGGGTCAGGGTCTCGTGACGGTCAATGATGGCGCGAGCAATGCGCATGCCCTCCTCGGTGAGGGTCGTGCCACGGTATTTGACGTGGGTGACCAGCCCCTCGGCATCGAGCTTTTGGAGCATGTTGGTGACACTGGCCTGTGAGATATCAAGGCGCTTGGAGATGTCCACGGCACGAGCGTAACCTTTTTCCTCGATCAGGTGGAGAATTTGCTCGAGGTAGTCATCGCGGGCGGTGGAGCCACTGGTGCGGTGACGTGTGCTGGAAGCATCGGCCATGCCCAAGGAGACAGGAATCGGCACATTGAGTCAACCACCGAAGTCGGAGCAGAATCCACAGGAAAAGTTGAAGTTGATACCCTCGAGGGTTTCCGCTTAACTCACAGCTAATGATGAAGATGGGCAGAGGAATCAATGATCAGATGAGTGGCTTTGTCCTCATTGGTGCCAATCTCATTCCCCTGGCGGGGGTGTTGGCCTGGGACTGGAGCATTTTTCACGTGGTAGTCGTTTACTGGCTCGAGAACGTCATTATCGGAGCCATCAACATTCTCAAGATGATCACCTGCTCGCCCGATGCCCGGCAGTTCAACCTCAAGGGCAAGGCTGCCGGCAGGCTCAGAGAGAAAATGGGGGAGCGTGCTGACGAGCTCACCGAAGAGCAGACGGCGCAGGTGGAGAAGCTTGACAAGATGCTCAGTGAACACGGCGGCAAGATCGGTATGGTGCATCATGTTTCCAAATTATTCTTCATACCCTTCTTCAGCTTTCATTACGGTTTTTTCTGTTTGGTGCACGGGGTGTTCGTTTTCGCGCTGCTCGGCAAGGACGAGGCTGGTGGCAAAACGCCAATGGCTGGTGGATCTCTCCTGGATGAATTTGCCGGGCTTATCCATGGTGCCCTGGATGCCGGAGGTGTCTGGGCGGCGGCGGGCTTACTCGCCAGCCACCTGTTCTCCTTTTTCACCAACTACCTGGGCAAGGGTGAATACCAACGGACCGCGGTGCCGGTATTGATGATGGCCCCCTACGGAAGGATCGTTGTCTTGCACGTCGCCATCCTGTTCGGTGCCTTTGCCATCATGGCACTGGGCAGCCCGGTTTACCTGTTAGTCATCCTGATCGTGGGCAAGATTCTACTCGATCTGGTATTTCACAACCGCGCCCACAAGAAGCTCGCCAGCTTGGCGCTGAAAAATGCAGCTTAAGTGCATGCCGGCAGCTGTTGGGTAACAGCTCGCCTACACATCCGGGCTGAGAATGCCACAGCGGAAGGCCTTGCCGACTGCGCCGGAGGCATTGGAGACGCGTAGCTTCTTGAAAATGTGCCGTGTGTGCGTTGCCACTGTGCAGGGGCTGATGTCGAGGTGCTTGGCGATTTCCTCTTTCTTCTTGCCCTCGCTGAGGAAGGCAATGACCTGAACCTCCCTCTTGGTGAGATTGGGCAGATCCTCGGATGGACGCTTTTCCACGCCGTGGTGGTTGGAGGAGAGTTCATGGATGGCATCCACCGCCTCCAAAACCCTCTTATGACTCGCCTTGACGGCGTCGAGCATCTCGCTGATTTTGTGAAGGTTGTCCGCTTCGAGCTTTTTTTTGCGCTCACTGAGCTCGATGCCTTGTATGACGAGGTCAATGCTGTTTGGGGTAATACTCATGTTGTTTGCCGATTTTTCCACTGGTGATGATAACCCATTATCAAATGAGGAATCTATCGTCATTTTTGAGGGTTTGAAGCTGCTGTTAGAAAAGCAAACCTCCACCCGTAGTCATACTAATGAGTCGGCCTTGGGCGTTATTTAACAATCTATGCCCGGGTGCTGCCCGTGACTGTGCCTCTGGCCAAGAGTCAGGACAAAAAGAATGGGTGGACTGGGGCGCCAGATATGGGGGGCTCAATCATCCAGGCTCAGAATGCCACAGCGGAAGGCCTTGCCGACTGCGCCGGAGGCATTGGAGACGCCAAGCTTCTTGAAAATATGGCGCGCGTGTGTGGCCACAGTGGAGCTGGTGATATTAAGCTGCTCTGCAATCTTGTGTTTAGAGAGCCCCTGACTGAGTAGTTTGATAATTTCAGTCTGCCTTTTGGAGAGGCTTGGTGGGCTTTCTCTCTTCTTTGGTTTCTCTGGGGCCTGACCCCCGGAGTAGCTCGTGATGGCTTCAGCGGCATCAAGGAATTTCTGGTGACCCGCTCTGATATGCTCGAGCATTTCCTGGATTTTAACCAGCTCGCCCTCATGAGGTTGGTTCTGTGAGGCGTTCATGACGATGTCGTTGATCTCTGTGGTGTGGGTGTTCTCTTAGAACGAAGGGTGGGCAATAACTACGGGAAAGAATAAGTGTGGCTGCGATATTGGTAAATGCACAGAATGATTCTTTTTTTGCACAAAATGACCAGAAAACTCTGTTAGATGAGATGTAAAGACGCAGCGGCGATCACCATCAGAGTCTCTATCCTACAGGTACAAATTGCCCATTAGCTGGATTAAAGGATCGGTCATGCTCTTGGGCAGAATCACTGCTCGAGCTGCGGCTG
>JBNACB010000067.1:0-7080 GCA_049632765.1 Akkermansiaceae bacterium | reverse complement strand
GGAGTCATTCTCACCACATCCGTTCCCTCCCAGAATAGTCTCAGCCCTAAGATCAAGGAATACACGATCATGCGCGCTATGACGCTAGCAAAACTCAGCGCTGAGGAGATCAGTGATTACGCGGCTTTTATCGCACCGGGCGTGGTAGAGGTGAAACCTCTTACTTCAAAGGAGAAGCAGAAAGCTGGTCTGGATGGGGGTCCACACTTGAAAGCTCCCAGCCAATCGCAGGCGCCGAACTGTCACGATATCCAAAAAGCAGTTAAAAAATATGTTACAGACCACCCCGAACGGGTTCTGGAAGTCGTTGCCCTCCAGATAGGGATGAATCCTGACTGCGCCTGCGAGGTGGTCAAGGCCGCGATCATCGCATCAGAGCCAGACACGGCCATGGTGGTGGAAATTGTCGAGGCGGCGATCGAGGTAGCACCAAGTAGGTTCCGAATCATCGGCCAGTGTGCGATTGCAGTTGCACCAGACGCCCTCAGCGAGGTGCAGGCCCTTATCAACAAGTATGGCGCGGTGAGTGGAGACTCAGGCCTGGGAGCCAAGGGGGGCGCGAAGGGTTATGACAGTGCCAAGAGTGCCAAAGGGGCAAAAGGTGGCGCCGGCGGTGACATTGGTGATTCAGCGGAAGATGCTCAGCCCCCCACAGCAACAGGTTACCAGTTGCCTGCCTCAGAGCTCGACGATCTTGCCGATTTCCTCGATGATATGGCGGATACAGTGGTTAATCCCATTACCATCATCGCCGATTTCAGGACAGATTCCAATAATCAGGTGATCCCGAGCTCAGTCAGAAAGCAGCGTGTCTTGTTGCCTCAGGATTTGGATGACTACGCGGGATTTGCTGATGAACCCACGCTTATCATTGCTAATATTGCGACTGGCGTGGAGGAGGCCTCACAAGAATCTGAGAATGCAGCTGATGAAGAGGGCGATCAGCGCGGATCCAGTAACTCAGGTCTCAGGGTGGCCGACAATGGTAGTATTGGCAGTGGCTCTGGTTTGGGCATATCCAGTGATCTGGGGCAGGGCGGTACCGGATTCATCGCGGATGCCCCCGAGGGATTCCAAGTTATTGGCCATGCACTCAATCCAGGTGAATTTGCCCTGCCTGCCGATGGCAAGATCAGTATCCTTGAGGCTATTCTTTTGGCCGGGGGCATGGATGCAGAGGCCAACGAAGCGCAGTGCTCTTTGATCAGGGCCAACGCCCCTAACAGCAAAACCACCACCGTGAATCTTGACGATATTCGCAGTGGTAAAAAACCGATGGTTTTTGTTTACGCCGGTGATATTGTTATCATCGAACAACTGCCGTTCTAATTGAGAACAGCAGAAAGACCCACAGGGCATGTGCAGTCGTGCATGGAACGGCTGTATTTTTAAGTCTTACGGTCTTGCCAAATTATCAATATTAGTAAACAATCCGTCATTATTTAATAACTGTCGTGAATATTCATGACAGCCTCCCAATATCGTCGCCTATGAAATGCCCTGTATACACCGGTTTTGCCATGCTGTTGGCTGCAGTATTTCCATTCATTGTTCTCGCAGAGGACGCCCCCAAGCTTGAGGCGGAAGAGCCCAATTACAGGCTGCAAATCAATGACAGCATCTCCATGAGCATGTTTCAGGAACCGGGGATGTCGAGATCCGGGGTCATTGGTAAATCGGGATCGATCTCTTTTCACCTGATTGGCAGTGTGGATGTCGTGGGCCTCACCGTGCCTGAGCTCGAGGAGAAGCTGACAACTCTCTACCAAAAAGACTATTTTGTAGACCCCAAGATCAGCGTCATCATAACCGGTTACGCCCAGAAAAATGTCATCGTTTCCGGTGCTGTGGTCAACCCCGGTGGGGTGCCCTATCCTGATGAAGGTGCCATGTCATTGGCGCAAGCAATCGCAGCAAGTGGTGGTATTACAGAGAGAGCAGATGCGGACAAGATCACCATTGTCCGCAAGGCGGGAGGTTCCTCGGTGACCACCATGAACCGCGCGGGAGATATTGAACTTCTACCCGGGGACACAGCCCTCGTGCACATGCTGCCCATTGAGCAGGAGGTGTTGATAACTGCAACAATAGCGGGAGAGGTGAATCGCTCCGGTGAAATCATACTCCCGGCATCTGGGCAAATCGACATCCTCTCAGCGATTGCCAAGGCTGGCGGGTTGAGCCGTGTTGCCAACAAAAAGGTGGCAACCCTACGCCGATATTCACCACAGGGATATTCTGCGGAAGAGATCAACATCAGGGACATTAGGGAGGGCAGAGCCCCCATGATCTATATCAAGGAGAACGATATCCTCGTAATTAAAGAAAGTATTTTCTAGGAGCGGATTTTAAATCGCAAGCATGTTCCCGTTACGGGAATACAATGCAATGATATTCAGTATTTTGAGACGATAACGCACAATAACCTATTTTATGACAGGGACGACGAACAACAATGACAACATTGCCCCAAACAATGATGTCGATCAAGAAGCACCCCTTCAAGCTAGCCCGCAAAAAAGCCGTATCAGGATGGCGCTCACCCGCTGGTGGGTGATTCTTATTTTTGCGGTGATGGGCTACGTGGTCGCGCTTTATTCACTGTCCATCGCTGAGCCAAAATACACTGCCAGAGCCGTGATTGAGGTGGTGACTAAAAAACGTCAACTCGTCGGAGGCGAGCTCGAGCGAGACCGCGTCAGCCTGCAGCAGGCGATGCAAACCATGGCGAGCAAGATCCTGGGCTCATCCCAGCTGACCAAGGTGGTGCAGAGTGACAAAATTCAGGCCATTGAGAACGCCATGCCGCCCAGGTTCTCATGGAAGCCAAAGTATTGGCGCACGCAGGGCGAAATGCGCTTCAGGTCTGTCGCTGAGGCCTCCACCTCTGAAGTGGTGGGCATGATTACGGGAAACCTGAGCGTGCGGCCCAGGCCCGGCACCCTACTCATGGACGTGCAAGTGAGCCATGCGGACCCGAACACTTCTCTTACCATTGCGGACGCGATCGTTGAGGAGTTCATTAGAAGTGAGAAAAAGAGGATTGAGGAGTCATCTCAGGAGGCGAAGAAGATTCTTGCCAACGATGCTGCCATGGCTGCCGCTGATGTAGAGAACGCGCAAAGGGCGATCTCCAATTATGCCTCTGTCATGAATACCAATGAACGCCTGGTGGGAATGAACAAAAACATGGTCACTCTCAAGCAGCGTTACAAGAGCAAGCACCCGGACATGATCAATGCCTTGGCTCTGCTCAATGATGTCAAAAAGCGTTTCCGCAATGAGATCAAGGCGGTGATGATGAGTAGCCCTGACGAGCGCACCTTCTGGTCTGATTATCGTGGGCGTATTGATGAGCTGGAGAAAATAATCGCCGGTTCAGCTGGCGATAACGCCGCCCAAAGCAAGGCTGTTGTAGAGGCTGAGGAAGAATGGCTGGCGCTCGTGCAGGGGGCTTTGTCGGCTCGTACAGGCGCACTTCAGGGGCAGATCAGTAACCGCAAAAAGCATTATGACCGGGTCATTCAGCGTATTACTGATCTCGAGGTGGCAGAGAAGAACGAGCAGTTTGAGCTCAAGATTGCAGAGAAAGCATTCCGCAGCGGAAACGTTGAAGTGGACAAATACAAGCGACTTACCCAGGGTGTTGCAATGGGAGCCCTGGTAGGTTTTGCCATTTCCTACATTCTGGGGATGCTTGATTTTAAGATCTACGATGTGCGCACAGTTGAGGAGGCCACAGGGCTTCCCTGTCTGGCGGCCATTCCTGAGAGCACGGTCTTTGATCTGGCAGATCAATGGGAAAACGTACTAAATGTAGATCCCAAGAGCGCCAATGCCGAGTCCATTCGCAACCTCAGGGCATCCATTATGCTTCTGGGTAAGGCGGAGCGAAACAAAAGCATTCTCATTACCAGTGCTGCCCCGGGTGAGGGTAAAACCACTACTGCCTCCGAGCTTGCAGCCTCTTTTGCACTCAATGAGCAAAAAACCATTCTTGTGGATCTGGACCTCAGAAAACCGCGAGTTCACACACTCTTCCCTGGGGTCAATGAGAGTCTAGGCATAGCTGAGGTGCTTTCCGGTCAGGCGGATCTGGCAGTGGTCGTGCAGCGCACTAACGTGCAGGGCCTGCACGTTATTTGCGCTGGCACTAAGCCACCCAACCCTTCAGAGCTTCTGCAAGAAGATGAAATTGCTGACATTATCAGCAAGCTCTGCGAATACTACGATCGTGTCATTGTCGATACTCCACCCGTATTGCCGGTCAGTGACACCCGCCTCATTGCGCAACACGTGCAGACCGTCATTCTGGTGGTGCGTGCGCTGAAAATTCCTGTGGGTGCGATTATTCGTACCAAAGAGCTCCTTGAACAGGCCCGCATCCACGTTTCCGGTGTTGTCATCAACGCCATGAAGCGCAAGCACATTGGATCGGGCTATTATGGATACCGTGGTTATGGAGAATATGGTGGTTCCGGAGGATACGGAGGATACTACGATGATGACGATGAGGATGAAAAGAGCTGAGTCAAGCGATCACCCAGGTGACGCGACTTCATTGATTTTTCAAACTCATCGCCAGCATCAACATCAGACCATGGGATCTGAACATTAATATCAAAGCAAACACACACTCTTGCTTTCACAAAAAAGGTCTTTTTCAGGTGAAAAACTGAAAAAACGACCAAGGGCGGAGGCTTGGCCGCTTCGCGGCAATTAAACTCCCGCTTGCGGGCACTTAAGCGTCAAAAATAAAATTACTCGTAACAGGATCATCCGGCCTCATCGGCTCCGAGGTATGCGTTCATTTCTCCGAATTGGGTTGGGAAATCCATGGAGTGGACAATAACCAGCGTGCTGAATTCTTCGGCCCTCAGGGCGACACACGTTGGAACCAGCAGCGTTTGGAGCGGGATTTGCCGGGTTTTGTGCATCATGAGCTGGACATCAGAAACCGCGATGGTGTCCTTGCTCTCATAAGGGAGGTCAAGCCGGATGCCATCGTGCACACTGCGGCCCAGCCCTCTCATGACCGTGCGGCAGCGATTCCCTTTGATGACTTTGACACCAATGCCGTTGGAACAGTGAACCTGCTAGAGGCAAACCGGCAGGTAAACGCGGAGGTGCCTTTTGTGCACATGTCGACGAACAAGGTCTACGGTGACCGTCCCAACACCATTGCCCTCAAGGAGCTTGAGACCCGCTGGGACTATGATGACCCGGCCTATGAAAACGGAATCAATGAAGACTTCCCGATTGATCAGTCCAAGCACTCCCTTTTTGGCGCGTCGAAAGTGGCAGCCGATGTCATGGTCCAAGAATATGGACGCTATTTTGGCATGCCGACCTGCTGCCTGCGCGGTGGCTGCCTGACCGGGCCAAACCACTCCGGGGTCGAGCTGCATGGTTTCCTGTCCTACGTGGTCAAATGCAATCTTGAGGGCAGGGAATACAAAGTCTTTGGCTACAAGGGCAAGCAGGTGCGGGACAACATCCACTCACACGATGTGGCGCGCTTCATTGAGGAATTTCTCAAAGCCCCAAAAGTAGCAGAGGTCTATAACATTGGAGGAGGCCGTGCCAACTCCTGCTCGATCTGGGAGGCCTTTAAAATTGTTGAACAATTCTCGGGAAAGGCTCAGGTCTATCAATATGTCGATGAGAACCGCATAGGTGATCACATTTGCTATATCTCGGACCTCAGTAAAATGAAGAATCATTATCCCAAGTGGGACATCACGGTCTCGCTGGAGGAAACCATCAGGCAAATCGTTGAGGCCACAAGAAAATCCCTAAACACAAATTAATTCATGAATATTTTAGTCACAGGCGGTGCCGGTTTTATCGGCTCCAATCTCATCCATCTTTTGATCGCCCGTGGGCACAGTGTGCTCAATATCGACAAGCTCACCTATGCGGGTAATCTGTCTTCATTAAAAGCGGTGCAAGACCATGCAAACTACCGTTTTCTTCAGGCTGACATTTGTGATGCCCCGGCGATGCAGACAGCCTTCAGTGAATTCAAGCCGGATGCTGTGATGCACCTCGCTGCTGAATCCCATGTTGACCGCTCTATCGACGGTCCTGGAGAATTCATCAATACCAATGTAGTGGGCACTTATACGATGCTTGAGGCTGCGCGTGATTATATCGCCAATAGCCAGCACACGAATTTCCGCTTCCTGCATGTGTCCACCGATGAGGTCTATGGTAGTCTAGGCGAAACGGGCAAGTTTACCGAGACCACGCCCTATGATCCACACTCACCCTACAGTGCCAGCAAGGCCTCCTCTGATCATTTGGCAAGGGCTTGGGCGGACACTTTTAAGCTGCCCGTGCTGATCACCAACTGCTCAAACAACTACGGGCCCTACCAGTTTCCAGAAAAGCTGATTCCCGTCGTTATTTTGAAGGCCCTTGATGGAGAGCCCATCCCTGTCTACGGAGCAGGCGAGAACACGCGTGACTGGCTCTATGTGGAGGACCACGCGGAGGCCTTGCTGACAGTGGTTGAGACAGGAAAAATCGGAGAGACTTACAATGTCGGTGGTAACAACGAGATGAAAAATATCGACCTTGTTCGCCTGCTTTGCAGTTTGCTCGATGAGCTCCACCCGCGGGATGATGGCCAGTCCTACAGCGATCAGATCACCTTTGTCACCGACCGACCCGGTCACGACCTTCGTTATGCCATCGATGCTTCAAAAATAGCCAGGGATCTGGGCTGGGAGCCCAAGCAAGACCCGGAGTCGGGATTCAGAAAAACAGTGCAGTGGTACCTCGACAACAAGGAATGGTGGTCGGCGATTCTCGATGGGTCATATAAGCTTGAGAGATTAGGTAGGGCGTAAACCTAAAACAACTGAATGATGAGTAGAAAAGGAATCATTTTAGCCGGTGGTAGCGGAACACGATTGCACCCCCTTACAGAGGCGGTGAGCAAACAAATGCTACCCATCTACGATAAGCCGATGATTTATTATCCGCTGTCGGTGCTCATGCTCGCTGGTATCCGGGATGTACTTGTGATCAGTACGCCACATGATCTCCCACTGTTCAAGAAGCTGCTGGGAGATG
>JBNACB010000066.1:0-7444 GCA_049632765.1 Akkermansiaceae bacterium | reverse complement strand
AGTGAATTGTGAACAGTGAATGCAGAAATGCTGCGATCAGATTTTAGCACGAGATGTGCAGCAGCCAACCAAGAACGAGGAACAAAGAACTAGGAACAGACACGAAGTGTCTAAAACGACCAGATCTGATGCCTGACGAGATAGTACAAAGCAGCAAGCCGCTCCCTACGGGAAGCATAGCGGTGCCAATTGCTGAATTGCTCTGGTTTGGGCTCAAAGGCAGCTACGAATTCCCGCTCCGGCTGGTGTTTTCTGAACACTGCCAACGCTCTCGGTACGTGGAACCAGTTCGTCACCAACACCACCCGCTTGGCATCAAGCTCATCTAAGATCGGATCAGTGAATTGCGCGTTTTCCACCGTGGAGGTGGCATCTTGCTCATGACGAATTCTTTCTTCAGATACACCCGCATTGATCAGTGGCTGGAACATCAAGCTGTTGTCTCCTGTCACCACAATTTCCACCTCGGGATAAAGCTTGTGCAACCGATACGCCTCTCGTGGTCTTTCCTCGTTACCCCCACCCAAGAGCACAATGGCATCTGGTTCCCACGGCAACTCCTTCTTCTCGGAATTCGGCCAGGACCCCCAGCCTATCCACCACAAAAAAACCAAAACCAAGACACATGCCAGAGAGGCAAGAGTGATCGTAGTTTTGGACTTTGGAAACTTCATGAACTCTGTCACCTAAACAAGCTCACACGGACTGAACAAAATCCGGTCTGTCTGTATCACGGCTTCCTTTGGTTACCCATGTGTAGAGCTGGCTCATTTGCTCGGCAATTTTCGGCCAGGTAAACCTGTCTTTCACCAGGGCCAATCCTCTACAAGCCATTTGCATCAATTCTTCATTGGGGGTCTCCATCAGCGCTTGAAACCCCTGAGACATACTCTCCACATCCGTTTCAATACGCACGGCAGCATCAGCATCAAAGCCCTCCGGCAAATTGCAATACTCGGTCATCATGACTGGCAGCTCGTAAGCCCATGCCTCGAGAATGGACATCGGCAGGCCCTCACTAAAGCTTGGCAGAATAAAAACATTGGCTCGCTCAAGCAGCTGGGCCTTGAGCTCCCCAAACAAGGGGCCAACAAACACCACCGAAAAACCTGAAAGCTGATCTGAGTTGGACTCAATCGAGAGAAATTGCTTCGCTGGCACATCAGCAAAAGAAAGATCAAGCTCTTCACAAAGCTGCTTCAATCTAACCTCATGCCCCCCTTGATCCCAACCGGCGATGACAAATTGCCAGTGACTAGCGTCGCCCTCAGAGAGTGATGCTGTTCGGGCAGCAGACCAGGCACGCAGTGCATTTTCCAGCCCCTTCTTCGGATGCAGCCTGCCAAGAAAGAGCATGATTTTTTTCTTGGCAGCATGTCTTGAGCTTAAGTCTCTACCCTCGGGTATTTCAATACCATTAGGAATCGTCGCGATCGGGTTCTTAAGCCCAAATGCTCTCATTGAATCCGCTTCAGAAGCACACAGTGCATGCAGGCAGGCGGCCCTGCGTAGATGGCGCCGCTCATAGAGTGCTGAAGCCAATTTCTTTTTGAACTTTGAGTTGTCCAGCGCCCACTTGTCCAGCATGCCATGTGGACTGACCACATACGGCTTGTGGTGCTTGCGAGCCCATCGTGGAACACCAATGGAAAGATAACTCCATATTCCATGGGTGTGCAGCACCTGGGGATTGATTTGGTCAAGCCGCTCATCCAAATCAGGCAGCACGATCATACCCGGTAAATGGCAGGCACTTAGAAAATCAGGACTTCCCTGCGGCCACGGGTTGATGGACTCACCATCATCTTCCACGGAGAGCACCTTCAGGGCATCGCCCGCTTGCTGCTGCGCCATGGACAAGGCCCGCACCACCTCGGAAATACCGCCGCCAGCAGTACTCACAGATTGTGTTAGGTGAGTGATTTTCATGAAGACTTGGCTATCAGCTCGGTGATGTCGAAGGGAATTTTTGCAGGTGCCGGATCATTCAGTGCTGCCAACAGACGTACTGACCAGCTATCCTCCGTCAGCTCACCAGAGAGAGCTGCACATGATGTTGCCAATTCCTCTCTCCGACCCCTATCCTCGACCACGCTTGCAATCGCATCCGCCAGGGCATCAGAATCTTTCTCAGGCACGATCATCCCCCCTCGCCCATTCTCTACCATCGTGCCAGACGCGCCCGTAGTGATCACCGGGCAGCCTGCCATCACCGCCTCATGCACCACACTGGCACATCCCTCTGCGAGTGTTGGCAGAACAAAGACATCCGCCTTGAGAAATTCCTCTCTCATCTCGGCGCGTGGCACTCTACCCAGAAAATGCAGATTGCTCATGAGCGGATGGCTGCGCACCGCCTCCGTCACATTGCCCGCAACGCGGAAGTCATAGTTGTTGGCCGCCAGCTTCTCCGCGGCCATGCCCAGATAATGAATCCCCTTGCGCAAATCAGCGGTTCCGGCAAAGAGCACGCGCCCTTTCACAGGATCGTTTTTCAAACCATCAAAGCTAACCCCACAGCCGTAGGGAACCACTGCGTAAGCTTTACCCGCAGAATTTGCAAAATGAGCCAGCCCCTCCACTACATTCATGCCTGGACAGAGTAGTAAGTCCGCATGATCAATCTCCTGGCGTGTGCGCTCATCCTCGAGCTCCAGACGGGATCGATCTGTCAGAGGCGCCTCAATATCGGGATATCTGGCACGTTCCTCCTCCACAATATGGTGACACATCGGGGTAATGAATACATCAACAACCGTTCTCACCCCGGCATCTTGAGCAGCCGCAAGCATCTTGACCCCGTGCTTTTGCATTGCATAAAGCGTGTCAGCATCTCCATAGCAACGGGATGCCACCAGCTCATCAAAGAGATGGTCATCGGCAACGTAGTTCTCGTAACCAGGTCCAAGACCAAAAGACCCTAGAATGCGTCGCCACAAGAGCGCGTCTGTATGCCATATTTTGCCAGGCGCAACCCCATCCAACTTGCGTTGACTGAGCTTATTAAACGCACCCCGGGAACGAAGTAGCGGAATGGAAGTGAGCAGCCTACCTAAACCCCGGACAGCATTGGCATCGGTGTAGAATGCAGTCAAATGCCCGGATTTTTCCAGCATCCTCGGCACGGCATAATGATGCCTGGCACCAATCTGCGCGACTACCACCCGGGGTGGCGCGCATTTGTTATCTTCTGCCGACATAAGTTTCAATAACGAGAATTCATCACGCAGCTTCAGAATCCACCCTGCTTTGGAGAGCCGTTTTTCTGATCACGGCCAGCAAATGGCATCGCTGTCGTTATTTGCCTCTTCTTCCACCATTCATAGCCAAGAACCAGCATGTAACCGAATACAAAGGGATAGAGCACGAAGAGAGTAATATCACGCCCCATGTTGAAAGTCAGAATCATTCCCACCACGCATAACAATAAGCGTGCCGGCTTGTCTCCCATGAGGTCTTGGCGGGCCAGCACCGCCACCCATATGGACATGAGTAGAGCCGCAGCCATGGGCCCCAGCAAACGACCAAAATTCGTCACCCCCTGCCCGATCATTCCAGTTGCAATACTGGCCGTAATACCTGCCCCGGATTGATTCGTTCCCTCTTTGGATGCAAAACCTCGAACGATCGCGTAATCCACGCCCACCAGTGGTTTGTTTTTCCACAAACCTCTGGGAATGACGTTTACAGCCTCGGCAAAATAACGCTTGCCCCAGTTGGGGGAATAGGTCCCATTATCGATGAAATCATCGATATAGGCCAACTCATGAAACATGTTTAGACCCACATGCCTTTCATCTTGATTATATTCCTCCCCAAGCTCCGCTAGCTCAGCCTTGAGCTTCTTCTCCTCCTCATACATTTCGAGGGCATTGGCAATTGAAACACTTCTCCCCATATTGGTCTTTGTAACAAGGATAAACCAGAAATCAAACATCAGGAAAGCAAGCACAAGAATCACCACCTTTTTCCATACGCGCCCTTGCAGAGAGAGAAAAACCCAGGCCAGCAAGCCCGGTAACAGGGTGGCGATCATGGCATTGCGTGTGCGGTCAAAAATGTAATAGGGAAATGCCAGACAACAAATTGTGATAGCCATGATTCTTGTCTTGGGGTTTTTTGACACAGCAGCCAAAACTCCAAATGATGCTGTCAATAGAATCTGCAAATAGCTCCCCAAGGACAACAAGGCACTGATACCTCCACCCACGCGGGATCGGGCCCACATTTTGGATTTAATGCCTTCGAGATATGGCATGAATATGCCGCCAAAATTGAAATTGGTCCGATACAAAGCAATCGCCATGAGAATCAGCCAAGCAACAAGCAACGCCTTACCCAGTTGGTCAATCTGATGCTGCACAGCAGGATGCTTGATTCTGGGTGTCTCCGTATAGAGCATCAGAGTGCTACGCCGGCCCAACAAGGGTTCATTAACGGCCCGGTGAATAGGCGGCACCAGCAAGCCAAAGGTCACAACAAAAAGCAAAATCTGCCACCATGCGGCATTCAGCGAACCCTCATCAATCTGCATCTTATACAATTCATAATCATTGTACAAGCCATCTCCGTGATACCACGCTGCCACCGTACCGAGCACGGCCAGCATCGGCAAACCCCAACCCTCCCTGCGGTGTTTCCACGCATAGAGAGAGAAAATGACAAGTCCCAGTAAACTGATGTAAAAGGAACTTGGAAGAGGAGAAAAGTTCATACTAGAACCGCTTTGCGGCAGATTGATTAGTTAGTTTAATTCATCCAAATAGCCAAAACCCGTGTTTCAGGCATTTGGATACCACGCATCCACCATGGCGATGGCGGGGGGGAAGTTGGCTGATGCAAGGTAGCCCAATGCCATGACCAGGCTACCTTGTATTTCAGCATCCGCATGATCTGGAAAGAGATCCTTGAACTTTTGCAAATTGCCCGCGGAATCCTGGGGATTGGCCAACCAGAGTTTATCCACGGTGACACAGACGCGATCTGTCAGGCAGGGCGCATTGGCATCACTCTGCTCCCAGTCCAGAAGCCACACATCATTGCCGTTGCGGAGCACATTTGTGCAATTGAGATCCCCATGGGCCAAGCAAACATCAATGCCATCACTCAAGGCAGCATGAACCTCTCGCATCAAAGAATCTCTCTCTGCCAATGCCGTTTTTACCCGGCCCCACCAGGGAAGCTCCCTGATCTCCGCCTCCTCAAGATGCCTTATATCCCCTGCATATTCGGCAATGTTTTCATCAATCGAGGGATCGTTTACCCAGTCAGTGGCACGAGCTCCTGTGGGCAAGGTTTCTACCACCATGTAGGTATATGTATCCAGCTCTCCATGGGCAAGCAGCTTGGGAACCCGGCTCAACTCGAGCTGCATGGCGCTCAGCCGCTCCAGCGTCTCTCTTTCCCTTTCAATGAGTTCATTGTTGTAAGCATCAAGTCCTATCTTGGCAAAAGCGACGGCCCTTCCTGATGAATCCAGCAGATGGACATAAATCCGGCCACGCTCTGGATCACCGGGCCACACCAGAACCGGGTGAAGGTCCTTGGCATCCAGCTGAATGCACAAATCGTTTATCCAGCTCTCAAAATCCACCCCAGCCACTCCACGCGAAGGCAACCCACGAGCCGGAAAAATCAGCTTCAACAAGCCCACACGTGCCAGAGTCTGCAATAGCACACGCACCACGCGCTTTTTGATGGTGTGCGCAGGATAACAGGCAATGGCAGCCTGCAACATACCCTTTGCCCCGGCAGGCACGGCCAGCAAAGGCCTTGCGCCCAACTTGATCGTGTGAAACTCCATTTCCAACTGAGAACAAAGAACTAGGAACCAAGAACTTCCACGCTGGGCGGATCAATCCCCCACCTCCCATGTTGCATGGCAACAATCTGCTTTTTCACCTCTGCTACAGTGGCATCAATGCCCTTGGAGGCATCAATGACCACCCCATGGGGCCGGGCTTCCACCATTTCACGAATAATCGTTTGCTGCCTCCTGATCTCGTCTACATCGAGCTCAGGTTTGCCCCGGTAGATTTCCTCTGCATCGCGATCGAGGTAGAGAATCAAATCAGGCTTGGGAACGAGGGCCTCAAGTACACGCAGATACCATCTGGGAACCTTGCCATAGCCGCGCTGGTAGTAGTAATCATGGAAATAGCGTGCAAACACGAGCAGCGCTCCCCGGCCACGTAGCTTGAACAGAGGCAGGCGGCCTAAGATATAACCCAGCGCATAATAGGTGACATAGCCCATGCCTTTCAAAGCGTGATGGTCGGCATTCATACCTGAGCCCTCTGTGCCTGGCTCAATCACCTCCTGCTCTTGGAGTTTACGACCGAGCAATCCCGCCACCCACTTTTTGAACTGCTTCAGCTCAGGCAAAATCCGGAAATTATACTCATAACGACGGCAAATCTTATAGGGCTGTTTATAGAGCTCTTGGGCTACCCGGTCAGCGATCGTGCTCTTGCCAGAACCATCCGGCCCAAGCAAGACCACCAAGCCACTCATGGGTGGTCTGAGATGCTGGCTGATATTGCTAAAAAAGAATTCCGAGGCATCCGGCGACCAGAACGTTTGTCCATTCCTGACCGCATTCCTGATCTCCGGCACCAGTGCCTCAACCACATCCCAGTTGTCGTTCTGGCAGGCATTGAGCAAGTTTTCAGTGAGCTCTTCACCCAGCACTTGCAACACAGCTCTCCGGAATGACTCCGCGTCTTCACGCGCTCCTCTGGCGACCTCCTCGCGCGAGTTCTCCTTAAAGCTCGGATGCCGGGTGAGTTCCTTGAGCAAGGCAAGCGCTGCCCCGAAGCCCTCCGGAACCACATTCACACCCGCCGCATTTCGCTTGCGTGCCCTGAGCCCATAGGCTCCGTCAGCAATCGCGTAAAAACGATGATGGCAACCGCCAAAAAAATCGATCGGCAAGTAGCGATGCTCGGGCCCTGGGCTGATGAGCATACAGCAGCGGTAGGCAAATTTGTCGACAATTCTCACCACCGACCAGGCCTCATGCTTGGCCGCCTTGATCAGGGCTCTCTCGGCCCGATCAATGTCCTCATCCCTTATAAGGAGATCAATGTCGTAGCGGGTATGATCGGGAAGACCCTCACTGCCACGCAGCACCGCCCAGTCCACCTGGCTGAAGTTCAGTTCATGGAAGAACTTCCTCACCAGAGGACCAATGGCGACATCAGGGGCCTTCACATCCCCCGTTATGTCGTAGATAAATTTTTGACCTTCCTTACTCACGCCTCGATGATTTTTGCAATTTGCTCCCAGCGATTTTTCCAAGTGTGTTTGCTGATTGCCTCTTGATAGTTTTTCTCAATCAGCGCGACATGATCGTCAAAATGATCCAGAATGGAGCGCAGCTGCCCGACGGGATCCCCCATGTCGATTTCTATCACAGGATTGTAACCAAACAGCTCCACCATCT
>JBNACB010000065.1:0-7459 GCA_049632765.1 Akkermansiaceae bacterium | reverse complement strand
ACAAGACCCACCAACACCATACAATCAAATCAACCATCAAACCATGCCAACGACTATGGCCGTTGGAGCTCGCGCTTTAATCCCGCACAAGCAGGAAGCGAAGCCCGAACTCTGGTGACCATAGCACGGTGGAACCACCCGGTCCCATTCCGAACCCGGAAGTGAAACGCTGTTGCGCCGATGGTAGTGGGGCGATAGGCCCTGTGAGAGTAGGTCGTTGCCAGGTCTATGCCCGGTCTTAGTTAACGCTAAGGCCGGGCTTTTTCGTGCTTGGGTTGTCGAGGGGAGTTAGAGCGTGACAAAAGCAATGCTCGGAATCTAGTATGGGACCATGGCTTTTGAAATAGAGTATTGTGCGCAGTGAAACTACCGACCTGAAGCTGACCGTGTGTCAGCAGAAATCGAGAGGTCCACAGGCATTCAGGTGTCACTTGTTGCCGGTGGGGGTGGCATCTTTGAGATACGCAGGGACGGTGAGATTCTCTGGAAAAAAGAGAGAGGAGGGGCCTTTCCTGCACCGGGAGAGGCTGCAGCTCTTTTTTCCACATCATCAAACAAGGATTAGGAAATGAAGCTGATTCGACATGGAGACCCTGGGAGAGAATCTCCCGGTGTGATGCTTGTTGACGGGAGCATGATTGACGCTTCCGCTGAATTTCTCGATTATGATGAAGGTTTCTTTGCCTGCGGTGGATTGGAATCACTGCAAAGCTGGGTTGAGGATGGCTGCCCTGGTGGTAGTGTTATCGATACAGATGTGAGAATCGGCGCCCCTGTGACGCGCCCCTCAAAACTGGTTTGCGTGGGGAAGAATTACGTGGACCATGCCAAGGAGTTTGGCGGCGGAGTTCCCGAGGAACCGGTCTTGTTTATGAAGGCAACTACGGCCTGTTCCGGCCCTTACGATGACGTAATTATTCCTCCGCATTGTCACAAGCTTGATTATGAGGTTGAGCTTGGGGTTGTGATCTCACAGACAGCCAAACATATCGATGAGAGTGAGGCTATGGATCATATTGCAGGATACACGGTATTGTGTGATTACAGCGAGCGAGCCTGGCAAAAAGAGCACTGCGGTCAATGGGTGAAGGGGAAAAGCCTGGATACCTTTGCTCCATTCGGGCCCTGCCTGGCTACTGTGGACGAAGTTCCTGATCCACACAGTCTTTTTTTGTGGACCAAGGTCAATGGCGAGAAGAGGCAAAATGGCTGGAGCGGCAACATGATGTTCAGTGTGCCGTATGTGGTCAGCTACATCTCAAAATTCATGACACTGCTGCCAGGTGATATCATTGCTACTGGCACGCCGTCAGGCGTAGGCATGGGAATGAATCCACCACACTACCTTGCGGTGGGTGATCATGTGGAGCTTGGAATCAGAGGGATAGGCCAAATCGGCCAGAGAGTCATCTCTGGAACTTAGCGATTAATGCTGATCATGGCACCGGAATCTTCGACAGGATCTGATCGATAATACTGTCAGTTGTCACGTCCTCAGCTTCTGCTTCATAGCTTGGAATGATACGATGACGCATGACATCATGAGCCAGATCCTTAATGTCCTGCGGTGTTACAAAAGATCTCCCTGCCATAAATGCCTTCGCGCGTGATGCCAGAGCCAGATTGATGCTTGCGCGGGGCGAGGCGCCCACACGGATGTAATTTTTCAATGATCTGCTGACCTTTTCCGGGTAGCGGCTGGCATGAACGAGGTGGACGATATATTTACGAACTTCCGGATCGATATAGATATTGTTCACCAGTTCCATACTCTCGGAAATCGCGGATGCTTCCACCACAGAGCTGGTTTCATAAACGGGCTCCGAGGTGGCCATCCTGTCCAAGATGAGTAATTCCTCATCCTGATTAGGGTAGGTGACGTTGACCTTGAGCAGAAATCGATCGAGTTGCGCTTCAGGAAGCTGGTAGGTTCCTTCCTGATCAATGGGGTTCTGAGTGGCAAGCACGAGGAAAGGGTTGGGTAGGGGGTAAGTCGTGTCCCCGATTGTGACTTGTCGCTCTTGCATGGCCTCTAGGAGCGCAGACTGAACCTTTGCCGGAGCACGGTTGATCTCGTCCGCGAGAATCACATTGCTGAATATTGGCCCTAGTTTTGCCGAAAAAGAACCTTCCTGTGGATTATAGATCATAGTCCCGAGCAGGTCAGATGGCAGCAAATCGGGAGTGAACTGTATGCGAGCAAAATCGGTGTGCAAGCACCCTGAAAGAGCCTTGATGGCAAGGGTTTTGGCAAGACCTGGCACGCCTTCGAGGAGGATATGCCCCTTGCATAACAGTCCTACAATGAGCCGGTCAATGAGCTCTTCCTGCCCAACTAGGACTTTGCCCATCTCTTTTTTTACGAGAGGCACCCATTGGCAGCTGAGCGTGATCTTGTCTGAGAGTTCCTGGTTATTCATGAGGATTGCTATGGATTATATTCCAAAGATACGGCAAGGGCGCAATGGCGAATACACAATAAAAACCGGACTTTACCGCTAGGACTCAGATTCTACCTAGCGCCACTTGTTATCGCAGGGCTCTGAGCGCTTTGATCCGCGTCAGTGTCGGAGGGTGGGAGTAATCCAGGAACACTGGAAGCGGGTGGGGGGTGAGGTTTGACAGGTTGTCAGCAGATAGTTTCTTCAAGGCTGTCACCAAGTGCTCCGGGCTCCCCTGGATTTCTGACGCATAAGCATCAGCCTCGAACTCATGCTTCCTGCTCATGGCATTGCCTATGATGGAGAGCAGTTTGCTGGCCGGTGAATAGAGCAACATGAAAAATACCAGACCGGCATAAATGGATATTTCTTGAACACCAAATGCATCAAAAAGCTCGCGCGCAAATTCGCTCTGATTGTTGGTCGCTAACCCCAGCAGGTAAAAGATGACCAATGTTTGCAGTATGGAAAAAATCATTCGTTGAATGATGTGTTTCTTTTTGAAGTGACCTACTTCGTGAGCAAGAACGGCCAGCAGCTCATCATTACCATGATTTTCAATGAGAGTATCAAATAAGGCGATTTTTTTGCGTTTGCCAAAGCCGGTGAAGAAGGCATTGGATTTTGTCGATCTCTTGGACCCATCCATGACGAAAATCTCGGTAAGCGGAAAATCGCACTTATTTGCCATTTCCTGGATGCCGGCCTTCAGTTCGCCATCTTCCATGGGTTCAAATTTATTGAAAAGAGGCAGTATGACGGATGGCGCGAGGTAGGTCATCAGCAGTTGAAATCCGGTAAAGCACAACCAGGCCCAGAGCCAGGCATGCGTGACTGTGCCAAAAATCCATATGATAAGCGCTAGCAGGGGGACACCCAGGATGAAAGCAAGCAGCAAACCTTTCAGCTGATCGGCGATAAATGTCCCGGGAGTTGTTTTGTTGAAACCGAAACGCTCCTCTATGACAAAAGTGTCATAGATTTGGAAGGGCAGAGAGAGAAGGTTGTTTCCGATGAGCAGCACACCGATGAAGGCAAGCCCGGTGGTGATCTCGCTCCAGCCAAAGCTACGAAGTGACTCATCGAGCCAGCCAAAGCCCCCCACAAACCAGAAGATCAGCAGGATAGTCAGACTATAGGTGGAGGTTATGATTCCGTAGCGCTCGGAAATCCGTGTGTATTCTTGGGATTTGGCATATTTATCCTCATCATAGACCCCTTGGAACTCCTCAGGAAGTGATGGATCCAGCGCTTTGAGATTCAACAAAGAAGATATGAAGTCCAGATTCCAGAGGACGAAAAGTGCCAGCAAGATAAAAACAGCAATGGTGTTATCCATGCGGCATGCTCATGAGTCCGGACCGATTAGTCAACAGTGGACTGCGTCTGGAAGTTTCGATATTCCATCCATGATAAAAAGCGTGTAGGGTTCACTTTGTTATGTGGCTTCATAGATACATTCTTCCATTATTTGCGCTAAGTGCATCAGCTTTTATCACTTCTTGCGGTCATATTATTACCAAAAGTCATACTTATACGAGAGGCCAGCCGGTTGAGATCAATGGAGCCATGGTGACGAGTGCTGTGAAACCAGCAGGAGGGAATTCAGGATTTGGACTATCAGCCATGGTTTACATGGCGGGTTCAGCGACTCTTGATGGGCCCTTTATTTGGCGTATCGAGGCTGAGGGCGAGGAAGAAAAACATCAATCGATGGTAGTCCACAGAATCAAAGTCGTTACGAGTAAAACCAAACGTAGTGACTGGTATCCTGAAAAACAACTGGGTTATCTCATCTCCTTCAAGGAGGCCAAGCGAGACCCGGGAAAGGTTTTCGCTGTGTTCCAGATACCAGGGAAGCTCAAGGTTTATCCGAGAAAGGATGGGGACATCACCATTCTGGCAGATATATCAGTAACGAGTAACACTGGCACTACGCGAAACCTGGTAAAATTCGAACTCATTGCTGAAACCACCAAAGATGTGGAATTTGTCAGCTTGCCGTCGGAGATCATCAAGGGCTCCGAGGAGGATCCAAGAGATTGGAAGTGGAGTGATCAGCAACCTTCTTATTAGTAAGCGCACAAGGGAAAGACGCCCAAGCTGGCAATGCACAAGATGATTGACAGAAGTCGATGTATAGTCTATATCTCCCTCGTTAAATAATGAACTATAGATTCTTCACAGCATTCGCGTTCGCCGCTTGTCTCTCGCATTCCTCAGACGCAGAGGAGGTATGCGTTGAGACTCAGCTCTTGAATCCAGCACCCATTCTATCCGAGGTGCCCACATGACCAATGTGACCGGGTGAAGGCGGCACCGTGCGTGGCGCAGCAGACAGTAACCGGTTTGTGATGACCGGGAGGTGGATTCCCGAAAAAGGTGAATCAGGTCAGCTCTATGCGAGTTTCAAATACTGGCTCACTGAGGATCTCGGAGTTGGCTTTGATTATCGTCCACTTGTAGACGACGTCAGCATGACGCTGACATACCGTGCTATCTTAGAAGATCCGACAAGCTGGAGGCCGGCAATCATTCTGGGCACCAGTGAAGATGACTTTGATTACAAGGGTGAGGACGTAAATTCCCGCAGCTATTTCATCACTGCCAGCAAGGCCTTTCCGGACTTGGCATGGAAGGGAATAACCCCGTCACCATACGCAGGTGCCGTCTGGATCGATGAGATTGAGAAATTGAGGCCTCTCGTTGGTATACACCTGAGACACGAGGAGGCTACCTTCATGGTGCAGTATAGCGGCACGGACACACACCTGACATTGTCGCGAAGCATCAATGAGAATGTCTCTGTAAGTGCCATCTATTGGGGCATGAAGTATCCTGGATTGGGTGTGCGTGTCCGTTTTTAGGTGGCCACGACGGTTTAGATCCCATTGGCAGCATCATTTAATACAGCTACAATGGCTGCTCATCGCGTTTCAGACATGGATGAAGCCTTGTTGGCAGTTGTAATGCGTTTTTGGGGGCTGTTACGGGGTGGGCATATTCATGCAGGCAAACTACGGGCTCATTCATCCAATTCACTTAACAAACCACGTATTACATACATTGTGCGAAGTTTGTGGTATTTGTTGTATAATGGTGGGTTTTGGGGTCTCCCAAGGTCAGTTTAGGCTTAATTCCTGCTTTTAGGGCTATATCTACCTTGTTGCAGAACACGGACTGCCGTGCGCTAAAATCGGGCCTGCCGGACATCTACAACTCCATATAAGCGCAAGGGCTTCCCTGTAGTGATACAGGCGTAAATTCTGTGAAGCGTCTGAGTATATCGCCACCAGCGGCGCTTGGAATCGCCCTGACTTACTTTTGCACTAGTTTGCCGATGAGCTCGTTCATCCTGGTCGTCATTTGGTGCGGATTATCGAGCAATCCTGCCGCAAGGAGCGCATTATCGGCTAATTGCTGCACAATGAGGCTCGCTGTCTCCTTATCGGATTCAATGAGCTCGCTAAGCCCGCGTATCACTGCGTGACGTGGGTTGATCTCCAGTGTGGCCTTGGTGGCAGGCATATCCTGTCCCATTGCCTGCATCATGGCGCGCATCTGCGCGTTGGGCGCATCCTTGGGTGTTAAGGCCGCTACAGGGCTCTCAATGAGTCTGCCGGATGATTCTACCTTATCAATGCGCTCAGAAAGCTCTTCCTCAATGAATTGGATGAGTTTTTTACGCTTTTTACTGTCTAGCTCTTCACCCTCGGTTGCGACTTCTTCGAGCTCGATTTCACCCCTGTCTGCAGAGACCAGCTTCTTGCCCTTGAACTCTGGCAACGCTTCCATGACGTATTGATCCACAGGCTCTGTGAAGAAGCACACCTCCAGGCCCCTGGCCTTGAAGGCCTCCAGATAAGGCCCTGCCTCGATAGCATCACGGGACATCCCTGTCAGATAGTAGATGTTTTCCTGCTCCTCCTTGGCCCGGTCGATATATTGTGCGAAGTTAGTCAATTCCCCGGGCTCCTGAAGTGACGATTCAAACCTGATTAAGCCTGCCAGCTGCTCCTGGTGCTCATAACTGGTGGCAATGCCCTCCTTCAGGAAGCGCGAGAACTTCTTGTAGAAGTCATCGTAAGACTCGGGATTGTTTTTGGCCTCTTTTTCGAGGAATTTAAGATAACGCTTGGTAATCAGGCCATTGAGCTTCTGCACCAGCGCGCTGTCCTGCATGGATTCGCGGGATATATTGAGAGGCAGATCCTCGCTGTCGATGACACCCCTGAGGAAACGCAACCACTCCGGCAAGAGCTTGTCCGGCTTGGCATCAATCAGAACCTTGCGGCAATACAGTGCCACACCGGGCTCCATTTGGCCCATGCCGAATTGCTCGGTGTTTTCTGTGGGCGTGAACAGCAAGGCATTGATCGCCAATGGTGCATCCGCGCTGAAATGCATGGTGTAGCGTGGCTCATCGAAGGCGTGCGCGGTAAACTTGTAGAATTCCTTGTATTCGTCCTCACTGATGTCCTTTTTGCTCTTCAGCCAGAGTGCTTCGACCTTGTTGATGTGCTCGCCGTTGAGCTTGATCGGGAATGAGACAAAATTGGAGTATTTCTCCAGGATGGACTTGATGCGGAACTCCTTGCTAAACTCCTCCATCCCCTCCTTGAGGTGCACGACAATGCTGCAACCCCTCTTGGCCTCTGTATTCTCGTTAATACTGTAGCCGCTGGCGCCATCTGAGCTCCAAGTGAAGCCCTCAGTGCTGTTTTCCCATGAATGTGTGTGCACATCCACCTTGTCAGCAGCCATGAAGGCAGAATAGAAGCCGACACCAAACTGGCCGATGACGTCGGCGTTGGAGTCCCCCTGCTCCTTCATTTTCTCAAGGAATGCCTTGGTTCCTGAGTGAGCGATGGTGCCGAGGTTCTCGACCAGCTCGTCCCTGTTCATGCCGATACCACTGTCGAAGATAGTGAGGGTTTTGGCCTCTTCATCGGTAGTGATTTCAATACCCAGCTCGCGATCGGACTCAAAGACGTCTTTCTCGGTGAGCTGCTTGAGCC
>JBNACB010000064.1:0-7576 GCA_049632765.1 Akkermansiaceae bacterium | reverse complement strand
CAGTGCAGTCAGAGCTGCAATCACCCATGCTTTCCATGGGCTATGCTTGGCGTTTTTCTCTGTCATGCGTTTTGCGGGTTCATAAGCTTCTGCCGGCAGATTCTAGCCTTTTTTGTCGGCAAGTTTCTGGTGCTCTTTCGCGATATCGGGCTGACCAATGCCAGCATAGGCGGTAGCGAGCAGACGGTGCACCTCCTCCTTGGCCGTGGCCTTGGCAAGGGACTTCTCTAGAGACACGATCGCAGCGCCCCAATCCTTGTAATACACCTGCACGGCTCCCAGGTAATGATACAAATCAGCGCGGTAGATCCGGTCACAGTCTCGTAAAGCACGCCGTACTATTTGCTCAATACGCGGGTAATCAGGCTGGTCTTCAGCAAGCAAAAATCTCGTGAGCTCAATGACCGCCTCGGTGTTTGCAGGGTCCGAGGCAACCGCACCCTCGAGTAGTTTGCGCCGGTCTTGTGTTTGGCCTGATGCCAGCTTTGCCAGTGAAATGTTCACCCGGGCCTGTGCCTCAGAGTCAGGCTGGGTAGCGGCTTGCGTTGATACATCCTTGAGCATTTGGGCTATCCTTGTGCTCTGATTGGCATCCCTCTGGGCAATATGAGAGAGCGCGGCAATCGCTGAGTCACACTCGGGATAAACGAGAATGACCTTCTCCAGCGCATCCACCACTTTTTCGTAGGAGGATGCATTCTTGGATTGAGCGTCCTTGAATGCTGCGATCGCCTGGTTATAGTGGAAGGCCATGCGCAAGGCACGCACTTGCTCGGCGGCGCGAGTATAGGCTTTGTCCTGCAGGTCTTTATTGGAATTGCCCTCCCGGGGGAATCTCGTCTCGAGAATTTGTAATGCGTTATCGGCAATATCGTAACGCTGCAGGATGATAGCACTGAGTATATAGGTGATTCTACCCTCGATATTCTTATCCCTGCTGTATCGGGTGGTCCTGCCCAGCTCCGTGAATAGATAGAGAGCCCTGTCCCTGAGCTCCAGATCATTGCCATCCATGGCAAGAATATGCGCGAGAGGAATATGTAATTGGGGGTGAGGATACCGTGGGTTACCGATGGCATCCATCAAAACCTCGATGGCCTGGTTGCGCTCTCCCTGGGATGCGAGTGTGGCAGCCCACAAGGAGCTCGCTTTCTGCAATTCAGGATTTTTCGCCACGGCATGAGCCAAATGAAGCTGGATCTTCTCCGTCTCCTCATCCTGTGGCAATGCCAGGAAATTATCACCCCTGCCGTCGATACCGGGGAATTTCCAAATAAAGTCAGCGTTGAAGTGTCTCAACCTATCCTCGGCCACCCAGAGATGCGCCTTGCCATAGCCGAGTGGATTGTTGGCGTCATCACCCAGTCTTGCCAGGTTGAACATCAGAATTCTCGCTTGGTCCAAATCACCCTCAATGACCAGCCCCAAAGCCCGTTGATACCTGTCAGTGGGAGTGCCCGCCAGCTGTTTGACCGTGTCGCGATAACGGCTCTCCTCCTTGATGAGCATATTGGCCAACACCATAATCACCGCAGCGGACGACACGATCAGGGAGACAGACAAGTAGGTGGACTTGTAGTTCCTGATGTGTTGCTGGATTTTTTTCCTTTTCCTTTTACTGCGCGACATTCGGTGTAGATTAATTAATTTTAATTAAATATCAATGATCAAATAATAATGGCCTACCGGCTTTCCAGGCAATTACTGAATCGTGTAACTCTTTGCTGGTAAACAGCAGAGGGCCTGACTAACGACTCAGCTGATCGGCAACCTGTCTGGCATTTCTGGTGCTGTCAAAGTAGCCCATTCCATACTCCCCTGCAAGTTGCCCTCTTCGGGCACGCTCACTTGGGTCACAGGCCTGATGAATGGCCGTTTGCAAAGCCTCTTCGTCCCCCGGCCCCACGACCCAACCGCCGCCGCTCTCAGTAACCCACTGGCCAATGGAGCTGTCTGCTGACCCGATGAAAATAACCGGGCGACGCACGGCAAACACACCCTGCAATTTGGAGGGAACCATCGTCCCGTCCCACTCCGGGCGAAGTGATACCAAATGCACATCCGCACTTGCCAAATGGGCGATCAGGTCCTTGCCCTCAACATAATCATGCAATTCCACGGGGCTATCGGGGTACTTCTCGACAAATCGCTCCATTTCGACACGCCGCTTGCCACCACCATAAAAAACAAACCGGCGGTGAGCCCCGCCGGCATCTTTCCCCTGCTGGACTGAGTCATGCTCAGCGACAGCGAGAATCTCGTCAAACAAATGACCCAAACCCATATTACCCGAATACATCACCACCAGCTCATCGTCTCTCCAGCCTCTGGCAGATCTCAAACGATGAACCTCCTCCTCAGCAGGCACAACGGATGCGGAGTTGCTCCACAGGGGCACCCATTCCGACTCTTTGCCATCTTCCAGGTAATGCTGCACGCGCCGTGACATGTCCGGCCCGAGCGAGAGCACACAGGCACAACGATGGCCACCGAAACCCCAGCGCGTAAGCGTGCGGAGTAAACGGTGCAGCAGGCCTCCCCGGCGCAACATGCCATGTGCTTCCATCACATCTGGGTAGAGGTCCATCACCCAGTGGGCATGCTCAGCCCTGTGTAGCCTTGAAAAGATGCGTGCTAGAATCGAGAGATAGGGAGGGGTTGTCAGTGCGACGATACGGTCAGGGCGCTGGCCAAGTCTGGCCAAGGCCCGGGCCACGCCCACATAGAAACTACCATAATCAGCGAGTTTGCCGAGGAAACTCCTGCGCCCGAATGATGTCGCACCCACACGAATGATCTTCTCCCCGGAGCCCTGCTGGCCTGAATCTTCCGCGTCCCTACTCGCATAGCCCCCCTTCGCACAGATCACCGTGACGCCGTGCCCCGCCTTGACCAATTCCTCGACCACCCGCTCAAGCATCGTGCCTGTGGGCGCCGCATCAGGCGGGTAATACTGGTTGAGAAAAACAAACTCCATCGATTTTTAGATACGACATTGGCGATCCTACACCGCTCATCGCCGCGAAGCGGCTTAATAATCCCAACCCTGTGGCCGTTGTTCATACCACTTGGCGAGGGACTTCACTGAGTTCTCGATACTGCGTTTGGGCTGCCAGCCAAGAATCTCCTTGGCCTTGCGATTGTCCGCCACCGCAATATTGGCGTCTCCTCCTCGCCTCTCGCCGACACTCTTGTCAAACTCCACTCCCATGATGCGTTCCACCTCCGTGACGATTTCATAGACCGAGTTGCCCGTTCCAGTTCCCAGATTAAAGACATCGCTCTTGCCCCCGGACCCCAGATAATCCAGGGCCTTGATGTGGGCATCCACCAGATCCTCCACATTGATATAATCGCGAATGGGCGATCCATCGGGAGTATCCACCTCCGTGTAATTGAGCACAAAGGGAGCCAGACCTAAGGCTGCGCGCACCGCATTCTGCATTAGATGAAACGAGGGCTTCTTGGAGTCCCCAAAGACGGAGTCGTCACTGGCACCGCAGATGTTGAAATAACGCATCTTCACGCAGCGCATATCGAGCAGTTTCTCATACCAGCTAATCACCCGCTCTGCCATCGCCTTGGATTCTCCATAAGGGCTTGTTGGAGCATTTTGCGGATGGGTCTCAGAAATCACCTCCGTCTCAGGATTGCCATAGGTCGCACAAGTGGAGGAAAAAACAAGCTTGTCCACACCGGCGTGTTTCATGGCCTCCATCAGGGAAACCACTCCCCCGACATTATTCTCAAAATACAGATGTGGGCTTTGTTCCGACTCTCCCACATTACACAGGGCTGCAAAGTGCATCACTGCGTCAATGCCTGCCTCGGCGGAAAATACTGTATCAATCTCTGTGCGGATATCATTTTTGTAATAGCGGAACTGATTCTCACCAAATTCCTTTTGCAGCATATCCATCGGCTGCACAAAACCCCTGAGACAGGAATCCACACCAACCACTTCGTGCCCCGCATCGAGCAAGCGGCGTGCTGCCAGCGATCCGATATATCCTCCTGTTCCTGTTACGAGTATCTTCATATTCTTTTTCTTATACAGTAGATTGCCTGCGTGCCTCGGCGCGCTTGGCGGCAATCATGTTTTCATACTTCATTTGCAGACGGCAATAGACAAAGCCGGGATAGCCGTCGAGAAACCCCAGCTTAAAGAAATAGAGATGCACAAACTTGATCAAGGGGCGACAAGGCATCCTGACAAACCATGACTTCATCGCACGTTTGCGAGCCATGCTGTCACCAAAAAAACACTCCTTTAAAGGACGCCTCTCAAGGCTCGTTGCCGAGCTCGCCTCCTTGCGAGCATACTCCTCATGCTTCTCCAGCCAGTCTGCAATGCCCTTGGAGAAATTGAAATGGTCATAAGGGACATGAATATGGCCCACACCACGCTGGGCCTCGTCTTCCTTCTGGCCGTGTCCCGCTTTCATGAAGCGCACCTCGCCCACCTTGAGCAAACGCACCTGCGGGTAGGGATACTGGGTGCAATGCTTAATCCACTTACCCAGGAAAATGATTTTGTTCGGTACGAAGTAGGCACTGTGTTTGTCCTCCTCAATCACGCGCTCGCACTCCGCACGCAACTCCTCATTAAAGCGCTCATCGGCATCCAAGTGAAACACCCATGGGTGCTTGAACTCGATCTCATCGAGCGCGTAGTTCCGCTGTGAACCAAAGTCATCGAAAGGCCGCTCATAAATCCGGGCCCCCATCTCTCCGGCAATCTTGCATGTCGAATCATCACTGAGGGAATCCAACACCACCACATCATCACACCACGCCACGGAATCCATGCAGTCGCGGATGTTGATCTCTTCGTCTTTGGTGAGGATGAGGATGGAGAACATCTGATTGATGAAAAAGAAAGGATGAGTGATTGCTTATCAGAAAGTAAGACTAACTCAGTGTCTGGGCGAGTTCCGCATTCGCCGTGATGTGCGAGGGGTTGAACATTGAACAAAGAATCACACTGCGGGGGAAATCAGCCCACATCGTCTGCAGAACCTCGGCAGGAGACAAGTCCCTGCGTTGCCTGAAGGGAGAGAAGAAAATATTGGCAGTATCCCGGCGCTGCTCCAGCACCTTGCTGTAATGCCCGGCTTCGGGTGAGTTGTTAAACTGCAGCACATCAAAGCGGTCAAAAACCGACCCGTGCACATCTGCCGTTTCCCAATCAAAGGCCAACCCCCATGCCTTGATCTTGCCCTGCTGTTTCAACTCCTCTGCCTTGGCCGCAATTTCCTCCATGCGCCCGATGGCGCCCGTCGGCTCATGGACGAGGAAGATGTCCAGATAATCGGTCCTCAGCGCACGAAGACTCTTCTCCAAATTACTGGCCATCGCGTCCGGTGTGATGGCAATGCGCTCGTGAAAGTGATCCTTGCGCGGTGTTGGATCCACCTGAGGGGCAGGAGCAGCTTCCTGCCCACCCCTGTTTTTGAGTGCCTTGAGCGTGCGCACGGCGGGCTTGAGTGGGCGCAACAGCCCCGCTTTCCATGTCGCCTGAATGCCGAACTTGCTGGCAATGACCACCTGATCTCGCCGCCCTTGGAAAAACCTGCCCAAAAACGCCTCGGCCTCACCGTAACCATAGGAACGGGCCACATCAAAGTGGTTGATACCCACATCGAGAGCAGTGCCCAGCGCACGCTCGGCAGTCTTGCCTCCAACCGCGCCCAGAATCGGCGCACAGCCAAAGCCAAGGATCGAGGACTCCACCCCGGGAACTATTTCAACCTTACGCATCTTCATGGGATAAATGATGTGCAAGCCGCACGGCAAAGGCACCCAGCAGAAAAGTCGGGTTGGCCTGTCCGGATGTCGGGAAGGCCGAGCTGCTGCAGACATAGAGGTTACTCGTGCCAAAGACCTTCAGGTCCTGGTCGAGCACACCCCGATCGGGTGAGTCGGCGATACGGGTCGTGCCACTCTGGTGGATACCATCACGAGACATGGCACGGATGGCATCCGGCAACTCCTCTCTGGGAAACCAATACTCCAGCTGACCACATCCACACTGCCTGAGCCAATTATCCAGCACTTCATGTGCCTTGATCACCGAATTCACATCCCGGTCTGTCAGGTGGTAATGAATCTCCAAAGTCTCTCCATCAGGACTCAGCGCCATCTTGTTGGTCTCATCAGGAACCTGCTCTGCATGAAAATGCAGAGCATACTTGTTCTTTTTACTATAGAGACAAATACCGGGAAGCTTGCGTTTAAGACAATACCTGCGGAAAAAAACCGAAGCCGGATTCCACAAGGAACCGGGCAAACCACAGAGGACATTCCAGAGGTGGCTCCATACACCGGTCACCTTGCCCTTGGTCACAGAGTTGGCAATGGCGGGGGGTGCGAGCCTCTTGCCGAGAATAGGTGTGATCATCGCCAGATACATCACAGACATCGCCCCGCTTCTGTGACTCGGGTCGTGGTAGAGCGGGTTGTCTAGCCAGATCGCGGTATTGAGCATGTTCTCACGCTGGATGGCTTCATCGGAAAATTGGAAGCGTCTACGGAAATAGCAGCCCTCCTCATCACGCTGAAAGGTGTAATCCGTCTTGGCCGGATCACCGGAGAACTGCACACTGGCAATCTTTCCGGACACATGTCCCTGATAGTATTTCCCCAGGGCATCGGGAACCTGCCCGAGACTGTTGAACACAGCAGGGTTGCGCAGCAGCAGGCGCGTTGACTCCTGAGTACCCGCAGCCACCACAAAGGCCTTGGCCTTGACCACCACTTCTCCCTGCCCCGCCACTTCTCGAAAAGACAGGGTCTCGATGTTTCCGTTTTCGTTGGGCTCACCAAAGTCGCGAGCCTCGACGCCACAGAGCAAGGTCACGTTGTCCAGTGCCGCTAGCTCCTCGCGATAGCGCGCGCCGAATCGCGTCGGCATGCTCCAGCGCTCCACCGGGCTGTCCAGCACATCACCTTGTTGGAAACCCTCGGCAATTCTCTTCTCCCGCCAAGCAGGCATCTCATCCGTGCTAAACAGGCCACTGCCACATTCAAAATACTCCGCAGCCTTGGACAAGTAAGGCCGGACTGCATCCAGCATGTCCGGCCCCCAAGTGCATTCACCCTCAATGATCTCACGGTTCTGAAAATCAATCGCATCATACATCACACAGCGACCTCCCCAGGTCAGGGAGGAGCCCCCGAGACCTTTGTTCGTGCACTCATAAGGATCATGATGATTCGCCGGATTGAGGTTCTTGATACTGTCATCGAGGGAATTCTTGCCCGTGCCATCAACGGCACCAAACTCGGCGAGTAATACCTCCCTGTCAGGATGATTGCGCGCATACTCCAGCGCCACCATCATCCCGGCCGGGCCACTGCCCACCACACAAAGGTCATACACCCTATCCATAAAATTCAATATGAGGCCCATTGAGGAGCCGAGTGATTACCGCGCACGGAATTCTATCCGGCAGACTCAATCACATTACGCTTGCCCACCTCGCGTGCCGGATTGCCGGCATAGACAGTCCACGCCTCCATATCCTTGGAGCTGACTCCACCAGCACCCAGGACTGCCCCCTCGCCACAGGTGACA
>JBNACB010000063.1:0-7794 GCA_049632765.1 Akkermansiaceae bacterium | reverse complement strand
CCCGTGTAAAATGGTACTCGGAGACGAGCTGTGGCGCTGCATTCAGAGGTCTTGTAAGGCTATAAAAAATATCGCAATAGCTTGCCATTGCGATATATTTAGTCATTGTTTGGAGAGTTATGCACAATGGTTAGCCTTGCATGGGGCCAGCCCTCTGATTTTAGAAGCTGATATGAAGTGGAGCAAAGACAAGGATAAGGACAAATCCAGCGAACTTGAGGCCGAAGCCAGTGAGAAAAGGGAAGTTCGTGAGATTGTGGAAGCAGATCTTCCCACCGACTCCAGAGCATTGTGGCTGAAAGCCCAAAGTGCGTTTGAGCTGGGGCATTATCCCTATGCCATTAAATTGTGCCATGCGGTGCTTGATGAACACCCTGGATTTATTGACGCGCGACGGCTGGCGAGAAGTTGCGCAGTTGCTGCCAATGTCGGCAAGAAGGTCAAAAAGGGTCTGTTCGGCGGTGGCAGTCTGGCTCTGATGAAAATTGCCTCACAAGGTAAAAAGGATCCATTGAGCGCATTGATGGCTGTTGAAGCGGAGTTGGCCAAATCACCCTACGATGATCAAGCCAATGATATTCTGTATGATTGCGCGATGCGTCTCAACATGCTCGACACCGCCGCCTACGCTCTGGAGAACGTAAGAACCAGTGCCTCAGCCAACACCATGCTTCTTCATAAGCTCGCGGAGCACTATCTGGCACGAGATTTCCCGGACAAGGCCGCTGATGTTTACGCAGACATTATCAAGCGTGACCCCACAGACACGGATGCTGTCAAAGGTGGTAAGGACGCTACGGCGCGAGCTTCCATGAAGAAGCAGAACTGGGAAGAGGCCAAAGGTTTTCGTGATGTGATGAAAGACGCAGGAGCAGCGGCTGAGCTGGAGGCCGCGAACCGTGCAGCCATGACCCGCGATCAGCTGGGGGAAAAGCTTCAAGCGCTCCTTGAGAAATTCGGTCAGGATAACGGCAACCTGCTCTTGAGTAAGGAAATTGCCAACATATACGAGCAACTCGAGGATTGGGCTAACGCGCACCAGTTCTACGAGCACGCCTATCAGCTCAGCAGTATGGATGTGGCATTGCAAAGCAAGGCTGCGTTCATGAAGTCAAAAGCTGCGGAGCGAGAGTTGGCAAACCTCAAGAAAGCATCCGATGAGGATCCGGAAAATGTTGAGCTAAGACAACAATTCGAGACCATGCTGAGGGAACGCACCGCACAGCAAGTCAAAGACGCGCAGGAGAAGGTCGAGAGAAACCCCACAGACCCACAGCTGAGGTATGAGCTGGGTCTGGCACTCTACAATTCCGGCAACTATAGTGACGCCATTCCTCACCTGCAGCAGGCTACCAGAAACCCGCATATCCGTACCCGGGTTTTGCTATTGCTGGGCAAGACCTTCCGGGCCAAGGGGATGCATGATCTCTCTATCAAGCAATTTTCGGACGCTTTGGCGGACTTGCACGCCATGGATGGCACGAAAAAGGAAGTGCTTTACGAAAAAGGTCTCGTACACCTTGATATGAACGACAAAGAGGCTGCTCTGGAGAGTTTTAAGCAAATCTACGAGGTTGATTATGGCTACCGTGATGTGGCCAAGCGGGTGGAAGAGTCCTACTCGATGTAATCAGGGGGCAACTTCATGCCCTTGTTACTGGGGTGCCAAGCTGTTGGCGAATTCCCGCCACATCAGCCGGGTGATATAGTGTGCGATGAGATCCCCGGGCTCTGAGTCTTCTAATCTCACCGGCAGCTCGGAAAAGCTTGTCTCTATGGCCAGATGAGCACGAACCAAATCATAGACTCCAGCTTGGATCTCACTTGTGAGGGCTGCTGCGTTAGCTGTATCAGCTGTGAATGAGACAAGGGCAGTTTCGGCACTGGGAGAGCTTTCTTCAGCGGACTCTTTTGAGATCCAGATGGCAACCGGAGCAACGGAATTCTGGCTTGCGCTGCTCTTGGCCAATGAGATCTGTGCTTCCATATTGATGATGTTGCCCGAGGCCTTGCTCATTTCTTTTGCGACTGCTTGCAGTGCTTTTTCCAAATGGATGCCTTTCTTAATACTTGCTCCGGCCCTCAATTGGAGTGTGATGCCGTCCCGGGGATTTGGGTTCCATGGTGCGATCGTGCCTTTCAATTCTCTGATAGAGGAGAGTGCCATCTCGCGCTGTTGAGCGCTTGGATGTGCCATGTCCAGGATGCGTTCCCATGCCAGCAAGGCGAACTCTGATTGGCCGCTGGATTGGAGATGGCGGGCAAGAAGGACCAAATGCCCGGCACCTTTGCCCTCCAGGGTGCCAAATTCAGACAGGGAGGGTTTGCGATTGAGATCCAGAGGTAAAAAAGATGCCCCGCTCCTCGGGAAACCGGGTAAACTGGGCTTGTTTTCGATCGATGAATGCAGAGGTGATACAGCTGCTGTATCGGTCGGTGCAATTCTGGGTTTGCTTTTGTTCCATTCCTCAGTGATCTCGATGTATTCCTTGGGGGTCGGAGGCTGAGCGAAATCCATGTCGCGCGTGCCAATAAACCATGTCGTGAGGGCGGCAATAACCGACAGGGCTCCGACAGTGCGAACGGGGATGTGCATGAGGTCAAGTGGCGGTGGTGAGTGCAGTAAGGGTATGACAGGCACGAGGCTCTTTACACAAAAAAAGCCACCTGTAGAAGAGGCGGCTTTTGAAAGTTGAAATCCGGAGTTGGGATTTTGGTCTTACTCGCTATCGTTTGAATCCGCGGGTTTGACGTAGAGGGCGCGTTTGCCGACGCGGTCGCGGAGGTAGTTGAGCTTCGCACGTCTTACCTTGCCGCGGCGAGTTACCTCTATTTTGGCAACGCGGGGTGTGTGAAGGGGGAAGACACGCTCAACGCCTTCACCGGAGGAAATTTTGCGAACGGTGTAGGAAGTGTTGAGGCCGCTGCCTTTCTTGCCGATGCATAGACCAGCGAAAATCTGGATACGCTCTTTGCCACCCTCGACTACGCGGGTGTGCACTTTCAGGCTGTCTCCAACGTTGAAGTCTGCGACTTCTTTGAGCTGCTCGTTTTCGATTTTGTCGATAATGTTCATGGTTACCTATGGTTGGTAAGGAAAGTGGACTTGTATACAACTCTCTGCCTTGGAGAGCTGAGCGGGCGGGAGAACTAGCCCATTGCCTGGACGAATGCAACTGTTTTTCGTGGATTTGTAGCGAAAATCGCTCTCAGAACAATAATTGAGGGTGCCAAATCACTGCTGCGTCCCATTTTTGCGGGGTTTAACTCCGTCAGGTCGAGCCGGCCCCAGCTGGTAACCGGCACTTGCCAATAAGAAGGCAGCTTGCTAAGGGGAACGCTGTGATGCGTGTGGGGCAGGTTTCGAAACGCAATATCTTCCAGTGGCAGCACCTCGTGGCTTGGCTCGGGGGAATGCTGTGTTTCTTTGTGCCTTATCATCACCATTGGACTCTGGAATGCAGCGGTCTGGTGTTGCGTCAAGGCCCCGGTAACTTTGCATTTAATTTGCTCGCCGGAATTGGTGTTTTATCGGCCGGTGCAGTGATCGGTGGCTATTGGTGGAGGCTTGGATCATGGTTGTTGGGAGCTCCGGGCAAGGTCATGTCCGTGTCGGCTGTTTTACTGCTCATGTTCAGCCTGGTGGGTCTGAGTTATGAGGGCGTCAGGGGGCTCTACCCTTATCTGGTGTGTGGCACCCTCATTCCAAGTCTGGTTTTTGCCGCGTTTCGCCGGCATATCAAGTGGGAGGATTTTCCCGGATGGAATGATCTCATGCAATGGCTGGACAAAAAATACGCGGCCAATGTGCCCTTTTTTGCCCTCCTTCTTGCCGTGCTTGCGATCAATGACTTTGGTTTGATCTACGACATGGAGGCGGGATGGCTCCAGAAGATGAGCATCTTTGCGGGACGTTTTTTGACACACACGTTTCTGGTTTTGCTGGCATTTTTATGGGCGGAGCTAGTGATGCGCTCCGGCCCGCGATACACCTGCTGGGTGCCATGGCTGGTGTTGGCGCTTGCTCCCGTCATGGTGATTTTAGATCAATTGCTCGGGGTGATGTGGAATCGCACGCTCTTTGATGTGGTCAATGCTTTGACATCCTCCGGCAAGCTGAATTTATCAGTGGAGTTACAGACCAGTGGACTTGATGTGGGACCAGTGTGGGTATGCCTGGGTGCCATGGCTGTATACCTGGTGGCCCTGTTTTTGTCAGCGCTTTGCTGGTCCGTCTCAATGCGCTTTCAGATGCGTTTCTCGACAGGTTTATGTATTATTCTAATGCTGGTTTCGTGGTTGGGCGTGGTCATTGAGCAAGGCCTCGGCTCGCTTTGGAAAAAAATACCGGTCTGGCAGGAAGAGCGTAAACAATTTGATCTGCACATCGGACTCTTCTCACCTCCGAGGGGATTGGGGACCTATGAGATTGTGTTCCATGACCGTGAAGCAGATTATGAGGCCGGGCCTGTATCCCTCAACAACAAGCCCGATATTTACATTTTCATACTGGAGAGTGTCCGGAGTGACGCCATCCGGAGGAATATAGCTCCGTTCATGACACAGCTCCGGAATGAGCAATGCCAGCCTTTTGATGCTAGCTGGGCATCTTCCAATGCGACACATTTGTCATGGTTTGGTTTCTTTCATAGCCGTGTGCCTGTTTTTTGGCGTCAGGCACAAGAGCAAATTGATGAGCGCGAGCAATTTCACGGGGCCTACCCGCTGACCCAACTCAGGGAGGCTGGTTATGAGATTGAAGTGCGTGCTGTTTGTGATCTTGGCTACAAGGATTTTGGTTTTTCCAATTTTGGCCATGGTGAAAATCTTGTTCACACCTTGGAGCAGTCCCGTCCCAGCGATGATATTTCAAAGCTTGGCATTGCCCAGCGAGAGAAGGTTGTCATGGAGAAGCTCAGGCAGTCCGTGCTGTCACGCCCGCAAGGAGGGCTCTACATCACTGCTCTGGACTCACCGCATTACAATTACTACTGGCATGAAGAATTTGATCCTCCCTTCAAGCCGTATGATGAAGATGCTCAATTTCCGATGAATCCGAGTAAGGAAGAGGTCCAGCGGGTGGTGAATCGCTACTGGAACTCAGTGGCATGGGTTGATTGGCAGCTGCGGCAGTTCTGTGAATTTCTCCAGTCAGAGGGGCGTTATGATGAGAGTATCATCATCATCACCGGGGATCATGGCGAGGAATTTCAGGAGCAGGGCAGCTGGTTTCACTGCTCTTCACTCAGGCCTGAGCAAATTGCGGTCCCCATTCTTATCAAGTGGCCATCTTCCCTGGGGCAGGGGCCGATTTGCAAGGATGTCAACCACATGGACGTGATGCCTACCCTTATGCATGTTTTGGGTTTTCCAGATGACAGGTATCAACATCTTGCCGGCAGGAATCTCTGGGTGGGGGGGATTAGCAAAACCTCGATTTCCACGACCGCTTACACAGGGGAAAGCCGTGAGACGATGGTTTTGCACCGGGATGGATATGAGGCGGTTTTTTACTGGGATCGCTACTGGGAGTCCAAGGTTCCGGGCAGGGTTGTTCTGCAAAAGCTCACCGGTCCTGATGGTAGTTTGGTCCAGCTTAGAAGTGCCGGTGCTTACGCGGATGCACTGAAGTCCCTGTTTCCTGATGCTTTTGATCGCTTTATTGAGTCTCTGGAAGAGTCTTCCCATTGAGTGCTCTCAGCGATCTAGAAAAAGCAAAGCCTGACACCGGCAATAGCTGCAAAGGCGATGACCGTCGTCTCGAAGGCTCTCTGCGAGATGATGGTTACCAGACGGTGACCGCTCCATACCCCGAACGCAATGGCAGGAGCCATAAGTAAGTTGCTGGTCAGGCTCTCTGTGGTGATCAGGTCCAATCCGGCACCGAGGGGGAGCTTGAGAATATTGATTACTAGAAAGAATCTTGCTCCCACGCCTATGAGCTCCATTTTGTCCATGCGCCTGGAGATCATGTAGATCTGCATGATGGGTCCCGCTGCATTGGCAAGAACCGTCGCCACACCACCTGCTGAGCCACAAAAGAATCCAAATTTTCTGGTGCACGCAAGGGCATGGAATTTCTCAGGTTGCAGGCGCTTGGCTAACTGCGTGAGTGTCATGGTGAGGATGATCCCGCCGATGACCTTGCGCATTGCCTCATTATCAAGATTGCCCAGGACAAGTACACCCAGCGCCATGCCGATTAATGCCGGCCACGTAAGCCGCCACACCGATTTCCATGAGGAATATTTGCGAAATGCTGGATAGACGAGCAGGTCGGCAATAATGAGCATGGGCAGTGCAAAGCCGAGGGATTGCTTGGCACCCAGAAGATCGGCCAGAATGAAAACCGAGATGAGGGAAATGCCCGAAAAACCGGCTTTGGAAACACCGATACAGTATGCCGCGATGACAATGTATAGCCAGGAGAGCGCTCCATCCGGTGTTGTGATCAGCATAGCTGCATATGCTCAGTTTATGCCAATTTTTTCAAGGATTCGTCATTGGAATTTATCTGCGAGGAGCTAGAACTTCCCCGCAATGTCAGAGAAAAATCCTGTAGTGCTCATCATTCGTGACGGCTGGGGTGTGAATCCCGGAGGCAAAGAGACGGCCCAAAGAGACGGCAATGCGGTCCTGTTGGCCGACACACCGTATCATGATATGCTATGGTCTACCTACCCCAAGGGATTCGTGAGTGCCTCGGGAGGAGACGTAGGTTTGCCAGATGGCCAGATGGGCAATTCAGAGGTGGGCCACCTCAATCTTGGAGCTGGCAGAATTGTCTATCAGGACCTGACCCGCATCAACAAGTCCATCGAGGAGGGTGAGATGCAGCAAAACGAGGTGCTCCGGGAGGCCATGGCCAAGGCTGCAGAGGGTAAGACATTGCATTTTATTGGCCTGGTTTCAGACGGGGGAGTCCACAGTCATCAGGATCATCTGGTGGCACTCTGTAAAATGGCCAAGGCCAATGGATGTGAAAATATTCTGGTTCATGCGATTACTGACGGGCGTGACACATCCCCGACCGGTGGCGAAAAATATCTCGAGTATGTGGAGGATGCCATCGCCGGATCAGGAGCTCGCATCGCCACGGTGATTGGTAGGTATTATGCCATGGATCGTGACAAGCGTTGGGATCGCAACCAGATTGCCTGGGATGCCATCGTTGAAGGCAAGGGTGAGCAAACAGATATCCTGACCAGTGAGGCTGTTGCGCAAAAATACAAGGAAGACAAAACCGATGAATTCCTTCTCCCCATGACATTCTGCAGGCATGACGAGCGCCGGATCAACGACGGGGATGTAGTAATTTGGTTCAATTTCCGTGCTGATCGTGCCCGCCAGCTCTCAGAGGCATTTCTCAAGCCCGACTTCGATGGTTTTGAAACCCATGGGGCTCCCAAGGTGCACTACGTGACCCTTACCGAGTATGATGAGACCTACGGAGTCCCCGTTGCGTATGGGCCGGAGGATCTTAAAAATGTGCTCGGTGAAGTCGTGGCTGCTGCTGGCAAGACGCAGATTCGTATCGCCGAGACAGAAAAATATCCGCACGTGACCTACTTCTTCAATGGTGGCAAGGAGAAGCCTAACGAGGGTGAAGACAGAATTATTGTGCCTTCTCCGAAGGTAGCCACCTATGATTTACAACCTGAGATGAGCGCCCCCGAGGTAACGGATACATTAGTTCCCAAACTCAAGGACTATGATCTCGTCATTCTCAACTTTGCCAATCCGGACATGGTAGGGCACACAGGTGTTGTGGAAGCAGCGGTCAAGGCCTGTGAG
>JBNACB010000062.1:0-8058 GCA_049632765.1 Akkermansiaceae bacterium | reverse complement strand
CAGCGCTCGTTATATTTCATACAAGGAGTGCAGTGGCAAAAAATGCTAGGTTACAATTGCGTCACATCAAATCAAATCTGTGGCTGATTCGTCACATATCGGGTTGTGTGTTTAAGTAGCAATAGGTATATGAGAGCTGTCCTATGCAAAGTGTTTTAGTCATCGAGGACGAGGAGGATATCGCTGATCTCGTAGCCTTCAATCTCAGGAGAGCAGGATATCATGTAGAGACAGCCTCTGATGGTATCAAGGGGCTTGGCGCGGCCAAGGCGCTCCTGCCTGACTTGATCGTGCTGGATTTGATGATGCCGGGCATGGATGGCATATCCCTTTTCAAGGAATTAAAGCGGGAGCCAGCAACCAGAGTGATCCCCGTTATCATGCTGACAGCACGAGGTCAGACCGAGGACAGAATACGAGGGCTTGAGGTGGGGGCGGATGATTACATGACCAAGCCATTCAGTCCCAAGGAGCTCAGCCTAAGGGTGGCTAACTTGCTGAAGCGCTCTGGGCAGCCGGCCAGTGGTGCCGAGCTGGAGTGCGGTCCTTTTCGTTTTGTCAAAAATTCCCTCCATTTCTATGTCGATGGTGAGCTGGTGGATCTGACCGCCACGGAATTCAAACTCATGCTCTACCTCTGCGAACGTCTCGATGTGCCTCAAAGTCGCCATGATCTCCTCGTGGAAGTGATGGGATACAGTGACGAGGTTTACAGCAGAACACTCGATACGCACATCAAACGGCTGCGGCGCAAGTTGGGTGAACACGCGGATCTGCTGGAAACCGTGCGCGGCGTGGGTTACAAGATTTCCAGAGCGACATCCTGACGATCCAATGCTGGAGGTTTTACTTTTCATTCTTGTAGGCATCATTTTTTGGCTGTCCTTGCGTCAGCGCAGAATGGCAGAGAACTATGTTGCTGAGAAGCGAGAGCGGGAAAGGCGCAGTCTTGAGGCCAGAAAGGAGATCCTGCGTGAACGAGACCAGCTGCTCGATGCCCTGGGAGATGCTTTCCTTTTGGTGGATGAAACCAGTCAGATCGTTTTTGCCAACGAGTGTGCGCGCGAACTTGTCAAAGGCCGCCGCCTGCGTGGGCGCAGTATTATGGAGGCCTTCCTCGATGATAAATTGGCAGTAGCTCTCATGAAGTGCATTCGCACAGGGAAGCCGATGCAGGAGAGGGTTGTACTGGATTCGACCTATACACCACTGGGCTCTGCCAAAAAGCAGGGTGCTACCGCATGGGTCATCGATGCTGCTCCCATGGAGAGCTACACCAACGAGGGGCTGACCCGTGTGGTGATCAGGGACATCACCGCCGAGCATCAGGCTGATCAGGTCAGGCGCGATTTTGTGGCCAATGCATCTCATGAACTGCGCACCCCGATGGCCATTATCAACGGCTATCTGGAAAACCTGCTTGAGGATGATCTGTTGGAGGATCCAGTGACGACGAAAAAGTTTCTCCAAACCATGGACAAGCATGGCAAGAGGATATCCCGGCTCATTGAGGACATGCTTACCATTTCCAAGATGGAGTCCGGTGATGCGATGTCGATGAATCTGGCGGAATTTAGGCTCAAGGACTGTGTGCAGGATGTGCGCGACAGGCTCGAGGCAATGATACGCCGCCAGGATGCGGTCGTTGATATCGATGTGGTGCCGGATGATTTGCCCATGTATGGCGATCGCTTTTACTGGACCCAGATATTCTTCAATCTCATTGAAAATGCATTAAAGCAAAATCCACACTCTCAGGTGCACGTTTGCCTTAAAGCCCGGCGTGGAGAAGGGCGGGTGACCATTTCCGTGTGTGACAATGGAATCGGCATTCCGTCAGATGATTTGCCACATGTGTTCCGACGTTTTTACAGGGTTGAAAAACACCATTCGCAAAAAGAGGTGAAGGGTACGGGGCTGGGGCTTTCCATTGTCCGCCGTGCGATTGAGGCTCACGGCGGTGAAATTGATGCCACTTCCATTCCAGGGCAGGAGACATGCTTTCATATCCACTTGCCTGACGCGGTGATGAGTGATGAGACGCAGTCTGCAGAGCTTGCTAGTGAGACATGATCTCGGTAATGCGGCTGCAGTCACTGGTTGCGGGGGATTGTTTGACCAGCTCGTAGCCGAAAGTGGTCTTGAATGAGGTGGAGCCAAGCTTTCCGTCGAGAAGCTCAAAGTGGTCGGTGATGACAAATGCGGGATGGCAAAATCCGGCTGCGTGACAAAGTTTGAGAATTTCCTGTCGCAAGGAGACGACGTAGTTGGCCATGCGGGCTGCCTTGAGCGTTGGGTCCAGGCCGCGCATGAGCCATTTGTTGTGAGTGGCAATACCTGCCGGGCAATGACCTGTATGGCAACGCTGTGCCTGGATGCAGCCAATGGCCAGCATCGCCTCGCGGGCAACAGAAATCATGTCGCAGCCCATGCCGAAGGCAAACATCGCATTCATGGGTAGGCCCAGTTTGGCAGAGCCGATGAAGATGACTTTGTCAGTAAGGCCGGCATGATAGAAAATGGAGTAGGCTCTGGCAAAAGCGATCTTGAAAGGCAGGGAGACGTGATCGGCAAAGACCAGTGGTGAAGCTCCGGTGCCACCCTCCGCCCCATCAATGGAGATGAAGTCGACACCACGTGTGCCATCCTTCATGTGATCCGCCAGATCATACCAGAAATTGAGCTGCCCCACCGCGGACTTGATACCCACTGGAAGCCCCGTTTGGGTGGCAATATCCTCGACAAAATCAAGCATCGAATCTGCATCGTGAAAGGCGCTGTGTCGTGCAGGACTGGCGCAATCCCTGTCCACCGGTATGCCGCGGGCGGCAGCAATCTCCGGCGTTATTTTTGCTTTGGGCAGGAGCCCTCCGAGCCCCGGCTTGGCACCCTGGCTGAGCTTGATTTCAATGGCTTTGATCGTTGGGTTTGCCTGGACTGTTGCTACGAGGGCCGGCATTGAAAAAGAACCGTGTTCATCCCGGCAGCCAAAATAGCCCGTGCCAATTTGCAATATGAGCTCACCCCCATGTTGGTGGTGAGGAGATACTCCGCCTTCACCTGTGTTGTGCAGGCATTCTGCCATGCCACAGCCTTTGTTAATGGCCTCAATGGCGGCACTCCCCAGGGATCCGAAACTCATGGCTGAGAGGTTGATGACGGATCGCGGCCTAAACGCCTTGGCCCGCCCTCTGGCAGCACCCATGACCTTGGCACAGGGAATGGGGTAAAGTGGGTTGAAGTTGGGCTCTGACTTGGAAGTTTCCGGGAGAGGAAATGTGGATTGTTTGAGAATGAGATAATTGGGGCTCAGCTCAATGTCGTTGTCCGTGCCAAAGCCAAAGTAATTGTTTTCCAGTTTGGAGGAGGCGTAGATCCAGCGACGCTGGTCACGGGAGAAGGGGCGCTCCTCGTCGTTGTTGGTGACGATGTATTGCCTGAGTTCCGGCCCTATGGACTCAAAAAGATAGCGGAAGTGCCCAATGATGGGGAAGTTGCGCAGGATGGCGTGCTTTTTCTGGCTAAGGTCGTAGATGATGACGGCGACCAGTAGAATGCCTGCGACGATGAATGTGATTTGAAACCAATGCATGAATGAAACGGCTTTGTGAGCACTACCATCATGCATGGAAAAGCTTCTGGGTGCCAGCGCTTAATGCACCATGCCCGGTTTCAAGCCAGTGATCTGCCTGTGTTGATGATCAGCCTGCTACAGCACTTTGAGCTGCATGGGCTGCGGTGGCAAAGCAGGCTTGCATCAGGTAGCCGCCGGTAGGTGCCTCCCAGTCGATCATCTCTCCGGCCACGTAGACTCCGGGCAGCTTTTTGAGCATCAGGGATTCGTCGAGCTCATGCCATGCAATACCGCCTGCTGAGGAAATGGATTCTTCGATCGCACTGGGGCCGGTGAGCGGTATGTGGCACTGCTTGACTTCGCGGGCAAGTTGCTCGGCTGACTTCCATGGGCCGCGATCAGGCATATGTTTGAGGATGGCGCAGCAGGCGGGATCAAGATTCCAGCGCCGCCCGGCCTCCCGGACAAAGTTGCGTTTGACCTTTCCCATGCGCGCTACCAATTCCTCATGGCTGGTGTGGGGTTTGAAATCGATGAGGATGTGTGGATCTTGCTGTTGGCGGATGGCTGGCCCAAGATGGTAGATGGGCCCTCCCTCAAGCCCTTGTCTGGTAATAACCAGCTCACCGTGCCGGGAGCAGCTCCCGGCTTTGGCGAGAAGATTCTTCAGTGGTAGACCCTCGGCAAGAGTGAGTAATGCCTCGGGCCAGGCCACCTTCCAGCCGCAGTTGGCAGGGCTCAATGGTGAGCCCTCAATGTCATGTTCTCTGAGGATCTTTACCCACTTGGCATTCGAGCCTGTCTCGGGCCATGAGGCTCCTCCCAAGGCAAGAACAACCCTGTCTGCATGCCGCAATTGCTCATGCTCATTGTGAATGAAGGTCAAGGAATTGGGTTTTTTAAAATCTGTCCATGCATGTCTGGTATGAAAGGTGACGCCAAGTTGACGAAGCCGTTTGACCCAGTTGCGCAGCAGGGGAGCCGCCTTGATCGATCCGTTTGTTGGCGAGGGGAATACTTTGCCACTACTCGCGACAAATGTCTCAATGCCCAGATCTTTGGCCCATTTTCTGAGAGCGTGTTGATCAAACTGAGAGATTATGTTTCGCCAGAGTTGCCCGGGAAGGTTCTTTCCTGAGTAGTTCTTCAGAAAAGATTCGAGGGGCTCATCATAGGTGAGGTTGAGGCCGCTTTTGCCCGCCACGAGAAACTTGCGTCCCACGGAGGGCATCGCATCATAAAGGGAGACCTTGGCTCCCATCCTTGATGCTGTCTCGGCAGCGAAGAGGCCTGCGGGGCCTCCACCAATGACGATAATGTGTTTCAATGCCTGTGCTATTGCCGGTTGGTGTGAGGTGACATCAATTTGTGTTGGATAATGACAAACTGATGTTTAGAAAAGTGTCCATGAAGGATTGCAACGTGGATTGGCGTGATTGGCAAGGTGAGATGCTTGCGACCCTCATGTTTATCGTGCGTGACGGTCAGGTTCTGCTTATTGAGAAATTGCGTGGCATCGGTATTGGCAAAATCAACGGGCCAGGTGGCAAAATTGATCCCGGCGAAACGCCCCTGGAGTGTGTTATCAGGGAGTGCCAAGAGGAACTCCACATCACGCCAATAGAATCAGTGAAAATGGGGGAGCTTTGGTTTGCGATGTCCGACATGGAGGATATCCACTGCCATGTCTTCATGGCGCATGAATTTGAGGGTGTGCCGACCGCGACTGAGGAAGCGATTCCTGCCTGGACGAACCTCAATGAGATCCCATGGGAGAGAATGTGGGCTGATGACCCGCATTGGCTGCCTCATATGCTTGAGGGGAAAAGATTCCTCGGCAAGTTTGTCTTCGAGGGTGAAGACATCCAGTGGAGTGAGGTATTACTGGACGAGGCAGGTGTCGAGGGCTGGATGGAGCTTCAAATGCGCTGATGGGTGTGGGCGCTAAGGGGAGGTGCTCTCGTTGAGAAGCGTCAGGATGTCTCCTGTGATGTCGACGGTTTCGCGTGCATAGACCAGTGCTGATACCTGACTACTTGTGGAGCCGGATGTTTCCATCACCCATTGATAGCCGTTCTTTTTGGCGTAGCTGCTGATCGTATGGTGGCAGGTCTCCAGGATGCGCTCGGTTGCTGATGCTATTTTGCGCTTCGTAGCCGCTAATTGCTCCTTGTCTGCCTCTTCAATCTCCTTGGCGAGCGTCTCGTATTGATTGATAAGGTCCCGCTGCTGTTGAACGAGATGGTTTCGCTCGGACCTTGGCATCGCCTTGTTTCTGAGCTTGGCGTAGATGGCTTTGATGTCGATGGCCAGCTGGTTGATTTGCTTTTGCTTGCTGTTGCGGCCTGTCAAATAGCGATCATGCCCCGCCTTGAGACGGGAGAGTTCATTTTCTGCCTTCCGATAATGGAGTAATAACTGGTCAATGTTGACCGATGCTACCTTTATCTCTGCCGCTCCTGCCGACGCCGTGATGAGCGCCAGTCCAAAAAACACGGTAGCTATCTTGTGCATCATGAGGGAGGGCATGTAGAGGCTCACTGCCATCGTCGAGCAATGAGCATGCGAGGGATGCCTATTTGTCGGCTTTCTCTTCGATCTTGTCTAGCTGCAGTTTTTTAAGCTTGGGGGTGATGACAACTTTGCAGTAGGGATTTTTCTCGCCGATGATGCGATAATAATCCTGATGGGAGATTTTCGCCGGGTAGAAGGTCTTGGCTTTTGTGATCTCGGTAACGATAGGGCTGGGGAAATGCTGCTGGGCAGCGTTTCTGGATGCGGTGGCTATTTTTTTCTGCTCCTCATCATGGTAAAAGATGCCGGAACGGTAATGGGTGCCAACGTCGGCTCCTTGCCGGTTAAGAGTTGTGGGGTCATGCAACTTCCAGAACCAGTCGAGTATCTTCTCGTAAGAGATAACATCTGGATTGAATACGATGCGCACTGCCTCGGCGTGTCCGGTGGTGCCACTACATACATCCTCATACGTGGGGTTGGGCACATTGCCCCCGATAAAGCCCGAGGTCACAGCATGTATACCATCGAGGCGTTGGTAGACCGCTTCCACACACCAGTAGCAGCCGGCTGATACAGTGGCAACTTGATGGCCCTCGGGCACTGCGGGAAGGGTTGCGGGTTTATTGTCTTCCATATTTTCCTTGGAGTGAAGATTTTGATTGCTGGCAAGATAGATGATGGATGCCCCTATGATGACGATGGGAAGGGCTGAGCTGAGCAATTTATTCATGAGCCAATCCTATACCCCTGTTGCTACACTGTCAAATGAGCAGCTGTCACTTGGCTGTCCTGTAAAAGCTGAGGGCCACGGGCATGAAGGCTTCGAGTGCCTCGATGCGTGAGTCGTCGTGGGGGTGGGTGCGCAGAAACTCCGGATGCTGGCCGCCATTGACCTCATGGTAATCCCTGAGCCTTTTCCAGAGCTCGATGGAAGCTCGTGGATCATAGCCGGCCTTGGCCATGTAGACCGCGCCCATTTTATCGCTCTCGTATTCCTGTTTTCTGGAAAATGGCAGCGCTTGGGCCATATATGCGGACAGTGCAAATCCGGCGATGGCATACTCGGGGTCCTCGACATCATTGGCATCCATGGCTGACCATGCAATGTATCCCACCAATGCAAGTGCCAGCGCATGATAAATACGCTGTTGGGCATGGGCAGCTGCGGTGTGGGAGATTTCATGGCCGAGAACAGCCGCCATAATGGCATCAGACTGGTGGTCATTACCCACAATTTGATAGATGCCTGTATTGACTCCGACCTTGCCTCCTGGAAGTGCGAAGGCATTAGGCGAGGGATCCTCAAACACGACAAATTCCCACTTCGCGTTGGGCAGGAGGATGACTTTTTTGAGCCGCTCCGCTACTCTTGCAACGGGTTTGGTGTAGCGTGGATCTGTTGATATGATCTTGTCGCGCTTCATTTTCTCAAACTGCCTCATTCCGTGACTGCGCATGAGCTTGTTTGCTGAGCGCACGGTGATGTTGCCTTGTTCGTCGATCGAGGGCCTAAAGACACATGATGGAAGAATCAGGCTGCAAAGAGCGAGGAGGGTGATGATGCGGTGTTTCAAATCGTCTGCAAGTGTCGACACGCTAACGGCTTATTGACTTTCCACAAGACGAAAGAGGCTGCGCTGGGAAGGGGAAATCTAGGGTTGCAGTTTCACGGGTAGCAGGTGATGCTTCGCCTGCTCGTTTATGAAGCGATTTTTTCCATATTTCACTTTGCTCAAACCGCTGAGGTGGAAATTCATTGCCGGTATTCTCGCTGGAGCCATCGCTGCTTTTGCCAGTGGCTTTGGATTGCCGTTCATGACCAAGGAGGTGTTCCCGCTCATATTTCGCAGTGAGGAAAGTGGGGCGGTTGTCCAGCCGCCTGACTGGATGGGATCATTGATCGAATTTTTTGGGCTGGACCCGGCGTCAGTAACTGCAGTCACAGTTTTTGCCTGTTGTCTGTTGCC
>JBNACB010000061.1:0-8145 GCA_049632765.1 Akkermansiaceae bacterium | reverse complement strand
GTGTGGATGTCCTCAGCACGGCCGGTAAGCATCTTATGCACATAGCCTTGATGCGAAACATCGAAGAGAAACTTGTCCTCGGGGCTGTCAAAGACACGGTGTAGGGCCACGGTGAGCTCCACGACACCCAGGTTGGGGCCGAGATGTCCCCCAGTGCGTGCCAGGGAATGGATGAGTGTGTGTCTGATCTCGTCACAGAGGTCCTCGAGGCGCTCGTCAGGCAGTGCCTTGACGTCTTCGGGGCCTTTAATGCCGGATAGGATCTGTGGGAGCTCAAAAGAGCCTGATTTCGTCGTCATTAGTATCGTTTGAGGGTGAGTTGTCCCCTTGAGAGTCTTCGGTATCGGGAGTTGCTGAAATATCTGGAGATGAGTTGCTGCCGCCAGCCTTGGGCTTGAGCGTGATAAGATCAAGTCGTTTCCGCGCATCACCTAAAACAGATTCACAATGGCTGATGAGTTGGGCACCTCGCTCGTAGTTTGTGATAAGCTCTTCCAAGGGCAATTGCCCGGATTCCATGGTTTCCACCATTTTTTCGAGCTCCTCGAGGGCGTCCTCAAAACTCAGTGACTTGTCTGGCTTCGCTTTACTGGCGGTTTTGTTTTTTTTATCGGATGGCATGAGATGATGGTTAATCTTGTGACTGGAAGACGGGGCGTTTGGAATAATAGCTCATATATCCGGGACCGACGAGCCTCGAGCTATGTTGGTAGCGGCGCGAGAGCGGTTTGAAGGATTCATGTGTATCCATGAAAGGGGTCCCATGAGCCATGCGTCCCCAAATGTTGAACACGAGCGGGTAGAGCTCGCCGTAGCTGCCTTTCGGTGTTGCAACTTGCATTATCCTGTCACCATTAAAAGAGTAAGGTGTAATCAGAATGCCGCTCACAGGTGTGTTTTGCCCGTTTGCATGAGCTTCCACTTCCTCAATTTGTTCCAGATTTTGAGGCAGCCAGACTGAGAGGCGGTCTGCATACCATGCCACCGCCCACGGCATGTCGGAGATAATGACATCACTACTAGTCGTGTTTTGAGCAAGGGTGCGGTTGATGGCTTTGGGATAGTAGGGTGGCCACTGGGGAAAACCTCCATGTCCCTGTGCACGAATACCCAGTCTCAGGTCATGGGGAATGGCAAGCATCATTGGGCCTGCACTGATGGCCACAATGACGATGAGGTGAGCGTGGCGCAGGGAATCGATGCGCTGGGCAATGCCCAGTCTCGCCCAGAGAATGGAGACCATCGCCAGGCCGTAAGCGGCCATCAGGGGGGCAAAGAGGATGTGAATCTGGTTGGAGTCCATGCTGCCGTCCTTGAGCCCATAAATGGACATGCCGATTCCGGCAAAGACCCACATTAACAACAGGGGCCATCGAAACATGGCCATCGCCGGCCGCTTGAAGCGATGGAGTAAGGCAAGGAAGAAGAGGGGAGCGACCAGAATGGCGCCCAAATGGGCTTGCAGATCGGTTACCTGACGCAATGTGGTAGCCATGATGTTCATCAGCAGACTCTTGAGTTCCAGCGCATGGCCCTCTGGTGTGAGTGATCTCATCACGCTGTCCTGGGAGGATCCCAAACCATGGTGGATGGCATAATAAGCTGTGCCGAAAAGGCTCCCGGTGGTTGAGCCATAGAGGAAATATGTCACGGGCAGGACGAGAATCAGGAGCATGCCCAGGAGTCCTGCGGCGATGATGCCTCGGGGTTTAAAGTAAATAGCTGCGAAAATCACAAAGCCCAAATAGATCCAGAGGGTGATCCAATGAGTGAGGACGAGCAGACACATCAACAAACCCGCAACGAACACGGGCACGATGGCAGGTCTGTTGAGAGAGGCGTTCTCGATAGCGCGCCAGAGAAAAAACATGGCGCAGGAGAAAAGCATCAGCATGAGCATCTGCGGCATTCCGGACTGCGATAATCTCCACATTAGCTCACAGAACAGCATGAGAATCGCGACCACGGAGGCAATGGTGGTGTCAAATACCCTCGAGATCAGAAGATAGTTCACGCCAATGGCGATCATGAAAAAGATCACGCATGTCGCCGCGATGATGCGGTCAAGCTGGTAGATGTTGGATTTGGGAGACATCTCCCAACGCTGCTCGTTACCCCCATCCACAGCTTTTAAGACTGTGGCGTAGACGTATGGGTTCATCGGCGCATGGTAGGTTTCGGGGAATTTTTTCCAACTGACAGGGCTGTCCTTTTGCTGCTCAACGGTGCTCATTTGCCACAGCGTGATGGGGCGGATCATTTTTGTGGAGAAACCATTACCCCGGGCAATTTCCCTGCCTATCTGTGCCTGCTCCATGCCACGAGCTGAAGAAAGGCCCCTGAAGGTGAAGAAAATGGACGCCACGGCGAGACCCACCAGCAAAACCACAAAAATGGTGCGACGCATCAGCGATGACCTGTCCAGTGCAGCTCTGTTTGTTGCTGGGGAATTGCTCATGGACTGGTGGATCAAAAGAGGCTTGTCTCAAACGCGCCTTGGCAAGGCGGGCAACGACTTCAGTCTGTGCCCTCGAGATCTTTCAATTTTCTCTGCAAAGTGCGGCGGCTGATGCCAAGCAGGCGTGCTGCATCGGTGCGGTTGTTGTTGGTTTGCTGTAGTGCACGGCGAATCGTGTGCATCTCCAGCACATGCAAGTTGAATTCCTCATCCGAGGCAAGCGGGATTTCCCCTTTTTGGGGCTCTGCTGCCGCGTTAACAGGGTTTTGAGCTCCAATCCCCGTGATTGGCGACTCCCTCTGGGTCAGGAAGTAGGGAAGGTGCTGGCTGCCAATCAGATTTTCATTACTCATGACCACGCCATGCTCCATGGCAGTGCGCAGCTCGCGCACGTTGCCGGGCCATTCATAGGAGCGCAGCATGGCAAGGGCATCGTCGCTGAGGGGCTTGAGCTCTTTATTGTTTTCGAGTGAGAATTCCCGCAGAAATGCCTGGGCCAGGAGCACGATGTCCTCAGCGCGTTCGCGCAGGGTTGGCATGAGTATACGGACCACATTGAGACGGAAAAACAGGTCCTCACGAAAGTCTCCCTTGCTGACCAGTTCCCGCAGGTTTTTGTTGGTCGCGGCAATAACCCTGACGTCAACCTTGATGGCTTGGTTGGAGCCCACGCGCTCGATGGTGCGTTCACTTAAGACACGAAGCAGCTTCACCTGAGTGGCTGGATCTATTTCTCCGATTTCATCGAGAAAAATAGTGCCTCCATTGGCTTGCTCGAAGCGGCCCACACGCTTTTGGGTCGCTCCGGTGAAAGCTCCTTTTTCGTGGCCAAAGAGCTCGCTCTCGAGCAGTTGAGGAGAAAGTGCGGCGCAATTAACGATGAGCAGCTTATCGGAGGGTCTACCACTGAGCTGGTGAATGGCATGGGCCACGAGCTCCTTGCCCGTGCCGCTCTCGCCCTCGATGAGCACCGTGGCACGGGTGGGGGCTACCTGGGTGACGAGCTCACTGACCTTCTGCATGGCAGGTGATTTTCCTATCAGACTCTCTAGTCCGTGTTTGCTCGAGCCAGCTTTTTGGCGCAGCTCCTGGACCTCGTGCTCAAGGCGTACTTTGTCTTTCTCCAGAGACCTGCTGTGCAGTGCTCTCTTGAGTAGCAGCTCCACCTCATTGAGGTTAAGTGGTTTGGTGACAAAGTTCCATGCTCCGCGGCGCATCGCCTCCACGGCAGTGTCCACCGAGCCATAAGCAGTCATCATTACCGCAACAGGGGGCCTCGGGATAGCCAGTGCCTGATCGAGCAGGTCCATGCCGCTGTCTCCTGCGAGCCGGAGGTCCGTGAGCATGAGGTCAATGGGCTCGCTTTCGAGAATCGACATTGCCTCCTTGATTCCCGAGGCAAGGTAGCAATCAAATTCATCTTCGAGTGCCATGCGAAGTCCGTCGCGGGTGGATTTTTCATCATCAACGATGAGAAGGGTAGCCATGGACATGTTTCTGTAATGCTAGGATTGGGTGGATGATTCGACGTCGATGACGGAGGCTTCCTGCTTGTTTTCAAGCAGTCTGACATTGCGGTCCTGACGGGGGAGGGAGATGGTCACCGTGGTGCCTTCGCCCGTGGTGCTTTCAATTTCTATTTCCCCACCGTGTTCCCGGACAATGCGGCGCACGATGAGAAGCCCGAGACCAGAGCCCGATTTTTTGGTACTCTGATATGGCTCGAAGAGAGATCCCATTACCTCAGGGGATATACCTGAGCCGTGGTCGCGAATGGTGAGGGTGAGCTCATAGTCGGTGACCTTGGAGATAATGTCGATGCGCCCTCCACTGGCGGGCAATGCCTGGAACGCGTTTTTGAGCAGGTTGTAGAGGGCCTGCTTGATTTGTCCTCCATCCAGTGGGAGCAGAGGAGCGCTGGATGCAAGCTCAAGGCTCACCTTGACGTTGCGCTCCTCGAGCTCAGGCTCAATCAGGGAGAGAGTCTCACGAAGCAGGTCGTGGATCTGGAGGGTCTCACGCTCAGGCTGGGTGGGGCGAATGGCCTGGAGAAATTGCTTGAGAATGGTGTCGAGCCTGCGGATTTCGCCCTGCGCGGTCTCGAGATGTTGGGTCAGGTTCTCCTGATCATCCATGGAGAGCTTCTTGATTTTGCGCTCAAGGAGCTGCAGATGAATATCGAGTGCGTTAAGAGGGTTGCCAATTTCGTGGGCCACCCCGGCGGCGAGCAGTGTCAGGGCGTTAAGCTTCTCACTCTCCACATTTTCCTCTTCCTGCTGGCGTGAGCGGGTGATGTCCCTGACGAGCAGCACGTAGCCAAGCATGTGTGCCTCACTTTCTCCCTCACTCTGTATGGGGGATAGATAAAAATTAAGGTAACGTTGTTCGGGATAGAGAATCTCCATGTCGCGGCTCACAACACGCCCCGGATCTACCAGTTGATCCCATTCAAAGCCCCTGATGGTTTTGGACAGGGGCTGACCGATACTGGTCACAGGATCGATGCCAAAGATGCGCAAACAGGCCTTGTTGACATAAGTAATGTGACCATCGGGGTCGAGAATCATCACACCTTCCTGCAGGGCTTCGAAAACACTCTCCAGGAAGCCTTTTTCCCGGACCAGGCGCATGATGAGCCGTTGCACCTCCTCAGGCTCCACCTGATCGAGGCGGGTGATAAGTTTGTCGAGGAATCCGGACTTCATGGCAGGCGGGATTTCATTGCAGAAGAGGCGCTCATTGCTTAGGCTGAGGGCGATGACTGAGGCGATGGTGGTATTGTGCAGCTTTCCCGATGCGGAGAAGGCGCGACAGATTGGCACACATTTGGTGGAAAAGCAACACGCAGCCTGCATTAATGTGCTGCCAGCTATTGAGTCTATTTACAGCTGGGAGGGAAAGCTGTGCCACGAGCAGGAGGTCTTACTCATTATCAAAACAAATCGCCGTGCCTTTCCAGTGCTGAGCAGGGAGCTCACCAGCCTGCACCCGTATGAAGTGCCTGAGATCGTAGCGCTGCCGGTGGTGGATGGGTCGGCCAAATATCTCTCCTGGTTGCTCGATCAAGCCCGTTAAGCAGGCCTCCATGAGAGAGGCGTCATTTGCCGCGGGCTGAACCATTCATGCATGCACAAGAAGTCCCAAGCCGGTTAGCTGACGCTTTAGTTGACGCTTTTTATTGCGCATTGTCAAAAACGAGTTATAAACTACCGCCCCCAAGTGCTGGGCAAATTGGACGTTGGCGGACCGCCAAATCATGTCCTTGCTTGGTTTTTTGGACCACCGACAGCATGAATGAGGATTCCCGCAATGCATTTGCGTGCGCCTACCACGTTCATACACACCCTTACACATACCACTACAGATAGTTTTAAAAGGAATGAATCCAGATAGAGCCACACTCAATTTCCTCAACAGTTTTCCAGAAAAATCCCGCACCCGGGGAGAGGCCTTGCAGGAGGAGGGTGCCGTCACCCAGATTTTTGGTAACCACCTCTTCATCCAAGGCAGGGTGGAGGACTCCACCGGCACGTTCCGCACCAGCCTGCGCCTGCAGGGCAACCGCTGGTTTGGAAGCTGCACGGCCGAGGATGAGATCGTCGCTGGTGCCTGTATGTATGCGACCATGATGGAGCGCATGCACCGGGGTGAGGACTTGCCGGAAAGCCCCAACGAGTTCGATGACACCCCGATCATTGATGTGATCGAGGAGGCTCTGGAGCGCGAGGTCGATGACAAGGAGGCCGATTTTGTCAACAAGCTCGAGAAGCGCTACCGGCGCTACGTGATCGAGGGCGAAATCCATGATCATGACATGGTGCGTCTCAACCCCCGTTGGGAAATCGTCAGCTATGACCCCCTCGAGCTATGGCCCATGCCTCCCGGAGACATCCTCGAATTCTGGAACTACATTGCCTACGCCTTTTACAAGAAAAAGCTCCCGTATCCGGAGTTTCTCAATGCCATTACCGACCTCGAGGCCGTGCAGAAGAAAATGCACGAGTGGGAGCGCGAGCGGGAAGTCGCTGCATGGTATGACCGCATCGAGAGTGTCAACGAGCGTCCGCCCATGGACAAACCGGTAACGGTTTCCTTCCGGTTGCTCTCGACGATCAATGAAGCAAGGGTGGAATACCGTGAGGGTGTCAGGGAGAATGCTGAGTGGCTGCCATTGCGAGAAAAGGCAGATATTGACCGTTTCGTGGCACTCTTCGAGGATGCCGCCCTGCGCATGGACTCTGCCAGCCAATTGATCTGGGAGCATTTCATTACATTTTACCAGCAGGAGGGGGACGCAAGGATTGATCTGGACCAAGAGGCATCCTGCCAGTTCATGAACCGGGTCTTCAGGCAGCCTGCGCTGAAAGGCTATGTCGTGAACCTCGATGAGCGTGAGTTCAAGGTCGTGGACAAGCCCTTGCGCTGGATCTGTGAGGATGACCCCTACATGTCCAATTGTTTTGCCCTTCAATTGGTGACCTCCACGGGTGAGCATGTCACCCACTCGGTGCGTCTCTTGCCCGGCCGCGAGGTCCTCTACCAGTCAGACGAGACCGTCTTTCCTGGGCCTCCGCGCTGGTTGAGCGAGACAGATATCCAGCCTCGCTACCACATCCCCAAGGATGTCATCGATAGCCTCGAAGGTGTTGAATTTCTGAGGAAAATTGGCTCCAGCTTGCCCGAATCTCTGCGCAAGCGGGTCACCGATCTGGATCTTTATCCGCGTTTCAAGATGAAGCTCGAGCAGGGTCTCACTGCTGCCGAGACCGAGCATCTGGTCATTGACGTCAGAGCACTGGAGAAAAAAGAGCGCCGTGAAGAGAAGCGCGTGAAGGATGAGTGGGAGCTCGTTGAGCAGAAGCCTGTCAAGGGTAAGCAGCTGCTCCGCTTTGCCAGGGAGGAGCTCTATCCTGTGCCTGCCTTGCTCGCCCAGATGGGACTCACCTATGATGAGAAACTCGATGCTTTTAAATCCCGTATCACCAAGCAATTCCCTGAGAAGTTTGCCGAGTGGGCCAAGGAGTTGCCCGAGTCCGTAGTAACGGAAATGGATGGTAAGCTGCAGACTCTCCTCGCTGATCCGGTGACAGCTGCCATTCGCTTTGAGGTGGTCAACCAGGAGATTGACTGGTTTGACCTGCGCATTGTCATTGATGTGGAGGGTGTGACCCTTACCAACGCCCAGATTCGTTCACTGGTGGCCGCCCGTGGTGGCTATGTGCGCATGGATGACGGTGGTTGGATGCGTCTGGAAATCAAGCTTGATGCAGATCAGCGAGATGCTGTCACCCGCCTTGGACTTGATCCCTTTGATCTCACTGGGGAAACGCATCGCATGCACGCCCTGCAACTGGCGGATCCCAAGGCTGCCGAGGTCTTTGATCCAAAGGCCTGGAAGCGTATCCGGGACCGTGCACGTGAGATTCAGATCGAGGTTGATCCTCCTGTGCCCGCCGGACTTCAGGCGAAGTTGCGCCCCTACCAGGTCGAGGGCTTCCATTTCCTCGCCTATCTTGCCACCAACCGCTTCGGTGGTTTGTTGGCGGACGACATGGGACTGGGTAAGACCATCCAGTCCATCACCTACCTGCTCTGGCTGCGTGAGCAAGAGGCCGAGGAGAGGGGAGGCATGGACAAGGTGCCACCATCACTCGTGGTATGTCCCAAGTCCGTCATCGATGTCTGGC
>JBNACB010000060.1:7387-9974 GCA_049632765.1 Akkermansiaceae bacterium | reverse complement strand
GCAAGGGCAAGGCGGAGGCGGTCAGTGCCATGATAGAGGGTCCGGTGGCGGCCATGGTTCCCGCCTCTATTTTACAGCACCATCCGAGTGCCAAGGTGTTTATTGACGAGGCTGCCGGTGGCAAGCTGAAGCTGGCGGACTACTACCGTTGGGTCTATGCCGGCAAGCCTGAGTGGCAACAGGACGCCTGAATCATCAACGCCATTGCTGACCGGAGAACTACCGGGCAGTCATATTGTGCAAAAAAACAGTCAAAATGTGCAATAACAGGGCTGACGGCTTGGCGTATTCCTAGTTATCGTGAATCCCATGCCATCCATTTACGCACTGCTGATCATTCTATTCTCACTGACTGCCTCGCTGCATGCCGGAGAGTTCGGGGAACAAGCACCCGCAAACGCCCCCGGTTACCCAAGCCGGGATGCCGGGCTCGATGCCTTGCCCGGTTTCCAGAACCCTCCCTCGGGTTACGGCCAAGTGCCGTTTTGGTGGTGGACGGGGGACGCACTGGATGAAGAGCGTTTGCTCTGGCAGGTGCGCGAGTTACACAAGAAGGGTATTAGTGGCGTGCAGGTGAATTACTCACACACGGACTCTCCCGGCTGGCCGTCTGATGTGATCGGACCGGAAATTTTTTCGGCGGAGTGGTGGGACATCTACTCCCGGGTTTCGCAGGAATGCGGCAAACTCGGCATGGGCATCGGCCTGAGTACTTACACGCTGGACTGGGACAATGGCGGTGAGAACCTGTTTAAGAAACTCTTCTACGACAAACCGGAGCTCAATGCCATCGAGCTGAAGGCCAACAAGCACGCATTCAAAGCAGGAGAGGGCAAAAGCGTGCCTTGTATCGATGGCGCCTTTGCCGCCTGGGCCTACCAGGTCAAAAACGGTGTGCTCCAGCGCGGCGGCACCGATCTCACCAAACGCATCAAAAATGGTCAGCTCACATGGACTGCTCCTGACGGGGAAGGCGAGTGGCAAGTATGGACCTTCGGCACGCGCCAACACAAAGGCACACTCAACCCGCTGCTGGAGGGCTCGGGCAACACGGTCGTGCAGGGTTTCTACCAGCAGTTTGAAAACCAGAACAAGGGAACCTCCAAGGGCTTGAACTACTTCTTCAATGACGAGCTCGAGGTGGGGCTTAAAAAATTTGCCTGGAACACGGACTTCCATGTCGAGTTCTTCAAACGCAAGGGCTACAATCTCTTCGATGTGCTGCCCGCGATGTGGGAGGACATGGGCGATGTCACCCCCAAGCTGCGCATTGATTACGCCGATGTGCGCATGGCCTTGATGGAGGAGCGCTACTTTGAACCGATCTACAACTGGCACACGGAGCGCGGCATTATTTTTGGCTGTGACAACCACGGCCGCGGTCTGCAACCGAACGCCTACGGAGACTACTTCCGGGCAACGCGCTGGTACTCGGCACCGGGTCACGACACGCCGGGCGGTAGCGCCGATGTCACCAAGGGCAAGGTGTCCTCGTCCATTGCCAAGCTCTACCAGCGCCCGCGTGTCTGGCTGGAGGCCTACCACTCGCTGGGCTGGGGCGCCACTCCCGAGCGCCTGATGTTTGCCACCCGCGAGAACTACCTCTACGGCTGCACCCTGTTCAATCTGCACGGCCTCTACTACTCCACCTATGGCTCGCACTGGGAATGGGCGCCCCCCTGTTACCACTTCCGCATGCCTTACTGGGCTCACATGGGCACCTTTCTTAAATACTTCGACCGGCTCTCCTATCTGATGAGTCAGGGCGATGCTGTCGCTGATGTCGCCGTCATCTACCCGGTCACCCCTTACGAGGCGGAGACCAATGGTAATGAGGCAACACAGATCGCCTTTCACCTTGGCAACAAACTCATGGCGGCCGGGATCAACTTTGACTTTATCGATCACCAGTCCATCGCCCGCGCCAAAATCAAGAATGGTCAGCTGGTGGTAGAGAACGCGAACGCGTCCTACAAGGCGCTCATCTTCCCGAACATGGAGGCCGCGCGCTGGAACAACCTGGAAAAGGCAGCGGCCTTTTCGGAGGGCGGAGGCTTGGTGCTCTCGGTAGGCAGCCTTCCACTTGCCACGGATCAAGCGGGTGCCAATGACCCGGCACTCGTGGACCTGTTAGCCAAAGCCATCCCCACGCAAAACCGGCTCGCTAGCGCCGGTGAGGCGCTTGAGAAGATCAAGACCGCCTTTGTGCATGATGTGCGTGGGCTGAACCGCACGGTGCGCACATTGCACCGCAAGATTGGCCCGCGTGATGTGTATCTGACGATGGATGCCAAGCCCGGTGATGTGGTCGAGTTCCGCGCCAAGGGTGCGGTTGAGCTCTGGGACCCGTGGACGGGTAAAACCTCCCCACTGCGTGTGATTAAGGAAACCGCTACAGGCACCCAGGTCGAGCTGCCACTCGAGCACTACGAGGCACAGGTCGTCGTGTTTGATCCACGTAAAAAGCATGTCCAGCCAGCTAGTGAAGCCAGCAAGCTCACCCTCGCCAAGGAACTGCCCAGCGACGCCTGGCAGGTTTCCTTTATTCCCACGATGGACAACCGCTGGGGCGACTTCCGCCTACCCG
>JBNACB010000060.1:0-7287 GCA_049632765.1 Akkermansiaceae bacterium | reverse complement strand
CAGGTTTCCTTTATTCCCACGATGGACAACCGCTGGGGCGACTTCCGCCTACCCGTTACCGATCACAACAAAATGATCGGTGTTGAGGCACGCCGTTTCCAGTGGACACGTGGAGGCAAGCAACAATCCCAGTTGCACAGCTACGGACCACAGATGCTTCTCCACAAAGCCGCCAAGCCGATGACCGCAGCCGAGGAACTGGCTCTGAGCAAGACATCCAGACCCGGGCAGGGGGAGTGGAGCAGTTATGAATTCTCCTGGCGCCATGGCGTTGAGGACAACCACGGCCATCAGGGCTACCACGGAACCAAGGGCAAGATCTCGGACAACTTCCTGCGCGTTGGCAAGGAGATCAGGCGAAGCAACGGAGTCGTCTTTTTAGAAGCGGAAGAGGGAGTTGCCCACTACTACCTGTGGACGACGGTTCATGCCCCGGAAGCTACCACCGCCACCCTGCATCTTAGTAAGCCGGCTGCCTACAACGCGGGCTACAAGACCCACAATGCCAACCAGGTCATCACTCCCGCTGCCATCTATATCAATGGAGAAAAAATCACCGACCCCGGCAAGCCTGTTAGTCTCGTGGCCGGAGCCAATCCCGTCCTGGTTCGCCTGGACAGCCACGGGGAGGCTCACCTGGTTCTGCGCAAGCAGGAGGCAGCGCGCCATGAGCAAAAACTTCCGCTCGCCATGAGCTGGTACCAGGACCCCGGGCTGCTGCTCTTTGATCCCTATGCAGCCACCAAGGCTGGCTTTGAAACCTTCAGCTTTGTGACTGCACCCGGAACCACCGGTATTACGATCCCCGAAATTCACAGCACTACCCCGATGCAGGCCTTCTACAACGGCGAGGCCATGACCGCCAGAGGAGACGGCAACTTTAAAGCCACCAATGTTTCATCCGGCACGGCCACCATCGAGCTGAAGCTGACCCCGCCCGCGGGCATCCACGGAGGTGCCGCCATTCCGGAAGCCATCAGCGTGCACACCAACGGCGAGGGCCTGATGAATCTCGGTGACTGGTCGGAGAATGGTATCCTGCACAACTACTCGGGTGGCGTGAAATACCGCAAAACCATCACCCTTACCGCTGAGGAAGCGGCAGCCATCAAGGCTCTCGATCTGGGCAAGGTCATTGCCACCGCGGAACTCTCCATCAATGGCAAGGTTGCCGGCGTGCGCGTGGCACCCCCATGGCAGTTGGATGTTAGCGGACTATTTGTTGCAGGGGAGAACACCATCGAGGTGACCGTTTACAATACCCTCTCCAACCACTATCAGACCATCCACAACCTCTACCGTGGCGAGCCCACCTCCGGGCTCCTCGGCCCGGTGCGTTTGTTGAAATAAGCAGGCATCGTTGCATCGCTAGAAAGTAGCTGACTTCAGACTCCCTGGCAGGCAGAATCGAAACGTTGGTCACTACTGTGGGCAACCCGCCCCATGCAAGCATTACGACTCATCACCGTTACCTGTATTCTGCTGATTGCTCCCGGGCTCACCGGTTGTGGTGGCGGGCTTGAGCTTACCCGCTGGTCGGCGATCCAGTCCTATCGCAGCTTTGAGCGTTCTCTGGATGAGCCGGGTCACCCCGACCTCAAGCCTCTCGAGGCTATGCTCAAAAAGGCTTCCAGGCTCAGCAGGCAGGACCCGGACCAGGCGGTCGACCTCTATCTGGAAGTGGCAGAGCGCACCCTGGCGCATTCCATCGAGAAGGGAGACGAGGCCCGGATTTACCGCCATGCCACCGGCCACGCCTTAGCGCTGATGCATACGGCTAATAATAAAAAAGCGGGCAAGCCGACCCGTTACCGCATCAGCTACGCGCAAGGCAAAAACCTCTATAATCCTAAGCAGTTTGATTCGATTAACTTCGCTGATGCTTGCAAGGTGAAGAACATCAAGCTCGAGGCACAGGAGGGCATCGGGGCTCCCATGATATGCAGGATCGATTATTCCGCGGCGAGGGCAAAGACCCATCCGTTCCTGCACCCGGTGGGCATTGATACTGCCGCCACAGCCTTGGTTGAGTTCCCCGCAAAGGGCCACGCCCACATTACCCTCTGCGACACAAGCCGCAGTGATCAAATCCATTTCAGGGGAGGGCAGCGTACCCTGATGGCCAACTTCACCACCCCACTTATTTCCGCCACCCTGCGCCAGCAAATCAGCCGCCTCGGTTGGAGGGGCGTTCGCAAACCAGCCGAGTTCATCGATGAAATGGGGCTCTACAGTATCGAGATCATCGACCCCATGAAAACACCCGTGGTATTCATCCACGGTCTGGGCTCAAAACCAGCCACCTGGATCGAGCCCTATAATGCGCTCCTCGCTGAAAAGTGGTTTCGTGAGAACTATCAGGTGTACGGTTTTTATTACCCAACGGGCTTGCCCCCGATGTATCCTGCTGCGGGGTTGAGGCAGGGTCTGGAGGAATTGCACCGTGAACATCTGAGCCGTGGGGCAGCTGACAACGCGGAGCGCATTGTTCTGGTGGGGCATTCCCTGGGAGGCTTGATCACCAGTTTCCAGATCCGTGATTTTCGCGCGAGCTCCGATGAGTTGTTCACCACCTCCATCAAGGATCTCCCCATTTCTGATTCATCTCGCAAGGCGATGCACACAATGCTCGAGAAAGCTCCTCCGTCTTTTGTCAAACGGGTGGTCTTTGTTGCCACGCCACATCGGGGCTCTGAAATGGCTAACAACTGGTTAGGTCGTTTTGTATCTGGTCTGGCACAAATACCCCGGGACCTGCTCAGTTTTCAGATTCCCGAGGTCAGAAAGGTTCTTACCTCACTTGGCCGCGATCTCACTGGAGGACATGATCCGCTCACGGGTGTTGCACGGCTCAAAGCTGGAAATCCTCTCCTGAGTTTTGTCCTCAAACATGAGATCGTTGAGGGTACGAGCTATCACTCCATTATTGGTGACCGCGGCAAGGGTGGGGGAACGAAGCGCGGTGACAAGCCGGAGAGCAGTGATGGCGTGGTGCCCTATTGGAGCTCTCATCTGGATGGCGCGGTGTCTGAGAAGATCGTGCCTTCTGATCACTCAGCCCACCGTCACCCGGAGGCCATTGCCGAGCTGAAGCGAATTTTATACGAGCACCTGCACCCAGTGAGCGGAAAGTGAAACCCGGCGCCCTACATTCATCAAAAGGGGCGTTGACGGCATCTCACATTCCACGCCAGTATGCCAACATAGTGATCATAAATTCTCATGCATGATCACCAGATACGCTTTTAGAAAATGCGTGCTCTCATTGAACACCCCATTAACAACCAAAATATCGTCGTGACCCTTTGCTCGTTTGTTTTCCGACCACTCTGCATTTTGATATCAGGAGCCATGCTGGTGTTCTCCACTGGCTGCCTAACCATTCCACAAGCTCCAGGTGGTAAGCAGCAGCTCAGTGAGGTCCTGCCCGATCCGGACCAGGTGAGGCAGCAATGGGCCAGCCGTTCCAAGGCGGGCAGTGTGGACTCCGCATGGATCAAGTCTTTCAATGACCGCGCACTCGAGTCCTATGTCGGTGACGTGCTTGCGGGTAACATCGAGCTGGGTGCAGCCCGTCAGGCGGTGGCCGCGGCCGCTGCCAGTGCCCGCAAGGCAGGGGCCTTGCTTCGCCCCCAGCTCAACGCCGCGGGAACAGCAAGCCAGCTCGACCGCTCCGGTGCTGACAGCACTGACAGCTCAGAGCTCAGTGCCCAGGTGTCCTGGGAGCTGGATCTCTGGGGACGCGTGCGCGCAGCACGTGCTGCCGCAGGTGCCAATTACCGCGCCACCGAGGCAGAGTATCAGGACGCCAGACTCTCGCTCGCGGCATTGGCCGCCAAGGCGTGGTACCTTGCCACCGAGACCTATCTTCAGCTCGAGTTCGCCAAGGAGATTGTTGGCATTCAGCAGAAACGCCTCGATCTGGTTACCATCAAGTTTGAGGAAGGGGAGCTTAGCCCCAAGGAGAAACATCTCGCTGGGGCGGACCTGAACTCTGCCAAGGACCGGCTGCAGCAGGTGACCCTCGCGCATCGCAACGCACTGCGCACACTGGAGGTGCTCGCGGGCAAATACCCTGCAGCTGCGGGTAAGTTCTCCCGTAAGTATGTGCCCGTGCCTCCACCCGTGCCTGCCGGGGTTCCCTCGGAGTTGGTGGAGCGCCGTCCGGACCTCAGGGCTGCCAGTGAACAGGTGGCCGCAGCATTCAACCTCGTCACCGAGGCCAAGGCTGCGCGTTTGCCACGCATCGGCCTCACTGCTGCCGCCGGGCGCTCGAGTAACGATCTCGTCGATTTGCTGGATCAGGGTCCGGGCTTCTGGGCCGCAGGGGCGAATTTCGTGGCTCCGATTTACCAGGGTGGTGCACTCAAGGAGCAAGTCGTGATCCGGACCGCGGAGCAGAAGGCGGCTCTGTCCCTCTTCGGCCAGAAAGCCCTCAACGCGTTCAACGAAGTGGAGACCGCTCTCGATGGGGAGTCGATTTTGCGCAACCGTGAGCGCTTCCTCAAGGGAGCCCTTGATGAAAACCAGGAGGCACTCGACATCGCGCAGAAGCAGTTTGATGCCGGCAAGCTCGACCTGCTCAGTGTGCTCCAGATGCAGGAGCGAGTGATTGCATCCAAAATTGCCTGGATCAACATCCGCAATACCCGTCTCGCCCAGAGAATCACGCTGCACCTCGCCCTTGGTGGCAGCTTTGAATAAATGCCAATCTCCAATCTTCCAACAACCAAGCCACGTCCAACCGTTATGAAAACAACAGTCCGTCTTCCACTCGCATCCAGATGCATTCTGCTCAGCAGCATGGCCGTCTCACTTGTCAGCTCGTGCGGTGACAAGAATGCTGAAGCCAAGGAGGATTACGTCCGGCCTGTGAAGGTCGTTGAAATCGGGGCCGCGGGTCAGGAGCGCGTCTACGAGTTTCCCGGGCAGATCCAGGCAGCCCAACAGCTCAACCTTGCCTTTGAAGTGCCCGGCAAGCTGACCTCCATCAAGGTCAAGGAGGGGGACATGATCAAGAAGGGTGATCTGGTTGCCTCCCTGGACACGCGTGACTATCAGGCGACACTGAACTCCGCCAAGGCGACCCTGGAGGAGGCCAAGCTGGAGCGCAACCGCAACCAGAGGCTCTTTGACCAGGACGCGGGGTCCAAGGAGTCCGTGGAGAAATCCATACGTGCGGTGGAAACCGCCCAAGCCAGCTTTGACAAAGCGAAGAAGGCCTTCGAGGACACCAGTTTGAAGGCACCCTTTCAGGGGGTGGTTGCCAAGGTCTTTGTGGATGATTTCCAAAACGTCACAGCCAATCAGGCGATTGTCGTGATGCAGGATACAAGCAGTTTTGAGGCGGTCATCGACATTCCGGAGACTCTGTGGGTGCTGGCCAAGGCGGGCCTGAGTAACGAGGAACGTACCAAGCGCTCCCGTCCGGAAATACGCCTGACTGCTTTGCGCGGTTCGACTTTTCCCGCGACTATATCAGAAACCTCCATGCTGGCTGATCCCAAGAGCCGCACATTTCAGGTTACACTTTCCTTCTCCCCGCCTGAGAATCTCAATATCAGCCCGGGCATGACAGCCGCCGCAATCATTCACTGGTCAGCGGACATGGTGGGTGGTGCCAGTACCTTTGCCGTTCCGGTGGAAGCGGTCGGCTTTGATGACGCTGGCAAGGCCTACGTCTGGAAAATCGACCGGGAGAAAATGACCGCGAGCCGTGTGGAAGTGCAGGCGGGCGAGGTGAGCGACGGGCAGATCGATATTGCCGGGGAGCTGGGTGTCGGTGAGATCATTGCCGGGTCAGGCATTGCGCAGATACGTGAGGGCATGGCACTGAAACGCTGGGAGCCCTGATTCCTGATCACCGCAAACAGTAACGATCCAAGTCCGTTTTCATGAATATCGCGAAGTTCAGTATTGATCGAAAAACGATCACCCTGGTGCTCACAGCGGCACTCACTTTTGGAGGCATTGTGTCCTACCAGAATATGAGCCGTCTTGAGGACCCCGAGTTCACCATCAAGGACGCATTGGTCATTACTCCATACGCGGGGGCCACTGCCCGCGAGGTTGAGGAAGAGGTCACTGATGAGATGGAGGTGGCGGTGCAGAAAATGTCCCAGCTCGATGAGATCCAGTCCCGCTCGGAGAGAGGGCTCTCGACTCTGACGGTCACCATGCAGGACAAGTATGACAAGTCCTCGCTGCCCCAGATCTGGGACGAGTTGCGCCGCAAGGTCAATGATGCCCAGAAAAACCTGCCGCCAGGTGCAGGTCCGTCCATCGTGGTGGACGATTACGGGGATGTCTACGGGGTGTTTATCGTCTTCTACGGCAAGGACTACTCACAAGCTGAGCTCAAGAAAGTCACCGACATGCTCCGGCGTGAGCTTTTGCTTGTGGAGGACGTGGCCAAGATCGACACCTTTGGTGAGCGCAGGGAGTGCGTTTACATCGAGCTGGACAGGGACCGCCTGGCTGAGCTCGGCGTGCCACCGGCGATGATCATTCGGGAGCTGCAATCCAAGAACCTCGTCAGTGACGCGGGGCGTGCCCGGGTGGGGGCGGAGTTCATCACGCTCAACCCGACCGGCGAGTACACAAGTGTTGATGATTTCAATGGTCTCTTGCTCAACGCGGATGACAAGCAGTTCTACCTGCGTGATGTGGGCAGGGTGACCCGCGGTTACGTGGATCCCTATGACCACGCGATTTTTTACGATGGCCAGAGTTCCATTGCACTGGGTATTTCGACCATTTCCGGTGGTAATGTCATCACCATGGGCGAGGCACTCGAGGCCAGACTCATGGAGCTGCGCTCCGAAATTCCACTGGGCATCAAAGTCGGAGTGGTTTCACTTCAATCCGAGGCGGTAAGTATCGCGATCAAGGGTTTCGTGGTCAGCTTGCTGGAGGCGGTTGCCATTGTCATCGTGGTGTTGCTCTTCTTCATGGGAGCACGTAGTGGATTGCTCATCGGTGCTGTGCTTGCCATCACCATCCTTGGCTCCTTCCTCTTCCTCGAGCGCATGGGCGTAGCCCTGGAGCGCATTTCACTCGGCGCACTCATCATCGCGCTGGGCATGTTGGTGGATAACGCCATCGTGGTGGTGGATGGCATCCTGGTCGGTTTGCAGAAAAAGAAAAAGGCGGTGGATGCTGCCATTGATGTGGTCAAGCAGTCCGCCATCCCCTTGCTCGGTGCCACCATCATTGCCATCATGGCCTTCGCCGCGATCGGGACTTCACAGGACTCTACCGGTGAGTTCTGCCGCTCCCTTTTCCAAG
>JBNACB010000059.1:0-10164 GCA_049632765.1 Akkermansiaceae bacterium | reverse complement strand
AAAGGGACCGCAAAGGAGCGGCCGGGTGGCAGACTTCAACAGTTCTCAGGACAGAATTCAGCAGGAATCCCATCGCGGGTTATTCCTGTATGAAGGCAAAGACGCCCTTTTTGTTGCCGATGACGATGTCCGCTCTGCCATCCGCATTGAGGTCGGCGGTGGCGACCTGGCATCCCACACCTGAGTTGTCATCAATCATGTAGGGAATGAATTCAACGGAGCCATCCTGCTGCCGGGTGGCACGGAACCAGTAGAGGACGGCGGGGTCCTCGGCTCCCGGGTCCTTGCCATTGTGCGCGTAAAAGCGCTTGCCAGTGACGAAGTCCTTGAGGCCGTCACCGTCAATGTCCACACAGGCCATGGCGTGGGGCTGGCTGAAGCAGACGCCGTAGGGGTTGTCCCCGGGTTTGTCCGTCAGGATACGGTGTTGTTTGAAGGAGATTTTGCCCGCTTGTTGAATTTGTTCATACCATGCGATGCCGTAGCCATGCGCATTGAGGGCGGTCACGACATCGTTGTCGCCATCACCATCGATGTCGTAGGCAAACATCTGGGCACCCCCGACTTGAGGTGCAAAGGGGTAGGGGTGAAAGGTCCAGGGGGATTGGCGGTCCCAGTTCGCCGGTTGCTGCCACCAGCCTGCTTTTTCCAGAATGTCGGTGAGATTGTCGCCGTTGATGTCACCAGCACCAAGGCCGTGGCTGTATTTATGAAAGCGTTTGTCCTTGGGGGAGACGGGAAGCACCTGCCAGGCTTGGTCCGGGTCCGGGTTCGGGATGGCGAGCGTGATCTGGCCGTGGCTGTAGGCAAGGAGCTCCGGTTTGCCATCACCGATGACATCCAGCAGTTGCGGGGATTCGTTGCAGATGTTGTCCTGGGATTTGCCGTGCGTGCAGCTGTGTTGGGTGTTGTCTGGCGGGAGTGGGTTCTGGCCCGGGTTCAAGGCCCAGTCTCCCGGAAGGCCGGGCAGGCCGACCCTGATGATGTCACTCCACAGGTCCGGGGTGAGATGGGTGGTGAAAGTGAGGAAATTATTCGAGTATCCCGTGAGCCCGGGTCCTTTCACCGGGAAAAATTTCACCGGGGCGTAGGCAAAGGACCGCTTGAATTCAGGCCCCTGCCACCAGAGTGAGCCGGAGACAATGTCTGCCTTGCCGTCGGCATTGATGTCGCCGATGGAGGCGCCTTCACTGATGAATTTGTCGAGCAACTGGATTTTGCGGAAGCTGACTGAAGTGGGAGGAGCTTTTTTGATGTCCGCAGCGGCTGCGATGCTTGTGCAGCAGAGCAGGGGGCTGATTAAAAACAATATGAGTTTCATCTGGGCAAAGAATACGGCTGCGGTGTGGGTTTTGTTTCCCAGGTGTGGATTTCCGTTATGGGAATGTGGATTTCAGGCATCAACGAATTGGAGACGCAGAGTTGTGATGCAATACTGAACACTAGAATTGCCCTCGCAATAGCTTCACCTCAGTGAAGTAGGCGCCGCCGGGCCGCAGGGGGCAAATAAAGAACAAAGAACCAAGAACAGCCGCCCAGGCGGCTAATCATCCAGCTTGAGAATGCCCAGCTTGAAGCCCTTGGCGATGGCGGAGGGGGCGTTGCTGGCCTCGAGTTTCTCGTAGATGTTGCCCACGTGGCTGATGACGGTGGTGACACTGATGCCCAGCTTCTCGGAAATTTGTTTTTTGACAAGACCCTCGGCCATGAGGCCGAGTATCTCGATTTCACGCGCAGTGAGCATTTTCTCCAGTTCCTGGTGCGGCAGCCTTGCCTTCAGTTCCCCCATGACGAATCCGGCAATTCTGGCATCAAGGGACGCGCCACCCTGCATGACATGCTTGATGCTTTCGATAAGCTGCTGAACGGTGGACGACTTCAGCAGGTATCCGGACGCCCCCAGGCTGACCGCCTTGAGAATGTCCTCCTCGTGGTCAGACTGTGTCAGGGCAACGATCCTGGTGGCGGGAGCTTCCGTTGCCAGAAGCTCCAGGGCTTCGAGCCCGTCCATGCCGGGCAGGTTGAGGTCGAGCAAGATCACATCTGGCATGTCGTTATGCTCATCAAGGTGACGCAGGTGTTCGAGGGCCCGCTCAGCCGTTCCGAACTGCTCGGTGAGCTCCATGCCGTCTTGCCGGGAGATGGCCATTTCGACAATTTCCCGATACTCCGGATGGTCTTCGACCATGATGATGTTGATGTTCTTGTTCATTGGTAGATGGATTTGAAAATTCCCAGCCCTCCCCGTTGTCTGGCCGGAATGGTCAGTGTTATGAGGGTACCCCCCTCGGCGGGGCTTGCCACAGAGATGCTGGCGCCGAGCAGGCGGGCGCGGCGCTCGAGGGACTTCGGGATCAGGCCCTCTTGTCGTTGGTTGATGCCAATGCCGTTGTCCTGAATGCTGAGGGTGACTCCCCCTGAGTCTGCGCTGAGTTGGGAGCTGAAGGCGGTTGCCCCGGAGTGTCGGCTGATGTTGACCAGGCACTCTTTGTAAAACAGAAACAAGTCCACCCGGATGCGTGGTTTTAATTTCTTGAGCCAGGACTCGCCCTCGATGACGAGGGCATGCTGGAGCTTTGCCATGATTCTGCGCGCGGCACGGCGCATGTCCTGCTCCAGGTTCACACAGAAGCCCTCCACGGAGAGCAGGTCCATGGAGCTGCGGACCTCGGCACCGGAGCGCTCGGATTCAGACCTGATCCGGCGGTGAATATCGGAGAAGGCTGCGTCATCATCACGGCTGTCCAGAGCCAGGTCACTGAGTAAGCCAATGGTCTGGAGGTTCGCTCCGAGCTCATCGTGCAAATCAGCGGCGAGGCGTTCACGAATGCGGTGGATTTGCCTGATCCTGATGATACGCGCTGAGAGGAGGGAGAAAACAATGCCTGCGGCTAATGCAATGGCGAGAATGATGAGGCGGTTGAGCAGTTTGGCCTGATCATCGTATAGCTCGGCCAGACGCAGGGCCGCTCCCGGGCGCTGCGCTTCGAGCTCGTGGCGCAGGGCAAGCTCCCCAAGCCAGTCACGGATCGGCAGAATGTCGCCGTAAAAATTTCGCCCGTCCGTGATTGCCGCGTAGGAGCGCGCCGCCTTGAGTTGATAGCTGCCATTGGTAAGCGCGCCTTGTGCCACGTTCACCCCATCCGAAAACAAGGCAACCTCGGCAAAGCCGACGTTGCTGATGATCTGCTCCCCCCCCCATGAGGGTGGGCCGGGCTCGATGACGCGCAGGCGCACATAGCGGCAGGTATGGGCGGGAAATTTCTCCATCATGATGGGCCCCACATCAAAGACGGACTTCACCCTGAATTCCGCAAGTATGTGGGCGTCTCCAAAGTCCGGATCACTGCCACCCTCAGCGATGAAGTGACGTGGTATTGCAAAGTTGTTAAACCACTTCTGCGGGATGGTGTCACTCAGGTCGATGGCGTGCAAATGCAGCTGGTCGAGGGAATGGGGCTCTCCGAGGTCGATGACAATGTGCCCACTTGTTCCGGGTTCGCATTCAGCCAGGAATGCCTGGCTTCTCTGTCCCTTGGCCGCATCCATCAAATAGGGCAACAAACCATCGACGATGAATGCCTTGTCATATTTGCCCGATCCCATGACGTTTTGCGATGAAGCCCTCACCGGCTGGTGTAGGGCGACGTTCACAGGTCCGCTGAAGGCGAGTATCTCAAAGAGGTGCAGGGCGTAGCCCTCATCCCAGGCGCGGGGCCCAAGCAAAGTGGCCTCCAGGCGGATCCATGATGCCTCGACACCCCCACAGGGAACAACGAGGGGGGCAATGCGCGGCAGGAGGTTGTCTTTCCTGGTGTAGCTGGCGATGACCTTGCCCTCCCTGTCCCCAACCGCGCCGGCAAGGATGTGGAACTCCTCGGGGAATCCATCGGCATGGAGTCTGGTGTCGGTATCGCGCCAGATTTCCGGAACAAGGATGATCTCGTCGATCTGATGGTTTCCACCCAGGTCGATCTCGATCCACTCCCGCTGATCGGGGCTTCGGTGTCGTTTTGACCGGAAGCCTCCGACCCCGATGCCACTGCGCGGGTGGTAGTTGGCAAGTTGCTTGAGCTTGGAATCAATGCCTGCGAGCTCTTGCTCAAGCTGGGTGATTTGTTTCTGACCGGTGATGTCAGCTGCAGCGCCAGTACAGGCCAGTGCGAACAACGCTGAGAGTAGCAGCGCGGTTCGAGGCAGGGTTTTGCGTTTTATACTGTCATTGAGCATGTTGGGCAGGCTATCATGCGCGTTTGGTGATTTCAACGTGGTGCTCACTTGGGGGCAACGGGGGGACAGTGGGCCGCCAGGAAATCGGCACTGCGCCGGAAGATGTCATCCTTGGTGGGTGCGATGGGTGTCTTGCCATCCGCCTGGCGCCAGTTGTGGCCGGCGTTTTTGATGATCATGATCTCCACTGGAGCCCCGATGGATTTGGCTTTTTTAGCCATGTAGTGGGCGTGGTGCACCGGGATGGTGGTGTCCCCGTCTCCCTGGATCATGAGCAGGGGTGGGCTCTTCCCGGTGAGGTAGTTAACCGGGCTGACCTCGCGGTAGAGGCTGAGCTTGTCAGCGGGATCGTATTTCTCAGGCAAGACGCGGGCGCCAAAACGGTCCCGGAAATTGGGCCTGCCATCGGGGTTGAAGAGCTCGGTTTTCTCAAAGTCACCGGGCCCATACCAGGAAACACCGGCTCGCAGGGTGTAGGCGGCATTGGCGAGGGCCGGGTCACCGGGTAGGGAGGAGGGTGGTGAGAGCAGCAGCATCTGGGCGATGTGCCCACCGGCGGAGTCACCAAAGGTGAAGAAACGCTGCGGATCAAGTCGGTAGGTGGCGGCGTTCCTGGCGAGGAAGCGCATGGCGTCCTTGCTGTCGATGACACAGTCTCTGATCGTGCTGCTTCCCTTTTGGCAGAGCCTGTACTGGACGGCCGCTACACAGAAGCCTTTGCGTAGGATGGCATCCACAGCCTTCCCCGGGTTGCCGCTCCGGGCCTTGTCCTTGCTGCCCGCGGCCCAACCACCACCGTGGGTGTAGATGACGAGGGGATGGGTGCCGGCGGAGCTGGCAGCCGGGTAGTAGAGGTCCAGCTTGAGGGGACCGCGGTCGGTGGTTTTGTAAGTGATGTCTAACTGTTGCTGCGGCTGGGTAGCAGCAGAACGGCGAACCGCCGACTTTTTCGGGGTGTCCGCCAATGCGAACATGGTGAAGAATGAAGAGAGAAACAAGAGCAAGGCAGAATGCCTGATGCAGCCAGCAGATGGCTGCAAGCTGTGTCTTCGTATTTGTGGCAGAGGACTCAAGGCAATAATAAGGTATGATGCCTCCAAAACTGAGGGAGGGATATCCTCATTTTTGAGGGGTACTTGTTAAGAGTTGCGGCGCTAACCGAACTCTGGGAATTGAAGGCAAGAGTGAGGCTTGCCCGAATCCCTAGCGTCTGACTCGCTCAAGTTTGATGTGTTTTAAGTTTACGACATAACCCTTGGGCGCGCTTTTGGGCACAAAGCGCAGGGTGTGTTTTCCTTGGGAAAGTTTGAGCTCACCCAATGCGACATCCTGATAAAGATGCCATCCCTTGCCCCCCTTGGTAGTGCCGGAGAGCGACTGGTCACCGAGCTGTAGCTCATAGGTGGCGCCTGCCTGTGGCTGGTCGACGGCTTGATTGATGCTCACTTGGTAGGTGCCGGGGGTTTCCACCAGGAGCCTCCACTCAAGTGTCGTCTTGAGGTCACGGTACTTGCCTATGTGGCGGTCTTTTTCATTGATGGCACCGCTGCCGTTGATCTTGGCAAGGATGGCATCGATCTGTGTCTTGCCACCACTGACGGTGACCGGTGCCCTCAAAACCAGGGGCTCGGATTCCGCCGAGAGCGGGCTCAGGCCATTGGCTCCCTTGTCCGTGTAGTAGCCCCGCAGCACGTAGATGCCTTTCTGGTCATTGGGGTGGGCAGGGCGCTTGATAGTTTTGAGCGTGCCGGTTTTACTGCGCGAGATGTTGGCAGGGTCTCCGGTCATGTCCAGAATGGCGGTGATCATCTCACTGATGTGCTGGTCACTGATGTGAGCTTGCGCGGGCATGGGAATGTGACCAAAGGCACCGTTGCCACCCTTCTTGATTTTCTCGAGCAGGTAGCTGCGGTTTTCCGCGGTGTCCTTGTAGCGCAGGGCCACCTCCATGTAGCTCGGACCCACGGATTTTGACTGGGCCAGGTGGCAGGCAAAGCAGTGGTTTTTCTCGATAAGCTTCACTCCCGGAAGCAACAGGTTCATGCCCTCGAGGCGCGGGTCCGCAGTGGAGCCCGCATCGGTGTTGATTTTGCCCGGTGGCACACTGCGGTCCGGCCGGTACTCGGCAACGACCTCGATGTCCGCGGTAGTGAGGGTTCCATCCTCCTTGTCCTCGCCGGAAACCTCATAGCGGATATCACTGTCCCAATCAAAGTAGGGATCGTCCCCGGTGAGCTTGAGTGAGAGGGTGGGGCGCTCGTTGCCTGCGATGATTTTCAGGGAGTCCCGGTTCTCCTTGCCATGGCTGTCTGTGACGGTAAGTGACGCGTTGTAGATTCCCGATGTGCTGTAGTTGTGAACGGGGTGGGCCTCGTCAGAGCTGCTGCCATCGCCAAAGTCCCAGTGGTAGGTGATGGGGTCCCCGTCCTTGTCCACCGTGCCCTTGGAGGAGAAGTTCACAGTGAGAGGAACCCCTCCAACACTTTTGTCCGCGGCCATGCGAACCACAGGCCTGCGGTTCTCACCACCGTAGCGCACTTTGATCAGGCAGCTGTCTGTGTTGCCGTGCCAGGCGGAGCCGTAGTCGAGGATGTAGAGGTCCCCCTGATTGCCCAGCTTGATATCAATCGGGTGCTTGAGCTTGATGGAATCCAGGAAGGGCTCGAGTTTCACGGCCCGGTTGTTTTCATCCAGGGTGATCATCATAATGCGTGCGCGCACCCAGTCATACCACATCGGCTTGCCATCAAAGTAGGCGGGGAAATTGTGCTCCAGCCCCTCTTGATAGATGACCGGTCCCGCCATGGCATTGCGGCCACCGTCGCCGAGCTCCGGAAACTTCTCCGACCTGGCATAGGGGTACCAGATGGTGGCGGGGTTCACGGGGGGTAGCTCTTTGAGACCCGTGTTGCGCGGGGAGTCATTGACAATGCCCTCGGCAAAGGAAGCGCCGGATTGACCGGTCTCGTAATCGTATTCGTTGTAGTAATCGACACCCACGTGATAGGGCCAGCCGAAGTAACCCGCCTTGGTGGCGATGTTGTACTCATCGTGCCCGCGCGGGCCGCGGTCGTTTTTCTCCCTGGCATCCGGGCCTACCTCACCCCAGTGCAGGTAGCCGGTTTTGCGGTCGACAAAAATGCGGAAGGGGTTGCGGCATCCCTTGATGTAAATTTCCGGGCGGGTCTTGTCAGTACCCGGCGCGTAGAGGTTTCCCTCGGGGATGGCGTAGCTGCCATCCTCGTTGATGATGATGCGCAGGATGGCACCGCGCAGGTCATTGGAGTTGCCCGCGGAGCGCTGGGCATCCCGATGCAGACCCCCGGCTGAGTCATCGATGGGTGCGTAGCCGTCCGCGGCGTGCGGGTTGGTGTTATCCCCGGTGGCGATAAAGAGCTCGCGGTTGTTGCCAAAGTGGATGGATCCGGCGTGGTGCGGGCCGGCGTGACGTTCGGTGGGGACTTCCAGAATGTTGACCTCGTCCACGAGCCGGTTGTCCTTGAAGGTCAGCCGGGACAAGCGGTTGCAGTCTTTCTCAATGGGGGAGTAGAAGAAGTAGATGTAGTTGTTGCTTTCAAAGTCCGGATCGAGAGCGATACCCAGAACCCCGCACTCACTGCCACCGCGGTACTTGTAGATGGGCTCAATGCGGCGGTTGCGGTGATGGGCGGGAAGCTCGTGAATGGTCACGGGTGTTCCCACCGCCGGATCATAAAGTTTGACCGGGCCGGTGCGCTCGGCAATGAAGATGCGCTCCTTGTGATCAATGGCGATTTGCATCGGGTCATTGAGCGAGGGAATAATGGTGCTTACCTCAAAGTAATCATCACTTGGGAGGGCGCTGATGTCGGTTCCTTGCTCGGCGACGAGCATGGTGATGAGGCTTGTAAAAGTAGCCAGTGTGAGGATGGATAATTTCATCAATGAAAAGTGTCAGGGTTTGCTCTGCAGCAATTGATACAGGGTAAGTGTATAGCGGGGTTTCATAAGTGCAGTAAAAAGTGGCTGTGGGATAAAAAATTGACGATTTATGATAAGTCCCCCAAGCGTCTTTAGGACGCTCAAAAGCATGCATTTCCTGCATTTGTGGCTGGGTAGCGCCTGAATATGCAAGAATCCGGCACGAGCAGGTGAAGAGCACAGGGCCCAGAGCAATGGAGACCTATTTGCTCGCGGTGGTCTTTTGGTAGACCGGCGGGCGGCAGTAAACGACGTTGTCGACCTTGGTGCAGATGATGGCAAAGTCGTTATGGTCCTCCGATGTGCTGTAGTTCTTGTAGGGGGCTTTCGATTTGCCGGGCATGGAGTTCCAGTAGTTCTGCGCCAATTCTCCGGTCAGGATCTCGGTGGGGCCGGTGAGGTAGGCCACGGAATCCATGGAGGGAGAGGCAAACATCCACTCCGCCGATGGGTTTTCCTGGAGGTTTTTGATCTTCTGAGTGGTGGGCGCAGAGATGGCAACCACGGTCTCCATGGAATTGTCCACGAGCACGTTCATCCAGGCTGCGTGAGGCTGGCCAATACTGTTGGCCGTGGTCATTACTGCTGCCTTGGAGCGGGATACCAGATCACTGGCGGCCATCCATGCCTTGCTGTTGGTTTCCATGGTTTTAACGGGCGGCACCGTTGACGTGCCTCATTGCAAACCCATTGAGTACGAACGGGTAGCCCCGCGCAAGTTAAATTGCGTTTGAAACGACAGGTTCTGATAGCCCGCTTTGTTAGCCAGCGGGCAATCATTGACGCCGTCTGGTCTAACTTCCAAAGGCCTTGACCCAGTCCGGATTCTCAGGCCCAAAAATCTTGAGCATGACAATGGGGTCCGTGGGGGAGGGGTTGGTGATGGTAACCCCAGCCTGGGCCGTTGCCTCCGTGACAAAATACTCGTCGTGGGTGAGCTGGCCGAAGCGGATCATCGTGGGTGTCTCGATGTGTCTGGAGCCCATCGTGCCGTGACCCTGCATCATGATCATGCCATAGCAGGCGGCATTCTTGATAGTCACCGTGCGGCCTGGAAGTACGGTGACTTCCGTGGCACTGTAGGCTTCATTGCGGTAACAGATCCACTTCTCATCGTAGCCGTATTCCTCGACTTCCTCGGCACTGCCGAAGCATGACTTGGGTTCCATGTAGTGGTTCTCGACAAAGTTGGGGTCCACATTGGCCTCCCAGTCCAGAACCTCGATGAGGTAGTCAAAGTCACCCAGCTTGTCCTCCGGGCAGTCCTTCCAGAGCAGCTCGGTGGGAACCACCTGGTGATTGACCACGGACTGATACATGGCGTAGACGTCAGAGGCCTTCTGCGGCTCGAAAGTACAGAGACTACCAGGTGCGTGCAGGATGCCTGGAGGCACGTCCCAGCCGGTTCCCGGGTCAAGGCGGTAGGCCTTTGAGTAGCTGGTGATCTTGTTGTCGCCCTTGGTGAAGTTCACCAGGCACTCGCGGATCTGGTCCTTGGTCGTGCCCGGCTCAAAGCCGAAGAAGGTGTAGGGGAAATCCGCTCCGTAGTTGTTTACCTGGGGCGGGAAGTAGTAGGCCTCGGGCTTGCCGAGCTGGCCGACTTTGGCGGCATACTCATCACTGTGGTGCACGTGGTGAGGCAGTGGCCCCTTGTTATCAAAAAACTTGGAGTAAACCGGCCACTTCTGGTGCTCGTCCCAGAGACGGCTGCCGATGATCTCGCCCTTAAGCTCGTCAATGGCGTCACGCAGGGTGATCTGGTGGGTGGTTGATCCGTCATCAAAGACCACCATGCTCAGTCCCTCGTTGACTCCGGTCAGGGGGCCGTTGTCCGCGGGCGTGGTGCTCGAGAACCAGCGCTCATCGATGCCACCACGTTCGCCACCGAGGGCGTAGTAATCATCCGGGTGTAGCCTGATGCGTCTGCCCGGCACACAGAAGGAGCGGGGTACCCAGTTGGGAGCGAGGCGCAGG
>JBNACB010000058.1:0-10468 GCA_049632765.1 Akkermansiaceae bacterium | reverse complement strand
ATCTCGGCGAGCTGGTGTTTGGCGATGAGTGCGTATTGCTCATCACTGGCTCCGAGCAGCATCTCGCGGCCCAACAGAGCATGTTCAATTTTCAATACCGGAATGGCCTTTTTGGCGCGCACTTCGCGGATCAGGGCAATGCCCAGCTCGTCTGGCACATCGAAGAGATGCAGCATGACCTTTTCACCTTTTTGAACACGGGTGGAGTAACGGACAAGCTGGCGTGCCAGCTGACTAATGCGCGGGTCTTTCATGGTTGAGAGATTCTGCCATGTGCCATGTGGAGTCAAGAGCACTCAGATTAGATTTGCCTGTCTCGGTTGACCCAAGTAGGAATCGGGCATGGCTAAAATTGAGGGGACGATCAAACTCGGTGTTCTGGGCTCCGGGTCGGGGTCAAACATGCAGGCAATTCTCGATGCCATTGAGGACGGTTCTCTGGATGCCGAGATCGTGTTGGTGCTCTCAGACCATCCAGACGCCTACATCCTTGAGCGGGCGCTCAAGGCGGGCATTCCCGCAGAAGTGATCGATTGCTGTGGCTATCAGACGAAATTTCCCGAGCAGTCACAACTCGCCGTGGCTCAACAACTCAAGTCTGCGGGGGTCGATATTGTTTGCCTGGCAGGCTTCATGCGCCTGGTTAAACAACCTCTGCTGGATGCCTTTCCCGGCCGCATTCTCAATATCCACCCTTCGCTCTTGCCTGCCTATCCCGGGCTGATGGCGTGGAAACAGGCGGTGGAAGATGGCGCCAGTGAATCCGGCTGCACCGTACACTATGTGGATGCCGGCATGGACACCGGACCGATCATTCTTCAGGCACGTGTACCGGTGCTGGCCGATGATACTGCCGAGTCATTGCATCAGCGCATTCAAGTGGAGGAACACCGGATTTATCCCGAGGCTGTTCGCAAGGTGGCGGGCGCGGATGAGTAGCTTGGCGATCTCCGCTCGACACACCGCTGTGGTGGTGTATTTCCTCTTTTATCCATTGAACCATTCAAACGATGCCTAAGAAAACAGCCGCCAAAAAGTCAGCGAGAAAACAAGCCTGGGAAAAGTCAATGCCAGCGGCGCAGTTCGAGTTCATGCGTGAGGTGTTGGCTGCTCCAAGCCCCATTGGTCTGGAAGCCGCCATGTCCTACGGGGTGTTGAAGCCCTATTTCGAGAAGTTCATGCCGAAGAGCTGGGCCATTCACCAGTTCAAGGGCAACGCCGGCATTGTGGTAGACACCCACCCGGGTCGTGACGACATGACCTCCGCAATGATCATCGGCCATTCGGACAAGATCCGCATGCAGGTGCGCAAGATCGATAATGACGGCAAGATCTGGGTGAATACGGATTCGTTTTTACCCTGCACTTTGGTTGGCCATGAGGTGAAACTCTTCAGTCAGGACCCGAAGAAGCCAGGCGTTTACCGCTGTATTGAGGGTGGCACCATTGAGGCTCTGGGTGCGATCCACTTTTCCGAGCCGGCACAACGCACCGGGGACAAGGGCCTCAAGCCGGAGATGATTTATCTGGAGCTGCAGATGCACGGCAAGAAGTGCAAGGAGCGGGTTGAGGCATTGGGTATCCGTGCGGGAGACCCGATTATTCTGAACCGCCCGATAAGGAATGGCTTTTCTGAGGATACTTTTTACGGTGCGTATCTCGACAACGGTCTCGGCTGTTTTGTGGTGGCAGAAATCGCCCGGATTCTCGCGAAGTCACCACTCAAGAACCTGCGTGTGCTCTACACTATCGCCACCCATGAGGAGATTGGTCGCTTTGGTGCAACCACCATTGCAGGCGAGTTGAAGCCGGACATCCTGATTGGTTCTGATGTGAACCATGACTATGACGCTGCGCCGGGCATTGCTGCCAAGAGAATGAACGAGCTGGCGATGGGCAAGGGCTTTACCCTGACTCACGGCTCAGTCACGAGTGAGTATCTCAACAACCTGATCGAAAAGGCCTGCCGGGCTAAGAAGATTCCTTATCAGATTGATTTCTCCGGCCGGGACACGGGTACGGATGCGATGGCTGCGGTGCTCGCCGGTATTGACAGTGCTTCCACCTCGATTGGTTTCCCGATCCGTAATATGCATACGATTTCCGAGACCGGACACACCGCGGATGTGCTGGCCGCGATCCACGGCATGGTGGAGACCTTTAAGGCGATGGACGGCATGAACCGCGGCAAGGGCATTAGCCGTGATGACCTCAAGGATGGACATCCGCGCTTGGATGGAGCAAAAACGCTCTAGAGCTTATTCTACCGTAACACTCTTGGCGAGGTTCCGAGGCTGGTCAATGGCGCAGCCGCGGATACGCGCAATGTGGTAGGAAAGCAGTTGCAGGGCAACAGCAGCAGGTATCACCGAGCTGTATTGCGGGCATGGGGGGATCTCAATGACGTGATCGCATGCCTCACGGGCTTCATTGTCGCCCTCGGTGATGACCCCCAGTACCGGAGCACTACGGGCCTTGCATTCCGCCACATTGCCCAGCGTTTTCTCTTGTCCCGGACCTTGGTTGACAAGAGCGACCACAGGCATGGATTCCTCAAGAAGGGCAATGGGGCCGTGCTTGAGCTCGGCTGCGTGGTAACCCTCCGCGTGGATGTAGGAAATTTCCTTGAGCTTAAGTGCTCCCTCAAGTGCAACGGGATACATGTAGCCCCGACCAATGAAGAAAGCGTTGTTGTAGTCAGCATAGTGGGCCGCAACCTTGGCGATCTGGTCATTGGTTTTGAGAACTGCCTCCACGAGCTCGGGAATGCGTTCGATTTCACGCGCAATTTCTATGCCCTGCTCATGTGACAGGCGATGGGCGCGGGCAAGCTTGAGAGCGATCATCAACAGTGTGGAAACCTGGCTGGTGAAGGCCTTGGTCGATGCCACGCTGATCTCAGGACCTGCGTGCAAATAAATACCGCGTCCGGTTTCCCTTGCAATGGTGGATCCCACGACATTGACGAGTGCGGCAACGAGCGAGCCCTTGTCTACCGCCTCTCTGACTGCGGCTAATGTATCTGCGGTCTCACCAGACTGACTGATGGCCAGCACCATGTCCCGGCTGCCGACAATGGGGTTTCGATACCGAAATTCCGCGGCTTGCTCGACCTCAGCAGGGATTGCGGCGAAGTCCTCTACCGCGTATTCACCAATAAGGCCTGCATTCATCGATGTGCCGCAGCCTACAATGAGAAGTCGCTGGATATCGACAAGCTCACGCGGTGTGAGGTTGAGTCCCGACAGGATGGCCGTGCCCCGGTTGACATCGACGCGCCCCCTGATGGTGTTACTGATGGCTTCCGGTTGCTCGAAAATTTCCTTGAGCATGTAGTGCTCATAGCCGCCTTTCTCGGCAGCATCGGGTGACCAGTCAATTTCTGATGGGGTGCGGGAGACGGCGCCTTTTTCGAGACTGTGGATATCGACCTCACTACCTTCGATGCGGGCAATGTCATTATCATCGAGATAGATAGCTTGCCGGGTATAGGTGATCACCGCAGAGGCGTCAGAGGCGACAATGGTCTCATCCTCACCGAGACCAATGACAATCGGGGAGCCGCTGCGTGCGACAACCAGCACGCCGGGCTCGTCCTTGGCCATGCATGTAATTCCGTAAGTACCCTCGACTTCCCTCAGGGCGGAGGTGACAGCTGCCAGCAGGTCGCCATCATAATGTGACTCCACCAGGTGAGCCAGAACCTCCGAATCCGTCTCTGATCTAAAGGTGTGGCCCTGTGCCCTGAAGCGCTCACGCAAGGCATTGTGGTTTTCAATAATGCCGTTGTGAACCAGAACCACACGACCCTCGTTACCCTCGTGCGGGTGGGCATTGATGGTGGTAGGTGGACCGTGGGTCGCCCAGCGGGTGTGGGCAATGCCGCTGTGTGCCCCGGAAAGTGATTGAGACTCCTGCTCGACGAGTTCCGCCAGACCAGCCACCTTGCCACTTTGCTTGCGAACAACAATGCCTTGATCGGTGGTGACAGCAACGCCAGCCGAGTCGTAACCCCGATACTCGAGTTTTTTCAAACCGCTGATGAGAACCGGCATGGCCGCACGTTTACCTGTGTATCCTACTATTCCGCACATGATGATGAGATGTTGCTAATGATGATGGGGTGATTATGTGGTGATGTCCTTCTGGACAGTCTCGTTGGGAAGGGTTTGTGAATGGGGGCCAAGTTTGCGCCCCGGGTAGATGGCGGTAAGAATACCGGTGTGGGTTCCATCACCTACGATGGTGCCGAGTTTTCTACGGCCGGTATCGACGAGGCCATCGCGCACCCGGGAAAGGTGGTTGGTGCCATCATGACGGAGGTTGGAGGTAATGGTTCCTGCTCCAAAGTTGACATCGTTGCCAATGACCGAGTCACCCACATAGCTGAGGTGTCCAATCGATGTGTTGTGGCCAATGATCGAGTTTTTGATTTCGACCGCCTGACCGATGTGGCAGTGGTTGCCGATGGTGGTTGAGCCACGCAAGTAGCAGTTGGGGCCAATCTTGCAATCCTGTCCGATGCTGACATTGCCCTCGATAACAACACCGGGAAGAATACGTGAGCCTTCCCCCAGCTGCACCACACCATCGATGTGGGCGGCTGGGCTGATATCTCCCTGGTTAGACTGCTCCGTGAGCTGGGATACGAGTTGCTCGTTGACTGCAATGTAATCCCAGGGATAGCGGATGAGCAAAGACTGTTCGGAAGCGGTGAGCTGGGTGGAGGAGTCGTCCCCGGGATCCTCACCGGTCCATGCGAGGACATCACCGTTGGCCGTCACAAGAACCGCCGATGATTCGGCCTTGGCCAGAAGTTGCCAGTCTTCCTGACTCACCCAGGCGTTCTCCAGCATGTGGGCATCCTCCACGCCGCCCGCGCATCGCTCTTGCAGTTCAAGCAGGGTGGATCCTGCCAGGAGCTGTTCGCCCATCGTTGAGCTCTGGTGCAGTGGCCAGAGATTGATTTGCTTGGCAGGGTGAATAGTCATGGCTGGATGAAATAGTTCGCGTTCGGGGCTTTCTCAGGCGCCAATGGTATTTTCAATAGCAGCCGCGATGAGCTCTGCCTGGTTTCTGGCGAGCTCAGCATCAGGGCATTCGGTCAGAACGCGAATCTTGGGCTCGGTGCCTGAGTAGCGGACAAATACCCGGCCCTTGTCTGAAAAGGCCGCCTCTGCCTTCTTGATGGCCGCATCTATCTCTGACACTTCCTCGATGGGTGGTTTTTCGGTGACATTCAATCCCAGCAGAACCTGTGGGTAGACATCCATGCAGTCGACAAGTTGAGACAGCGGCTGGCCTTTCTCACGCATCGTGGAGAGCAGCATCAGCGCACTCATAATGCCGTCACCTGTCGTGGCGTAATCGGAGTAAATGATGTGCCCTGAATTTTCCCCCCCGAGGTTGTAGCCTTTCTCGCGCATGCGCTCGAGCACGAGGCGGTCTCCCACGCCCGTGGTTTCGAGCATAATTCCATCAGCAGCAAGGGCATCACGCATACCGAGGTTGCTCATCACGGTTGCCACCAGTGTGTCACCGTTGAGTTTGCCTTGCTCCTTCAAGGTCTTGGCACAGAGGCAGAGGATACGGTCACCGTCGATTACCTGGCCGTTTTCATCACAAAAGATGACGCGGTCAGCATCGCCGTCAAAGCAAATGCCAACATCGGCACCGTGCTCCCTGACCAGGGCTGCAGCTTTTTCGGGGTGCAGGGCCCCAACACCGGCATTGATGTTACGGCCATCCGGATGGACGGACATCTTGATGACCTCTGCACCCAGTTCCTCGAAGATGAGCGGGCCGACGTGGTAGGCTGCACCATGGGCACAGTCGATGACGATTTTCAGGCCACTGAGGGAATCGGCTCCTACCGCGTTCTTGGTGAACTCGATATAGCGCCCCATGGCATCATCAATGCGGATGGCTTTGCCGAGATCTCCCACCGGGTGGGGCAGCTCATTGGCAAGGATCATCTTTTCCACTTCTTGCTCGAGCTGATCGCTGAGCTTATAGCCATCACGACCAAAAATCTTGATGCCGTTGTCATGGTAAGGGTTGTGTGAGGCAGTGAGCATGATGCCTGCGTCACAGCCCATGGAGCGCGTGAGGTGGGCAACGGCTGGTGTGGGTGCCGGGCCGGTGAGAAGCACCCGCGACCCCTCGGAGACGAGACCGCTGGTAATGGCCGTCTCAAGCATGTAGCCGGAAAGGCGGGTGTCCTTGCCGATGACAACCTTGTGGCGCCTCTCTCCGTCTGACTGCAGCAGTCGCGCCACAGCGCGTCCCACCCTGAGGGCGACCTCGGGAGTGATGGGGTATTGGTTGGCCACACCGCGAATGCCATCTGTGCCAAATAGTTTTTTGCTCATTTGCTGTGGTAAATGGTTCTTGCTCGTGCAACGCGCAGTAGAATAGAGGCAGCATGCCTAGCCAGAATACATAAGTAAAGTTAAAGTATTCCTTATAATCAAATGAAAATTTTGGCTGTCTGAGAGGAGTTCTTTGCCCACGACGGAGGCATCGGCTGGATGCTTTTTAACTTGAATTGGCGCGTCGTCATGCCAAATTCCTTTGCGCATGTGCTTTCAGCGTGCACTTCACCCTAAGCGCGGTTCGAATGCCGCACTTGACAGTCACATCCACACTCACCACACCGATAGCCAATTACTTGGCCGATTCTGCTTTGGTAACAAAGGTCGCTGTCAGACGCTTTTTTCGTTAAAATTACAACATTGTTAACTACATGAATAGTCGTATGAAAGTATCCCTGCTAGTCGCGGCCTGTGTTTTTCTTGGCGGCGAGCATTTGAGCTATGCAGCCCTTGCCAAGAAGGAGAAGGAGCGCAAGGAAGTCTCCGAGGAACAACTTCTTGCCGCTGCCCGGCAGATCGACAAATATGTCGCTGAAATCTACAAAAAAAAGAATGCAGAGATACCTGCTGATGCCAGTGACTCGGTTTTTTTACGCCGCAGTTTCCTGCTTGCTGCCGGGCGGATACCCACGGTGGACGAGGCCCGGGTGTATCTTGAATCCGAGGATCCCAACAAGCGCATCTTGCTGGTGCGCTACTTGATGAACTCCAAGGGCTACCAGAGCCACATGAGTAACTGGCTCCTTGATATGCTGCGTGTGAAGGAAAAATTCCAGCGCCGGTATTCCGCAGCGCCCTATGTGGATTGGGTGCGGCAGGCTGTGGCCGACAATATGCCATATGATGTCATGACACGTGAGTTGCTCTCAGCGGAGGGCATGCTCTGGGAGAACGGAGCTGTGGGATATTACATCAATGACAAGGGAATGCCTTTCGATAACATGTCCAACACCATGCGTTTGTTCCTCGGCACACGTATGGAGTGCGCCCAGTGCCATGACGACCCATTCAATGATTGGGAGAGAATGGACTTTTTCCAGCTTGCCGCCTTTACCAACGGTCAGGGTGAAATGAACCGCGATGTTTTCAACCCGGTATGGCGCAACATCACGAAAGAATTTGAGCGTGGGACACCGACATACAACATGTATGACTTTATTGGTAACAACATTTACTATCAAACCCTCTCAGGCCCGGGAAATGGCCGTATCAAGCTGCCCCATGATTACCAATACAGTGATGGTGACCCCGGAGAGATGATCGCGGCCAAAACGCCGAAAGATCACTCCTTTGCAAGAGGCCTGAAAATGTCCGATCGAAAAGATGCCGACGATGGCAGGAAGGCCTTTGCTGAGTGGGTGACGGATCGTGACAACGATCGCTTCGTCATGACGATTACCAACCGCATGTGGAAGCGCATCGTGGGCACGGCACTCTATGAGCCATTTGATGAGTATATGGAGGAAAATGAAACCACTTCTCCTGCCATGACTCGTTATCTGAAAAAACTGATGCAGGATCTCGACTATGACTTGCGTGCTTTCCAGCATGTCCTGATGCTCACCCGTGTCTATGCCTTTGCATCCTCCGAGCATGAGCTGATGCCGGGCGAAAAACCCATCTTCGATGGGCGTAAGATTGGCCGCATGACTGCTGAGCAATACTGGGATTCGCTTGTCACCCTGGTAGCTGGTAACCCCGACAAATTGCCGACCCGTGGTAAACCCAAGTATGTTAAATACGGCAAGGCAAAACTTGATATGAAAGAACTGCAAAGTGAGATCATTGCCATTCAAGAGCCCGGTGAACTCAAAAAGTACATCGACCAATTATTCAAGCGGGTTCAAAGTGGGGAGACCATTGGCTCCACATCCATGGAGAAGATGGAAAAGATGGATGAAATGAGCATGGAGATGATGTCTGGTTCCAACAATGGAGGTGCCCTCAGGGGCATGGTGCGGGCATCGGAGCTCCCATCTCCCGCGCCCGCCGGGCATCTCCTGCGGATGTTTGGCCAGTCCGACCGGCTATTACTGGACTCTGCAACCAAAGAGCCTAATGCGGCCCAGGTTTTAGCGATGATGAATGGTCAAATTGAGAAGCTCGTGGTGGCAAATCCTGACGCGCGCATTTATGAGCTGTCTGAGGGCAGTGACCAGGACCGCATCCGCTCTCTTTTCTATGGAATCTTGTCCCGGGCCCCCAGCGAAGCTGAGATGCAAATCATGGAAGCCGAGGTCCAGGAGAGAGGGAAGTCTGGCTATCGGAACATTGTTTCCGCATTGGTCAATTCCAGGGAATTTATCTTCGTGCCATAAGCATTCGTATTAATCAAACCATCTAAAGATCTATGAAATCCAAGCTCAACAAAGCCGATGAATTAACGAGGCGTCAGTTCATGGCAAATGCCGCTAAGACCTACCTGGGTGTGGGTCTGGCACCCATGGTCGGGACTACTCTTGCCAGCAAGGCGCTTGCCCAGTCCGGAGTGAAGGCAACGCCCGCGGAGGCAGTCATCTTTCTCAACATGTCGGGGGGCATGAGCCACATTGACACCTTCGACGTTAAACCGGAGAACAAGGAGGTTCAGGGGCCAGTCAATGCTATTGGTACGAACGTCGATGGCATTCAGATCAGTCAGTATCTGCCCAAAACGGCTGCGGTAATGGACAAGATCTGTGTGATCCGCTCCATGAGCAACCAGAACGGGGATCATTTCCGTGGTCAGTATCTGTTACGCCGCAACTATGCACCCAGAGCCACCATTGTGCATCCCACGGCAGGTTCATGGGTGATGAAACTCAAGGGTCGCAAAAACAAGGAGATTCCCGGCTTTGTCACCATTGGATCGGGGCCGTCAGCCTCATCTCCTGGTTTCTTTGGCATGAAATACGCGGGTATTCCCATTGGCAGACCTGGAGATGGATTGAAGGACAGCACCCGTCCCTTCAGTGTCAGCGAGGAGGATTTTGATCGGCGTCTCGCTCTGGCCGATGCCTTGAACAAGGAATTCCATGCCAAGCACAACAACAGTGATGCTGAAGCTTATGACGAACTCTATGATGAGGCTGTTCGCCTGATGAAGAGTGAGGATCTGAAGGCCTTTGACATTAACGACGAGTCCAAGGCTGACCGCGATGCCTATGGGGACAATAATTTTGGGCAGGGTTGTCTGTTGGCACGCAGGCTCGTAGAGCACGGGGTGCGTTACGTGGAAGTCAGCCTTGGTGGCTGGGACACCCACTATGATAACTTCACCGCGGTTGAGGCACGCTGTAACGTGCTCGATCAGGCATACGCCAACCTTCTCATCGATCTCGAGTCCAAGGGGCTTCTTGATTCCACTATCGTAGCCCTCAATACCGAGTTTGGCCGCACACCGAGGATTAAGGCCAACCACAACAACGGCAGGGATCACCATCCCGGTGCCTATAGCTCGCTCTTGGCTGGAGGAGGCATCAAGGGAGGAATGGTCTACGGTAGCACTGACTCCGGAGGTGGAAAGGTCAAGCAGGACAAAGTAAGCCCCCAGGATTTCAATGCCACGATTGCGCACGGACTGGGTATTGATACCACAGGAGTATTGCTTTCACCCTCCGGGCGACCCTTCAAGGTTGGCGGCAAGGAAGGAAAGCCGGTCAAAGAGCTCTACTCCTAGGCAGTCCTGCTGGGAAAATTCCCTATTTTTCCCTTGTCACTGCAACCGGTGAGACGTAAGAACACCCCGCCTCGTAAGGGGCGGCTGGCCGGGATAACCTCCGGCCGGAACAACAAACCTTAATGGGTAGGTGGCCGAGTGGTTAAAGGCGGCAGACTGTAAATCTGCTCTCGTATGAGTACGCTGGTTCGAATCCAGCCCTGCCCACCACTACTCCCCAGCCCTCCTCGTGAGAGCTGGGGAGTAGTGGTTTCAGGGGCTGGCTGGATGAGAACTTTAGTTCGAGCGCACGACGAAGTGCCGTGAATCACGGCTTCCTATAATCCAAGTTTCCGGAGGAGGAAACTTGCACTCTGGCACAGATTGAGTAGCACGAGATCAATCCAGCCCTGCCTACCATCAAGACGCTGCCTCGAATTACCTCGCACTATCCTGC
>JBNACB010000057.1:0-10704 GCA_049632765.1 Akkermansiaceae bacterium | reverse complement strand
TTAATGCGGATGTTGCGATACTCGATGTAGCTCGGAGCTTTCTGGTGGGCGTCCTGCAGGCCGATCAATCCCTCCAGCGGACGTTGCATGAGCCTCTTGTGCTCGTCCGTGGACTTCACGCAGGTGACACCATCAGCGATGATGGTGTAGCGATTGCCAATGCAGTGGATCTCATAGCTGTGCCAGACATCGGCGCGTTCGTCCGGCCTCGGGTTGACCGCCGCTAGACCATAAAGTGAGCCGGTGCAGTGATTGTCATCGCGTGGCGCGTTGGAGATCTGCACTTCCACTCCGGTGGCCCAGGGGGCGTTGCCTTTTTTGGCTCGGAGAAACACGCCGGAGTTGCCGTTCGGGGCGACGCGCCACTCGAGTTTGAGGATGAAGTCCTTGAAGGTTTTCTGGCTGTAGTAAATCCAGTTGTGATTCCCCTCGGAGGCATCGTTGCGCAGAATGCCACCGGGCTGCACCGACCAGCCGGCGTGATTGCCGTGAATTGTCCAGCCGTTCAGGTTCTTGCCGTTGAACAGGGGGGTGAAACCAGCCTCGTGCTGTGCAGGTGGCTCTTGCGCGTGGCTCGAAATCATTGCCATGCATGTCAGAGCGCTCAGGATGGTAAGTGCCCGCCCGGCTTTTTTGCCCGGTTTGACCAAAGAGGTGTCCATCATCAGAGAAATCATCTCTGGGATACGGGGACAAGACTCGGAATATTTCGCCTCTATTACCGGGGAATCAAGTCGCAAAAAACGGCCGCCGGTGTGCGCGGCGACCTGGATGGGTCGTGGTGGTGTGCACGACGACACCCGAAATTGATTATGCACTGTGAACATTCATTTTGCGAATCCCCCTTTTGGGGGATGTGTTGCCCCTTTAGCTAGAGCCCCGCCCAGCTCGCATACCATGCCCATGCTTGCCAGCCCCAGAAAATCCAACAGGTGGCACCCAGTGCCAGGCTGGGACCGAAGGGCAGGCGCTGGCCGAAGCCAAGCCGGCCGAGGATGGCGAGGAAAATACTGAACAGGCAGGCGGCAAAGACGGTGAAGATCACTGACTGCCAACCAAGGCAGCAGCCCAGCATGCCCATGAGGTAGACGTCGCCCATGCCCATGGCCTCGCGAGGGATGATGACACGCCTGGCCTTGCCATCGAGGGATTTCAAATCCTCGATCATGAGGGTCTTGCCCTTAAGCTCGACCCGGTCGCCTTTGATCACCAGGCTTTTGGTGTCGACCTTTTTGCCGTCCACGCGGAAGCCACTGCCCTCGATGATGAGCTGGTCACTGTCCCGGTAAAACAGGTCGCCCCATGCATGGGCTTCACCATCGATGACGAAACAGAGCTGCTGCTCGGGAGTATTTTCCTCCGCGTTTTCATCGGGCTCACGCAGCATCCACTCGACGGCCTTTTCAAAAGAGAGGTCTTTTTTTCCAAAGGCCAGCTTGCCGAGAATGACGACGAGCCACAGCCCGCCGAAGCCGGCGAGGAAACCCTTCACTGACATCCACAGCCCATCCTGCCATCCGTGTGCCATGCCATCCAGATAAAGGTGGTGTTGCACGAGGACACCTGCTGCCAGACCGGCGGCTGTGCCCAGCCAGGTCACTTGCAGTGGGATGAGCAGCAGCTCAGCATCCACAAAGACGACCACCACCAGCAAGGCCATCAGGATCATGTAGAACAGGGCCTCGCCGGGATTTTCGGCGAAGGTTACCCACATCAGCAGAAACAGGCATGCGGTGAGAAGCTCGACAGCGAAGTAGCGAAAAGGGATCGGCCCCTTGCATTCAGCGCACTTGCCGCGCTGCAGCAGCCAGGTGAGCAGGGGGATGTTGCGATACCACGGGATGTCCTTATTGCAGCCCGGGCAGAAAGAGCGCCTCGGTTTGTTAACACTGAGACCGCGCGGTAGCCGGTAGATGGCCACATTTAGAAACGAGCCGACACTCGCCCCAAGGGCAAAGGCGGCAACTAGAAGCGCCGGGTGTTGCCAGTTGGTTGCTTGTAGAACCTCAAAAAAAGTGGGCATGGCATGTTTTAAACCCCAAATGGGAAATCCCCAACATCAAAGTGCGTCGGATGGATACTAGGAAACGATCTCCGTGCCAATGCCGGAGCGGGTGAAGATCTCCAGCAGCAGGGAGTGGGGAGTGCGGCCGTCAATGAAGTGGACCTTGCCGACCCCGTGCTCGAGCGAGTCCAGGGCGGATTGGATCTTGGGCAGCATGCCGCCAGTGATCGTGCCGTCCGCGATGCGTTCGTTGGCCTCGGAGCGGTTGATGGAGGCGATCAGGGATCCGGGGTCTTCCGGGTCGGCGAGAATGCCGGGCACATCCGAGAGGTAGACAAGCTTGGTTGCTCCGAGTGCCTTGGCAAGTGACGCGGCAGCCAGATCAGCGTTCACATTGAGCGGCTTGTCGGTCTCCTCCTCGGCAGCAAGTGGGGAAATCACAGGCACGGTCTCGGCACTGATCAGCTGCTGCACAAGCTTGAGCTTGCAGCCGACCGCCTCGCCAACGCGGCCGATGTCCACCTGCTCACCGTTTTCACCGGTGGCCTGGATTCTGCGCCCGACAAAAACATCCGTACCTGGAATACCGTGTGCCAGACCACCGAAATCGGTGATCATGTTGACCAGCCCGGGGTTGATGGTGTGGGAGAGGGTTTGCTCGACAATCTCGATTGCCTCGGGGGTGGTGACGCGGAATCCACCGATAAACTTCGCTTCCAGACCGGCCTCCTCCATGGCAGCTGATATCGCCTTGCCACCGCCGTGTACGATGACCGGGTTGATCCCGGCGACTTCCATGAACACGATGTCGCGCATGACCTTGCGCACGAGATTGGGATCCTCCATGGCAGAGCCTCCCATCTTGATCAGGAAGGTGTGGCCTCGGAAGGACTGCAGGTAGGGAAGAGCCTCGATCAATACGGAGGCTTTATTGATGGTGGTGTCCAGGGACATGCGCGTATCTAAGCAGCTAATGGGAATTTCGAAATTCTAAATTTGGGGAAAGAATGACCGTGCGCGCTGCCTACTTTGCGGGATCGCTGGCCGGTTTTTCATGCAATCTGGGTGACTTGATCCGGGTGACGTGCAGGATCCATACGGTGAGCAAGGTCGCGAGTGGGGCGGAGAGGCTCAGCCAATGCCGGGTCAGGTAGAGAAGGGCGGCCAGCAGGGCAAATAAAAGCGGGATGATGATCAGTGCGGAGATGATATAGGCACGCTTGCGGATGGAGCGCACAAGTCCGCCATACCAGAAACTCAGCAGTGCTACGTCAATGAGCAGGATCAAGGATGCCCAGATGGGAAGCCGTGGGTAGCTGGTGGGGTTTTCGGCGATGGGGTAGTGGTGGGAGAGTGCGATGAGATCGGCAAGGCGCCCGGCAGAGATGGTGTTCGTCACCGCGGTTTTCTTCCCGGAGGCGTGGATGATGGCAATGGGAGCGGGATCCGGTAGTTTCAGAGCTGCCTCATTGCCAGCAACGGGTGCAATGAGTTTCTCAGCCGCAATGGGGGTGAGGCTTGCTGCTGGTTTGTCCGGCACAGGGGTCTGGCCAAAGGAGTCGATCGGGATGATGGGGCCGTTTTTGCCGAGGCGTATGTGATCTCCACAGCTCACCCTGATGTCAGCGGGGCTGATCTTGTGCGCGATCATGATGGTAAGCAACTCAATGGAGGGGATCAGGCCCTGACCTTGCCAGTGGGCAAGTAGCTTGATGTGCCCCTCCCTTGCCGGCATGCTTTCCACCTCACTGAATCCTGCCAGGGTGTGTTTGCCGCCATCGGCGTGAACCGGTATTGGTGCGTGATTGATCAGTGGCAGCTGATGGGGATTTCCGCTGACCTGGACCATGGGAATGAGGCTGCGCTTGAGGATGTCGGGCACGGGTCGGGGGGTGGCAACACGGGTCACGGGCATTGATATTGCCGAGTAGTCAAACAAGCCGAGCTGACGTCCCAGGCCCTGGGTCTCAATACCCACCTGCTGGTCCCAGTTCAAATTGGTGGCCATGATGACATCCCTGAAGCCGCGCTTGTGCAGGGAGGTTAGAATGATGGCGTAGTCGAGTGCCGAGGGGGGGCTTTGCTCAAAAATCTTGTCCGGGTCATCGGTGATCTGGATGGTCTGCGGATGATTTTTTTGCCCCTGTTTTTTGCTCAGACTTCCGATGGTGATTTTGTTGGAGTCCGCACCAAGCTGATAGACGAACTGCTCGCCCTCCTGATGGCTTATAGCCATCATCACAAAAGACGCGTCGAGCCACTTGACCCAGTAGCTTGTCTTACTGAGGTATAGGACAAGACAACCGACTCCCAGGGCGAGAGCAGCAATGCGGAGCCGCGATTGAAGATGGAGGGAAGTCAACGTGAAGCGATCTCATCTAGCACAGGTAGCAGGGGCTCTTCAAGATCAGATCCGGAGATCACCTCGCGCAGGATGCTGGCTGCTGTGGGGATGTGCTGCAGATACCATTCCTGTTGGGGTTGACGGCCTATCTTGGCAAAGGCACCCATGGCCTGCATCAATCGCTGGGCAGCGCACTTCTGGAGAATGGGGGCAATGGGTTCCTCCTCGGAAACTTCCTCCCACAAGTCGAGCAACTTTTCACGATCCTCCGCGGAGTGGTTCATATAGGGATCGTAGACAAGAGAGGCGAGATCGTACTCCTGGCGGCCGTAACGCATACCCTGGAAGTCAATGAGCCATGCCTTGCCCTCATGCACGAGGAGGTTCTGGCTCTGGAAGTCACGGTGAACGAGGTTCCGGGACGAGGCTCCCAGATCCTTCGCCATCTTCTGTAGTGCCGGATGCTCTGAGAGCTCGTCGACCACGGCGGGATTCATGCCGAGATATTCAGCGCCAACCTGATCAAAGAAGTAATCCTGCTCCCAACGATACATCGCCTCATCAAAGGGTGGTTGCAACTCCAGATCCTTGGGTGGTCGGGTGTAGAAGAGCTTGTCGAGCTGCTCGAATGCGGAGCGGTATATGGGCTCGCGCACTTCCCATGGCTCATCCTTCAAGCTCAGCAGGTCCGTCTCCCCCAGATCCTCGACAAGGGCCACCCGGCGCCCGGGGTTGTCATAAATGACCTCGGGAACATTGAAGCCGGCATTACTGAGAAATTCTGACACCGGCAGGTAGTTGGCGTTGTCCTTGCGGTCCAGTGTGTAGTGAATGCCGATGTAGGTGCGATGCCCTTCGGGCTTGAGACGTATGATGGTGCGCCCGGATGCCCCCTTGGTGATGGGCTCCATGATACATGTGTGGGTGGGTCCGAGCTTGAGGTAATTACGGACTGCAGTGAGCAGGGTATCGGCTGGCATGGCAGGTTCATCCGCTAGCGGATGAAGTTGGAGTTCTGGTTGAAGTGGATTCTTCCGCCTGCGGGCGGGGGGGGTGGCAGCGGCATACTCGATCTGTGACAGGCGCACAAACTTAAACTTTGAACTTTAACAGCATCGTTCCGTTCAATTTCCAATTCCGAACTCCACATTCCAAATTCAGCCCTACTCCTCTTCAAGGTCCTTCAGATCCTCGCTGACGATGTGGCCGGTGAGCACCATGTTTTTGGGCACGCGCACGCCGGGCCAGACGATCGTGTTCTCCAGCCGCGCATGTGCTTCAACGACTGCACCCGGGCCGATGAAGCAGGTGTCTGCATCCACGTGGGCATTTGGGTCAATGTGCGCGTCCGGGTGGACGGCATCGGAGCTCGAGGTGCGCAGTTGCCGGTGAATGGTGCGGTAGGCCTGCACGTTACCTATATCGTACCAGCTGCCCTCGTCGAGAACCACAGCACCCAGTTTTTTCTTCTCAATGAGCTTGATGAATGCGGGAACAATCGAGGTGACCTCCTCGTCGGCGATGAGCTCGAGAATCTCTGGCTCGATGCAGTAGATACCGGTGAACTGGTGCGTGCCGGGGGTGTCACCCAGGGTGTTGCGCATGTCTGTGACCAGGTCTCCCTCGATATTGACATTGCGCTTGGGTCCGGTGGAGCGCAGTGCAAGAGTGGCGACATTGCCGGATGCCTCGTGTGCCTTGATGAGCTTGCTGAGATCAATGTCCGTGAGGATGTCCCCATTGTGGACGAGGATTGGGTCAGTGCCGATAAAGTCCTTAATATTGCGAATGCCACCGCCAGTCTCGAGTAGCACAGGCTCATGGTAAAAACGCAGCGGGGAACCATTGAAGGCGTGATCCGGGTAGGCTTTTTCCCATGCCTCGGCAATGTGGTGGGTGTTAATGGCAAACTCGTCAATGCCAGCTTCCTGACAGTGGCGCAGCGTGTAGTTGACCAGGGGCTCATGCAGGATGGGCACCAATGGCTTGGGTAAAATGTGGGTGAGTGGGCGCAGGCGGGTCCCCAGGCCTGCTCCAAGGATGAATGCTTTGTGAATCACGGCCTCAGGAAAATAGTAATCGCGTTGACCGAGTCAAGCCGACCTTGTGTCAAATGATGCCGGCAAGCAGGCTGTTGAGAGCACGGCGATCCGGGCTGGGCATCGGGAGATTCTCAAGCTGCTCCGGGGCGTGCCACGCTTCATGCTCATGAACGGTGGTCTGGTGCTCATGACTAGCGTAGATGCGCAGCGTGACATGGTAGCGGGTGATCGTGTAAGTGGTTTTCAGGGAGAGTGCCAGGTCGAGGGTGTCCCCGTGCTCACGCCGTGGTATGTGCCACATGCCCTCCCTGCGACCGCCGTCCTGTTGCCGCTGCAACAGCACCCGTCCATGCGAGTCGCAGCTGAAAACGGCGAACTCATCCACACGGGTTGTTTTTTGGCGCGTTTTCTTTTGTGGCAGGGACAGGGGGTCACGGCACTGGCAGAATCGATTCACCGGGCAGCTTGAACAATCAGGTGATCTGTTACTGCAATAGGTCTGGCCCAGCTCCATCAGAGCCGAGTTGTGAACCCGGGCATTGCGAGGGGCCAGTAGCTGCTCAGCCCATTGCCAGAGCTGCTTGTTGCCCGCCGTGGTGTCAATGCGCTGCTGGAAATCAAAAAGGCGCGAGAAGACCCGGGCGACATTGGCATCCACAATCGGGCGCGCTTCGTTGTAGGCGAAGGACGCCACTGCCCCTGCCGTGTAGGGGCCAATGCCAGGCAGGGCACGCACCTGCTCATAAGTATGAGGAAAGCGCCCCTTGTAATCTCGAGTGATCGCCTTCGCCGCGGCGTGCAAATTGCGCGCACGCCGGTAGTATCCCAGCCCCTCCCAAGCCTTGAGAACCTGCTGCTCGGAGGCCTCTGCCATGGCCTGCGGGGTGGGGTAGAGTGCCATGAAGCGCCGGTAGTGGCCGCCCTTGCCGTCGGTCTTGTTGCCCAGAACCGTGGCAACCTGGGTTTGTTGCAGCATGATTTCCGAAACCAGGATAGCCCACGGGTCGGTGGTTTGGCGCCATGGATAGCTTTTGCCCTCTTTGCCATACCATGTCGCCAGGCAGCTGCGGAAAGCGCGCTGGTTCTCCAGCGGATGTTTGCTCGCATTGGGCTTGGATGCGTCGGGCATTGCTGTGAACCAAAGCTGAAAGTGCAAAATTTGGAAAGGAGAAAGAGGCCGTTTTCCGATACCTCGTCCCGACTTACTGGTATTCTCCAAAAAAAGCGGGGAATATTACCCACATGGGTGTATGCTGGAGCGCGATGAGACGAAATAGTAACACCTGCACCATGGTTTTTGTGATCAGCATGGCTCTTTTTGGATGGGCCATCTCATCATGCTCGAAAAACCAGACCGGCTCCGGAGGCGGGGGAGGCAAGTCAACCGCTCCCTGCTGACCAGCCTCTCGCTAGGGACGTGAGTTGCACGACCAAAAGCCGCAACAGGGAATATGGGGGAACATGGGGGGAATGAATATCTATAGGGGTGGAGTATAGGGGCTCTTGAACTATCCTGCTTCATAAACTCGCTGATAGGCGCTTTTTTGTTTCCGCGGGCATGGTGTGGTGTTATCCTGTAAGACAAACTTCAATGGGAGATTGTTTATGGAAGAAATACACCTGAGAAAAAAAGACCGTGACCTCATCGCCACCATCCTGAGTGTAGTTCCGGGTGCCGGACACCTCTACAAGCACCACTACGCGGCCGGCCTGGGTATTCTCATCGGCGGCAACCTGCTGGTTGTGCTGGTGACCGCACTACTGGCTCTCGCTACCTTTGGTGTGGCGATTGTGGTGGTGCCGGCGGCCTATGTGCTTGCCATTGCGTGGTCTGCACACGAGCTGGAGGACTGGCATGGCAAGCACGAGTTCCTTCATCCGTGGAGCAAGAACGGTTAATATACTATATTTCCAGAAACATGGAAATATAGCGCCGCCGTGATCGCCCGCGTGATCTTTGCCAGTGTAGTGGCTGGGTGGCTTGGCAGCTTGGCAAGCGCCCAGTTGAAGGACTATGAGCCGATCTTGTCCGCTCCAAAATAGGGCACGAGGGCCTCAGGGATGCGGATACTTCCATCCGCTTGTTGGCACTGCTCGATGAGTGCCACATAGAGGCGCGGCAGGGCGGTTCCGGAGCCGTTGAGCGTGTGACAGATGTGGTTCTTGCCATCGCTGTCCTTGAAGCGCAGGCGCATGCGCCGTGCCTGGTAATCGGCGAAGTTTGAGCAGGAGGAGACCTCGAGAAACTTGTCCTGCCCGGGTGACCAGACCTCGATGTCGTAGGTCTTTGTCGAGGAGAAGCCGATGTCCCCCGTGCACAGCTCGATCACCCGGTAGTGCAGGCCGAGCTTTTGCAGAATTGCCTCCGCGTGGCCGGTGAGTTCCTCAAGGAGTTTGTGGGACTGATCCGGGTGCACGAGCTGGACGAGCTCCACCTTGTCAAACTGGTGCATGCGGATGATTCCCCGGTTGTCGCGGCCCGCGCTGCCGGCCTCACGGCGAAAGCAGGGCGTGTAGGCAGTGAGCTTGACGGGCAGCTCGCCCTCGCTGAGCAGAGTGTCCCGGTAGAGGTTGGTAACGGGAACCTCGGCGGTGGGGGCGAGGAACAGGGAGTTATCCTCAATGCCGTACATGTCGTCTTCAAACTTGGGCAGCTGGCCGGTTCCCTCCATGCACTCACGCTTGATGATGTGGGGCACATTGACCTCCTCATAACCATGCTCCCGGGTCTGCACATCCAGTAAAAACTGAATCAGGGCGCGCTCCAGGCGAGCCCCCTGTCCGCGGTAAACCACATAACCTGAACCGGTTATCCGGGTGCCGTCCTCAAAGCTGATCAGGCCGTGCTTTTCAGCCAGAGCCACGTGGTCAAGGGGCGCAGCGATATCGGGTTTTTCCCCCCAGACGCGCAGCTCCGGGTTAGCCTCCTCATCGGCGCCCACCGGGCAATCTTTATGGGGTAGATTGGGGATGCTCATCAGCAATTCCGCCTGCCGGTCGGCGGATTTTTCAGTCTCGATATCGAGCTCGGCTATTTGCTCGCCGATGACGCGCACCTGCTCCTTGATGGACTCCGCCTCATCCGCCTTGCCCTGGCCCATGAGGGCACCGATTTGCTTGGAGAGCTGCTTGCGCTGTGACTGCAGGGATTGCCGCTCAGTTTCCGCCTTGCGCCGGGTTTCGTCACAGGCGAGCACCTCGTCGATGAGTGTGTGCGCATCGCCCCCACGGGTACTGAGGCGTTGTTTGATCGTGTCTGCGTCGTCGCGTATGGCTCTGATGTCAAGCATGGCGGGTGGATTGATAGCGGGTTTATCAAGGAGTTGAACAGCCAAAATGACGAAATTTATCGCACCTGGTACTTCCGTATAGGTTCTTGTCACACCATCCGCATGTCTTTCTTGCTTGGAGAATGGCGCAGCACGGCTAAAGTCCCGCCCATGTCTGCAAAAAGAGCCAGCTGGGCAAGTGTCTGCGTGTCACTGGCGCGCATGATCCTCCAGACCCGAAAGCTGCGGCGCAGGATGTTGCTCCAGCTTCTCGTCGTGCTGATGCTGCTCGCGCTCATTGGCGCCTGGCCACTGGCGGCATGGCTGGAGCAGAATCTGGGTTTTTTCATGCTCTGGTGGGGCCTTACCGGGCTCTACGGGCTGATGGTGATCCTGCTGGCACTTTACGACATGCTCGCAGTGATCCGGGAGGAGCGTGACAGGCTTTGAGCGCTGGGAGCGCCCGTTCCGGTCGCATGGAAACTCATCGCTGCGGCAAAAAATGACTATCTGCGCGGCTGGTTTTTTAAAAAAGCGTCTTCTTGGCCCCGGAGCGCCGTGCAAATTAACTAGGTGAAATCATGGCATTTGATCTCCCACATGGATCACTGGGATCACGATAAAATGATACATCCAAACCGCACAATAACCCCAAAAAGCCGACCTAATAAATTATAAAAAACAACGCTTATATTTTTAAAATTTATAAAATAAAACCTCAAATTTTTGTGCTTATCTGTTGACCGGAAGGCGTCGCCAAGGCATTATTTCGTAAGGCCTAGCGCCTTGCAGAACTCCGACAAAAACCACAGACAAAATGAGCGATCTAACAGATTGCGCCCGATGTCCGTGTTGTTTTTGTCAAATGTGCCTGTCATCAGTTTGAGTGACCATTGTCCAACAAACTAGGCAGGCACATCTAACATCCCCCTCAAAAGTTGCCCCCCAGCAACTCTAACCTCCACCCCCACCCTTACTTCAGACATGACCGACCACACTAGAGAACCCTCCAGCACTCACGATTGCTCCGCATTCGGCTACGGG
>JBNACB010000056.1:8527-11575 GCA_049632765.1 Akkermansiaceae bacterium | reverse complement strand
TCGAAAATTACTCCATATGATTCCCCCGGAGCAGGCTGGTCGTGTGGTGATGCTCGCACCACCCAATCAGGGCAGCGAGATAGTGGACTGGGCGGCAAAATACAAGCCTCTGGCGCGCACCCTGGGGCCGTCCGGGGTAATGCTGGGAAGCGACACCCTGGAGGCTCCGCCCTTACCCGGGGAAATTGACACCGCTATCATTATGGGACGACAGAGCTGCATTCCGTTTTTTCGCCGCTTACTCGATAAGGACAATGACGGCATTGTGTCTGTCGAGCGGGGGCGGATCGACGGCATGAATGAGTTTCACGTTCTGGACGCAGACCACACCTTCATTGCGTCTGACCCTCGTGTCATGGAGATCACACTCAAGTTTCTACGGGAGGGCAAAACCGACTGAGTTTCTGCTTTCGCTTTGCTCGAAAGACCTTTAAGAACTCGGCCGCAGTCCACGCTGTCATTTGTGCCCGATGAGCAAAGCCGAGAAAAAAGAAACCACCGATTTTATCCGTGAAATAATCGCCAAGGATCTGACCAGCGGCAAACACGATACCGTGATCACCCGTTTCCCGCCGGAGCCCAACGGCTATCTGCATATCGGGCACGCCAAGGCCATTTGTATCAGCTTCGGAATCGCACTTGAAAACAAGCCTGTCAATGCGCGCTGCCATCTGCGTTTTGATGACACCAACCCGGAAAAGGAGGAGACCGAGTATGTGGAAAGCATTAAAAACGATGTTCGCTGGCTCGGGTTCGACTGGGGCAAACACCTCTACTTCGCCAGTGACTACTTTGACTTTTTCTATGACTGCGCAGTTCATCTCATTCATCAGGGGCTTGCGTATGTAGACGAGCAATCACCGGAAGAGATGAAGAAAAACCGGGGGGACGTGGTCACCCCCGGCACCCCTTCCCCATTCAGGGATCGCCCCGTCGAGGAGAATATCGCTCGCTTTGAGGAAATGAAGGCGGGCAAGCACGCTGACGGATCGATGGTGCTACGCGCCAAGATCGATCTCTCTTCCTCCAACATGAATATGCGTGACCCGGTCATCTACCGCATCATGCACGCCACCCACCACAACACCGGGGATGAGTGGTGCATCTACCCAATGTATGACTTCGCTCATCCACTGGAAGATGCTCACGAGCACATTACCCACTCACTCTGTAGCCTCGAGTTTGAAAATCACCGGCCCCTTTATGACTGGTTTGTCCAACATTGCCCGGTCCCTGCCGTGCCCAGGCAGATCGAATTTTCCCGACTCAACCTCAGCTACACCGTCATGAGCAAGCGCAAGCTCCTGCAGCTTGTCGAGGAGGGGTACGTCAATGGCTGGGATGACCCCAGACTACTGACGATTTCCGGAATGCGCCGGCGCGGTTACCCACCAGCAGCCATACGCAGTTTCTGCCAGCGTGTCGGCGTGACCAAGGTCAACAGTGTCACGGACATGACAATCCTTGAGTCCGAAATCCGGGACGAGCTCAACCACAGTGCACAACGCCGCATGGCTGTTCTCGACCCCCTCAAGGTGATTATCACCAACTGGCCCTCGGACAAACATGCCGAGACGGTGGAACTCCCCAATAACCCTGCAGACGAGCAAGCCGGCACTCGATCAGTATCCCTGAGTAAAGAAATCTGGATCGAACGTGAGGACTTCATGGAGGATCCTCCGAAAAAGTTTTTCCGTCTTGGCCCCGGCCGATCTGTTCGCCTAAGGGGCGGCTATATCATCACCTGCACAGGATATGATAAAAACGACGCGGGCATGGTGACGGCAATCCAATGCGAGTTCATACCGGGCACCATCGGCCAGGACGCACCGGAGGGCATCCAATGCCGTGCAGCCATCCACTGGGTAGATGCTGCTAGCGCAGTGAACGCCGAGATCCGTCTCTACGACAGACTCTTCTCAGAGGAAAATCCGGACGCAGCTGAGGGAGGATTCCTGAGTTGCCTCAATCCGGATTCGCTCTCTGTGATCAAAGATGCCAAATTGGAAGCATCCCTCATGCAAGCTGATCATTGCAGCCAGTATCAGTTTGAGCGAGTCGGCTATTTTTGCGCCGATTCTGTCGATCACATTCCTGGGGAGGCACCGGTCTTTAACCGCACGGTAGCACTCAGAGACTCTTGGAAGAAGTAGAGCACCTTCACGCCTCGTCCTGACCCACATTGATGAGGATCTCGCGTGGCTTTGCTCCCTCACCTGGACCAATGATTCCACGCTGTTCAAGGATATCCATCATGCGTGCTGCACGCGTGTAGCCCAGACGCAGGCGCCGCTGCAGAAGCGAAGTGCTCGCCTTTTTCTCCTGCCTGATGACCTCGAGACACTTCTGCACGGTTTCCTCATCTGCATCAGACACTTCCTCATCTTCACCGTCAGAGCCGGCATTTTCAATATGCTGCTGAACCGATGTCTCAAACTTCTGCTCAACTTGGCCAGAGCAATAGTCAACAAGCTTGGCAACCTCCTCATCGTCAATGAAGGCACCCTGGGCCCGCTCGAGTTTTGCTGAGCCCGGCGGCAAATAGAGCATATCCCCCTTACCCACCAATTTATCAGCGCCAGAAACATCAAGAATGACGCGGCTGTCCAGCTTGGAGGAAACCTGGAAGGCAATCCTACTGGGAATGTTCGCCTTGATGATACCAGTCACGACGTCCGCGCGTGGCGTCTGGGTTGCAATAATGAGATGAATGCCGGCAGCACGTGCTTTCTGCGCTATCCGGGCAATATTCATTTCCACATCTGCAGGAGCTGTCTGCATCAGGTCAGCAAGCTCATCAATAATGACGACAATATAGGGAACCCTGTCCGGTATTTCCTCTTCTTCCTCGTCATCAGAGCCATCCAGTGCAGCAGGACCCAGCTCACCATCTGTCAGCGCCTGGGCAATGGACTCGATATGTTCCTCATCGTAATGCTCCTCCTCAGGCTCTGCTTCAAGATCAAGATCTGCGTCTTCATCTTTGACCTCAATTTCCCTGCTGTTAAAGCCATCAAAATTACGCACGCCTACTTCAGCAAACATCCG
>JBNACB010000056.1:0-8517 GCA_049632765.1 Akkermansiaceae bacterium | reverse complement strand
CATCTCATTAACGACCCAACGGAGTGCGGCAACCACCTTGTTGGGATCTGTCACCACCGGCACGGCGAGATGCGGCAGGGAGTTATACATCTGCATTTCTACCACTTTGGGATCCACCATGATGAAACGCAGCTCGTTCGGGCTGAATTTGAAGAGGATACTCGTAATGATCGAGTTGATACACACGGACTTACCAGCACCCGTGGCGCCAGCAACCAGTAGGTGCGGCATGGCGGCGAGATCCCCAACCACGGCATTACCATAGACATCCTTGCCGAGAGCCAGCGGGATTTTCTTCTTGGCGCTTGTAAACTCAGGATCCTGCAGCAGCTCGTGTAGAGGCACCGCAACCTTCTCGGAGTTCGCAATCTCAATGCCGACGGTGTCAGACCCGGGAACGGGCGCAAGGATGTTGATTCGCTCAGCTTTGGTCGCACGGGCAATGTCCGCCTCAAGCTGAGTGATGCGATTCACGCGTAAACCTGGACTTGGATATACCTCATATCGCGTAATGGTGGGTCCTCTGGTGATATTTCCGGCTGACACCTCAACACCAAATGCTCCAAGGGTATCTATAATGGTTTTCTGTATGGAGACAAGCTGACCGGTATCTGCCTCGACTTCGGGCTCCTCGTGCTCGGGTATATCGAGCAAGTCAAAGCCGGGAAGCTCGTAGTCGGTAAACTCGTCCGTGCTCAGCCCCATGTGCTCTGGCTTTTTCTTGGCAAAGGGCTTGGCACTGAGGTCCGCTGTGGGTTTGCGCCGCTGAGATGCATCAATGATTTGCGGGGTCGGTGTCTCCCTGAGTGGCAGCTCAGGCTGGGGATCCAAGTCAGGCTCGTCATCAGGCACGTCATCCTCCGTGGATGTTTTGCTGATTGCATCCTTCTTGCTTGAGCCAGACTTTGCGCGTGCGCCTCCTCCAGCATCCCCACTCGATGATTTATCCTTCCTTTTGCGGAGCTGTTCGAGGGCTGTGTTTTTGGATCCTCCCGCGGCTTTCTGCCTACGCATCTCCCTAAATCGGGAAACCCAGCTTGCAATAGCGCTCACAAGTCCTCTGGTAAAGGACACCGGATGCAAACCAGTGAGCAATATGAGACTGATAAGATAAACGCAAGCGAGCACCAAAATAGCCCCGGGCTTGTTGAGCAAGGCTTCGAGGCAGCGCGTGCCCGTCCAGTAACCTAACCATCCACCAACACCGCCTTGAATACCGCTATTTTGTGCCCACCCGGTGAAAAAAAGACTCTGTACGGAAAGCAATGCGGCGGCGCTCAGAATAAAGACACCGCACCCTGCCCATGTGTACCAGGGCGCCCGCGCATCCAGGATGAGCTTTGCAAGCCCCATCCAAATCAAAGTAAGTGCCAGTAAGTAGGCTGCCGCGCCAAATAATGCCAATACGATATATGCGACATTAGCGCCAACCGGGCCAATCCAATTTTTAGGGATAGAGCCGCTTTCAGCAGTATCTTCAGATCCGCCCATGAACTGAAAAATAGACGGGTCATGAGCTGAGAATGAAAGAAGCGAGAGCAACAAGAGCAAACCCGAGCCGGCAAGCAATATGCCGAGCACCTCATTAGGCCAGGGCTTGCTATCTTTTTTTTCGTTTCTCAGTTTATTGCGGGAGGCAGCCATAATGAAAGCTGATGAGGAGGAACCAAGGGGAAATGCTCCGCATTCAGAGCATCTCCTAGTCAGGGCACAGAGGCAAGATAAATTCCCCCCGCCTTGATCGTCAACATATCTTTAGTATTTCCTTCTCCCTCCACATCCATCCAGTTTGCTGTTGGTTTTATAGCTACATGAATTAAATCAGGTCATGCGTCTGTTACTGGTATTAGTGCATGAACCCATTCCCGGGCTGGTATTACCCAGCCTGACAGCCGAACTGGGTGCCGAAAAGGCATGCGACTACTACAAGGCAATGATCGAGGTCATGCTCAGGCAACTCCGGGGGCTTGAGAAATGCCGTATCCGGTTTTGTTACACCCCTGCCGATGCAGGCGATGCATTGAAGTTTTGGCTGCTTCCCAAAATGGAAGCCATCTCCAGCAATGAGGCAAACTTGTATCACGTGCCCCCAAGCACACCCGGGGAGCCGGCTCAGGAGGTCGATTTCCGCCCTATCGGCAACCAGATAACAACTGAGGGTCTTGGCAAGGCGTTCGCAGAGGCCTTCGAAGATGGTTTTGATCAAATCGGCGCTCTCGATCCCACCTGTCTCGAGTGCGGGGCCCGCTGGATCAATGCCGCCTTCTCGAGACTACACCCTGAGACCAACCGGGATGTCATCATTGGCCCCAATCACGAGGGGCGTTATTATTTTCTCGCCATGAAGCCGAATACTCCAGAGCTCTTCGCTGGCCTTTCATGGGACAGTCCCAGCTTATTGAGTGAGACGCAGACTGCCGCCGTGCAAGCAAAACGCGAAGTAGAGCTCTTGCCACCACTCATGAATACCAGCAAAGCCCAAGACTGGCAGGCCATGATGGAGTCTCCTCTAGGTGCCGCTCTCAGGAAAGCCATCGGCGAACCTCTTGATGATATGAGGCTCTAGTGCGAGCGGATTAAGAGCCTACAAGACGTCGATATCAGATGCTTGCGAAAAACCCTTGAGCTCCCCATCGACCTCGACTTGCAATATCCCGTCAGGACCAATGCCGCGGACTAGACCATCTAAAACCGCATCTTGCATTCTGAAGCGGATCCGCTTGTCAGTGAGATAGCATTTCCCCCGAAGGCGCTCCAACTGGGTTTCAAAATGGTCGGCACAGCCATTCACTTCATGCATGATAGCTGGCAATAGCACGGCCAGAACCCTCTCACGGCTGAGGGGCTTGCTTGTCGCCTCTGCCATTGCAATAGCGGAAATCCGCGAGTTACTTACAGTAGGTGCTGAGAGAACATTGATTCCCATCCCTATAACGACATGGTCGTCACGGGCCTCGACCAAAATACCTGCACACTTCCTCTCTGAAATGTAGATGTCATTGGGCCATTTCACATGCGCTGTAATTTGCCACTTGTCTTGCAATGCCTCTGCAAGACCAAGTCCCGTCGAGAGTGCGAGCCTGCTCCAATGCAACTTAGGCAATGATGGCCGGAGCACCAGGGAGAAAAGCAGACCGTCACCGGGAGCACTCGTCCACTGGGCACCCCTTCTGCCTCTTCCCGCTGTCTGATGGTCTGCAAGGACAAGCGTGCCATGCTCAGCACCGCAAGCAGCCAGATCATGGGCCGCATCATTCGTTGATTCCAGCTCATGATGATAATGGATGCGCTCATACCACTCAGGCGCGAGAGCTCCGAATTGACGCAGATCGAACATGAGCCTCTTACTTAGCGGCGGTTAAAACGCGACATCTCACGCTCAGCTTCACGCATTTCAGTGCGCTTTTTCAAATCCTGCCTCTGATCGGAGTGGCTCTTGCCCTTACCGACGCCTATCTCTACCTTCACCTTGCCCCCCTTCCAATACAATCTCAGACACGGGAGGGTGCAGCCCTTTTGAGAGGTGACTTCACTGAGTTTGATAATTTCTTTCTTATGCAGCAAAAGACGCCTCGGTCGGGTCACCCCATGCTGAAACCACTCCCCGGCTGTCTGCCATGGCTGGATGTGACACCCGTAGAGAAACACCTGACCGTTCTCGATCCGGGCGTAACCGTCGGCAATATTCACCTTGCCAGCCCGTATCGATTTGACCTCCGTACCCTTGAGCTCAATACCACACTCGTAAGTGTCAGAAATATGGTAGTCACGACGCGCCTTTCGGTTGGTTGCTATGTCAGCGCTCATCGTGAATGACAGGCCACAAACACGGAGAAACCCCGTCCAAGCCTATGTATTTTATGCAGGCTACTCTCCCTCGGAGTTGGAAATCACCACCTTACCTTCAATGATCTCCCTGAGAGCGATGTCCGCTGCACCCATGCTGGGAACTGTATCAATGAGAGGTGCACGCCCCTGATTGAGCTGAGCAACACGCTTGGATACGACATTTACAAGAATTTGCGGATCTTCGATGATCTCAGAGGCTTTGGCAACGAGGCTGCTTTTCATGGAATTTGAGGAAAACCTGGAACCTTGCGCGGGCTGATCAAACGGAATAATGTTCGAATCGTCCATGACAAGGTCAGAAGTGGATGTGTTTGGTCTAAGGGAATGCGATCGCCACTTATTGCAGCGGACGCAGGTGCGGGCAGACTCAAAACCATTTTTACCCCCTAAATTCAAGCTTTTTATGCTTTTTATTTAAGCTCTTGAGTCTAGCTCGAGCTCACGGGCCTTGACCGCTGATTGAATCTTTCCATGGCTCGTTTACACGAGTGTTACGTTGCTGTCACAGAAGCTATTTTGCACAAGACTTTTGGCCTTGAGTTGTTCACACTGGCTTTGCCCGGACTTGATCGAGAGCTGCTCCGGGTTATCTCAAGCAATGTCAGAGGCCATCACATCCCCACCCTCCCTGCAGGCGTCGATTCATATCGGGGCAAGCTCGGTGTCACTACTGGTTGTTGAGACGCACGCAGACTCAGAAAATGCTCCTGGCGACTTTTTAGAACAATCCATACCGCTGGCACACGATATCTACCAGCGCGGATCGATCAGGAGGTCCACCGTGGAACGCTGTGTGAAGATACTCAATGGCTACCGCAAGACCTTGTCTGAATTAGGAGGCACAGAAGATACTCCGATCCGCGTTGTTGTGACTAATGTGCTGGCAGAAGCGGACAATCAGGATGCTTTTCTCAACCGTATCCAGATTGGCTGTGGCTTGCATGTGGAGACACTCGACGAAGGCGAAATGACGCGCCTTATCTATCTCAAAACAAGAAGACGACTGCGTGACACACCATCGATGAAAAAGCGCACCACGCTCGTCATTCACGTCGGCCCCGGCAACACACGCGCTCTCCTCTTCAAGAACGGTAGGATTTCAGACTACAGCAACTACCGACTGGGAGTGTATCGCACCAGTGAGGCCATCAGGAAAAATCAGGAGGATCAGGATGCCTATGCCAGCACCGCCAAGGTGACCCGCGAGCACATCCGCAGCCAGATCAATCAAATTAACCATGATTACTGTGATGCCGGCATTGAAGAACTCGTCATCATCGGCTACGAGATACAGCATTTGGCCCACATTCTTGCCAAACCGGGGAAAACGAAAAGCAGCTACGCTGCCATTGCGGAACTAGCCAAAGACATTGCCTCTATGACCGAGGAGCAGCGCGTCAGGCGCTACCAATTGGATTACAACAGCGCTCAAGCCATCATCCCTGCCCTCGAAATCAATCTCGCCATTGCTGAGACACTGAAGCTCAAAACAATCCACCTCCCGGGCAGTGACTATGAGAGAGGCCTCCTACTTGATATCCCAACATCATTTTCACTCACCGAGGGCTTCCAGAAAGAAGTATTGCGCTCAGCCGTGAGCCTGGCACGTAAATACGAGGTGCATAAATCCCATGCCCATCAAGTCGCCCGGCTTTGCCAGCTTTTGTTTGATGCCACCGCTGAGCTGCACCTTCTCGACGAGCATGACTCCCTGCTGCTCCAGTGTGCTGCCATTGTGCATGAGTGTGGTAACTTCATCAGTGCTCGGGGGCACCACAAGCATTCTCATTACATTATCCTCAACAGTGAAATTTTTGGTCTCGGCATGCGCGATCTGGATATCGTCGCTCTGTTGGCACGCTACCACCGTAGATCAGGACCCAAACCAACTCATGCCGGCTACCGTGATTTACCAGCGGATGACCGCATGCGCGTCTCAAAACTAGCTGCCATTCTCAGGGTCGCAGACGCTCTGGACTATAGTCACAGCTCACGGGTCGGAGACATTGCAGTGCGCATTGAAAAACAGAAGATCGTCATCGCACTCAGCGGCATCGCAGATGCCACCGTGGAACGCCTCGCCATGCGCTCCAAAGCGACCCTGTTCAAAGACATATTCGGTCTGAGCGTCTCCGTTCAGGAAGCTCAATGAAACACATATTTTTCTTCAATTCACCCATGTCATTTATCAACCGCGAATTATCCTGGCTCGAGTTTAACCAGCGAGTTCTTGATGAAGCCAGGCGCTCATCTCTACCACTGCTTGAGCGACTCAAGTTTTTGGCCATCACCGCCTCTAATCTTGACGAGTTTTTCCAGGTACGGGTGGGTGGCCTGTATCTCATGCGCTCATCCGGGTCACGCAAGCGCGGCATTTCTGGAATGACCCCATCCCAGCAGCTCACCGCCATTCGAGACAGGGCAAGGGTTATGATGAATGATCAGTATGATCTCCTGCTCAAGGAACTCCTTCCAGCGATAGCAGATCAAGGTATTAAGCTGTGTGATTTTTCCTCCATATCCCCCAGCCAATATGAGGCGCTCGCGAGCCGTTTCAAGGATTCCATATTTCCTCTGCTCACTCCCCTTGCCCATGATGAAGACAGCAATCACAGCAGCCTGCCGGCGATGCGAGTCATCCTTGCTTGCGAACTCAAGAGTGCAACAGACGGCGAAGTTCGTTCTGTATTCATCCCCTTGCCCGATGGTGTTTCCCGGTTCATTCAATTGACTGCATCAGATGCCGCCAACACATCATCGGCGCAACACTTCGTCCTGCTCGAGGACATGATTTCCGTTTTTGCAGGTGATCTCTTTCCCGATGAAGAAGTGATCGCCACATTGCCTTTCAGAATAACCCGCAATGGCGATATTGCCGTTCAGGAGGAAGACGCCATCGACCTCGCGGGCGAGATGGAGGAAGTCCTTGCTGCACGTAAAACAAGCAACACGGTCAGACTTGAAATCCCTTCAAAGGGCTCCAAGAGGCTCAAGACAACCCTACGCAATACAGTGGGTGCTGGCAGACCCGAGACATACCAGCTCGACGGACCATTGGCACTGACTGACTTCATGTCCATGGCTTTCAGTCCGGGCTATGAACACTTGCGTGACGAGCCATGGGAACCGCAACCCTCACCACTCATCGAGCCCGGAGAATCCATCTTTGAGTCTCTGGCAAAACAAGACATCCTACTTAATCATCCTTATGAAAGCTTCGAGCCTGTCATCCGTTTTCTTGAGGAAGCAGCGGCAGATCCGGCAACCATCGCCATCAAGCAGGTGCTCTATCGCACCGCCTCGGATTCACGCATTATCGATGCACTCATCAAGGCTGCCAACAACGGCAAACAAGTCACCGTGCTCATTGAGTTGAAGGCTCGCTTTGATGAAGCCCGCAACCTGATGCGGGCAGAGGAATTGCAGCGCGCTGGTGTTCAGATTGTCTATGGGGTGAAGGGTCTTAAAACCCACGCCAAAATCTGCCTGGTGATTCGCAATGAGGAAGGGCAACTCAAGCGCTACACACACCTTGGCACAGGAAACTACAACGAATCAACGGCTCGCCTCTACACCGATGTCTCCTACTTGACTTCACGCCCAGCCTACGGGGCGGACGCCTCCTTGTTCTTTAATGCGGTAACCGGCAGGTCCAAGCTCACCCGCTTTCGCAAGCTCGTTCCCGCCCCCACCCACATGAAGCCCAGACTCCTTGAGCTCATCGCTGCTGAGGCCAAACGCGCCAAGGATGGAGAACCTGCCAGTATCACAGCAAAGATCAATTCCTTGCAAGATGAGGAAATCATCAACGCCCTCTACAAGGCATCCAGAGACGGAGTGAAAATCAATCTGAATATCCGCGGTATCTGCTGTCTTAAAACCAGCACGGGCGGACGGCCCCGTAAAGATGCTAACAACATTCGTGTGGTATCAGTCATCGATCGCTATCTTGAACACGCCCGGATCTTCTCCTTCTCCCATGGCGGTGATCCTCTTATCTTCATTTCATCCGCAGATTGGATGACGCGCAACCTCGACAAGCGTGTGGAGCTCATGATCCCCATCGAGGACAAGGCATCACGCAAGCGCCTGCAAACGATTCTCGATGCTGCCTTCAAGGACAATTGCAACGGCTTTGAAATTCTGGAAAACGGCTCGGCTCGGAGGATAACCAAGAAAAAGGGACAGAAACGCTACCGCATGCAGGAGCAGCTACAACGCCAGGCACACAAGGCCGCCAAAGCTAGAGCCCATCAGCGCAGCACGACCTTCGAGCCACACACGCCACCTGAATAATCGGTAGATCAGCAAAAAAAGAGATTGCATGATAAGGTGATTTCAGCCAAATAACGCCCGTCTTTCATGACAACCCAACCCAGCGGACATTTTTTACGTCCCAATTCAGTGCAGGAATAGCTCAGTTGGTAGAGCATCTCGTTTACACCGAGGCGGTCGGGGGTTCAAGTCCCTCTTCCTGCACCATTTTTTCTCGTTAGGGTTGGCTGCTTAACAGGCCAGTTGAGCTCATGCGTGTCTTCTTGCAAGGCTCCTTTCCCGCTCTCTCAGAGCTAACTTTGCACAGCGCATCAGCGCTAATGATGCCCCACCAGTGCGCGGAATGTGTAATACAGCCTTAACTAACAACCACTGCACACACAAAAAATGCAC
>JBNACB010000055.1:0-11576 GCA_049632765.1 Akkermansiaceae bacterium | reverse complement strand
ATGACCCGCCGCATGGGCATGAAGGGCTGGGCGATGGGACACTCGACCGATGTCTGGGGCAGTGCCCGCTCCATGGGCACGCGTCCCCTCTGGGCAGCGACCTATTTGGGAGGGCAATGGGCCTCCTTCCACATCCTCGAGCACTACCGCTTTAACAAGGACCCGAAAGTCCTCGAACCCTATTGGGAGCTGCTTACCGAGTCCGCCACTTTTTGTGAAAGCTGGCTTATCCCGGGTCCAAAGAATGACAAAGGCGAAGGAACCCTCATCGCGCGCCCCGCCACCTCCCCGGAGAACAAGTTCATATACACCGACAAGGACGGCAACGAGCAAGAGGCCGCACTCAGTGCCGGCACCTCTGTCGAGCAATGGATGATCATGCAGGTCTTCAAAGACTACGTCGAAGCTGCGAACGCTCTCGGCAAACAGGATGACGCCTTCGTCCAACGCATTCAAAGCCTCATTCCCAAACTCTATGTCCCGAAGGTCGCCCAAGACGGACGCCTCATGGAGTGGATCAAGCCCTTCAAGGAAAAATGGCAAAGCCACCGCCACATCTCGCATGTCATCGGTGCCTACCCGGGTAATGTCATCGACATCGATGATGACCCTGTGATGCGGGATGCGGTCACCAAGTCCATCGATGGGCGCCTCGCTGCAGGTGGAGCAGGAACAGGCTGGAGCCGTGCCTGGACCATCGGCATGTATGCCCGCTTCTCGGACGGGGCTAAGGCCTATGACAACCTCCACGCCATCCTGGTGCGCTCCACCCTCGACAACCTCTGGGACAATCACCCGCCCTTCCAGATTGATGGCAACTTTGGTGCCACCGCCGCCGTGGCTGAAATGCTGCTGCACAGCCACAACGAGGAAATCAAACTGCTTCCCGCCCTGCCACCCAAGTGGCCCAACGGCAGTGTCAAGGGATTGCGCGCACGCGGTGATTTCACCGTGGACATCTCCTGGCAGAACGGTGCGCTGGCCGCGGCCACCATCCAAGCTGGTCCCAACAGCGGTGGCGAGCTCAAGGTCGTGAGCCAGGGAAAAGCCAAAAACATCACGCTTAATCCGGGTCAGAGCCTTACTCTGAGGGCCAGTGATTTTTAAGGGTCAGCGCGGTTGTGCGGTTTTGTGACAAAGAGACCGCCACCCGTCGCTCACTTACCCCTCGCATCCCTGCGGAAAGCCACGGGAGTCTTGCCGGTGCGCGCCTTAAACTGGCGGGAAAAATAATACACTGAGGAAAAGCCGAGATGCTCGGCGATCTCAGTGACATTGCGCTCACTCTCACGCAAGAGCTCCATGGCGCGGTTCATGCGAATATCGAGTTGGTATTTGCGCGGTGAGCTGCCGGTGTGCCTGCGGAACAAGTTGCGGAAGCGCGAGTAGCTCATGCCCAGCTCCAAGGCAAGGGCCTCGAGATCGATCTCCTCTGCTGCGTGGGCAAGCAGGTAGTAACGAGCCCTGTCCATCTTTTGCTCGTGCTCGTTGATGAGTTTGTCCGCCCGCATCACTAGAGACCTTACCCTTGCCAGTGCCGCCACGCTCTCACCCGCCATCATTTGCCGGTAACCCGCTGGGGCGTCTTGCATCATCTCGACAATGGCATGCAACTTGCGCAGAAGCTCGCCATTGTGACCAACCCTGAGTAATGCCTTGTCTTCGGGGAAAAACTTCTCGACCAGCCGCTTGGCGTATTCTCCCTGAAAACCCACCCAGTTCTCTGACCATCCGGTTTCCGAGTCCGGCTGGTAACGGTGCCAAAGCCCGGGGCGCAGCAGGATGACATCCCCCGCCATGACCTGTTCGCGCTGGTGCCCCTCCCACTCAAAGACCCCCTCGCCGGCACTAATGTAGACAAGCTGATATTCATCTAATACACGCCCTTTGTCCCAGCTGAAGAGATACTCCTCAGGGTGCCTGCCGACGGGATACTTGCTGCCAGGGCTCACATCCTGACTGCCTGCGTCCAGCACATACATGCCCCAGTCAATCAGGCTGGGCTCCACGGGCAGGTAGCGGGAGTAGAGACTTGCTGCAGTCATTTTGTGCAAAAATAGAGTCAGATCGTGTATTTGCAAGAAGCAATTTTTCCTTCAAGCTAAAGACCTCATATTTACAACATGTCCTACCTATTGTTTTCCCAAGTCAAAGATCAGTATGCCGAGCTCGGCATTGATGTCGAAGCTGCGCTCACCACCCTTGCCCACACACCCATCTCCCTGCACTGCTGGCAGGGTGACGATGTTGGCGGCTTTGAAACCGGTGCCGGGGAACTCAGTGGAGGCCTTGCTGTCACCGGCAACTACCCCGGCAAGGCGCGCACGATCCCCGAGCTGCGTCAGGACCTTGAGGAAGTGCTGCGCCTGCTTCCTGGAAGCCACAGACTCAATCTCCACGCCATCTATGGCGACTTTCAGGGGAAGAGCGTCGATCGTGACGCCATCACCACCGAGCACTTCCAGAGCTGGATTGACTGGGCCAAGTCCCAGAATATCGGCATGGATTTCAACCCCTCCTGCTTCTCTCATGAGAAGGCAGGCAGTGGTTTCACCCTCAGTAGCCCTGAAGCCGGCATCCGTGATTTCTGGATCGAGCACTGCAAGCGCGCCCGTGCTATCGCCGCTGATATGGGCGAACAGCTTGGCTCCCCTGCGGTCACCAACGTCTGGGTACCAGACGGCATGAAAGACAACCCAGCCGACCGTCAGGGCTTCCGCCAGCGTCTTTCGCAGAGTCTGGACGAGATTTTCTCGCAATCATATAGTGCAAATCACAACATCGATGCGGTGGAGTGCAAGCTCTTCGGCATAGGATCTGAAAGCATGGTGGTGGGCTCCCATGAGTTCTACATGGGCTACGCCATCAAGAACCAGACCGCCCTCTGTCTCGATGCCGGCCACTTCCACCCGACGGAGAGCATCGCGGATAAGATCTCCTCCGTGCTCATGTATGTGCCCCACCTGCTCTTGCATGTTTCCCGCGGTGTGCGCTGGGACAGTGACCATGTGGTCCTGCTCGATGACCAGACCCAGGCGATCATGCAGGAGCTGGTCCGCTGTGATGCCCTGCCCCGCACCTCCATTGGCCTGGATTTCTTTGATGCCTCGATCAACCGCATCGCTGCCTGGGCCATTGGCACGCGTGCGGCCCAGAAGGCCCTGCTGCTCGCGCTGCTAGAGCCAGCTGAACAACTGCGCCAGGCAGAGCTGGAAGGTGACTATACCACCCGCTTGGCACTCCTTGAGCGTAGCAAGTCGCTGCCATGGTCCGCCGTCTGGGAGGAATTCTGCCAGCGCTTCGAGACCCCCGGTGAAACCGAGCTCCTTGGCGAAATCAAAAAATACGAGGCCAGCACACTGAGCCAACGCAACTAGGCAGACAAACAACTCTCCAATACTCCCAACCACTCCAACCAGACAAACCATGAGTAACGAAGACCAAAACCAGGCAAGCGCCTCCTCAGGCGAGTATGAAAACGAACCAGTCCCCAAAGGCGCCCTCAAGGGGGGTGACAAGTTCTGGGGCATGTATGCCGGGGAACACGCAGCCGGCACCGAGTTCATGATTGGGCCCCTGTTCCTGCTCAACGGGGTGTCCCTGCAAAACATTGTGCTCGGCCTCCTTGTGGGCAACCTGCTTGCCGTTCTCTCATGGCGCTATCTCTGCGCACCGATCGCCACCCGGGCGCGCTTGACTCTCTATAACCACCTCGAACGCATCGCTGGTGGCGGCCTGGTTAAAATCTACAACCTCGCCAATGGCATCCTGTTCTGTTTCCTCGCGGGAGCGATGATCACTGTGTCGGCAACTGCAGTGGGCATCCCCTTCGACATGCCGATGCCCGCCCTCGAGGACGTCTATCCCAACAGCACTTCTTTCGTGCTCATCGTCCTCGCTGTGGGAGCGGTCATTGCCGTGGTTGCATCACTTGGATACGAGACTGTGGCCAAGTTTGCCAACATCGCCTCACCCTGGATGGTACTCGTGTTCCTCGCCTGCGGCCTTGTGGCCCTCAAACAACTCGGCGTCTCTGACTGGGCTGGTCTGGAAGCCGTCTGGAGCCAGTCCATACTGTCGGCACAAGGCGGATCTTCAGAATCCACCATGGGCTTCTGGAGCGTCATGTTCTTTGCCTGGTTCTGCAACGCAGCGATGCACGTGGGCATGGCAGACCTCTCCGTGTTCCGCTTCGCTAAAAAAGCATCTTACGGCTGGGCGAGCTCTGCGGGCATGTATGTCGGCCACTTCATGGCATGGATCTCCGCGGCACTCATGCTCGCCGCCCAGATCAAGATGACCGGCGAGACCAATCCCGTACCCGGTCCCATGGCCAACAACGTTGTCGGCTTGGCCGGCATTATTTGTGTGATCGTCGCTGGCTGGACCACTGCCAACCCCACCATCTACCGTGCCGGACTCGCCTTCCAGGCGATGATCCCCGGATCAAACCGCTTCTGGGTTACCCTCAGTGCCGGTATTATCGCCACGATCGCCGGTATTTTCCCGGCGTTTGCCTGGAAGCTGCTGACCTTTGTCGGCCTCTACGGAACCATCCTCGCCCCCATGGGAGCGATCATCTTCTTTGACTGGCACTTCCACCGCAAGGGGGATGCTGCCAAGCTCCACAACGCCACGGCGGGCAGCCCCTTCAACCTCGCTGTGCTCTTTGCGTGGCTCATTCCCGTGGGAGTTGCGGTTTACCTGATCCAGACCCAAGACATTGCCGCCTGGTTCTTTCCGCTGCCGTGCTGGATTGCCTGCGGTGTTCTGTTCCTGATCTTCTCCGGTAAAAAGCACGCCTGATTCCTACTCGAAACCATCAACCCAACGATTCCACATCATGAAAACCATTCTCAACATCCTCTCCTGGATTGGACTGGCACTCACACTGGTGCCCTCTATCCTGCTGCTCGCCGGCACCTTGAAAGCCGAACAGGTCACCTTACTCATGACCACAGGCATGGTCGTCTGGTTTGTCTCCCGCACCCTGCGTGAGACCCTGTTCCGCCCCACCGAGGTATCCACCCACGCTGTGGAGCACGACACCCCGCACACGCTGTGAACCGGCATCGCCGGGTTTCCACTTCAACTTAAACTGCCGCGAAGCGGCCAACTTGAACTTTACCCATGATCAGCGCTTTCTTCGGAGTCATCCTGCACTGGATCGGCGGACTTGCCGCCGGTTCGTTTTACGTGCCCTTTAAAAAAGTCCGCAACTGGTCCTGGGAGACCTACTGGCTAACCAACGGCATGGTGTCCTGGCTGCTCGCTCCCACCATCTTTGCCCTGATCCTGACCACCGCCCCCTTTGAGGCGATCAAGGCGACTGACTCCGAGACCCTGCGCAACACCTACATCGGCGGGCTCTGCTGGGGCGTGGGGGGCCTCACCTTCGGCCTCTCCATCCGCTATCTCGGTGTCGGCCTGGGCAACGCCATTGCTCTGGGCTTCTGCACCGTCTTTGGCACGCTCATCCCACCGATCCGCAAGGGAACCTTTGTTTCAGACATCTGGACACCCACGGATGGTAAAATTGTCCTGCTTGGGGTTCTCGTTGCGGTCATCGGTATCGCCATCGCCGGCCGCGCCGGCATGGAAAAAGAAAAAGGCCTGAGCGAGGCAGAAAAGAAAAAGACCATCCAGGAGTTCAACTTTCCCAAGGGGGTCATGATCGCCACCTTCGCCGGCATCATGAGCGCCTTCATGGCCTTTGCCATTGATGCAGGCGAACCCATCGGCAAGCAGTCCATCGAGCAGGGAACCATCTCCCACTGGTCGGGTCTGCCCATCCTGATCATCGTCATGGCAGGCGGGCTGACCACCAACTTCCTCTGGTGCATCTTCCTACACCTGAAGAATAAATCCGGCTACGAGTATCTATCTCTCTACAACCGTGAGATCGAATCCCCCGACGATGACATCCCCCTCCGCACCAACTATCTCTTCAGCGGTATGGCCGGGCTGATATGGTACCTCCAGTTCTTCTTCTACACCATCGCCCACAACAACATGGGAGACTTCAAATTCTCCAGCTGGACCCTGCACATGGCATCCATCATTGTCTTCAGCTCCCTCTGGGGTCTCAAGCTTGGCGAGTGGAAAGGCTCATCGAAAAAATCACGCCGCTTGCTCTACACCGCACTCGGCACCCTCATTCTCTCCACCGTCATCATCGGTGTTGCCGCTTACATCAAAGGCTCCAGTGGCGGGCACTAACAGCTAATCAATCACGATCATGAAAACAGGCATCTTCTCCATCGGTCTCGATACCTACTGGCCCCAGTTTGACGGCCTTCTTGACAACCTGCTCGGCTACCACGGCGAGATCCGCGACCGCATCGCCACCATGGGCACGGACATCGTCGATGCCGGCATGGTGGACTCCCCGGAAAAAGCCCGCGAGGCCGCGGACCAGTTCAAGACCGAGGATGTGGATATCATCTTCCTGTTCATTTCCACCTACGCGCTCTCCTCCACCGTCTTACCCGTGGTGCAAAAAGCCCGTGTGCCCGTGGTGCTCCTCAACCTGCAGCCCGTTGCCCAGCTCGATTACGAGAAGTTCAACGCCCTTGGTGACCGGGGCAAAATGACCGGCATCTGGCTCGAGCACTGCCAGTCCTGCTCGGTGCCCGAGCTCGCCTGTGTCTTTAACCGGGCAAACATCGACTACCACGTCGTCAGCGGCTACCTGCAGGAAGAGGAAGCCTGGGACGAAATCACCGACTGGGTGGAAGCCGCCAAGGTGGCAGCGGGCATGGCGCAAAACCGCGTCGGACTGCTCGGCCACTACTACAACGGCATGCTCGACGTCTACTCAGACCTCACCCAGCAGGCTGCCGCCTTCGGCAACCACTTTGAGATCCTCGAGATGTGCGAGCTCTCCGACCTGCGCAAGGCAGTCACCGAAGAGGATGTCTCTGCCAAGATCGACGAGTTCCGCGAGAAGTTCGAGGTCTCGGAGGAATGCGAGCAGGCCGAGCTCGAGCGCGCCGCCCAGACCTCGGTGGCGCTGGACCGCCTGGTGGAAAAACACCGGCTCGGCTCCATGGCCTACTACTACGAGGGCAGCGGTGAGTATGAGAACATCGTCACCTCTGTCATCGCCGGCAACACCCTGCTCACCGGGCGCAACATCCCGATTGCCGGGGAATACGAGGTCAAGAATGTGCAGGCGATGAAGATCATGGACCTGTTCAATGTCGGTGGTTCCTTCTCCGAGTTTTACCTGACCGACTTCGAGGACGATGTGGTCTACCTCGGCCACGATGGCCCTGCTCACTTCGCCATTGCCGAGGGCCGCGTGGGGCTGGTTCCCCTGCCCGTCTACCATGGCAAGCCCGGCAAGGGCCTCTCCATCCAGATGACCGTCAAGCACGGGCCTGTGACCATCCTCTCCGTGCTCCAGCACCGTGACGGATCAGTGTCGCTGCAAGTCGCCGAAGGTGAATCCGTGGACGGCCCGGTGCTCCAAATCGGCAACACCAACAGCCGCTACAAGTTCTCCATCTCAGCCAAGCAGTTCATGAACGACTGGTCCGCAGGCGGCCCCTCCCACCACTGCGCCATTGGTACTGGCCACATCGCCAGCCGCATTGAGAAACTCGCCCGCCTGCTCGGCATCCGCTACGAGCAAATTTGCTAGCAGCGGCCAGCCGGTTTCCTAGCGCGCGATCCCCAGCTTGGAGAAGGCCTTGCCGGTTTTGGGCCGCTGGAACTCCGGGTAGCTGCGCAGGAACTGGTTCTCGTCAATGAGGTTGATCACGTAGTGGGTCGTGCCCTCCGGCAGGGTGGCTGTGGCCACATTGCCGGCCAGCTCGGCTGGCGTGCGGTACCACTCCTCGCTCTTCTCGCCACCGTTGAGGGTGTAGAGCAGGTTGGCGCGCACCACCTTGGCTCCCTTTTCCTTGAACTCCACACGCACCACCTCGCCATCACGCTCGTGGGAGGTGACCTTGCAGACCTTGTCCTTGTGTGGCAGGGGTGACTTGCAGTTCGGGTTGTAGTAGGGATAGCTCGCCTTCATCTCCGTGAGAATGGCAGTGAGCTTGTCATCGAGCTCTTTTGTTTTCTCCGGCATTTCAGTAGCCAGATTTTTGGCCTCCTCGATGTCAACACGCTCACCGTTTTCCCCGTAAAGCTCGTAGAGCTCGAAGGGCTCGGTGTCCCTCTGGGCCACGTGGTTGTAGTTGCGCACCAGCTTGTAGCCGCCCACGCGGATCGTACTCTCCAGTGCCACGCTGTTGGGGAAGTGCCAGACCATGGTGTCACGTGTGGAGCCATCGGCCTCCTTCACCAGACTTGGATCAGCGGGATCATTGAGTAGCAGCTCGCTGAGATCGAGACCATCCAGTGCCTTGTCCTCCGGCTTGGCAGTGCCGGTGAGGGTGAGGATCGTCGGGTAGAAATCCAGGCCGTTGATGAGAACATCGGACTTCACGCCCGCCTTGATGCCGGGGCCGGTGATGATGAGCGGCACCCGGGTGCCTCCCTCCATGAGGGAAATCTTGCCACGGTCCAGCGGGTAGTTGTCCGTGATGATCTCACCCGGGGTTTTCTCCATGCCTCCATTGTCCGAGGTGAAGATAATGTAGGTGTTCTCGATGAGCTTGTGCCCGGGCCAGCGCGGGTCATCGGTCTGCTCGAGGTAGGTGAACAGGTGACCCATGTAGGTGTCGAGCTCCTCGACCATGGCGCAGTAGAACGGGTTGGTCTGGCCCTCACCGGTCCAGGATTCCGGGTTCTCAGTATCTGGCTCGACTCCGAGTTTCTTGCAGTACTTGTCCAGCAGTGCTTTGCTGCGCGTATGGATCGGCGTGTGCACCAGCCAGGTGGCGTAGTAGAGGAAGAAGGGCTTGTCTTTTTGTTCATCGACAAACTGCAGCGCGTCCAAGCTGTTCTGGTGGGTGGTAATACCGTCCTCGTCGAGGCGGTACTTGTCCCCCTTCTCCGCGGTGGCAAATCCGGTGATCCTGTTGGGTGTCATCTTCTTAGTCGTGCCGAGGTTGGAGCGCGTCCAGTCAAATCCCTGGTCCTTGGGCTGGGGAAAGGCGTGGTGGTCAATGGCCATGTGCCACTTGCCACAGTGTCCGGTCACGTAGCCGTTTTTCTGTAGCAGTTTGGGCAGGGTCACCGTGTCCTCGGGCATGCGACCGCTGTACCAGGGTGGCATCATGTTGTGGCTCGGGTGGTAAGGCACCGGCGGGTGGCCACCCACCACGTGGGTCTTCTGCGCACGCGCTGGGTGGTCCCCGCTCATGATGGCACAGCGTGTGGGAGCGCAGGTGGGTGCCGGGGAGTAACCCTGCAGGAATTGCACGCCCTTGCCGGCAAGCGCATCGATATGGGGTGTCTCCATCGGTGTCGGCTCATCGATGTCGTAACAACCCACATCCTGCCAGCCGAGGTCATCGGTCAGGATCAGGATTATGTTGGGTTTGGCCGGCCGCTCGGCAGCGGGCAGAGAAACAGTAAACGGCAAGAACAGGGCGAGTGTCAGCAGCGGGGTGATCTTCATACCCTTAAATTAGCACTCACGATTGGATATTAAACAGAATTTTTAGATGATATTGCCATCCGCCTGCAGGCGGATGGCTGTTCTTGATTCCTCGTTCTTGGTTCTTTGTTGGCAACTAACGCGACTAAGTCTTCCCCCTTGGCGATCTTGGCGGCTTGCCGTGCCATAAAGAAAACTCACGCAAAGGCGCAAAAAAGCCCCGACCATTGTCGAGGCTTTTTCATGTATATGAGAGTGGGAGGCCACTTAGCTGCGCTTGCGGCGGAGTGCCAAGGCAAGGCCGCCAAGGCCAAGCAGGGCTGTGGAGCTTGGCTCGGGGACGAACACGGCGTTAAGGACGAGGTCGTTGCCAATCAGTTCCAAGCTCCAGCCCACCTTCTGGTTGTCAAAGTTGCCGGTGAGCAGGTTGAACTCATTGGCGTCAAAGCCACCGGTGAGCGAGCTGAAAGTGAGGATGGTAAAGCTTTCAAAGGCATCACCGTATACCTTACCCGCAGTATCAAAGCCTGCTGCCAGACCGGGATCGTTACTGCCTGTCAGGGAAGTGATGTCGATATTGAAGCTCGTGTCAATGCCACTGATGTCAAAGCTGTTGGTGACATCAATCCAGTCCCAGCCGGGGTCATTACCTTTGCTACCACTATTGGCGGTGTCGGCATTGATCTCCCAGAGGTAGGTTCCTCCGTTTGTCCAGGTGAGGTCGGCAACCGTCTGGGTGCCGGGTGAATTTCCAGGACTATGAACGCCACCCAGACCGATGGTCATGCTGGCAATCGTTCCGCTTCCCGCAACAATACCGGTTCCCGAGGCAGTAATCTCACCGGTAGCACCTGAGTGGTCTCCGTCGATCACGAGAGTACCAGCAGTGACGTTGGTCGCACCGGTGTAGGTGTTCGTGCCGGTGAGCACCCAGGTGGTGGAACCGTCCTTGGTGAGGGCGATCTTACCACCCCCGGTGCCATCACTCAAATTCGAGGAGATGCTGTTCTCACCTGCATAATTTCCACCCAGCAAGAGGGTGCGCGTTCCGCCGCCTCCGGCATCATTGGTAAAGGTTCCCGAGAAGTTCAAGGCCCCGGTGCCGTTGTTGGCGATACCTGCCGTTTTGGCGGAGGCGGTTCTGCCGATGGTAATGGCACGGTTGGTGGAACCACCCGCCCCGATGTTCTCATAGTAGCCGTTGAAACTCTGGTTGCCGCCGTCAAAGCGAATCTGTGTTCCGGCTCCGAGCGAACTGTTGACCCCGCTATTGGCAATTGTATTAAACTGAATGGTGGAATCCAGGGTGGCATGATGGTTACCCGTGTAGGTGTTGTTGGCGTTGGTCAGGGCAATGACTCCATTACCGTAGAAACCAGTGGAGGTAGTACCACTGACCACGCCACTGATGGTGAGGGCGTTGGCACTATTGGTCCACACCACCTGACTGTTGTTATTCCAGTCACCGGTAATTTCCAGAGCCTTGGAGCCACCTTCCCAGTAGAACCAGCCATTGGTATTGAGGTTATTGCTGATGGTGGAGGGCCCGGAGGCTTCGTTCTTGAGCTTGTTTTGGTGGTTAAAAGTCAGGTCACCGGTGCCGGCAGCGTTAGCGGAGTTGAGTGCCAATCTGCTGTTATTGTCCTGCAAGGTAATGCCACCGCTGAAGGTGGAGTTGTCGCCGGAGAGGGTGAGAGTACTAGCACCCTGCTTGATCAAAGTGCCGGTGCCGCTGATGTTGCCCGAGATTTCGGTATTGGTGGTGTCACCGGTGGTAAGGTTGGCATTGAGGACCACATTACCTGCGCCCCCTATCCGGCCGATGGTTTCGTTGTTGTCGACTTCGAAGGTGCCTGCCGCATTGACGGTAACGATACTGGTGTCCTCAATGGCGGAGCCGTTACGGATTTCCAGCGTGCCATTGTTGATTGTCCAGTCGTCGTGGCGGTCGGTGTTAGTACCGTTCTGATTGATCCCGGTCAGGGTCAGTGTGCCGGCCCCCTCCTTGGTAATGACCCCCTGCCGGTCATCTGTAGTGAGCTCCGATGAAATCAGAAGATCGGTTGCGGCACCGGCCACG
>JBNACB010000054.1:0-11655 GCA_049632765.1 Akkermansiaceae bacterium | reverse complement strand
TATTCTCATTTCGCTCTTCACCATTCACCATTCAGCCGCTGCTCCTGCGGAGCAGCCGCCGAACATCCTGCTCATTCTCTCCGATGACCACGCCCAGCACGCGCTGAGCTGCTACGGCAACAAGGACATCCAGACCCCCTCCCTGGACCGTCTCGCCAGAGAGGGCATGCGCTTCAACCACGCCCTGACACCGAACTCCTTCTGCACCCCGGCACGTGCCGCCGTGCTCACCGGCAAGTATTCCCACAAGAACGGGGTCACCCACCTCAACCAGAAGTTTGACGGCTCGCAACAGACCTTCCCCAAGATGCTGCAGGCCGCGGGTTACAATACCGCCCTCTTTGGCAAATGGCACCTGCTCACCCAACCCACAGGCTTTGACCACTACTGTGTGATGAAAATGCAGGGCATGCCCATGAACCCGGTCGTCTTTGAACCCCAGCACGAGTGGGTTCCCTGGAGCCCCCAAAATCAGAAAACCTTCAACAAGGGAGGCCGCAAGCTCGAGGGCTTCAACAACGATGCCATCACCGACGAAGCTCTCCTGTGGCTGGAGCAGAAACGCGACAAGAGCAAACCCTTCTGCATGCTGCTCCACCCCAAGCCGCCGCATGAGCCCTACGTGCCAGCCCCGCCCAAGTATGAGGAGTTCCTCGAGGACGTCACCATCCCCGAACCCGCTACACTCTACGATGACTACAAGGGCCGTACTCCCGAGGCTATCCAGAAAACCATGCGCTCCAACCTCATCCTGCGCAGACCGAACTTCAAAAAAAATATCGCGGAATTCCGCGAGCAGGACCCCGACATCACCGACAAGGAACTCCTCGCCAAGCTCTATCAGATCTACATCAAGGGCTACTACCGCCTGGTCAAAAACGTCGATGACAACGTCGGCCGCGTGCTGGACTACCTCGACGAGAGTGGCCTGGCAAAAAACACCATTGTGATCTACACCTCCGACCAGGGTTTCTCCCTCGGCGAGCATGGCTTTTACAACAAGCAGTGGATGTATGAAAAGCCGCTACACCAGCCACTGCTCGTGCGCCTGCCGGAAGTGATCGGCACAGGGCAAGTCCATAACAGTATGGTCAACCACATCGATCTCGCCCCCACCCTGCTCGACTACGCTGGCCTAACCATTCCCAGCGACATGCAAGGCCATTCCCTGCGCGGCATCCTGGAGGGCAAAGCAGAAAAAGTTCGCGATGCCTCCTACTACCACTTCTACAGCCATGGGGACGGCAACCTGCCGGAGATGATCGGCATTCGCACAGCCACCCACAAGCTCATCCACTACCCCGGCATGAAAGGCTCCTATCAATGGGAACTCTTTGACTTGGAAAAAGATCCCGAGGAAATGCAAAACCACTACGCCAACCCGGCGTATCAAGACATCAGGGAACAACTCACCAATGGTTTGTGCAAATTGATCCGTGAGCTTGAGGATCCTGTCGATGCGCCCAATCTTGTTAAAACCGTCCTACCCTGACCTTATCAACAAAGAATATGTTGTGAAATCCATCCTCATTACCGCCCTCTCTGGCCTCTGCTGCCTCTCCGCAGCCAGCTCACTGCTGGCCGGCGATCTCGCGGGCAGCCGCCCCAACATCATCCTAGTCCTCACCGATGACCAGGGCTTCGCCCAGCTGGGTTGCCACGGCCACCCCTGGCTGGAAACCCCACACCTCGACGCCCTGCACGCAGGCAGTGTCAGCTTCACCGACTTCCACGTCAGCCCGACCTGCTCCCCCACCCGTTCAGCGCTGATGACGGGCAATCACCCCTTCAAAAACGGGGTCACCCACACCGGGGGCGGCCGTGAACGCTTGGCACCCTCCGCCACCACTCTGCCCCAGCACCTCGGAAAAGCGGGCTACGTCTCGGGCATTTTCGGCAAGTGGCATCTTGGCGACGGGCCCGGCTACACTCCCGCTGAGCGCGGCTTTGACGAGGTCTTTATCCACGGCTCGGGCGGCATTACCCAGCCAATGGACGCGCCGGGCAACACCTATCAGGACCAAATCGTCTATCACAACGGCAAGTTTGTGAAAACCACCGGCTTCTGTACTGATGTGTTCTTCTCCCAGGCCCTTGGCTGGGTCCGGGAGAACAGGGACAAGCCCTTCTTCGCTTACATTTCGACCAATGCCCCGCACGGGCCCTTTATCGCCCCGGCAGACAAGCGGGAGAAATTTCAGGGCTACGGGTTCAGCAGTAACCGGGGGGGCTTCTACGGCATGGTCGAGAACATCGATGACAACGTCGGCCGTCTCATGACCTGCCTCCGGGACTGGGGTCTGGAGGAAAAAACCCTGGTCATCTTCATGTCGGACAATGGCACCACCCTCGCCGGTTCGGGAAACGGTGCCGTTGGCAAGCGCGACGGCGTGAAGCTCTCCGCCTTCCATGCCGGGCTCAAGGGCGGCAAGAAAAGCCCCCACCAGGGCGGCACCAAGGTTCCGGCCTTCTTCTCCTGGAAAGGGAAACTCGGCCAAGGTGTCTCCCGCAACAACCTGACCGCCCACATCGATCTGGTGCCTACACTCATCGAGCTGGCAGGTGGCGAAGCGCCGCAGGGCATTGACGGCAGAAGCATGCTTCCCCTGCTCGAGGACGCTGGCGCTTCCTGGCCTGATCGCCATCTTTTTTATCACATCGGCCGATGGAGTGACAAGGTCGGGCCGGACGGATCCCAGTACGACAAAACGCCCGGCAAGGCCGGCTTTGCCGTTCGCAACGCGCAATACCGGCTGGTCAACAACGAGGAGCTCTACGACATCGGTAAGGACCCCGGTGAAACCAACAACCTCTTCGCACAGAAACCTGAAGTTGCGCGCGCCATGATGGATGCCTACGATGCCTGGTGGAAGGAGGTTCGCCCCTACATGGTCAACGACGGCGTGCGTATGACCGGTCTGGACGCCTACCGCAAGTCCTGTGAAAAACAGCTCGCCAAAGGGCCGCTGCCCGCCTGGCAAACACCCACTCTACCCTAACAATAAAACCAACAAAAATATCATGAAGTCACTACTGATTACCACCCTTACCACCCTCGGCCTGAGCCTTGGAGTTCAAGCCCAACAAGCACCGCTGAAGAAAAATGACCGCATCGTCTTCCTCGGAGACTCGATCACCGCCGCCGGCCCCCGCCCGGGTGGTTACATCACCCTGAGTGCCGAGGCCATCGCCAAGGCCTACCCTGATCTCAACATCGAACTCATTGGCGCCGGCAAAGGTGGCCACAAGGTTCCCGACTGCCAGAAGCGCCTCGACCGAGACGTGCTGCAGAAAAAACCCACCATTGTCTTCATCTACATCGGCATTAACGACGTCTGGCACTGGACCCACCCCAAAGTGATTGCCCGGGGCAAGAAGGGCACCACCCCGGAGGACTTTGAGAGTGGTCTCAAGGACATGATCGAGAAAATCAACGCTGTGGGCGCACGGGTCATCCTCTGCACTCCCACCGTCATTGGCGAAAAACATGATGGCACCAACCCCGATGACAAAAAGCTCGACCAGTATGCTGACATCAGCCGCAAGGTCGCCAAAGAAACCGGCTCCCAGCTGGTCGATTTGCGCAAGGGCTTCATTGCTTATTTGAAAGAGCACAATACCAAGAATGCCAACAAGGGCATCCTGACCTCCGACACCGTGCACATGAATCCGGCCGGCAACCAGTTGATCGCAAAATTCGTGCTCGAGGCCCTGCAGGTGCCCGCGTCCATCAAGGTTGATGCCGCCAAGCAGTAACCCCCATTCCTAATAGAGTTTACTCCTCAACCAGTGCCAGGCACTGTTTTATCCACTAACCACATGAAAACCAGATACACCAAACTCATCCTCGCTGCCGCGGCAGTGCCACTCACCACCCTCACCAGCACGGCAGACATCAAACCCGCCACCCTGTTCACCGACAACATGATCATCCAGCGTGACACCCAGGCACCAGTCTGGGGCACCGGCGATGCGGGCGAGAAAGTCACCGTCAAAGGGAGCTGGGGGGCAAGTGCCGCCACCACCACGGATAAGGATGGCAAGTGGCAGCTCAAACTACAGACACCCCCAGCAGGTGGACCGCACACCATCACCCTCAAGGGCAACAACAGCATTGAGATTGGCAACGTGCTCTCCGGCGAGGTCTGGTTCTGCTCTGGGCAGTCCAACATGGATTTCTATCTCAAGCAACTGACCAAGTTCAACCCGAAGCGCACCGAAGCCGTCGAACAACCTACCATTGACTACATCAACAAGGAGATCGCCACCGCCGAGGACGATCAGCTCAGACAGTTTGAAGTGCAGAAAAACACCTCTCCCTTTGAGCCTCTCGACACCCTCAATGGCAGCTGGGTTTCATCCTCTCCCAAGACCAATGCCGGTTTCTCCGCCACCGCCTATTTCTTCGCCCGTGAGCTACGCAAGGAGCTCAAGGTTCCGGTGGGCATCATCAAATGCGCCTGGGGCGGCACCCGCGTGGAAGCGTGGATTCCGGCCGATGCCTACGATCAAGACAAGGACATGGCCGCCTTCCTCAAGCAGGAGCGCAAGGCCCTCAAACAAAAGATCGCACAATGGGATCCCGAGAAAGTCAAAGAGGGAAAACGCCGCCGTGCACAACCTCCAGCGAGCAACCAGCAGGAACCCGCCACTCTGTTCAATGGCATGGCCAACCCGGTCATCCCCTATGCAATCAAAGGGGCGATCTGGTACCAGGGCGAGTCCAACACCAAGGACATGAAAGTTGCCTCCCGCTATGCCCAGTACTTCACGGCTATGATCACCGGCTGGCGCAAGCACTGGGGTCAGGGGGACTTTCCCTTCTACTTCGCGCAGCTGGCAACTTTCAGGGATGAAGTCACCGAACCACTCGATCAGGACCCCTGGGCAACCGTCATCGACCAGCAGCGGAGAACCCTCAGCCTCAAGAACACCGGTATGGCCGTGCTCAATGACATCGGCGAGGCCAAGGATATCCATCCGCACAACAAGATTGACGTTGGCATCCGCCTGGCCCTCTGGGCGCTGAAAAACGACTACGGCAAGGATATCGCCGCCTGCAGTGGACCTCTCTACCAGAGCTACGCAGTCAAAGGCAACAAGGTCAGGATTACCTTTGATCACTCTGGCTCTGGCCTCATGGCAGGCTCCAAAACAGGCATGCAGCCCACCGTGGCCAGCAAGGACCCGCTGAAGGGTTTCCAGATCTGTGGTGCCGATCGCAAATGGCAGTGGGCCGAGGCTGAAATCACTGGTAAGAATACCGTCACCGTCTCCCACAAGGACATCGCCAAACCGACTGCTGTGCGCTACGCCTGGGCCCCCAACCCCGGCAAGGTCAACCTCTATAACAAGGAAGGCCTGCCGGCATCCATCTTCACCACCGAGTAAAAACTCCCCCTCACAAAACACCTTAGCCAGAGATGAAAACATCTTTCCCTGTCCTGTCCGCAATCGCTACCCTGAGCACATTCGCCTGCACCCTTATGCCCTGCCCCCTGCAGGCGGACGAGCACGGCAAAGAGGAGGCCAAGCCTCAATTCGTACAACACCTCGACGCGGGCAAGAAACAAACCATCGTCACCTTCGGCACCAGCCTCACCGCGGTCGGTGCCTGGGTTGACCAGTTTGCCACCGTGCTGGAACAAACCTACCCGGGTCAGGCGAAGGTCATCAACGGTGCCCAGGGTGGGGCCAACTCGGACTGGGGGGTGAAAAGCCTGGACGAAAAAGTTCTCAAGCATGAGCCCGACACCGTCTTCATCGAGTTCGCCGTCAACGATGCCGTCGCCCGGCGCAAGACCAGTGTCGAGCACGCGCGCAACAACCTCAATCAACTCATCGAGCGCATCCTCAAGGCCAACCCGGACACCGAGATCATCCTGCAGGTGATGAACGTGCCGGTTGGCCACACCCGCACCAGTAGGCCGAACCTGGAGACCTACAACCAGATGTATCGTGACGTCGCCAAAGAGCGCAGCTTCCAGCTCATCGACCATTGGCCCAACTGGCAGAAACTGCTCGAGCGAGATCCACTGCGCTTCCTCGCCTACAATACAGACACCATCCACCCGGTGCGTGAGGGAGCCTTGAATGTCATCACCCCGCATCTGCTGCGCGAGCTGGGACTGCCCGCCGGCAAGCCAGCACAAAGCATGGACACCCCATGCTGGAAATACCTCCTGCACATCATGCGCATGGACAAAAAAAACAAGGGAGTAACGCGTCAGGACTACGATGCCTACTGGCAAAAATTCTTCGAGATGGCGGATCTGGATGCCAACGGCAGCCTCAGCGCGGAGGAAATGCGCGCCGACTCCCTGCTCAAGGCGATGGACAGGAACCAGAGCAAGACCATCGAGCTTGAGGAATGGCTCGCCGCCTACGCACCCATCTTTCAGAAGTACGATCGCAACAGCGACGGCCAGCTCGTACTCGCTGAGATGGCTCCCTAAGTATTGTGCTGAAAAACAACCCAAGCCGAATCTTCATCACCCTTGCCTTGTTAACGGCCCTAGGTCCGCTGGCGAGCGCGCAGGATGAATCGGAACCGGCCAGCAAACCGTGGATCACCATCTCCAGCCCGGCAGGTTTTGCCACCGTCAGCACGGAGGGAAACTGGTCGCTCAAGGATGGTGTGATCTCGCTCACCCCTCGCGCGGGGGAATCAGGCTGGCAGCGCTTCGGCTCCTATCTCTGGCTGGGCAAAGACTACAGTAACTTTGAATGCAGCTTTGACTACCGGCACGAGGCCGGGGGCAACTCGGGATTCTACTTCCGCGTGGCCGATCCCAAGGACCCGGTCAAGACCGGGGTTGAACTGCAATTGCTCGACTGCCATGCCAAGGCGCAACTCGGCTGGCACGATCTGGGTGGGCTGATCAAGTTCACCAGGGAGGGTCATAAGAATCCACTCAAGAAAGCCACCAAACCTGCGGGAGAGTGGAACACAGTTCTCATAAGCCTGAAGAACCATCACCTCTCCATCTCCATCAATGGTATTACCGTGCAGGACCATCCCTTTGATCCGGAACTTCCCCGGAACGGAAAAATCGGCTTCCAGGATCACGGCCTGCCCTTTCACATCCGCAACTTCAAGATCCGGAGCGCTGCGGCAGATGCCCGGTAGGTGCCACGGAACGTAAACCATTTCGTCGCAAATAAACAATGGGATTGGTGCGCACCCATGCGTAGCTTAATGAGGATCACTCATGAACTCTTTTCGAAGTCACGGCATTGCGGCACTCATGGCACTTACCATGGTCTGCCTGCAGCCGGCATTCTCTGCTGATGATCGGCCCAATATCGTTTTCTTCATTGCCGATGACATCTCCCAGAATGATTTCGGCTGTTATGGGCATCCTGCGATCAAGACCCCGCATATCGATGCTCTTGCTGGGAACGGCATGCGCTTTGACAATGCCTACCTGACCATCAGTAGCTGCAGCCCATCCCGGTGTAGTATCATCACCGGTCGCTACCCTCACAACACCGGGGCTCCGGAACTCCATACCAAGCTTCCTGATCAACAAGTCCGCTTCCCGGAACTTTTACGTGAAGCGGGTTACTACACCGTGCTCTCGGGAAAGAACCATATGTTTGGCAACAAGGACCGTGCCTTTGATCGCATTACTGGCGGGGGAGGCCCCGGTAAAGAGGAAGACTGGGTCGGCCATGTCAAAGACCGCCCCAGGGACAAGCCCTTCTTCTTTTGGTTTGCCTCAACAGATGCCCACCGCCCATGGAACATTGGCAATGAAGCCCCCAGGTATGCTGCTGAGGACGTGATCGTCCCTCCCTATCTGGTGGACACCCCAATCACCCGTAAGGACCTCACCGGCTACTACCATGAGGTCAGCCGCTTTGATCACTATGTGGGTCTGGTAACTGCCGAGCTACAAAAACAAGGTGTGCTGGACAACACCCTCATCGTCGTGGCCGCGGACAACGGCCGTCCCTTCCCGCGCTGTAAGTCACGCCTCTACGATAGCGGCATCAAGACCCCCTGGGTGGTTCATTTTCCAAAAGTCATTCAGGATACATCCATTACCCAGAGCCTGGTGAGCAGCATGGATCTCAGTGCGACCTCTCTGGAGCTCGCAGGCCTTGAGCAGCCGGACTGCATTCAGGGCAGAAGCTTTCTGCCTATTCTCAAAAACCCGACGGCGAAGGTCAGGGAGGTGGTTTTTGCCGAGCAGAACTGGCATGTCTACCGGAACCACTCGCGCATGGTCCGCTTTGGCGACTATCTCTACATTGTGAACAATTTCCCGAACCAGATGAATGTATGTTACGAGTCAGATGACCATTATCCTGCCGGTGCCGAGCTCTGGCAAGCTCATGCCGCCGGGGCAACCACAGCCAGGCAACAACAAATCTTTGCCAATCCCTGCCCCGGTGAAGAGCTCTATCATGTGCTTGATGACCCGCATCAATTTGCTAATCTGGCCGGCAGTCCGCAACATGCCGCGACACTCGCCCAAGCTCGCCAGCTGCTTGAGGCATGGACCCTGCAAACGGGCGACTCCATTCCCGCAAACCCAAGTCCGAATCGGCACGACCCGCCACGCATCAAGAACGGCAAGATCCTGCCTGCTGGAAAGGCAACAACAAAGAACCCTCACGCAGAGATGCCGGGAGCATCCAACAACGCATCCAGAATCAATCACCCGGGTCCCATCATCATTGCCGAGCTCTAAACAACTTTTCACCATGAATACCTGCCTTCACAAAGCATCAACCATCATCCTCACCAGCCTGCTGCTGGCTGCAGCCTCACCCGGCCAGAGTGGCGACAAGAAGGAAAAGAACAAGGACCTGCTTGACTCCACCAACTGGCGTGAATGGGCACCCGACCCCGCTCCCCTGCTCTCGCCTGAGCAAACACTGGAAGGCTTCAAGGTCGCTCCCGGTTTCCGGGTTGAGCTCGTGGCCGCCGCTCCCATGATCAAGGACCCGGTGTTTGCCGAGTTCGACCTCGAGGGACGCCTCTGGGTTTGTGAATTTCAGTCCTACATGATGAACGTGGAGGGATCCGGTGATCATGACCCCATCAGCCGGGTCCAGGTGCTCGAGGATACGGATGGTGACGGGCGCATGGACAAGGCCACCACCTTCCTGGATAACATCGTCAACCCGCGCAGTCTATCCATCGTTAAGGGCGGTGCCTTGGTCGCCCTGGGAACGGGCAAGCTCATCTTTGCCGAGGACACGGACGGCGATCTGGTGGCTGACAAGCGCACCCCGCTCATCGACTTTGCTACCGCGGCCATGGGCAACATCGAACACGCGGAGAATGGCTTGCACTTCGCCATGGACAACTGGATGTATAACTCCAAGTCCCAGCGCCGCCTGCAGTGGCGCGACGGCAAGCTAATCGAAGCACCCACCGGGGCACGCGGCCAGTGGGGCATGGCATCCGATGCCTACGGGCGGCTCTATTACAATGGCAACAGCACGTGGTTCATCTCCGACTCGGAGATCTACGACGGCCAATACCCGAAGGTCGGCACCCCGGACAACAGTGTCTACGCCATCCGACCCAACACAGCCATCAACCGTGCCTACAGGCCGAATACTCTGCAAAAAGACGGGCGCATTAACCGGGTCACCAGCATTAGTGGCCTGGCCGTACACAGTGATGGTGCCTATGGCACGGAGTGGGAAGGTGCTATTTTCTCATTTAGCCCGGGGACAAACACGGTGGGTGCGTTCAAGCCTGATGCCCCCATGCCCGCGACATCCAAATTCAAACACATCCATTACCCGGATGAGCAGTGGACCAAACGCGAATTCCTCGCCAGTACGGACGAGCGCTTCCGCCCGGTCAACGGTTCCTTCGGTCCTGACGGCTGCCTTTACATTGTGGACATGAACCGGGGCATCATCCAGGACAAGCTCTTCCTGACAAGCTACCTGCGCCGCCAGTCCATGGAGCGCGAGCTCGACAAACACATCGGCAAGGGCCGCATTTGGCGGGTAGTGCCGGAAAACCACCAAGCGGAAGCGGCACCCAAAGACCTCATGGCTGGCCTCTCCCACCCCTATCTCTGGTGGCGACTGCATTCCCAGAAACGCATCGTTGAGGACAACCGCACTGACCTCATCGCCGGCCTGGTCGAGCTCGCCAATAACGGAAGCTCAAAGGCAAAGCCCCATGCCATGTGGGCCTTGGAAGGACTTGGCTCCCTCAGCAAGGAAGTCATCAGCAACAATGCACAGGATGACGATTGGTTCGTGAAAATGACCGCCCTCCGGCTCGCCGGTGAGGCCCACGGTGACGAATCGCTTTTCCCTGCAGAACTTAAAAGTACGGCGGCACAGCTTGCCGGGAGCAGCTCGGGCATCCTCCAAAAATACAGCAAGGCACTGGCTACCGAGGGCTACCCCAAGCGCAACAGCTCGGTCTACAAGGACAAGGTTCCGGCGTGGGTGAAGCAAGATGCGGCGCTGCAGAAAAGCTACAACAGCGGCATGAAAACCTACGGCCAGTTTTGCTCTGCCTGCCATCAGCCCAATGGCAAAGGTCAACTCAACATCGCACCGAGCCTGGTCAAAAGTGACTGGGTGACGGGTGAACCGAGCGTACTCATTGGAGTAGCCGTGCACGGCCTCGCTGGACCCATCCACATCAACGGCAAAGCCGTCAAAAACGTTCCCCCCATCATGCCCGGTCACGGTTTCTTGTCTGACCAGCAACTTGCCGAAACCCTCACCTACTTGCGCAATGCCTGGGGCAACAAGGCGGAACAAATCACCGCCGACGAGATCAAGTCCTACCGAGAGAACAACGCGGAACGCGCCGCCCCGTGGACCGAGGCGGAGCTGCGCGGTGCAAAAAACGCGTCCTCTGATACCACGGATGCTACTGAGGGCAAAGTAACCGACCTATTTGCCTCCGGGGACTTCTCGGCTTGGACAACCGTCAAAGGAGGCCCCGTTGAGAAAGGCTGGAGAATCGAAGATGGAGTTATTCACCGCCACGCCAAGGGTGGTGACATCATCACCAAAGAGTCCTACAAGGACTTCGAGCTGAGCTTTGAGTGGAAAATTTCCAAGGCGGGCAACAGTGGGGTGAAGTACCGCACCAAGGGCAGCCTCGGCTTGGAGTACCAAGTGCTCGATGACCAAAACCACCGTGACCGCAAAATCGCCAATCACCGCGCCGCCTCAATGTATGAGCTCATTGCCGCTCCTGATGACAAACCGCTCAAACCGGTGGGCGAGTGGAACCATGGGCGCATCGTGGCTCGAGGAAACCACATCGAACACTGGCTCAATGGGGTCAAAGTCGTCGAGCTCGAGTACGGCAGTGATGACTGGAACGAGCGCTTCGAGAAAAGCAAGTACAGCAAGCGCCAGTACAAGAATAAAAACGTAGGCTTCGGCTCGTGGGAGGGCCCCATCCTCTTGCAAGATCATCAGGACCCCGCCTGGTTTCGTAATCTCATCATCAAAAAACTAGACTGACTAACAACGAACAGAACCATGATCAAAAAACATCTCACCACCCTCATTGCCATCGCTGCCACATTTCTAACAACTTTAGCGTGCCAGGCCGAGCCAGACGCCCCCGGCACAGCAACGCCTGAAAAAAACGCCAGCACGGGCAAGGACGGCTGGCAGCCTCTCTATCACGGCACTCTGGATGATTTC
>JBNACB010000053.1:0-11682 GCA_049632765.1 Akkermansiaceae bacterium | reverse complement strand
ATACGTTTCTTTACGGACTCTCCTATATTTTGTGTGGAGTTTTTCACATCAACTTCTGCGACCCTCAATTTTCATATGATGATCAACTCTGGTAGCAAGATGGAGCAACAGCAAGCTTGATCCTCGGAACTTTGGCAGCCGGCATAAAACATCCATGCTCCCGCCCGTCATATGGCAAAAATAAGAAAAAGGCCTCCGGGTTCGCAACCGGGAGACCTTTGAGATGAGAAATTGTGATACGAACTGAGGCTCTATCAGGGATTCATATAGGTCAAAGTCACCATCGTCTTGGAATCATCCAAGCCTGCACCCGCTGGCATGCTCATCTGCATGAGAATGACGGAGCTGAGTGGATTTTTTACATCTTCATAAATGGCAAGCCCCAGTATTTTCATGCCTGCCGCCTTTGCTTGTTCCTGAGCAGCCTTCATCGCCTCAGCAAGAGAATCCTTGTCTCCACTCTTTGTCCATGGCTTGCCAAGAAAAGACTCCAGCTTATTTTGTAAGACAGCAAACTCATGCTCCATCATGTAGGTACACACCTGGCCACCCCCCAGCTTCATCTTACTTATGGCCTCCTCTTCCGGGAATGCTTGCGAAATATCAAGCTTTTGAGTTTCTTGAGCTGCTGGCTGGTCTGCCGCATCAGCTTTCTCTTCAGCCTGGCAGAGGATGATTCCCAGCGACATGAGGAATATTGTAATGTGCGTCCTTTTCATAGACTTATAAGGCTAATTAATACACCGAGAATCTGTCGAGCGCTAATTTTGCATCCGGATAGCTGGCTATCACTCAGACTGGACCGTATCTGCCAAAACCACGGCATTGGCAGCAGCGTAGTGCTTCGCATGGGTTAGGCTGATCTTTATCTCCGTGACCTCATTGCGCTTGCCGAACGCCTCAGCTCCTCCGGATAGATGCACCTCTGGCTCACCGCTCTCACGGCGCCTGATCTCCATGTCCAACCAGGAGACATCCTTGCCTATTCCCGTTCCAAGGGCCTTGGCCACCGCCTCCTTGGCAGCAAAACGTGCGGCATAGTGGATGGCTGGCCGGGCCTGACTTTCGCAATAAGCCCGCTCCGCTTCGGTAAACACGCGCCTTGAAAAGCGCTCTCCGAACTCGGCGATTGACGCCTCGATGCGCTCCACCTCAACCACATCAATACCTATGCCAAAAACCCTCATGATGCATAGCCCTCCATGGCAGCGCGCATTTCCCGCACAGCCTCCGTTAAGCCCACTCTGATGGACCGGGCGATCAGGGTGTGACCTATGTTTAACTCAACGAGGTGTGGCACAGTGAGAAGTTCCGGCAAATTTTGCACGTTGATGCCATGACCGGCATTGACCTGAAGCCCCAGCCCGTGACCCAGAACAGCGGCATCCTTGAGCCTCGCTGTCTCCCTGCAGCGCTCCTCGGCAAAGTTGTTGGCAAAACAACCCGTGTGCAATTCAATCATCTCAGCTCCGATGCGCGATGAGGCTTCAACTTGTGCGGGCTCGGGATCAATGAACATGCTCACCTTGATACCGGCCTGCTGCAGCTTGCCCACCGTAACCGCAAGAGAGTCGTAAAGCCCGGCGACATCGAGCCCACCCTCTGTAGTCACCTCCTCACGCGACTCAGGCACGAGGCAGACAAAGTCGGGCTTGAGACGCAGCACCATTCGGAGCATTTCCTCTGTGTTGCCCATCTCAAAGTTGAGCGGCAAATCAATATTCTTTCTGATCTCAAAGGCGTCTTTCTCCTGCATGTGCCTCCGGTCACCTCGCACGTGGATGGTGATGGAGTCTGCACCACCTTTCTGAGCATCATGCGCTGCATCCAGCGGGCTGGGCTCGGCATTGGGAGAGTCGAGCATGCCGGGATAACGGGCTTGCCGCAATGTGGCCACATGATCGATATTAACACCCAGAAGTAAACTCATGCATGCGGTAGTATGCGACAATGCCTGATCTGCCAACCCCTTTTCGCTGCGTTGCCTGCTCTTTTTTGTGCAGGCGCAATCCATTCCTCGATTGCATTTTTTAGACGGCCGGAGTTATCATCACCGCCATGAAAACAGCTTCAAGCATTTCGAATTTCGTATGCATTCCATTGCTGATTTGTCAGCTCATTTCTCAAGAAGTCGAAGCTCAGGCTGAATCCTCAGATTTGCAACGCGCCCGGCCTGCTATCCCGGATGATTTGATCGATGATCCCCACGTGCGCGAAGAGCTCGGGGTCAACGAGTTTACCGCCCCATCCATCAAGCGCATCTTTGATGACCTCGATTCTCTGGCTCCCTTGCATGCTGAGGAATTGGCTCACGAGACGCCCAAACGCATGCCGCTGAACCGTGCCGATCTGGCCATGGAGATCGGATTTCTCATCGCAGAGGGATTTATCGCGGTGCAAGCGGGGCACATGCAGAAAATTGAGGATTTAGCCAAGGACCTCTCAAGCTACAGCCGAGCCCTGGGTGCTGGGGAGCGTGTCAACCGGCACGCTGCAAGCCTGCTGGAAAATGCCCGCAAAAATAATTTCGAGGCCTTGAAAAAAGAACTCACCGCTACCCAGCGCGACGTCGAGACTGATCTCATTCATCTACGCGATGTTGACTTGGCACATCTCATATCGCTGGGCGGCTGGATTCGGGCTCTGGAGGTCAGCTCGCATGCAGTGGCAAAAAAATATTCCCCTGAACGGGCCCGGCTGCTCTATCGTGAGGATATTGCCGATTACTACGAGGGCTCCATTGCAGCCCTTGATCCACGTGTATCAGAGCGAGAAGACATGAGGCAAATACGCGACATTATCTCGGAGCTTCGCACCACCATGCTTCTCAGTGCTGATGCAGAGCCCACCGAAGACGGGGTCGGTGAAATTGCTACCGCTGCAAAGAAGCTCGCTGCACTCGCATTGCAGCGCCGCTGATGACGTATTTGAGAGGATCGACAACCACGATGGGATGCCCCCCATCTCCCCCATGACCCGCACAATTTAAATCAGCCCCTGCTGCCGCGTGATGCCAGCAGGGGTTTTTGCTGCAAGACCCGCGCAGGCAACATTCTCAATCATCAGACATCCTGGTCCTCTTGAACGAGAATTCTCACGCCATCCTCTCCAGTCACCACGATGCTCTTACCCTCTTCGATGAACCCGTTGGATGCGGTCACATCCAGGAGTCTCCCGTTGAAGTCACCCTTGCCTACTGGGCGCAGGTCAGTCATGGCCACTCCTTGCAAGCCGACATGCTCGCCGGTGCCCCCTGAAACCGAATCCTCCCCAGTGGAGTCGCCACGAGCAAGAACTTTATTCATCACCAGACGGTTGAATAATGGCGCATTAGGCAAGTAGCGCATCATCAGCATGAGAAGCACACTTGAACCGAGCAATCCAATGGCGAGATTGAGAGCAGGCCGGTTGAGGAAGTCCAATGCTCCCGACGCATCCCAGCCACGGATAGCGTTATCTTCGAAAGCAAAACCGTCCACCATTGCAAGGAACAGAGTACCCAGAACCAGTATCACTCCTACCACACCGGGAAGAATCATACCTGGAAGAATAAAAACCTCAAAGATGATGAGAATCACCCCAAGTAAAAATAACAGCATGAGACCATAGCCAGCCATGTTTCCGGCCGCGTAGTTGCCAAAAAAGAAGAGCATAAAGGAAAGCAGGGATATTCCTCCACCAATTCCGAATCCGGGGGTCTTCATTTCCAGATACGCCCCACCAATACCCACCAGAATCAGGATGCCTGAAAAGGCAGCCACCCAATAAGCAAACTTCTCCATTCCGGTGGGCTCGGCGGAGATCACCTCCACCTCAGCCAACCCCTCTCCGGCAAGCAATTGATCAATGTTTTCTACAATTCCCTTCGCCAGCAAGGGTTTGCCCTCGAACTCCATCACCGCTTCATCGGCTGTGAGTGACAGAAGCTCCCCCTCCTCTACCTGGATTTCGCCAAAATCATAATACTCGTCTGTGATCATCATAGCCCTGATCACGTCAGGGTTGCGCCCCTTGCTTTTGGCAACAGCACGCACAAAGGCATTGAAGGCGGATTCAATCTTTGCCCTCATGATTTCAGGAATTTCGGCACCCGTTCCACTGACAATAGCCGCAGCCCCTATCGTGGATACGGGATGCATGTAGATGGCATCCGTTCCTGCGGCCACCAGGGCACCAGCACTCAACGCCTTCTGGTTTACAAAGGCATAGGAAGGCACTTTGATTTTTTGCATATCGACCATGATCAGCTCGGCCGTGTCAAAGGCGAGACCCCCTGGAGTGTCGATGTCAAAAACCACCGCACGCGCTTGCTCCTCGTTCACGCGCTTGATGACCCGCCTCCAGAACTTGAAAGCCTGTTTGTTGACCAGATCCTTCTCGCCTACCTTGATCACCACCACCTTGCCACTAAAGGAGGCTTCATCGGACCTGCCAAAGACCCTTTTCTGGAGCTTTTCCTCGGATTTGGGGCTCTCGGCTGCCCTTACGACTTCAATATCAAACTGATCAGATGACGAGCCCTGCGAATCTCCTTTTTCTGCAGATTCCACGCGATCGGCTTTTTGCCCATCCGGAACTGAATCTTGCGCCAAAACATCGACGCTCCAGGGCAAAAGCAGGCCCACTACAAGTGCAGAAAATGTCCTCATGCCCATATCCATAGCATAAAGCCCTCAAAACGACATCGCAAATTACCATCCGAGTGTCCCCCATGCCCCCGGTTCGGCAGGCGAAAATAGCTCCAAATACTCAAAAAAACGATTGCATTACGCTGCTGCTTGCTCTTTATTCCCGCCCCCGCGAGCTAGAAATCGCCGTAGGTCCTCCGTCAATCAGCCAACTGTCAAATCCTGACGACCCGCTGACCCCGCTCGCCGGAGGGTAACCCGGTAACCCAACAAAAACCATGTCAGAAGACACATCAAACAACACAGAAACGACAGAAGCTACCGAGGAAGAAGAAGAGAATACCGCATTCAAGCTGGATCGCTTTGAGCTTCCCAATCGCTTAATCAAAAACGAAGACACCGAAACCGAGACCTACGCCCAGTTTGTCGCTGAGCCTTTTGAAGGTGGTTACGGTCACACCATCGGCAACTCACTACGCCGCGTATTGCTCTCCTCGCTTGAGGGCGCCGCGATCACTTCCGTTCGCATCGCCGGTGTACAACACGAATTTTCCAGCCTCCCCGGCTGTGTGGAAGATGTTACCGACATCATCCTCAACCTCAAAAAGGTTAAGTTCAAGCACCACGGAAAAGAGCCTCGCGTGCTCACCATCAAGTGCGAGAAAGAGGGGGTTATCACCGCCGCTGACATTCAGGAAGACAACATGTATGAAGTTGTCAACAAAGACCAGGTGATCTGCACACTGGATCGCAAAGTCAAATTCGACTGTGAATTTGAAGTCAAGGTAGGACGCGGATTCAACACAGGTGACGAAAACAAGCGTAAAGACATGCCTATCGGCGTCATTGCGATCGACTCCATCTTCTCACCCGTTGTGCGCGTCAAATACGGTGTCGAGGCTACCCGTGTTGGCCAGATGACTGATTTTGACAAACTCGTATTGGATATCTGGACTGATGGCCGTGTCGATCCATCCGACGCCCTTCTCCAGGCCTCCGCCATCCTCCGTCATCATCTGGACGTCTTCGTCAACTACGACGAAAACGCAGTGGACTTCGAGGAAGCTCCTGCAGAGCAGAGCGAGGAAAATGCCGCACTGAAGAAACTGCTCAACATGAGTGTCAATGAGATCGAACTCTCCGTGCGCGCAGCCAACTGCCTGAACAATGCCAACATCACAACCGTTGGACAACTCGCCACCAAGACCGAAGCTGAAATGCTCAAGTATCGCAACTTCGGTAAGAAATCACTCAATGAGATCAAGGAGAAGCTTGTCGAGCTTGGCCTTGGCCTTGGCATGAACATCGACCCATCCCTGCTTACCGGAGCCCTTCCAACCGTGGCAGCTCCACGCTTGGGAGCAGATGACGAGGCACCTGTCGGACTTGCCGACCTCATCGCTCAAAACCTCAACGATTAAGGACCAGTAACATGAGACACAGAAAGAAAACTGTTAAACTACAACGTGATAGCGCTCATCGCCGAGCACTGCTGGCCAATCTTGCCTGCAGCCTCATCGAGCATGGTCGCATTCGCACCACTCTGGCCAAGGCCAAAGCTTTGCGCCCTGTCGCAGAAAAAATGGTCACTTTGGCCAAGCGTGGTGATTTACATGCCCGCCGTCAGGCTGTTGCATTCTTGCGCCAGAAAGACTCTGTCAAAAAACTTTTTGATCAGGTCGGGCCGGCATGCGAAGACCGCCAAGGTGGTTACTGCCGCATTACCAAGCTTGGACCACGCACGAGTGATTCAGCACCGATGGCTTACATCGAGTGGACTGATGTAGAAGAAATGGCTCTGGCTAACAACCCGGGGCAAACCAGCGCAGAGGACGAATAAGCGAACCTACGCTGGCATTACACCGGCACTAGTTAGGTCTCTATCCATCCCAAGCAAAACAATCATCTAAATAAACAAAAGCATGCATTTTTTAAATGCATGCTTTTTTTTATACTTGAATTCCATATCCGGGAAATTTGCGGTTTTTTCATTTGCATAGGTATATTTATTGCCTTAACGAATAGTGCGTCGGCAGTGTTACAACTCGTTGTAATTGAACTCTTCCACACAACCACACACACTATGAAATCCAGAAAAAATCTAACACGGTTCACCTACGAGACGACCGCTTTCCAGGGTTGGCGCCTGTGTTTAAGTCGAACCGGAACCACTTTCACAAAATACTTCTCCGACAAAAAATACGGTGGGGAGCGCAAAGCACTAAAAGCTGCAGACACCGCCCTTGCCGAACTTAAAGATTTGTTAGACAAATCACGCAAGGTAAACAACAAGCTCAGCAAGAGCACGATTGCCAAGGCACACAAGTTATTGAAGTCAGCCTGATCCCAGCATCAGCATTCACAGATTGAATCTCACTTCATGAGTAGCAGGCAGTTTTATCTGCCTGCTTTTTTTTGCCAATCCCTCGTTGTGTGATAGCCTTGCGCCAGTGAAAGACATTGAGTTTTACAACCGCTACAGCGGACAAACAGAGAAGGAGTTGGTATATGGAGAGCCCTTTCTCAAATGGGCTTACGGCAATCCATTGGGTAAAGTGGCACTGCATGGCTTTATTAAACGTGCCGCATTCTCCAAGTGGTATGGCAGGCGGATGGACAGCTCGCGCTCCAAATCAAAAGTGGCGCCTTTCATCAGCGATTATGTACTCAACACCGATGAATTCGCAGAGAAAGCAGAGAGCTTTTCTTCCTTTAATGAATTTTTTTATCGGAAACTCAAGCCCTGTGCACGCCCAATCTCAGAAGACCCAATCGTTCTTCCCGCAGATGGCAGGCATCTGGCATTTGCCAATATCGATGATATAGACGGTTTTTTCGTCAAAGGTCAGACTTTCAATATTCACCAACTCATTGCCGACGAACAACTCTCAGCCCGGTATACCGGAGGATCATTGATACTCTCCCGGCTTTGCCCAGTAGACTATCATCGATTCCACTTCCCGGTAACTGGTGAGGTCTCATCAACGCGCCTGATTAACGGACCACTCTTCTCAGTCTCACCCATTGCCCTAAAGCGCAAGCTGAGCTACCTCTGGCAAAACAAGCGCACCTTGACGACCATTCAAACAAAATCCATGGGGCAGGTTCTCATGCTGGAAATCGGAGCGACCTGTGTTGGCAGCATCCGGCAGACATATACCCAAGGTCAAACCGTTCAAAAGGGCGATGAAAAGGGATATTTTGCGTTTGGAGGCTCATCAACCATCGTCATTTTCGAGCCCGGCACCGTAAGGTTTAGCGACGATCTTGTTCATAATTCCTGTCGCCAAGTGGAGACCTATGCCCGCATGGGCGACTCCATGGGTCAGCTGCACTAATGCGGCTCAAAATGCTCCCAGCCATGAATATTGCTGCCACGACCTGCATCCTTGTGGGTTAACTCTCCGACCACGCTTAATAACAGAGACGGGAATTTTTTTGCCCACTCGGACTGCAACCTGCCCACAGTCCTGGGTGAAACGCTCAGTAACAATTCATAATCTTCCCCGTCGGCAAGTGCCTGGGATTCACTGCATCCCCTGTTTCGCGGCAAGGCATTCTCATGAAGCAGATAACCACACTGGCTAGCCTCGGCCAAACGGGGCAGGTCACTGCCTAACCCGTCTGAGAGATCCATCATGGAGCGAATACGGAAGTGTTTGCTTAACCAACGCGCCTCCTCAATTCGTGGCACAAAGGTGAGATGCTTACCACCTATGGATCCGCCCAAGCGCCCAGTGACCAGCACCAGGTCTCCCGCTTTTCCGCCGCCCCTCATAATACATCTCGATTTCTCCACCCATCCCGTTCCAGCCACTGAAATGACTGCTGAAGAGCCGGTGGGCACGGCACTTGTCTCACCACCACATATCGTGGCACCATATCTGGAGGCACATCTTTGCATGCCTTGGTAGAGTTTTTCCAAATACTGGATCGATTGGCCGGCAGGCATGGCGATGGTGACAAGCAGATGGCTGGGCATGCCTCCCATTGCCGCAAAATCACTGATCACCCGCGCAATCGCTTTCCAGCCAACCTTGGCAGCGGGAGTATTGGAGAGGTAGTGAACACCCTCAACAATACAGTCCGTCTTGAGGAGCTGGTAGCGGCCTCTCTGGCCAAGGTCGACCACAGCGCAATCATCCCCTGGTCCGGCAACGATGTTGCCCTGCTCCGGGCACTCACCACGCAGTTGCTCAATGAGCCGCTTCACAATGGCATCCTCTCCTAATTCGCCCAACTGTTTCATCAATGTAAATGCACTTGCAACTACATCCAAATTAAAGCCCAATTCTCATGAAATTGTGAGAACAATTGCTGTAAATCTGACTATTTTACACCATAATAACAACGTGACCCGTGGTTTTTGCCATCTTATCCTCTCGCTAGTCCTCCTTGCCGCTCCAGTTAGGAGCGCTGACAGCATCCCTGCATCCATCGCAGAGCAACTGAGCGGGAATACCTCATACCAGGCAGGTGCAAAGGCCATGGCTGATCGTCTCTACGAGGTTGCCGTTACGAAGTTTCGCCTCGCACTGGAAGATCCCGGGCTCTCTGAAGAATCCAAACCTTATGTGCAACTCGCACTGGTGGAATCACTGGTGCGAGCAAGCTCAGAACTCCTGGGAGACACCCAACTCGCTGGAGAGGCACTAAGCCTACTGAGTGATGAGACCCTTTCCAAACAACCCTCTGCCCCGTTATGGGAGGCAGAAGCACTGGCTGCACAGGGGCACTACCAAGAGGCAGAGGACAGACTCGCGGGTATCGAGGCCACGCATGCAGAATATGAAGAAATTCAACTCTCACGTGCCAAAATCTTGCTCGCGCTGGGACGTACGACTGATGCCCTTGAAGTCCTTATCAAAGCCAGCCAATCAAGCTCTGTTGCCATCAGTAATGCCGCCAAGCTACTTGCTTGTGAGATTCATATCAATCTCGGCAATCATGAGAGTGCTGCCGATACACTGGAAAAAATTGACGGCCAAATTGCCACCGCCGCAAAACTCAAGGAATACCTGCAGGCACTGCTAGCTCTCTCAGAGGGGAAATCTGGAGAAGCCGCTCGTCGTTTTCAGTCCCTGATCACAGCACCTGAAAATCTCTCCGAGCAAATTTTTCATTCATGTATTCTGGGCAAAGCAGATGCGCTTGCTGCCAACAAGCAAAATGATGATGCCATCACCACCCTTGAGAATTTCATTGATGAATACCCCGATTCTGCAGTTCTACATGCGGCATTCGATCGCTTGGCTGTCCTCCTGCCCAGCGAACTGGATGAAGAATCCTCTATCGCAAGCAAATTGCGCGAGTGGAGCGGAGATACTCCTGCCTTACTTCACTCCATCTACGTTGCAGGCGAAAGCGCCAGTGCCCTCCTGCCCTACCAGCCCAAGCCCTCGATACATGACGATCTCGTAAGCCTCGCTCTCTATTACCGAGCACTGCTACTGGCCCGGAGTTCTGATCCACAAAAACATGAACTCGCCATGGCACTGCTGGCCAGACTGCGTTGCCAGCATGCAGCCAGCACGTCTCTGCCCAGCGAACTCTACCTGAAGCTTTCTTCTGCATCGCTCCTCGATACCGCATACCTTCACCTCAAGAAAGACCAACCTGCAGAGGCCACTTTTACCCTCTCAGTAATGGAGAAAGTAGCTTTTTCTCCAAGACTGAGAGATGAGGCAAGCTTCCTGCGCGGCTTGCTCCTTGCCGAGCAAAACAACCCAGAAGAGGCACTCGCTGCCTTTGAATATGCGCGAGAATCAAGCTCCGATGACATCTCTCAAATATCCAGCATCAATGCTGCGATGATGGCACTCAAAAGCAGCGATCTCAGCACCTTTGATAATATCTCAACCACCGCTCAAGATGCATTTGTTCGGACCGCACTTCATCTGGAGCGTGCACTCTGGAAATGCAGCCAGAAGCAACCTGAGGGTCCACCGGATCTCGAATCATTCATCGTCAACAATGTGGGGCACCCCCGTGAGAACGAGGCCCGCCTCGCACTTGCTGCAGCATCTGTGATGATATCTCCAATAGATATCGATATGGCCAGAGCCCAGATTGAGATTCTAGCTCCGCGCCTGACAGATGCCAGCAATCAATATAAAATGACGAAAATCCTTATCCGTGCTGAAGAGCTGGCCCAAAATTGGGAAGCCGCAGCTGAAGCGGCCGAGAAATTTATCGCCAACTTCAGTGACGACCCCAACATTGCCTATATTCAACTTAAACTGGGCGAAGCCTATTTCCACAACGAGGAATACAACAAGGCTCGGCGCATCCTGCAGGATATCCCTGTAAAATTCCCTGATAGCCTGTATGCCCAGCATGCTAGCTTTCAGGCAGCCATGTCCGCAAGACTTGGAGGCACGCCCCAATCCCGCGAGGAATGCATTGCCATGTTTCAAGAAATCGTTGACAGCAATCACTCACATCTGGCTCAGGAATCACGCATCCAGCTAGGTCGCGTCCTAATCGATCTTCGCCGTTATCAAGAGGCTGAAGAATGCCTTTCTCCATTGCTTGATAATGACGAAATATCCTCGTCGATACAACGCTGTGCAGGCGTATTGATGGCAGACTGCCTGCACCGGCAAGGCCCGGCAGACAGCGCCAAATATAAAGAGGCCATTGCTATTTACAACAAGCTGCTTGAGGACAACGACTTGCCAGCTGCGTGGAAGAACCGGCTGCATTACCTGCGTGGTCAAACCTATGAAAGCATGTCGATGCCCGGAGCAGCATTTGGCTCCTACTATGATATCATTATCGAAAGTCAGCCTGAATCAGATGAAATCAAAGATGAGGAATGGCTATGGTTTTACCGCTGCGGCTTCAAAGCCCTGTCCATGTTAGAGCGGGAAAAGCGCTGGTCTGCCGCAGTCAAACTTGCGAGGCGTATTGCGTCCTTTGACGGGCCGCGTGCGGAAGAAGCCACCAAGCGGGCCAACAGTCTCGCGATCAAACACATGATCTGGGAGGATAGCCAATCCGCGACCGAGCCCTAATTGTATCAGCCAGGACAATCTCTCAACACCCAACACAC
>JBNACB010000052.1:0-11881 GCA_049632765.1 Akkermansiaceae bacterium | reverse complement strand
CTTTGGCGACTTTGCGTCTTGGCGTGAGTCGACCGCTTTGCGGCAGTTCGAGTTGAGAGTTCAAGTTCAAGTGCATGGCTAGTGAACTCATCGTGCTGGAATTCCTCATTCCTAATTCCAAATTCACCATTCCGAAGGCACAAAAAAACCGCCCGTAACACGGGGAGGTGTGCCTTCGCAGCTACTCCTCAGGCTTGTCTTGCCCATCCGCTCCCAAGGTCAGAATACCCGTCTGGTAGGCAGTGCTGATGGCCGCCGGCGCATTGGGCACCTGCAGCTTCTCATAGATATGCCGGATGTGGGTGACCACGGTGTTTTCGGCAATGCCAAGAGCCTCGGCTATTTCCTTGCGCGCAAGCCCCTTGCTCATGTGCTGGAGAACCTGCAGCTCGCGCTTGGTGAGCTCAGAATCCTGTTTGGACACTGGCACCTCCTGCTGGATTTGATCGAGCAAATACCTCGCGATCTTGGAGTCAATGGGCGCCCCTCCCTCCATGACTATGTGGATTGCCTGGGCAATCTCTTCCATGGAGGCGGACTTGAGAAGATAGCCCACCGCACCCTCGCGGATGGCTTGAACGACATCTGCCTCTTTGTCTGACTGGGTAAGCACGAGGATGTGTGTATCGGGAATATATTTCCGGATCCATTGGATGGCCTCACATCCCTGCATCTTGGGCAAGCCAAGGTCCAACAGAACGATGTCCACCGTGACGCCAGCCTCCCTTTTTTGCAGCTCCCCCAATGCCTGTTCCGCACTGCCGAACTTACCGACCAGCTCGAGGCCCTGCTGGCGCTCCATTGCCATGGCAATAGCGCGGCGGTATTCCGGGTTGTCCTCGATGAGAACAATGCGGACCGGTTCGGGCTGTGAGTTGGTCATGTGTCCTGAGTGCTATTGGCTAATGTTGAGAGTAATGCTCTGGGTAGTGTCCCAAGGACGGCCGCTGAGGTGTACTTTGTAGAGGTTCTCGCCTGCCGACTCGACCTTGTCGATCGTGCAGTTCTCAGCTGCACCCGCGGTGAGCGGCTTGTCACTATGAATGGTAAGGGTTCCCTGTTGTGCTCCTGCGGGATTGAGCTCGATAGTCATCTTGCTTGGGGTGACACGGATATCACCCACCTCAGTGGTTCCCATGGCGAGGTGCAGATTGGACCCCACCAGCGTGGGCCCACTCTCACTCAATGGCGTGATGCGCACCATGGCGGAGGAGTTCTTCTCGAGCGGAACCGTGTTGTAGGATCCCTCCGTGTAGGCGATCACCTTGTCCTGCCAGAAGTCATACACCGCGCACTGGCCATTGAGGGGAAGTCCGGCCTTGGCGAAGTTCAGGTTGATGTGGCGTTCGCCCTCCTTGGCGTTGTAGAGATTGTAGACAGCAAAGTTTCCAAATGGGCGCTCCGCAGTGAAACCAAAGATGCTGTTGTCTGCCGTCTCGCCGAGGGTGAGCAGGCGAGTGTCCTCGGTGTGGGACGGGCGCAGAATCTCGTAGTTGCGCCACATTGCGTCCACTCCTGGCGCATCAAGAGGGTCACTGACCATGGAGGTTCCACCCACGAGGGCCACGGCATTATGCCAGGTGCGCCACATGCCCTCTCCCTCCGGCGTGCCACCGAGTGAGCGCGGCTTGCCGTCCACCTTGGTGCCCTTCGCACTGACGTAGGCCACGTCCGGGTCATTCTGCCACCAGACGTTGTCATAAATCTGGAAACGCAGCACGGACTTGAGGCACTTGCTGAAGTGGGCCGGGTGAGAGTCCGGGCCGACGCGCGCGGCATCAATGAAGCCGATCACCCCACGGGTCGGCTGGCCGAGGCAGGAGAGGATGTAAATCTCCTCCCCCGCAGCATCACGGTAGAGGGTGTAGAGGTCACGGAACACCTGCAGGCGGGTCTTGGTCGGGTCCACAAAGCGGGAGCCGATGCCGTTGAAGTCAATCTTGATGTAGCCATAGCCGCGCTCACGCGCATCGGAAATGATCTTATGCAAATACACCTTGGTTGCCGGGTGATCCGGGTTGACCCACTTCGCCCCCGCCGGGTGGAAGGGGTTGGCATTCATGAAGCTGGCAATGCCCTTGGCATTGGTTTGAATGGCATCGGGATGCTTTTCGATCCATGGATGATCTGGGTTGATCATCAGTGGAGCAAACCAGACACCGGGAATGCAGCCCGCGTCACGGATTTCCTTGGCTACTGCAGCCATGCCCATGGGGAATTTCTTGTTGGCACTCCAGTCACCATCCATCTTCTGGTATCCGTCATCGATCTGGATGATTCCCTTGCCGAAAACATGGGGGTTATCCTTGATGGTCTTGGTAACATTGAGCACGTGCTCCGCAGTGATCTGGGTGGTGAGGTCATACCAGCTGCACCAGCCGTAGACCGGGCCGCGGTGAATGCGCGCCTTGTGCGTGGCCGCAACCCAGCGGGTCCAAACGTCCGTGGCGGTGGCAGTGGGCTCAAAACAAACGATCATCTCCTCGGAGCGGCGGCTCTCACCAGCACGGACAAGCACCCGGTCCATCTGTGCGTAGGCCTTGAGTTTCTGGTTTTTAACCTCCACACGGCAGTGGGCCTCGGCAGGACCCACAGGACCCACCAGCACACTGCGTCCATCCTTGTGGGCGATGAGCACGACCTCATTGAAACCTCCATTGGTCTCAGCCAGAGAAAGCGCATCCGTATCCTGCATCAGGGGAGTGACGAGCCACTCGGCAGCATCCCCCGTGGCGAGGGTCTTGATGTCGCCCGGGCTCTGGTCGAGCAGATCGATGTGGTTCAGATTGGCGTCCTTGTCACTGTAGTTGTGGAACACTCCCTGGAGAGTAAATGCACGCAGATTCTTGAGGCGCTTCAAGGTCAGGGTGTATTGGTAGGGAGAGCCATCTTGACCATAGGTCGCGCGAGTAACCACTGCCTCGCCAAAGGGGGTATCAGCCGTGCTGGTCTGCACCTTGCCAATGAGCTTGCCGCCCTTGCTCCTGACCGCGTGGTTTTTGCCATCTGCGGTGAAAAAAGCGGAGGAAACCGCTTTGGAGGAGGCAAAGCCTGGAGCGTTGATAACAATTTCTCCAGATTCAGCCGAGAGGCTGACCCATTCACTATTCGTGTTTTGGGCACTTGCAGCAGTGCCGGCCAGGGCAAAAACAAGGGAAGAGAGAGCTGTAATAATCGATTTGGATTTCATAATGGGTGTATTCAGATGGTAGTTGGTAAGTTTTCGCTGATGAGTCCGTTGGATCACCTTGCTGAACAATCTACCTGCGGCAAGTGAATATACGCAGCCAAGGCATTCTGGCTATCCCCCGTATGGGGTATTTTAGACTAATTGCCGCTCTGCCCGTAGTAGGCGTCCGCACCATGCTTACGCTCGTGGTGCTTGTTAAGGATGTGGTCCGGAATGGCGGAGGCATCCGGATTGAGCTGCCAGGTCATCAGCGCCATCCTGGCACACATCTCCAGGGCAATGCTGTTATCCAGTGCCTTCCGTGGAGTGGCACCCCAGGTGAAGGGCGCGTGGTGTTTGAGTAAAATAGCCGGCATTTCCATGGGATGGAGACAGAGCTCGTGGAAGCGCTCCACAATACTCACCCCGGTGGCGTGCTCGTAATCGCTCTCCACCTCCTCGGGAGTCAGGGCGCGTGCCACGGGCACCTCGCCAAAAAAATGATCCGCGTGGGTGGTACCGAGGCAGGGCAGAGCAACCCCAGCCTGAGAGAAAGCCGTGGCGGATGGACTGTGGGTGTGTACTACCGCACCAATGCCGGCAAAATTCCGGTAGAGCTCGAGGTGGGTTTTGGTATCCGATGAGGGGTTGAGACTCCCCTCCACCACCTTGCCCTCGAGATCAACGACCACCAGATGCCGGGTGGTGAGCTCTTCGTAAGCCACTCCACTGGGCTTGATGGCCACCAGGCCGCTGTTCCGGTCAATGGCGCTGACGTTGCCCCAGGTCAGAATCACGAGGCCGGAACTGACCAGCGCCTTGTTGGCATTGACGACTTCCTGTTTCAGCTCTTCGTTCATGATCTCCGTTGTTGTTGACGAATCCGAATCAGCTCCTTCATGACATGCTCGAGGCTGCCCGACCAACCGGTATTACCAAAGGCATCATGCAGGGTTTTGTAGAGTGCGTAAAGCTCCGCGTAGACTGCCTGGTTTTCTGCCATGGGCTGGTAAGTGGTCTCCGTGTAGCTGACGACGCGTTGTTGCAGCTGCGCCAGACTCGCGTGTCCAGCAGCCACGGCACCGAAAACCGCCGCCCCAAGGGCGCAGGTTTGCTCTGAACTCGATACCCGCATCGGCCGCCCCAGAACATCCGCATAAATCTGCATCAGGGTCTCGTTTTTAAGGGAAAGGCCGCCGGTGTTGACCACCTCCTCGATCACGACCCCGTGCTCCTCCATGCGGTTGATGATGGTCAGGGCCCCGAAGGCTGTCGCCTCAATGTAGGCGCGATAAATCTCATGGGCCCGGGTATGCAGTGTCTGGCCAATGAGCAGGCCCGAGAGCTGCACGTCGGTGAGGATGCTGCGGTTGCCGTTGTTCCAGTCCAGTGCCAGCAAGCCGGTGGCCCCGGGAGGCTGGTCTTTCATTGCAGCCTCCATGGCAACAAACTTGGCCTTGTCATCCGTGCCGTAGCTCTCCGGCACCAGATGGTGTACTAGCCAGAGGAAAATATCCCCCACCGCCGACTGACCGGCCTCCACGCCGACCATGCCGGGAACCACGGAGGAATCCACCTGACCACAGAGCCCCGGCACGTCCTCAACATCCTGGTCCGCCACGGTGATGTCACAGGTGGAAGTGCCGAGCACCTTGACCAGGGTGCCTTTTTTCACTCCCGAGCCGACGGCTCCCATGTGGCAGTCAAACGCACCCACAGCGATCGTGATCCCGGCGGGCAGGCCGAGCTTTTGCGCCCACTCCTCACAGAGGGTTCCGGCCGCAGTATCGGAAGCGTGTGCTTCCCGGTAGAGCCGGTCGCGCAAATCAGCCAAGTCCGGATCGAGGCGGGCGAGAAAATCAACATCGGGCAAACCGTCCCAATCGGCATTGTACATCGCCTTGTGGCCGGCCGCGCAAATGGACCGCTTCAAGGTGAGCGGATCGGTATTTCCCGCCAGCACTGCCGGGAGCCAGTCACAATGCTCCACAAAGGAAAAGGCTGCGGCAAAAACCCCGGGATCGCTGTTTTTGAGATGCAGGATTTTGGCCCACCACCACTCCGAGGAATACACGCCGCCACATTTGGCGAGATACTCGGGACGCATCTCCGTGGCCAGGGCAGTGATTTGCTCCGCCTCACGGTAGGAGGTGTGGTCTTTCCAGAGCCAGACCTGCGCATTGAGATTACCGGCAAAACGCTCCTGCATGGCCAGCGGCGTGCCCTGTTCATCCACTGGAATGACAGTGGAGCCGGTGGTATCAATGCCAATGCCCACGATGTCTGAGACTTCAAAACCGACATCCGCTTGCTGCGCCTGTGCCACTGCCTCACGGATGATCGTGACACAGCCATCGAGGTAGTCCTGCGGATTCTGGCGGGCCACGTGCGGATCCTCCGGATCGGTCAGAATACCATGCTCTCCCGAGGGGTAGGCAAAGACAGAGCTCCCAAGCTCACGACCATCTGCCAAATCCACGATCAGGGATCGGCAGGAGTTGGTGCCGTAGTCGAGACCGATGGAGTATTTGGGCATGGTTGTTGGCTATTGGCTATTAGCCTGGATGAATTCGATCACCCTCTGGTTGAAGTCCTCCAGGTTTTCCCAATGGAAAGCGTGACCGGATTCAGGGTAGAGGTGCATTTCGCTTGTTGGCAGCTCAGCCACGATTTCCTCCGCCATCCAGCGGGGCGTGAAAATATCCTCCTCACCGCCAATGACCAGGCAGGGGGCTGTGAGGTTTTTTAACTCCGCAAGAGTGTCGTGGTTGATACATGCGGCCGCCTGGCCATGCAGGCCGTGCAAGGGCTGTGGGTTCGGGTCTTGCGAGGCATCCTGCCTGCCCTCCAGCATGGATTGATACATCTCCGGGTCATCCCAGCTGCGCTTGTGGAAGATGAGCAGCTGGATCCACTCCATGAAGGCGGCGGGCGTTAGGTGTGCCTTGGCCTGTTTCATATGCTCAAAGGTGGACTTGGCGTAGGCATCACAACGCGCCCATGAGCACATCAGCACCAGGCTCTTCACCTTCGCCGGGTGGCGCAGGGCAAGCTGCTGGCCGATAATACTACCCATTGAGCAGCCAACCACGTGAGCCTGCTCAATACCCAGACCATCCATGAGCTTGGCGTAATCATCCGCCATCATCGAGGAGCTGTAATCCCCCGGAGGTTTGTCACTCTGGCCAACCCCTCGGTTGTCGGGGGTGATGCAGTAAAAATGCTCGCTCCAGACCTCGACGTGGGCTTCCCAGACCGCGTTCGGGGCGGTAATGCCCATGATTAGAATCACGGGAATGCCCCCGTGCTCTTCCCCGTGCACCTCGTAGTGCATGGTAAAATCTTCCGTGGTGTGCGCAGGCATGACTATTTAGCGGTTAATGGAAGGCAGCAGGGTTTCCTTGATCCACTTGCCATCGTGCAGGGTGACCGCATCCGGGTCCTCCAAAGCCTCCGGAGCCTCATCCTCGCAAATGATCCAGCCGTCATAGTCACGATCTTGCAGCCATTGGGTGACACCCTGAAAATCAACCTTGCCCTGCCCCATCAGGGCAAAGCCCTCACCGTCCCAGTCCTTGAAGTGGACCAGGTTGATGAGGCTCTCGTATTCCTTCATCTTCTGAAGGGGGTCCATGCCACCGTTGATTATGTGGCCCACGTCCGGGGTCCAGCCGGTCACCGAGGCATCCAGCCCCTCGAGGATGACGCGGTAATCCTCCTCAGTGCGGTTGGTCGATGTTTCCGGGGAATTCGGGTGATAGGTGCATGGCACTCCGGCGTCAACGGCACGGCGGGAGACGGCATTGACATTGGCAACCAGGTTTTTGCGGCGCTGCTCCAGATCATGGCGGCCGGTCGGCAGCTGCACAGTGCATAGCAATGCTCCGGGGAACTGCCGCAGCAGCTCGATGGCCCGGTCCGCATCCTCCCGCTCTTCGGCGGTTTCCTCAGGATGGTTCCAATTCTGGCTGAAGGCGATCGCAGCGAGCTCGACATGATGCTCAGCGAGGCAATCTGCCAGTTTGCCCGGATCGGAGAGGTCCCCCATCCAGGAAAAGATCGGTTCGATACCGGTCATACCCGCCTCGGCGGAGACCTTGATCATGTGCGCGAGGCTGTTTTCCCAATGGGAACCGGAATCCCTCATGAACCAGGTGTAGCATTCGTTTCCAAATTTCATAGTTATAGAATTATCGTATTTTGCTATGCCCGTGCTCATTTTCATCCGGAAGCAGCCTGCCTCCGTTGGAATGGACGGGCTTCTTAGCCGTAGGCCTGGTTGATGTCCTGCATCACGCCCAGAATGGTGTTCCAGGTTTCCTGCTGCTCGAGCGTGCTGTTGGGGAACATGCAGCCGTCCCAGCACAGGTGCTTGATCTCAGGGCGCTGATTGCCATTCTCATCAAGCAGCCAATGAGAGGCGCACTTGACGATGTCGAGCTTGCCATTGGGGTCGTCCGCCGGGCAGTGGCGGCCGGTCTTGTCGTGCGCCCCGGTGCCGTGCACGGTGCCGTCGTTCTGGGCAACGTGGAAGTCATAGGTCCATGGCCTGAGCTTGTCCGTCATGGTCTTGTAGGCGCCCCAGAACTCCTCATCCGAGTAGCCCTCAGTGAGCAGGGCGTGCTCGGGGGCGTTGTAGCCTAGCAAATAGAGATAACTGTGTGCCAGATCCGCCTGGAAACCAACCCGGCCTGGCAGGCCCACCAGCTCCAGCAAATCCAGCATGTCTTTCCATGAGTGCATGCCACCCCAGCAAATCTCGCCCTCAACCACGAGGACCTCATCATAATCGGCGGCGACCTCGGCACTTTCCTTGAAGGTCTGGGCAATGAGCTTGGTCCCCTCCACCGGATTGGCGGCCCAATCGTCGACACTGGTGGCGGAGTCAATGCGAATGGACCCGTATTCACGCACACCATGTTCACGAAGGATCTTGCCATAGCGGCACGCCTTACTGACCGCGTCCACAAAACGGGCACGCGTCTCTGCATCACCCATCGCACTACCACCGACGGTTCCTTCCCAAACAGGTGCTACAAAACTGCCCACCTTCAGACCCATGCCGGCGATTTTATCAGCCAGCTTTCGAACTTCTGCTTCATCAGCATCAATATCGAGGTGTGGTTGAAATAGGAACATGTCAACACCATCAAATCCTTTTCCATCTACTTCACTGGCAACCGTCAACTCCAGCATCCGATCCAAGCTAATGGGGGGCTGCTCTGATCCTTCTTCCTTGCCCACTAATCCGGGCCACATCGCATTATGTAGTTTCCAACTCATGCAAAAGGCTACAATAGCTATCCGCGGCCTGTCGATCTAGAACATCTCAGTATATTTTTTGAACAAAATCGTCACCTATGACGACGCATCATATCCTGAAGCGCTTGCGATATTGTCTGGGTGTCTCCTTCATCACCCGGAGAAACTCGCGGTTGAAGTGGCTCTGGTCCGCGTAACCGCACTCCGCCGCTACACGAGAGAGGGAGTAGGCGCTTTGCACCAGCATGTGGCATGCCTGCTGCACGCGCAGATGCCGCATGTACTGCTTGGGAGACATGCTGAAGTATTTCTTGAACTTGCGTTCGAAGGAACTCAACGACATGTGCACCAGCCCAGCCAGCTCCTTGATGGAGAGGGTACGGTGGTCGCTTTTTTTCATCGCATCCAGTGCCGGAGCCATTTCGCCAACGATTTGAATGCCGCTTATCCCCGTCTCAAACGGGCGTGCCACACCCACGAGCCCTCGTATCACCCCTGCGCTATCCACCAAGGGCACCTTGGTAGTGGTTGACCAGTCGACAAAGCCCCCGCCCCTGCTGACAAGCTCCACCTTGTTGACTACCGGCTCCCCCGTCTTAAGCACTTGCACATCATCGATGCGGTAATTGTCAGCGAGGTGACCGGGTAGATAATCGTGATCCGTCATGCCAAGAATGGAAAGCTTGTCCTCGACTTCGATGGCATCGGCCAGACGCTGGTTCAGTGCTACCAGCCGAAAGCTGCTATCCTTCACGAAATAGAGGAAGCCCGGCATACTGTCAAAGAGGTCGCCGAGATAGCCCTCGACATCATGCTTTTGAAAAAAGGCGGCATCATGCATACCCATCCCTTAACCCGGCAACACTACCTCACTCAACCCTATTCGCTACGTTTGGTGGTTGCCGGTTCGGACCGGGGCTCCACTACACCGCATTCCTTGAACAGGCTGCCCAGCATCAATATACCCAGCTAAGAGGTGACTGAGGGACAAAAAAAAGCCCCGACCGCTGTCGAGGCTCTTGCAAGTTTAAGTGAAGAGTTGAAGTTGAAGCCCCCGCGCGGCTATTGCTTATCGCTCATCCTTCATCAGGAATCAGCTCCTCTTGCGGCGAAGTGCCAAGGCAATGCCACCGAGACCGAGGAGTGCCGTGGAGCTCGGCTCGGGAACCGCGTAGGCTTGGAGGACAAGGTCGCTGCCACTGAGCACGATCTGCCAGTCCCAGCTTGGTGCATTGCTAAATCCACTCGAGTCGAGCAGGAAGTTGGCTGCGTCAAAACCGGTAATGCCTGCCGAAGCCGTGGCAATGGTGAAGCTGTAGTCAACGTCGCCTGGCGAACCCTTGGTCCAGGTGTCAAATCCAACCGCGTCTCCGGCCAGGTTACTCGCTGTCAGGGAGTCAATATCAATGGTGAAGCCTCCAGCTGTGAGGTTGCTGAGGTCCAGAGTGCCGGTGATGTCGAGCCAGTCCCAGCCGGGGTCGGCTCCCTGAGTGCCACCCGCATCTCCACTTGCGTTGACCTCCCAGAGGTAGGATCCTCCGTCCAGCCAGGTCTGTGAGCCTGTGGCTGCTGTTCCGGGTGAGTTGCCGGGGCTAATCACTCCTCCAAGGCCGATGGTCATGGCACTGCCAACACTGACTCCATCAGCAATCTTGAGGGTGCCTCCCTCAACGGTGTAGGCCCCGCCTCCGATGTGGCTGAAACCACTTGTAAGGGAAAGGGTGCCGCCGCTCACGGTGGTCGTGCCGCTGTAGGTATTTGCTCCGGACAGGTTTAATGTGCCGGTGCCTTTTTTGGTGAACCCACCGGTTCCAGCCAAAGCACCATTCATGCTGATGTCTCCGCCGGTGGTATCAATATCCACAGCACCACCGAGGTTCATGCCCATGCCGGTTGACCAACTTGCCAGAGAACCGAGGGTTCCACTGTTTAAATTAACCGTACCATTGATCTCTTGATACATTCCAGTAGCACCGACGTTGAGTGTGCCTCCATCCAGATTGATTGTACCGGCTCTGGCTCCGTTATTTCCCGTGCCATGGCCAATACCCTTGGCGTTAACGACTCCACCATCAATATTCAACACCCCCTGCCCATCATGCCCAAGTGTGAGCACGTTGTTTAGCACATTTAAACTGCCTCCTGAAATCGTGTAGGTACCAGTCAGATTGGACCACACAGCGATTGTCACACCACCATTGAGGTTCACCGTACCTCCGGTCTGGGTCACTAAACCGTTCGTACTCAGGGTTTGCCCAACGGTAAAAGCCCCATTCACGGTGAGGGCCGCATTGTCTTGTATTGTCAGGGTGCCATAGCCACCTCCTGCAGGAGCGCCAAAACTGGTATTACCCCAGGAGACCCTCATGTTCCCGGATACGGTGGTGTCAGAGTTGCCAGATAATACGAGCCCACCACGTGCCACATTGAGTTCTGCGGCCGTGTTGCCCGTGCCTGTTAAAGTGAGTGCTCCTGTTCCCAGCTTGGTGAGTGTGCCCGTTCCGGCAATGTCGCCACTGAGATCGATGTTGTTGGTTGACGTATCGACCGTCACGGAACCATTGAGGTTCATGTCCATGCCCGTTGACCAGCTATCAAGTGCTCCCAATGTGCCGCCATTGAGATTGATCGTCCCATTGATCTCTTGGGCCATGCCATTGGAACCAATATTCAGTGTGCCCGCATTCAGATTAAGGGTGCCGGCCCTACTGGGGCTGTTACCCCAACCGTAACGAATGCCTTTGAGGTTTGCCGTGCCTCCATCGACATTAAGAATACCCGTGCTGTCCCAGCCCAAGATCATGTCCGTGTTGAGCGTATTCAAAGTGCCACCAGAGAGATTGTAGGTTCCCGTGAGGTTGCTCCAGTGACCAATTCTGACGTCCGCGGCTCCTGATCCTGTCAAATTGACGGTACCACCGGTCTGGTTAACGGTGCCGTTTCTGCCAGCTTGATTACCCACCAGCAATTTTACTGATGTCAGGGTGGCACTGTCTTGCACGGTAAGTGTGCCCGCTCCACCACCGGAAATACCGCTGTTGGCCACGAGCAAATTATTGGAAACGGTTGTCGTCGAAGTTCCGGAGAGTATCAGATTACCACCCGCTGCATTCATGTTGTATGCGGTGTTGCCCGTACCGGTGAGCTCCAGTGTGCCGCCGCCTATTTTGCTCAGTGTTGAGTCTCCACCTTGCTCGGTGATAGCACCGTTCACCACGATGTTGCCGCCCGCAGTGTTGTTGAAAACCAGACTGGTGTTTAGGTCTTTACGGTTGATCAGGTTGTTGTTGATCGTCTGGGTATTGGCGGAGTTGTTGGTGATTTCAGCAGTACCTGCAGCTGAACTGAAGGCATCCCGTCCAAGCATATCCAGTGAGCCACCAGTGAGGGTGAAAGCACCCGCGGTCGAAGCAAAGATGATGCTGTCTATATTGTCACCATCTCCCCTAT
>JBNACB010000051.1:0-12069 GCA_049632765.1 Akkermansiaceae bacterium | reverse complement strand
TTTTGACAACATAGTTAACTACAAGCAGTTAAGTCAAACGTTTAAGATTATTAAAAAATAAGCAAATGCTAAACAAATATTAAAACCGCCACATTCTTGAACATCTCCGGGCATTTACCCGAGGCAACAAAATTGCCCATAACTATGAAGCCGGGCGATGGCCCTCACGGGAGCAAACAGCACGCATAATGAGGCTAATCATCAACCGGTAATGTAATCAGGCTGATAGCTCATGTTGAATGATGCTCAGGCCATACAGGCTGGCTGTCTCAACACGCATGACGATGTCGCCGAAACTGATTGGCTGAAAACCCGATTGGAAGGCGGCGTCATACTCCTCTGTAGAAAAATCGCCCTCGGGGCCCACCAGTAGCATGATGCCTCCCTGTGGGGCATGGGCCTGAAAGTGTTGATGGAGATGCCGGGCACCTTCGCTGAGTGCGGCAATCAGGCGCGTACCGGCAAAGTCGAGATCACGCAACCAGCTCTCAAAAGGTTTCGGGGTCAGGATTTCAGGTAGATGGTTCTGACCGCATTGCTTACATGCCTCCAGCGCGATGCGTTGCCATTTGGCTGATTTTTTCTCCAGTGCCTGCGGTCGCGCCACCGTGTGCGCTGTGATCAGCGGTTGGATCTTGCTGGTTCCCAGCTCAACAGCCTTCTGAACGATCAGCTCCATATTGCCTCCCTTGGGAATGGCCTGACAGAGCGTAACCGGATGCGCGACGGGCGGGGATGACTGCTGCTCAAGAATGTGGCAAGACACGGAATCGCGATGAATCGCACCTATTTTGCAAGTGGCTGATACACCCCGGCCGTCAAAAACCTCGATCACATCTCCCTCGTTCGCTCGCATCACGCGGGAGCAATGTCTCGCCTCCTCGCCCGTTAGCAAGAGATCTTCATCCTTCCATGTTTCGGCTGGGATGAAATAGCGGTTCATACGGGATGGAGATTCAATGTCGCCGGGGAAATCTTTATGAGCCAAAAAAGCGTTTGGCCTTCTCAAAGAAAGATTCCTGCATGGGGTTGTTCTGCGCCCCAATGGATTCCGAGAAATCCGTAAGCTTTTCCTTCTGCTCGCTATTGAGCCGGGTGGGAACTTCCACTTGCACCTCCACATGCAGATCGCCCTTTCCGCCCGAGCGCAGATCCTTGATGCCACGGTTGCGGAGGCGGAAGGTGGTCCCGCCCTGGGTTCCGGCAGGAATTTTGATGGAGGATTTTCCCTCGAGGGTGGGGACTTCGAGCTCTCCTCCCAAAGCGGCGGTCACAAAGGGCAGTGGCACCGTGCAAAAGAGGTCATTGCGATCCCTCTCGAAAATGTCGTGTTGCCGGATGTGGAGAAACACATAGAGGTCTCCCGGCTGCCCTCCCCTGAGGCCGGCATCGCCGTTGCCGCTGGAGCGCAGGCGTGTTCCGTCATCAACACCTGCCGGAATGTTAATTTTGATACGTGTCGTCTCATTTTTGCGGCCCTCGCCCCGGCAATCCGGGCAGGGGTCGGAGATGGTCTGCCCGGCACCGTGGCAAGCGGGGCACTCGGATTGCTGGACAAAGATACCGTGTTGACGAGTGACAACTCCCTGGCCCCCGCAAGTACTGCAGGATTTGCGGCCGCTACCGCTTTTCGAGCCACTGCTGTTACAAGTGGAGCAAGCTTCCAGCTTTTCGATCTCAAGCTCTTTCTGGATGCCGGTAGCTGCCTCCTCGAGTGAGATTTCCAGATCGTAGCGCAGGTCGCTTCCGGGCTGCCTGCCAGATGGGTCACGGCGTCTTCGGCCGCCGCCAAAGAGATCCTCAAAACCACCGCCACCGAAGGCTCCGCCAAACACCTGGGAAAAGATATCGGAAGCATCATGGAAGCCGCCAAAGCCACCACCGCCGAAGCCTCCGGCTCCACCACCACCGGCCTCGAAGGCTGCGTGTCCGTAGCGGTCGTAGGCAGCGCGTTTTTCCTCGTCACTGAGAACTTCGTAGGCCTCTCCGAGCTCTTTGAATTTTTCCTCCGCTTCCTGATCGTCAGGATTTTTATCGGGGTGGTATTTGATCGCCAGCTTTCGGTAGGCTTTCTTTAGCTCTGAAGAAGAGGCATCCTTGGAGACGCCAAGAACTTCATAATAGTCTCGTTTTGAGGACATGATTTACTCTTCTGTTGATAGGGGTTCCGCAGTATCGGTGGAGATCGCCACGACGACATTGGATGGGCGCAGTAGGCGGTCTCCTATCTGGTATCCCTTGCGCACAACTCGCAGGATGTTGCCCTCTTCAACTTCGTCGCTGGCTTCCTGACTGAGTGCCTCATGGATTTTAGGGTCGAACGAACCACCTGCCTGGGCATCGATTTCCGTGACGTTCTGTGAGCTGAGAAACTCGTTGAGCTGTTTCTGGATCATCTGCATGCCCATGTAGAGCATGGATCCCTCCTCCTGCGCAGCGGCTTGCATGCCCATATCGAAATTGTCGAGTACGGGCAAAAGCTCTTCAAGCAGGCCCTGGTTGCCGTAGCGCACGGCGTCGAGTTTCTCACGGGACATGCGCTTGCGATAGTTGTCCAGCTCCGCTGCATTGCGGATTGCCTGGTCCTTCCACTTGGCGACCTCGAGTTCCAGCGCCTCCCAGGGATCAAGCTCTTGCTCCTCTTCAGTCACGGGTTCCTGATCTTCATGAGCGGAATCCCCCCCGGTCTCAGGAGCCTGCTCCTGGACTTCATTTGCTGAATCCTCGGTGGTGTTCGCCTCTTCGCTGTCTTGCGTAGGTTCGTGCATGGGCAAACTCATAGCCAGAGTGCCGGCTTCGTCAACTATTTCATATTACACATCGGTGAGAAAGAAGGGTTTGACTCGAGTTGATTATAGGTGCAGTTATGCCCTGTCATGCGCTCTTGGCTTGGAAAAACCCTTTGTGTTATTGCCATCATCGGTATTGTCGAGGGTCACCTGATGGTTGCCCAGAGCTGGGCCTGGATGAGCATGTTGTATGAGCGTGCACCGGAAATGGGTGTTGCCGAGGCGATGAATAGTACATTCAGCGGATCCGCACCCTGTTCAATGTGTTGCGCCATCGCGGAGCAACAGCAAGAGCAAGAGAAGGAGGCTCCTGTTCCGGAGTCCCGAACTCTCGCCAAATACATACCCGTATCCTGGGAGCGTGGTTGTATCCTGATGCCTCCGGCAGCGCAGCGGCTGCCAGTTGTGCAGCAGCTCGCCTCCATTGTGTATTCCTGGATACATTCACCTCCTTCGCCTCCTCCGCGATACATCTCCTAGTCTTTTCTGTATGGCGTGCCTGACGGCATGCCACTGGTGGCAGGGTTTTTTGGTAACGCTCTGTTCATGCATGTGAGCTTCGTGCGGATTGAGCCGCAGCTGCCTGCATTTATTCTAACTTACACTCATTTATTATTATGAAATATTCTTTATTATCTCTTGCCGCTCTCGTTGCGGCTATTACCGGTGCCTGCGTCAAACCCATTGACGCTGGCGTGTCGACTGTTTCCAATGAAACATCATGCAAGCTATCGGGCTGCACCATGAAAGGCTGCCAATGCGGCCCCGGCTGTGGCTGCGAACCCGGCAGCCATGATTATTTTCCCTATGCCCCCATCGGCGTCATGGGTGACCACATTCACCGCAAGGGTGGGCTGATGGCTTCCTATCGTTACATGTACATGAACATGGAGCGCAATTACGATGGGGATTCGCAAATCTCTGATGCTCAAGCTCGTAATGGTTACATGGCGAGTGCTGCTGATATGCAGATGGAGATGCACATGTTTGGTGTCATGTATGCTCCCACCGACAAGCTGACCCTCATGCTGATGTCGAATTATCGTGAGAACCGTATGCTCAACGTCAACATGATGGGGCAGAGCTCAAAAATGCGCTCAGCAGGTTGGGGCGATACCACGCTTTCGGCCTACTATGGTCTGTATAAGAAACAGGGCAGCAGTGCTCATTTTGGTCTTGGTTTATCTGCTCCAACTGGATCTATCGACGAGCGTATGAGTAGTGGTGCCAGAATGGGCTATCCCATGCAGTTAGGTTCCGGCACATGGGATCTGAAGCCCTCCATCACATGGCTTGGTCAACAGGGTGAGTGGTCCTTCGGCAGTCAAGCTTCTGCTGTTGTGCACCTTGGAGAAAATGATAATGAGTATACTTTGGGAGACAGTCTCAGCATCACTGGGTGGGTGAGCCGTCGCCTCAGTGAGTCCGCAGCACTTTCCCTGCGTCTTACAGGTAGTCACTGGGGTAATGTTGATGGCCGCGATGATGAGATGCCGACCATGATGGGAGGCCAGCCGATGGCCGGTGCCGTCGATCCCGACGCCCGAGGTGGTTCCCGAATTGATCTCTCTCTGGGATTGAATCTCTGGGACACTGAGACCGGCGCACGTCTTGCCGTTGAGGGAGGAACACCTGTTTACCAGAATCTGGATGGCCCGCAACTTGGCACGGAGTGGTTTGTCACTGCAGGCATCCAAATTGCCTGGTAGGCCACCTGGCGATCATATTGTTCATATACAACGGGGTCCTGAATGTGGGACCCCGTTTCATTTCCCATCAAGTTTGAGCATCGATCTGCTCATTGCGCAAATCACCGCAATGCCCGATTTTATTGGCTTCTTGGGTATTTGGGCTTGCGGGCCACATCGCAGCCGCAGCCACCACCGCAACCATCTTTTTTGCGATCAAGAAGCCACACCTTGATCCAGTGCTGCAAAAAAATCCCGAGGGTGATGATCACGATCACCAGAGCCACATAAGTTTGCCAGTTTGTCCAATCCATGCTCTATGGCACTATAAGCTATTATCGATCAAAAGAAAGTCGATCAGCTTAGCAGGCTGCCGACTTGATAAACAAGAAACGCTGCACACCAGGCCACTATGGACATTGCTGCGAGTTGTCCGATGGCCCATTTCCATGAGCCGGTCTCTCTTCTAACAACTACCGTTGTCGGCAAGCATTGGAGCGCGTATACAAAGAAGACAAGCAGGCTGATGGTCGTAAGAGGGGTATAGATTTTGCGCCCGTCAGGCCAGGTGGCTGCATCCAGCTTCGACCTCAAATTGGCGAGAAACTCATCCTCGTCCTCACCTTCCTCGACTGAGAAGGAAATCGCCAGGTTGGCATTGAACACTTCCCTGGCAGCGAAGGCGGCGATCAGGGCGGTGCCGGTTCGCCAGTCATAGCCAAGTGGTTTGACCATAGGCTCAATGGCCTGACCCATTTTACCCATGTAGCTTTGCTCAAGCGCCAGTGCCGGATCCTCAGCCGCGGGTGTTCCCTCCTTGGGCTTTGGGTATGTTTCCAGGGCCCAAAGCAGGATGCACAGACCGAGGATGACAGTGCCTGCCTTGCGCAAAAATGACCATGCTCGCTCCGCAAGGTGCCTGCATGTGTATGACATGTCCGGCATGCTGTACTCGGGCAATTCCAGCAGGAAGTGGGAAGGCCCCTCATCGCCCTTGACTCTCGGGGCAAGTAGCCAGGCTGCAAAAAGAGCAGTGGCTGTGCCAAGCATGTAGGTCGCAGCTAGAACCAAGGCCTGAGTCAGCGATCCATACCCAGCCAGCAGCATGCCGATAAGCAACGAGTATACTGGGAGTCTGGCCGTGCAGCTCATCCATGGGGCTATGAGAATAGTCAGAAGCCTTTGTTTGGCGCTATCCATACTGCGGGTCGACATGATACCCGGAATGGCGCATGCGTAAGAACTCAGTAGTGGTAGAAAAGCCCTGCCACTGAGGCCCACCTTGTTCATCAGTCGATCCATCAGCAAGGCGGCCCGCGCCATGTAGCCGGAGGTTTCTATCAAACCGATGAAAAACAGGAGTAAGAGAATCTGTGGCAGGAAAATGACCACGCTGCCCACACCGGCAATGATACCGTCCACAATGAGGTCCTTGAGATCTCCTTCGGGTAGTGCGCCGGCCACACCATCGGTGATGAGCCCGATGAGGGCATCCACCCAGCCCATGGGGTATTCGGCAAGGCTGAAGATGGTCCAGAAAATGCCGAACATCAGCCCCGCAAAAAACAACCATCCCCACAAGGGGTGCAGCACGATCTGATCGATCCTGTCACTCAGGGTTAAGCCCGACGCGGCCTGACCGGGTTCCTTGCGGCGCACGGCAAGTGAACAGAGCGATTGCACCCACTGGGTGCGCGCTTTGGAGATGGCATCCTCCGGAGAGATATTTTCCCGGGCGCAGGTTTCAGCACTATCAATCCCGGATTGCCTAGCTTCCTCGCTAATTCCCGCTTGCTGATTGTTTCTGTATTCAGCATCGGCGAGTAAGTGAATACTGTGCGGTTCGGCATTCTCGATGCCCTGAGCCTTGAGTTGATGAGCCAGTTCTGTGATGGCTGCCTCCGTATGTTTGTCTGCCTGCCACTTGCGTACGGAGGGTAGGGGAAGCGGGCGCCTGATGGCGTGTTTGATGTCCAGAACCCCGACAGACTTGTTGGCCTGGCATGCTACGACGGGCAAGCCCAACTCCTCGGCAAGAAGCTCCAGATTGATCCTAATGCCCTGCCTTTGAGCAACGTCTACCTTATTGAGCGCAACGACCACAGGCAGGCCCAGATCCATTACCTGTGTGACCAGATACAAGTGCCGTTCAAGATTGGAGGCATCAACAACGCAGAGCACAGCTGCTGGAAGATCGCTGCCTTGCTGATCGCCGAGCAGAACATCCCTGGTTATTTTTTCATCCGGGGCTTGGGCGCTGAGAGAATAACAACCGGGCAAATCCAGGAGCTCGTACTTGTGACCGTGGGGAGTGCGCAAGACTCCTGATACGCGGGAAACTGTTACCCCGGGATAATTGCCGACCTTTTGGTTGGAGCCGGTGAGAGCGTTAAACAGGGTTGTCTTGCCACTGTTGGGGTTGCCTACCAGAGCAATGGTTTCCATGGTCGCTGACAGCTGTTACCCCGGAGGTCCGCTAGACCATTTCCACCAGAACCTGATCACCAAGCTTCTTGCTAAGTGCCAGACGCGTTCCGCAAACCGAGCAAATCATGTTGCGTCCGTCGGAGAGTTTGCAGATTTCCATCTCTTCACAGAAACCGATTTCACGCAGCCTTTGACACTCACCGCCTTCAAGCTGGCGTATGCGTAGTTGGCAACCAGCACTCGCCTTACTCAGGGTCATGGCACTGTCTGCTTTGAGGTCACTTGCGATGTCTGCAATCATCTTCAAAGGCAATGAAGCGCAATTGAGACTCTATTGCAATAAGAATCTTCTGCCACCCGCTTTTTTGATCTAAAACACCGATAATCCAACGTTTGATGAGGAAATGGCGCCTATTCTGCTTCTCATGGCGCCAAAACGAGCTAAAACCCCTCATATCTCAACTTTTTATGCAGGATTCCATCAGCGCCAAAATGGTATTTGACCAGCAATCCCACGACGGAGCTTTCAGACTGCACATGTGGCACAGGTATCGTAACTGGTTGATGCTAAGAACCATATTAAGTATTGGTCTCATACTGGCCGGAATAGTGATCCTCATCAGCCAGGGACCGCACCCCATGAGTATTCTCATGCTCATGGTCGGCACTTTTGCGCTTTTGCGCCCGCTCGTCTGGAAAATGCTCCATGGGCGCAATCTACGGCGCCTTCCTGGCTATGGTGAGACAGTCATTTATCGTTTCAGCCCCCAGGGTATCAAAATACACGGAGAGGCACGTGAGGGAGAGCTAAGCTGGAAAGACCTCTTTGAGATCGTGCCCAAAAAGCAGGGCCTGCTACTCTACCATGCCAAAAAGTCCTACACCTGGGTGCCCTGTGAGGCCTTTGATTCTCCCGAGGATTATGCGCTGGTGAGTCAGTGGGCCGACACGCAATGATAGGGTGGCTGTGTGCGCGAGTTGTGACTCGGCATGAAGCTTATCATATATCGTCAATTTCTTATCCATGCGCTCGACTTTGTTGTGGTGCTGAAAAAAGCATGCAAACCTCGAGGTATCTACTTTATTACCATGACTTCTTCTTTGGCCAAAAAAACAACGTTTTTGCGACTGCTTGCAGTCTCGCTGACCCTCGCTGCTACTCCATGTGACGCAGAGGACGGCAAGGCCCTCTACACCACCTATTGCTCGGCTTGTCACGGTGTAGATGGCAAGGGCGCGAATAACGGTGCGTTTCCTCCACTCGCCAAGAGCCCGTGGGTCAGTGGCGAGCCAAGCCGCGTCATTCAGATCGTTCTCCACGGCTTGCAGGGTGAGATCACCGTTCCTACTGACAAAGATCCGAACAAGAAATATAATCTGGTGATGCCTCCGCAAGGAGGCACCCTCACCGACGAGCAAATTGTCCCGATTCTTAACTACGTGCGTAACAGCTGGGGCAATAAAAACGAGCCCGTGAAACTTAATGATGTCGTCAAGAACCGGCGTGTCACCGGAGCGCGCACGACCATGTGGCAGGCTGACGAACTGCTGAAGAAATATCCCATTGCATCCCTGCAGCCCCCACCCATCAAAGGTCTGGTCTCCAAGGTCTACCACGGTTCCTGGAAAACACGTCCTGACTTTTCCAAGCTTGAAGCTGTTGCCACCCATGAGGAGCACAAGGGCCTGATCAGCCTTGCCAATGCCAACAAGCCGGAAAACTTCGGCATGGTGTGGGAAGGAGAGCTTCCAGTTTCCAGAGACGGGACTTACACCTTCACTCTGGACTCTGATGACGGCTCTGCTCTCTACATCGACGGCGAGCTGGTCACCGAGGTCAAGGGTCTGGGAGCCATGGGTCGGGCCAAAGCCGGCAAGGTGAAACTCGCCAAGGGCCTTCACGATATTCGTGTCGAATACTTTGAACTCAGCGGACAAGAAGCCATCACGCTTGCCATGCAAGGCCCGGGTATCAAATCACCGCTGCAACTCTCTGCAGCAAAACCAAATATTAAGAAAGGCCCCAAGTGGCCGTCCATCCCGATCGATCCTCCCAAGGGCGGCACAGCTTTTTACCGTGGTTTTATTGCGGGCAGTACGCCCAGGGCGATCGGTGTCGGCTATGACGGGGGTATTAACCTCGCCTTCAGTGCCGACAACCTCGCTGTGGAGCTGCTCTGGCAGGAGCGTTTCTATGATGGTGGGCGCCACTGGACCGCCCGTGGCCAAGGCAATGAACCACCGGCTGGAACACAGATCGTCAAATTGACGTCACAGCCAGCGTGGGGGATTCTGGAATCACCCACAGCGCCATGGCAGCCAGCTAACGAGGATAACATCAAACGCCGCTTCCGTGGATACCAGCTCGGGGAAAACGACAGACCGACTTTCAACTATGAGGTCGGCTTACTCAAAGTGTCCGACTTGCCTAACCCCGATTTCAGCTCCAAAGGCATCACCCGCACGCTCAGTATTGATGTGCCGGCATCAGGCGCCCCCGAAAACCTGCACTTGCTGATTTGCAACGGTCTCGAGATCAAAGCTGCCGACAGCGCCAACACTTATCGATTGGGAAATAATATGCAGGTTGAGATCAGCTCTAACTCATCTGCCCTCGTTCGCAGCAAGGAACTCATCCTGCCACTCAATCTCAAACCCGGAAACAATCTCATCACCCTCCGCTACCAGTGGAAATAAAACTCTCTCCGACCATGCGCTCATTATTACTGACGATCATCCTGCTGACACCTCTTCTCGCGGCTCCCTCCCAGGAGGAGTTTTACCTGCGTGAGGAAATCCCCTTGCCGAAGGGCGAGGTCATGGAAATTGGCTCCATCGCCCTGATGCCGGAGCGGAAAGTGGCGGTCACCACCCGCCGTGGCGATCTCTGGATCTGTGAGGGTGCCTATGGAGAGGATCTCTCCAAGGTCAAGTGGACCCTTGCCCACCGTGGCCTGCACGAACCCCTCGGCATGGTATATCAGGATGGCTCCTTTCTGCTCACCCAGCGCCCCGAGGTTTCCAAACTCACCGACACCATCGGAGATGGCAAAATTGACTCCTTCGAGACCATCTCTGCGGGCTGGGGGATCAATGGAGATTATCATGAATACGCCTTCGGCTCGCCCCCGGACAAGGAGGGCAATATCTGGGTGGTACTTTGCCTCACCGGTTCCTTCCATGCAAAATCACCCTGGCGTGGCTGGTGTGTCAGGGTCACTCCGGAAGGTGAAATGATCCCCACCTGTTCGGGAATCCGTTCGCCGGGTGGTATTGGTTTCAACGCTGCTGGAGACACCTTCTACACCGACAACCAGGGAGTGTGGAACGGATCTTCGTCACTGAAGTGGCTCAAGCCCGGAAGCTTTCAAGGTAATCCCACGGGGAACATTTTCTACAAGGATCAGGAGATTGTGCCCCCGCTTGCCAACCAGCCCAATGACGAGTCACGTATCGAGACAGAGCGCGAACGCATTCCCCAGTTCATGCCTCCCGCAGTGGTCTTTCCCCACGCCAAGGTCGGCCAGTCTCCCACGGGCATCATTCACGATCACACTGCCGGAAAGTTCGGCCCCTTTGCCAATCAGGTTCTGGTCGGCGAGCAGACCCATTCCGAGGTGCAGCGTGTGTTTCTAGAAAAGGTCAAAGGTGTCTACCAGGGAGCCGTGATCAAATGCCTGTCTGGATTTGAAGCGGGCCTTATCCCAATGCGCCTCAGTGATGACGGAACGCTCTTTGTGGGTGGCAGCAACCGTGGTTGGGCCAGCCGTGGCAGCAAGCCCTTCACTTTTGAACGCGTGCGCTGGACCGGCAAGAACCCCTTCGAAATCAACGAAATGCGAGCCAAGCCGGATGGATTTGAGATTACTTTCACAGAGCCCGTTGATCCCAAGACTGTGAGCCCGGAATCATTCTCGATGAGTGCATGGACCTACATTTACCGGGCCAAGTACGGCAGCCCGGAGGTGGATCAGGCCACGCCGGTTATCAAATCAGCCACGGCATCTCCGGATGGCAAGACCGTCCGCCTCATTGTTGAGGGTCTGGTCAAAGGCCATGTGCACCATCTTGCAAGCTCAGGGCTACGTTCAGCGAGTGGCCGGAAGCTCTGGCACCCGGATGCCTATTACACGCTCAACGAAATTCCTGAGTAATGGAAATTTCGGGCACGCGTCACGTATAATAGTGACTAGAAATTCAGGAAAAAAATGATAGTTTTCCTGCGTTGAGGAGTATGTTATAGCGTTAACCTCGATGATTTCGATGATTTCGACGATTTCCATGATTTCCATGACGCGTATCCAGCTGATCTTCAATCGCTTAAATTCATTCCGGCGTTTGCCTGCGATCCTGTTTCTCGTCTCCATGGCACTGGTCTCCTGCGGTGACAAGGCGAGCGAGCCCGAGGAGGCCGAAGCCAGTGCAGATGAGGCATCCGATCAGGATCAAGAAAAGGTGGTGGTCAAGGAGGACAAGTTGCCTCTGCCGGAGACGGTGACTTTCAACAGCCATATCCAGCCGGTCATTTCCGAGAAGTGCTACCATTGCCACGGGCCGGATTCCAGCACCCGAGAGCCCAAGAAACTGCCGCTGCGCATTGACCGCGAGGAATTTGCCTTCGAGCCGCGCGAAAATGGCAAGCCGGTGATCATCAAGGGTAAGCCAGCCGAATCCTACCTTGTCGAGCTGATCAACTCCGATGATCCCGAGATCAAGATGCCTCCACCCGAGGCCCACCACACCCTGACCAAACGCGACATTGCCCTGATTGAGAAATGGATTGAGCAGGGTGCTGTCTATGAGGAGCACTGGGCATTTATTCCACCGGAGAAGCCGGCTGAACCTGAGACCACCAACAAGGAATGGGCCACCAACCCGATTGACCGGTTCGTGCTGGCCAAGATGGAAGCCGAGGGGCTTGAGCCCAATCCCGAGCAGGCCCCACACCGCCTGCTGAGGCGCATTCATTTTGATCTGACCGGATTGCCACCCACTCCGGAGGACGTTGCGGCATTTGTCGATGCCCATGCCGAGGATCCGCTCAAGGCCATCAACGAGGTGCTCGACAAGCTGTTCAAGTCACCAGCTTACGGCGAGGAGCAGGGTCGTCTCTGGCTCGATGCTGCGCGCTACGCCGACACCCATGGCATTCATGTCGACAACTA
>JBNACB010000050.1:8564-12102 GCA_049632765.1 Akkermansiaceae bacterium | reverse complement strand
ATGCTCTTTGTCTTCCCCCACGATCTTTGCATCGATCACCTTGACGCCCTTGCCTTTGAAATACACGTAATCAATGCGCATGAAGTGGTGATCGGGGTGTGCCGGTTCATACACGGGTGACCAGGTGAGGCCGGGCTTTGTCACCTCGTCGGGATGTATTGTACGGTACGAATCGGTAAAGCCGGCCTGCACCATCCTCAAAGAGGTGGGGAATGCCACCTTCATGGGGTGATGCCCTGCCTTGGCCGCGGCTTCGGTCCAATCCAGATGGGAGGGTTCATTGAAATCCCCCAGGACAAAAACAGGCGCCTCGGTATCCACGAAACTTTTCATAAGCTTGAGAAGCCGGTCGATGTATTTCCCGCGCGCTTTCTTTGCCCCGGCAATCGCCTCTTCTTCGGTATCGATTTTGGGATAGGTTCGGTAGCCGCCTTTAAGGCCTAATAACTGGTAAGCCTGATTGGGGGGGTTGGGAAGGTGAGCGTTGAAGGCATAGGCATGCTGCCCCGAAGGCAGTTTTACTTTGATCCCATACCAAGGCCTTTTGCCCATGCCCTTGACCTGCTCGACAATTTCAAAACGGGTCAGAAAGGAGTCGCTATGATTCCAACCCAGCATTTCCGCCAGCTTCGGGACATTGTCCCCGATCTCCTGCATGCCAACGATGTCCGCCTGTGCCAGTTCGATCATTTTTGCCGATTGGGACAAGGGTTGCCCCTGAGCTGTCCCGCCGCGACAGGCATTATAGGTCATGACTCTAATAACAGAGTCTTCTGCGTGGGCAAGGTTTGCGCCAGAAGCACCGATCACGAAAAAGATCGCGATCGCGCGGGCTATGTTGTTGGTTTTCTTCATCACTTGTTTTTTTCGAGGTTTATGTCAGTGGCTTTCTCTTGCACGGTGACGCCAGGAGTCTCGATAACGCCCTCGCCCTCATGGAAATAGTGGATCCACACCACGGGATCAGAGGCGGGTCCCTCAACGTGGCGCTCCATTGGGCCACCGTTGCTCGACCGATAATATATATTCTGCATCATGGTCTCGCGACCTTTCTCGTAGCTGAAGCGAACCGCTTCGTCCCCACGGGAGAGCCGCATCATGTGAAGACGGCCATCAACACCTGAATTCCAAGCCCCTTTTTGCCATCCGGAGGCCTTGAGTTGCTCGACCGCTGCTTCTAGGCGATCCACCCCATCCGGAGCCTCATAACGCCAGTGGGCTTCGCCGACGCGGGCGTGCCTCCGCCCCTTGAGAACCGGTGGAGACGTAAGCTTCATCGCGGCTGTAACCTCGCTCGATGAACCAAGGTCTGGAGGCAGCACCTCGGAGCTGTTCACGTATTCGCGATGGACCGGTCCCTCAATATCCGCCATCGCCTCCCATACTTTTTTAAGACCCATGTTCTCAGCGATACTTTTGGCTGCCTTGGCCGGCGCACCTCCCGGGAGTCCGATGTAAAGGCCTTTGAGCCCGACTGAACAGCTTTGTTGGCGTGGCTGGACCGTTTCCAGGTCATCAAGATGACCATACTCCGGAATGTGTCCAATCCGGGCGCGGATGTCCGCAGTTGATCGGGAGATCGGGAGCCAGCGCGAGACGCTAGAACTGATCTCCTCGAGCACCAGGATTTGGTCTCCAATAAAATGGCGGTCCACGTCATCGCCGGCGACCCGGACCTCGACAGTTGTCACGCCATCCAGGCGCCGCGCATCGGACGCAAGTTCATGTGCGACCCTGCGAGATAGAGGGGTAGCAGACAAATCAACGATCGTGAGAGACCCCAGGCGCATCGGCTGACGGGCTTTCTTATGGGAGAAGCTCCCTGAGCTCCTGCTTTTTTTGTAGGAGGTAAAGCTCAGCGCAAAAGAGAAAGGGTCGGCACCGTAAAGCCGGTCGAACGAACCATCGTCCGTCCTCTCCCACGCTGCGCTGCCGGGCACAGGCATGATTAACGCCAGCGCAATGGGCAGAAATACCAACGTAGCGGCGACGATCAGAATTATGCGTAATACTGTTTTTTTGGTTAATCTTGGTTTCATGCTATTCTTTCGGGCCTACTACCCAGTTAATTATTCATTTCCGGTCCCATGGATTCGCGGCCCGGGGTTCATAGGAAGGCCGGGCGTCCTTGTCAGGCAGGGTGTTGACGACCTGCTGGAATTTGGCGAGGGCTTGCTGGTGCTCTTCTGCCTTGCTATCTATCAGGTTTGTTTCTTCCTTCGGGTCTTGCTGCAGATCATGCAGGCGATCAATGCGCTTGTTGATGTTGACCCATGCCTTGTAGCGCTTGTCGCGGATGACCCGTTTACCAAAATCCTTGCCGGGCCGGACACCCTGCTCATCGAGCTTTGCAGCACCAAAACTCAGGGCCATGATCCAATCACGCTTGGAGTCCTTCTCTTTGCCCAGGATCAGCGGGGCAATCGATTTTCCGTCCACGATGAGATCCTCCGGAACCTGCCCACCACCGAGCTCGACGAAAGTCGGCAGCATGTTGGAGAGATCGGTCAGGGCATCGGTTTCGACACCGGTGGGTACAGTGCCAGGGCAGTTGACAATGAAGGGTCCGCAAACGCCGGCCTCGGTCTGCTGGCCTTTTGCTCCTTGGATCTCTTCCCCATTGAGCGAGCCCGTGATCTTGGCATCCGTTCCATTGTCACTACAGAAAAAGATAATGGTGCGCTCTCGAATTCCCAGCGCGTCCAGCTCGCTGACCACTTGCCCGACCATTTTGTCCACATAGCGCACCATGGCCTTGTGCCGGTCGAGGCGGCTCTTGGCGTTCGGCTCGTCCGGGGTGGCAACGAAGGGTGAGTGCAGCAGTGGCATCGGGTAGTAGAGACACATCGGCTCATCCTTGTGCGCGCGCATGAACTTGATCAGGCGCTGGGTGTAAATGTCGGGCCCGAATTCGCCGGCGTAGGTGCGGCTACCCTCTTCCGGGGTGTTGATGTAGGGGTCGTGGTAGCGTTTGTCGCTCGGCGGGTTGCCGGTTTCAAAGCCGGTCCACATGGCCCAGTCATCAAAGCCGTGTTTCTTCAGAGCGTGTGGCTCGACCCGGAAGTCATTGATCTGCCACTTGCCCGCCGCGCAGGTGGCATAGCCAAGGTTTTTCATCAGGCGGGCAAAGGTGGTGTTTTGCTTTTTCTTCCAGTCGAAATAGCCGACTCCCCAGCGAGGGACATCCCAGTGGCTTACCCAGCCCGTGCGGCATGGATACTTGCCGGTTAGCAGTGTTGTGCGCGACGGTGTGCAGGACCCCATCGAGTAGGCATTGTGAAACTTCATGCCTCCCATGGCCAAAGCATCGATATGCGGAGTCTTGATGTCGTCCGCCCCGTAGCAGCTGACCCAGTCTTTGCCCAGGTCATCCACCATGATGAAGAGGATGTTGGGGGTGGATATAGACGCTTGCGTTGATGCTCCCCGCCGGTTGCCCCCCTTCGGGGCAGCCTTACGGCTGTCTATCTCGCTCCGCTCGGTTCCTCCCGCCTGCTTCGCAGTCGCACCGTCGGCCGCTGGGAAAACAGAAAATTGA
>JBNACB010000050.1:0-8465 GCA_049632765.1 Akkermansiaceae bacterium | reverse complement strand
CTCCTCCCGCCTGCTTCGCAGTCGCACCGTCGGCCGCTGGGAAAACAGAAAATTGAACAGTGAAGAGTGAAGCAAGAAAAAGGAGGATGGTGAGTCGTTTCATGATCTGTGCTTTTGATTAGAGTTCGTTCTCAAAGCTCCCAGGAAGATTCGGCTGGAGGTGAGAACCGTGTTGCTCACTTGTCCTTACCCTTTCGCTGTTTCCGGCTTGGCTTTTTTGCTGTGTAAAGAAAGTTGCTAGTCCCCCTCTTCCCGGATCACCGTAATCTCGACTCTTGAGTCCTGATTTTGCTCCTTATGCTGGAGATGGATGACGCGAATATGGACACCTGGAACTTTCTTATTCACGTATACGGAAAGGTTGACTGTGAAATTTGTAAACCTGCCTTTGTTGGCTGCGTATATCATCTCCTCCTGCTTGAGTTTTCGCGTAGCCCACCCCGGTCCTAGGAACTTCTTCAGCGTGGAGTTGAACTCCTTGGAACTGAGAGTTGTATTCAGGTAAAAAGTCTCATTGCCGTTAGCCTGCTCCTTTTTCTCCAGATTCACATCCGGTATGCCCTTTGAAAAATCCGGAACGCCTGGCTCTTGAGTAGAGAGCGGCAAGGGTTTGTCAGCTGCTTTCTTGCCCTTCCAAATCACCACTTTGGCCACATCATTTTTGGCTTCCGGGCCGTCCGTGCTACGGCCGCGTTCCACATCCGATGTCAGGTCGGCCAGGAGTTTTTTGGCGATTTCGGGCTGGGTGAGGTAGAGATTGTTCTTTTCGCCGGGGTCCTTCTCCATGTCGTAGAGCTGAGCCTCTGGAGCATCTTTACTCTCGGGGTCACGTTCCTTCGGGGAGGACCAGCCTCCTGATCCTCTGGCCAGCAGCAGCTTCCATTTGCCCTGGCGGTAGGCGAAATGGCCGGAGATGGAATGATGAATCACGCCCTTGCGGCTGGAGACAATCGGCTCCCCGGAGAGAGCCGGGAGAAAACTCACGCTGTCCTCAGCCATGTCCGGTGCTTTTTCTCCGGTGATCTCAGAGGCGGTGGCGAAGACATCCACCAAGGTAATAAGCTGGTCACATTGAGAGCCGGGCTCAACCTTACCTGGCCAGCGGACGATGAAGGGCACCCGGTGACCGCCGTCCCAGAGGTCCGCCTTGGATCCGCGGAAGTGGGCGCTGACGTAATGCCCCTTCTCGCGCAGGGCAGGAATGCCCGCGATTTTTGATGTGCCGTTATCGCTGGTGAAAATCACCAGGGTGTTTTCGGTGAAGCCATTCTCCTCTAATGCGTTCATGATGGCACCGACGGTGGCGTCTGTCTGCATGACGAAATCGCCAAAAGGCCCGAGGCCACTCTTTCCCTGCCATTCCGGGGTCGGCAGAATCGGAGAGTGAGGCGAGCCGAGTGGGACATAGAGGAAGAACGGCTGCTTGGGGGACTTCGCACGTTCTTTGATGTAGGCGACTGATTTTTCCGTCAGGCGCGGGAGGTTGTGGATCTCATCCAGACGCTCGATGACCTTGTCGTTTTCAATGATGGTGTCCATATGCCCGGCGTGATGGTTACCGTGAAAGTAATCAAAACCGCGGTGCACCGGCCCGTCAGGAATGGTAGCACCGATCGGGGCACGGCCCGCCTTCTTATCCGGCTTCGCCAGGATCTCGCCTGTTTCAGGATCCTCGTACTGGCAATCAAGATGCCACTTGCCGATGATCCCGGTGTGGTAGCCCTGCTTCTTCAGGAGGCCGGCCACGGTCAGCCGGTCGCTCGCGATCAGACAGGGACGAAAGCCGCTAGCAACACCGTTTTGCAGACGCGTCCGCCAGCTGTAGCGGCCGGTCAGTAGCCCGTAACGTGTGGGGGTGCAGACAGCCGAGCCTGAATGCGCATCGGTAAAGATCATGCCTTGCTTGGCAAGCTTGTCGAGATGCGGTGTTTTGATCTTCCCGTTTTCCGGGTTCAGGCACTGGACGTCCCCGTAGCCGAGATCGTCACACATGATGAGGACGATGTTAGGGCGTTCTGCCGCTTGTGATACGTGCAGCGCTAACAAGCCCGCAAGGGCGTAGAGTAATTGTTTCATCATCTCATTATCGATGGTGGGTTATTTGAATACGAGGGTATATTTTTCCCCCGCCTCGCTGGCAAAACTCAGAAGATCATCTGCCTCCTTGGTGGTCTCGATACACTTACCCTGACTATCCTCGACGGCAGCGGAGCCGATACCGGGGAGAGTGATGCGGCACTGGCCACCACTGCGTGACAGTACCGAGACCGAAGTGGCCTTGCCGTCTTTCCACTCGGCGGAAACGACAAAGTTGCCACGTGCCACCAAGCCCTCAAACGAACCCTGGTTCCAGGCTTTCGGCAGGGCCGGAATGACCTTGATGGCTCCCTCGTGGCTTTGCAACAGCATCTCGGCGACCCCTGCCATCGTGCCCAGGTTGCCATCGATCTGGAAGGGAGGATGGAGGGCCCAGAGATTGGTTGCTGTGCGGGTACGAATGAATTGTTCGTAAGCTTCGCGTGCCTTGTCACCCTCGCCAAGCCGTGCCCGGCAGTTCATGCGGTGAGCCAGTGCCCAGCCGGTGGTTTTGTTGCCACGCAGATCCAGTGTTTTACTGGCTGCCTGCATCCACTCCGGCTTTTGGGAGTTGATCATGGTACCGGGGTAAAGCGGGCAAAGGTGGGAAATGTGGCGGTGGGTTGGCGAGCCGATGTCACTGTAGTTTGTTTCCTCGCGGTATTCCTTGATCTGGCCGCTGGCACCGACAAGGATCGGGTCAAGTTTCGTGATCTGCTTGCGGATGGTTTCAAGGAAGGGGTCCTCACTGTCCAATGCACCGGCCATTTTCAGGGTGTCAGCATAGCTTTCCCAGACAAAGCCCTGGTCGAAGGTGCAGCCCACAGCGGAGAAAGCTTTTCTTCCTGAAGCTGCACGGCCCGTGATCCGTTTGATCTGCTCAGCCGTCGCACTTTGCTCGGGAGAAGCGGAGGGCTCGACCAAAAGCAGATCACCGTGTGGCTTGAGCGCCTTGGAGTAAAACTTACTCAGGGACAACATCGCTGGATAGCCGACCTCTTCAAGGAACGTACGATTCCGGGTGAAGTCGTAATAATCCACCAGCAGTTTGGCGGTAAACCCGCCAGTACCGGGGCCGGAATGACCGCCGGCACTGGGAATATAGTAGGCATTGGCCCCGGTGCCGATGATCCAGCCATTGTCGCTACCATCGCTCAGGTTCCCGGGATTGTGTTTGCGCACGTAGTCGGCGGCATGTTTCTGCGCCATCGGCAAATAGGCGTTGAAAAAGGCAATGTAAGCTTCAAAACACTCCGCTAGGTTGGCGCTCATCGAGCCCCAGTAATTCATCTGCACATTGATGTTATGCCAGAACCCCCCCGTCCACGGTGAGTAATAATCCTGGCACCAGGCTCCCTGCAGGTTGGCGGGCAGGCTTTTTTGGCGTGAGCTGGAAATCAGCAGGTAGCGGCCGTATTGGAACATGAGTTCTTCGAGCCAGTTGTCCTTTTTGCCTTTTTGATACTTCTCGAGCAGAACATGAGTCGGGTCGCTCGTTGGTTTGGAGTTCAGGTTCACCGAGACACGGCCAAACAGATCCTGGTAATCATCAAGATGCCTCTTTTTGAGTTCCTCATAGCCCAGATCATGGGCTGCCTGCATCCGGGCTGAAACGGCATCGTGTGGAAACTCCTCCGGGTTGAGCTTTTTGGCGGCTTGATTGCTGAAGGTCCTGGCACTGAGACGGTAGTTGGTCCCAACAGCGATCAACAGGGTGACGGCATCCGCCTTGTTAACTTGGATGGTTCCCTTCCCAGCATTGGCGCTCACCGTGCCACCCTCGTTGAGCACTTTGATCTGCCCCTCGTAATTACAGCTAAACAAGGGCATTGATCCCTTGAGGGTGAGAAGATTCCCCTCCGCGGTGATCGTGCCGGTGCGTTTCTTCATCGCAAGGTACGGGATCTCAGGACGCACGGTAAAAGAGAGTGATCCCTTCTGGTCAGCCGTGAGGCGCACAACGATGACATTGTCCGGATAGGAAGCGAAGTACTCGCGTTGGTAGTGCACCCCGTCATGCTCATAGGAGACGTGGGCGATGGCTTCGTTGAGGTTGAGTGAGCGGCGATAGTTCTGCACCTTGTCCTGGTTCAGGTCGAGATAGAGCTCGGCAAAGCCGGTCAGCCCCCCGTTGCCGTAAATGCCAATGTTATGGAGCGTTTTGTCCGCAATCTGGATGCGTTCGGTATCCGTGCGCCCGAAGATGCAAACCCCGGTGTAGCCGTTGCCAATCGGATAAGACCAGCGTTCCCAGTCCCGGTCGTAGGACTTCGGCCTTTTGCTGGACTTGGTTGCCTCCCACTGGCTTCTGCCGTTGTTCGGGGCCGGCTCCAGCTCCCAGAGCTCATAGATACGGGGTGAGGTTTCTGCTGCTGCGGGCATGGCTGTGGCCAATGCCACCGCTGCAAGTATGATCCAGTTTTGACTGATTCTTTTTTTCATAGGTGTTAAGAAATATAAGTAAGCTCCAGAATGGGGTGTCTTCGTTCTAAAACGATCCCTGTCTGACAGGCCAAAGGCACACCACCGAGGGTCTATTCAATGGATGCATATCCAAAGAATACGACAAGGTGTAACAAAACCTAGCAAAGCTTTGCACCCTCATTATTGAGGGTGCAAACACACAGGAAGCTCACCCACCAGGATAGGCGGATCATGCGAGGGGGTGTTAAGGGCCCCTCACTTCAGGCTCATCAGGTAAGACAAGAGGTCCGCGGCAGACTGGTCCGGCATGGACTCGAGCAGCCCCTCGGGCATCAGGCTGCGGCGCAGAAAGTAGGAACTGGCGATGTCTTTTTTATCAATACGGCGCTCCCCGCCACTGGTCTCACGCACGACCACGGCATTCTCATCCTCACTCACGAAGGAGGCGTCGAGCAGGTCACCGTTTTTCATCTCAACGCGGTAGATACGGTAGCCGGATTCCATGGCGGCATTCGGGGTGAGAATGTTGCGCAGCACCGCCTCGTGACCAGTGAGGCCAAGGCCACTGATGTCGGGGCCGATCTTGCCTCCCTGCCCGTCGATGACGTGGCAGCTGGTGCACAGGGCTGCCATGGCAGCTCCGACCTCAGGCCTGCCCGTGCCGGACTTGATGAGCTTGGTGTACTTGCTGAACTTGGCATCGAGTTCCTCAGCCTGGGACTTGGTCAATAGCTCCGGTGCCTCAAGAGTCGCGGTAATACTGGCTCCCTGCTGCAGGGCACCCCAGTTTTCACCACCACCGGCATTGTAAAAGACCAGGCCCTTGGGGCTCCCCTGCTGCCCGACCTGATCGCTCAGGCTACGGTCAAACTGGGTGCTGATCTCCGCCTCGCTGCGGGCGTGATCCCAGACCCGGAACTCCGCAATGGAGCCCGCAGTCCCAGCCCCCACCGGTGACCAGCCAATATCCAGAGCGGACAGCGGCTCCGCATAAGCGATCGTACCCACAGCATCTCGCTGGCCGTCTGAGTAGAGGGTGAAGTTGCCTGCTGCGTCCCGCACAATGGCAATATGGGTCCAGAGCCCGGGCATGCTCTCGCGCCCGGAGATGACAACGTCCCTGTTGAGCGGCTTGATCCAGACGCGGAATTTGGAATCATGGAAATTGAAACTCGCACTCTGCGCAGAGCCCAGCAGGGTATCGGCATTGCTGATCCCCGCGTCAAGGCGCACCCATGCCTCGACGGTGAACGCACCCTCCAGGGTCAGGTTGGTGTCAGCCCAGGCCTTTGACGAGCCATTGAGAACCAGCACATCGCGGAAAATGGCTCCCATCTTGGACATCATCTCGGCAAATGCCGGTGTCTTGCCGGCAACACGATGCAGCTTGCCGGCCACGGATTTGGTGATCAGCTCCTTGTCGATCCCATCCTTGATCACGGCTTCCAGAACGACCTCGGCACTGGCTTTTTTAGCCGACATGGCTTCAAGCGCCTGACGCTGTTGGTTGGCGGATAGTTTGGCAAATACCTCGACGACCTTGAGCGCTGCATCCCGGCTGCCTGATTCCATCAGAGCGGCAAAAGCCTTGTCCCGGGTGGCCTCGCTCAGGGATGGTTCGAAGGCTAGCTCCGCCAATAAGTCCGGCGCATCGGCATTGAGCTGGCGCAGGGTATCGAGCACGGCACCGGTCTCCGCGTCTGTCAGGGGTGTCCCGGAATTCTTGAGCAGGGCAACGAGCTTGGGCAAAGCGGCACGGACGCCAAAGCCACCGATGAGCTTCATGGCGGTGATGCGCTTCTTACCGGAACTGGCGAGCATCGTTACCGTTGCGGGCTCAAGCAGTTTGATCAATCCAGTCGGATCCAGTTTGGTCTGGTTGGCCAGCAAGGTGGCTGCCGTGCTGGCAAAGCCGGCTTCCGATGCGAGTAAGGCACCCAGTGCCTCGCCGCACTCGGGGAGCTGCGGGTAGCGGGCAAGCCCGAGAATTTCCTCGGAGTTCGGGGCCCGTTGCAAGTCAGGTAACAGGGTGGCAAGTTTGCGTGCCGCTTCTTCCGGCTCGAGGGCGAGGGTGGCCCACAGGCGTCCCTCGATCGGCACTGTGGCAGCCGCGTCTGAATCGAGCCATGCCGAAAGCGCGATCTGGTCCCGGTGGCGGGTGAGTAACTTGCGGATCAGGAAGCGGGCAAACTGATGATCATAGCGCTCCTGCTTGCTTGCCTTGGCAGAGAGTGCCGTGGATGGTTGTACTGCGGCGAGCAAGCGGGGCAGAATCTCCTTTGCGTGATTAGGCAAATTTCTTCCCATGGTGGTGATGGCAGCAAAACGCACTTCAGGATCCGGGTCATCCAGCAGGTGTTGCGCGTGGCTGTAGGAGCGTGCCAGCTCACGGCGCAGGTTACGGTTCTCAGAGGAACGCAGGGACGCTGCCTGTGTGGCCGCATGATCACCAAGAATCCACATAGCCTGGATGCGAACGGCATCACTGGTGTCAGCGGAAGCCAGCAACTCCGCCAAAGCCTTGTCAATCGCGGGGTCATCCCGGTCAGCCAGGGTCTGCCAGGCGAGGTGAGCGCGCGCTGTGGGCTGCTTGCCGAGCATGCCGATGAGTTGCTCATTTTCCAGTGAGCTGAAATCAGGCACCGGCAAAACACCATCTCCAGAGGTGGGTTTGATTCGCCAAATGCGGCCCCTCGTCTTGTCCCGCTCCGGGTGGGTGCGTGGCACCTCGTTGTGGGAAATGATCTTGTTATACCAATCCACGATGTAAACGCATCCGTCAGGTCCCTCGGTCAGGGCCACGGGGCGATAAAACGGATCATCACAGGTGACCAGGTCGGGAAGCTTCTCCAGGCTCCAGTGCGGCCCCTTGCGCTGCATACCGATGGTCTGCACCTTGCCGGTGATCGGGTTGGCGACCAGCATCGTGATGGCATTTCCGGTAGTGACTGCAGGTCCGTTTTCCAGCTGGGCGAGGCCACTCAGACCGGAACCGCCCATGCGGAATCCCGTCATCGGAGGGAAGGACGGCTGATAGGTCTTTTTAAACTGCCCCATGCCACCCGGATAGTAAGCATAATCATGGAAAGGCATTACAGGGAATCCATAGTCGTTCGCCTCCTGGATGAAACACTCCCCCTCCCCGGTCAGGGCCAGACCCCAGATATTGTTGGGCCCGACACTGGTGACCTCAAACGCGTCGCCATCCGGACGCATTCTCGCCATGGAGCACTTTCTCCAGGTCACCGCTTTTTCCGCTCCCGGCTTCTTGACCTCACTGTCATTGAAGAGACCTTGCGCCATCCATATCCAGCCACCCGGAGCCCGGGTGAACTGGTGAGGAAACAGGTGGCTATCCTGAATGCCAAACCCCGTCAGCACAACCTCGCGCTGGTCGGCCTTGCCATCGGCGTCCGTGTCGGTGAGTAGGAGCAGGTTGGTCCCGTGCATCACATAAGCGCTATCTCCCTTACCCCAGGGAAGAATGCCAAGCGGAATGGCAAGCCCGTCAGCAAAAACCGTCGGCTCGGTGAGTCCCTCTGGTGGCAGGGCTTGGTTGATCACCTCACGCGGGTAAACGAGTACCTTGTCACGCCCGTGACCACGGTAGAGTGCCTCCGCAGCAGCCTTGTTCTCATTGGCATCCACCGGATATTCCAGAGCGGTCTGGGTCCACATGCGTCCACGCTGGTCAAAGTATACCGAAATGAATTTGCCAATGCCCTCGCTTTCCTGGGCAACCAGCTCGATCTCGTAACCCTGTGGCAACTTGAAACGCTTCAGCTGTTCAGCGGCGGTGAGAGGATGACCCTCCTGAGCATTGCCGGCCTTGATCTTTTTGGCTGCCTTGGCCGGTGTTTTGACCGGTGCGGGTGCTTCCCAGGTCGGGGCACCGGGTGTTGCCGGCAGCTCGCGGATCGTGATGTCCTTCACCTGCACCATGACCTTACCTCCACTGTGAATCT
>JBNACB010000049.1:0-13044 GCA_049632765.1 Akkermansiaceae bacterium | reverse complement strand
GGAGTTGTAAACATCACTGTTGCCGGTGCTCCTGTGGAGCTGTTTTCTGTAGCCAACCCTGCCTTGGCAGTTGCTCCTGACATTTTACCTGCCCTTTAAAGGTGTTGGCTTATACGTTAGATGCTCTCGTGAATATCTAGTCGTTACCGCCACAAACGCTTATCACAAAAACCGGAGAGTCCATGCTCTCCGGTTTTTTCGTGCTTCGACTCCGTGCTTGCAGAAAAAAGACCTTCTAAATCCAGATCACATCCACCACCAACCAGAGGGTCATCAACACACCGACAATGATTTTCACCACCATGCCTGCCACCGTGCCCAGAACCGAGCCCACACCAGAGATAGTCGCTGGGCGCACCTCTTTTTTGGCAAAGGCAAACTCACAAAACATCGATCCAATCAACGGCCCCAGGATCAGGCCCAGGGGAATGAAGAACATACCGACAATCCCACCAATCAATGCCCCTGCTGCTCCCCAACGCGTACCCCCAAACCACCGGCTTCCTGCTGCCCCGCTGAGGAACTCGAGCACCTGGGAAAAAATGAGCAGCGCTCCCAGAACGACAAAAGTCCACCACTCCACCCCCGACTCCTGACGCAGCATCAACCAATGAGCTCCTGCCGCAAAAAACAAAATCAAATGCCCGGGCAAAAAGGGTATCAAAGTTCCAATCAAACCCAGCACAAGCAGACAACCTGTCACCACCCAGGCTGCCATCGTGCCCATCACCGGAAGTGCCTCACGGAAAAAGTCGATCACGATAAAACTCCTAAACCTTGCAGGCCAACAAGCAAGCCCCTTATCACCCAGCCGTAATGATTGGACAATGGTCATCGGGTTTTGTATTCCCGCTTCCGTATGCCCGCCTCCACCAACTTCGCATCCTTTGGCCAGCCCACTGAGGTCGTCGAGCTGGTTGAAGTGCCGCCCCGGGAACTCGAGCCGGGCGAGCTTCGCCTGCAGATGCTCTACGCGCCGATCAACCCCGCGGACATCAACTACATCCAGGGGGTCTATGGCATCAAGCCTGAGCTGCCTGCCACGCCCGGCCTTGAGGGCTGCGGCAGAGTGATGGAGAGCCACTCTCAAGATTTTCAGGAGGGGGACCTCGTCATCACGCTCAAACCAGTGGGCACCTGGTCCGGGCAAGTGGTTTGCCCGGCAGATCATGTGTTAAAAATCCCGAAGGACACGCCCCCACAGCAAGCCGCCATGCTCAAGGTCAACCCGCTCACCGCCTGGTGCATGCTCACCCAGATCTGTGGGCTTCCCAAGGGTTCGTGGGTAGTGCAAAACGCTTCCAACTCCGGGGTTGGCACCTGTGTCATTCAAATCGCCAAGCTACTCGGTCTGCGCACCATTAATCTGGTCCGGCGTAAAGAACTTGTGGAGCCACTCATGGCCCTTGGAGCCGATCACGTTTTGCTCGATGATGCGAATGTGGTGGAAACCATCCGCTCAATCACCGGAGACAACCCGCCTGCTCTCGCACTCAATGCCGTGGGTGGGGATAGCGCCCTGCGCCTGATGGATGCCCTCGCGGTGAAAGGCATCCATGTGACCTACGGAGCCATGAGCCGTAGAAGCCTGAAGGTCCCGAACCAGTTTCTGATCTTCAAGCGCATTCAGCTTCAGGGCTTCTGGGTCACGGAGTGGATTAAGGAGACGGATGCAGCCCTGGTTGCTGACACCTACCAGCAGCTGGCTCAATGGATCATCGAGGGCAAGCTTTGCCAGCCTGTGGATTCCACCTTCCCACTGGCAGAGGTGAAAACTGCCCTGGAGCGCGCCATGCAGGACCAGCGTGATGGCAAGGTCCTGCTGCAATGCACCCCGGACTGAGAAACTTTTTCCCAATCACTCTGAATAAAAGCGCGGTGATGGTCGTCGAAGGAGGCGAACACTAAAAACCATCACTGATATGAAAATCATCATCGTAACACTTGTCACCGCCCTCGGCATGGTGGTCCTTCCCCAAAAAGCCGAAGCTCGCCCTCACGGCCATTGTGGCACCGGCTACACCTACCGCAGTGGCCACGCCTCCTGCGGCTGTTCCATTTACACCAAGCGCATCATTATCGGTTACGACCACTGCCGCCGGCCGATCTATCGCTACCACAGTGTGCCCATTGTGCACCGCTGCCACAAAAAATACGGGCACTATCATCACCGCAAATATCACTACGGCAATCACGCCTACAGCAGATATGGCCACCGTTACCGCGGATACGGCAATCACATCAGCTTGCGCACCCACTTCGGCGGTTTCAGCCTTTGCCGCTGAGGCACGCAAGCAACTATCATTCAAAGGCAGGGAGCTTTTGCACTTAGCTTCCCTGCTTCTTTTTGGCCCGCGCCTCGCGGAAAAACCCTTGCAGCAATGCCACGCATTCATCCTGCATCACTCCCGAGACCACCTCACAGCGGTGGTTAAGTGGTGGATTGGACTCCAGCAGATTGATCCAGCCACCGGCGGCTCCCCCTTTCGGATCGGGGCAACCAAACACGACGCGGTCCGGCCGGCAATGTACGATGGCTCCGGCACACATCGGGCAAGGCTCCTTGGTAACGTAAAGAGTGCAGCCCTCCAGCCGCCAGTCACCCACGGCATCCTGTGCCGAGGTCAGAGACAGCATCTCGGCATGTGCCGTGGCATCCTTCAGTGTCTCCACCTGGTTCCACGCGCGCGCAATCACCGCGCCATCGCGCACGATGACAGCCCCCACGGGCACCTCAGCTGCCTCATAGGCCTTGCGCGCCTCGCGCAGAGCCATCTGCATGAAATGCTCATCACTCTGAAAGTCTGCCATCAGGTCGTCACTCATTACACTCACTGAGGGCAATCTGGCAAAAAAACTTCAAACTTCAAACTGAATACTTCACACTCCCAACCATGAGCGCATGGCAACACACTGACATCATCATTGCTCCCTCCCTGCTCGCGGCCGACTTTTCCCGAATCAAGGAAGAAACCGAGCGTGCCATGAACAGCGGCGGTGATTGGATGCACCTCGATGTCATGGACGGGCACTTTGTGGACAACATCTCCTTTGGCCCCGCTGTTGTGCGTGCTGTTGAGGATTCCCACGATGCCTTTCTCGATGTGCACCTCATGATCTCCAGACCTGATCACTATCTGGAACGCTTCCTTGACGCCGGATCAGACATGATCACCGTGCACGTGGAGGCTGACCACGATGTCTCCACCACCCTCAAACGCATCCGCGATGCCGGGCGGCAAGCCGGTCTGGCACTCAATCCGGCAACGCCAATGACAGATGTTGAACCTTATCTGGATCAAATTGACATGCTGTTGTGCATGACCGTGGTACCCGGCTTTGGCGGCCAGTCCTTTATGCACGAGGTCATGCCCAAGGTCGAGCACGCGGCCAGCTGGCGCGAACAGCATGGCCTTGGCTATCACATTGAGGTGGATGGCGGCATTGACCATGAAACCGCCGTTCATGCCAAGAACGCTGGCGCCAATGTCCTGGTTGCCGGTTCCTCCACCTTCAAGGCCAGTGACATGGCGCAAGCCATTGAGGCTATCCGTTCTGCCTGAAGGGCCTGAGGGCCTAAGAACGATAGGTGCTGATTGCCCGCATTTCTTACGTGTATTGCACTCATTCCATGGTTAAAAAACAGACGTAATGAGCTCTGCAAACACATCCGATCTAAGCCGTGGCCTGAGCTCGGCATTACGTCCAGACCAGATCTCCACAGCCTCGGAAGTTCGGGCAGCGCACGCATCGGACAAGTGGCATGCCTCCAGCTTGCCCGACGTGGTGGTATTCCCCGAATCAGCTGATGATGTCTCAGCGATTATCAAGCACGCGGCTTCTAACAATATTCCGGTCTACACGCGTGCCTCAGGCACGGGGCATACCGGGGCCTGTGTTCCTGTCCAGCAAGGCATCCTCGTGTCCATGGCAAGGATGAACAAGATCCTTGAGATCAGCCCCTCTGATGGTGTTGCCGTGGTGCAACCGGGAGTCATAACCTCCGAGCTTCAGCAGGCTGTGCGTGAGCAAGGATGGTATTACCCGCCTGACCCGGCCTCTCTCAAAGAGTGTAGCATTGGTGGCAATGTCGCCACCAACGCAGGCGGTCCACGCTGCCTCAAATACGGAGTCACCAAGCAATATGTCCTTGGCTTGGAGACCGTGCTCGCCTCAGGAGAAATTTTGCGCAGTGGTGGGCGCTGTCACAAGAACTCCACCGGATTTGACCTGACATCTGTGATGGTGGGCTCGGAGGGAATGCTGGGCATTATCACTGAAATCACTCTCCGCCTCATTCCCCATCCACAAACCCGGGCCATGCTCGGAGCCTCCTTTGAGGACTTCACAGCTGCCGCGGCGGCGGTCCAAGCCATCCTCGACTCCGGCACCCTGCCATCCGCGCTCGAAATCACCGACGGCTTTACCATGGCCGCGGCACGAGACTACCTGGGGCGTGACAAACTCCCGCCCGGGGATGCCTACCTGATGGTTGAGATCGACGGCAGTGAGGAAACCGTTTCCCGGGAGCTTCAGAGCCTCCACGAGTTTCTCACGACACAAGGGGCACTGCGTATCGACGAGGCCCCGGACGAAGCCAGCTGTGAGCGCATCTGGCAACTACGTCGTGATTTCTCCTACTCGCTCAAGCACACCGGACTGACCAAACTCAACGAGGACATCGTCGTGCCGCGCTCCAAGCTCGTCGACCTCGTCGACTTCGCCACCACACTACAGCAAGAAACCGGCATACCTGTTGCCTGTTTTGGTCATGCGGGGGATGGCAACATTCACACCAACCTCATGGTAGACAACTACGACGATCCTGAGACAAAAAAGAAAGCGGACACTGCTCTGGACAAGCTGTTCAACTGGATCATCGAAAACGGCGGAATCATCTCTGGCGAGCACGGAATCGGCCTCGCCAAGAAACCCTGGATTCGCCAGGCACTTGGCGACACAGCCATGAAGATCCATCACGATATCAAGCAGGCCCTCGATCCCCAAGGCATCCTCAACCCCGGCAAGTTTCTCGACCCCTGAGCCCCCACACCCGATATGAACATGGAGGACGATCTCTTCTCACACGCCGCCAAGGGGCAGCCGGATTCCAGTGGACCGGAGCAGCGTATTGCCGAGCTCAGCGAGCAGCTCGAGCATCACAACAAGCTCTACTACCAGGATGCTGAGCCTGAGATCAGCGATGCCGAGTACGATGCCCTGATGAACGAGCTCAAGAAGCTCGAGGCAAGCCACCCCTCATTGGCCAGAGCGGACTCCCCCACCCAGCGCGTGGGTGGTGCCCCACTCGAGCACTTTGATCAAATCAAGCACCTGGTCCCCATGCTCTCCATTGAGGATGTCCACGAGCTTAAGGATGAGGAGCTGAAGCAGCTGAACCAAGCAGGAGCGTGCAAGGCAAACAATCTGCGGGACTGGTATGAACGTCTGGCAAAAAACCTCGGTACAGATCATGTGCCCGTCACCATTGAGCCCAAGATCGATGGCGTTGCCGTCTCCGTGGTTTACCGCGATGGTCTGCTCGACTACGCCCTGACCCGAGGGGATGGCGCCACCGGGGATGACATCACCCAGAACATCAAGACCATTAAGTCCATCCCGCTGCGCCTGCCGGATGGGGCTCCCTCGCTCTTTGAGGTGCGGGGTGAGGTCTTCATGCCCAACGAGGCATTCGCCAAACTCAACGAGCAACGTGACGAAGCGGGGGAGCCGGCCTTTGTCAACCCCCGCAACGCAACTGCCGGAACCCTGAAACAGCTCGATTCCAAACTGGTCGCCGCCCGCCCGCTGGACTGCATTTTTCACTCCTACGGGAGTGTCGAAAATGCCCCCTATAGTACGGTGGATGAGTTTCAAAACACGCTTCGTGACTACGGACTCAAGGCCAGCAAATGGTTTGAGCAGGCGGGCAACGTGGATGAGCTGCTGGCAGCTATCGCCAAACTCGACGAGGATCGCCACCACTTTCCCTATGCCACCGATGGCGCGGTCATCAAGGTGCGGGATATTGAGCTGCACCGGCAACTCGGAGCCACCTCCAAACACCCCAAGTGGGCCTGCGCCTACAAGTTTCTGCCCGAGCAAAAGGAAACCCTGCTGCGGGACATCACCATCCAGGTCGGCCGCACCGGAGTCCTCACTCCCGTGGCCGAGCTCGATCCGGTCTTTGTCTCTGGCACCACGGTCTCGCGTGCCACCCTGCACAACCAGGATGAAATCGACCGCAAGGATGTGCGTATTGGAGACACCGTCGTCATCGAAAAAGCCGGGGAGATCATCCCCGCCGTGGTCAAGGTGGTCATGGCCAAACGACCAACGAACAGCGCGCCATTCAACCTCCATGACTTCGTCAACGGCCAGTGCCCATCCTGTTCAGGCCCGATCGAGCAGGAGGAGGGCTTCGTGGCCTGGCGCTGCAACAACTTTGCCTGTCCTGCCCAGGCAGTCACCCGCATCAAGCATTTTTCCTCCCGCAAGGCTCTCGATATTGACGGCCTTGGAACCGCGGTTGCTGAAAAGCTGGTCGAAAATGAATTGGTTCACAGCACTCTTGAACTCTTCGATCTTGAGGCCGATGCCCTCGCCAATCTCTTACTCGACCCCGCGAAGCTGGAAGGTGGCCAGAGCAAGCCCCGGCGCCTCGGGGAGAAAAAAGCCGCTCTGATCATCAACTCCCTCAACGAAAGCAAGGACGCCCCTCTTTCCAAGTGGATCTATGCCATGGGCATTCCCCAGATCGGTGAATCCGCAGCAAGAGAGATTGCCCGTCTGCACCGGGATCTCACCGAGGTTGCGTCCTCCCCCATCCTTCACGATCTGGCTGAGCTTCCCAACTTCGAGCAACTCACCGCCTCCAAGCGTAAAAAAGAAAACCACCCGCGCCTCGCGAAATACCAAATCGAAGCCGAGCTCGGTCCGGTTGCGGGACAACACATGGTCGAATTCTTTGAAAGCCTTGCTGGCCAACACGTGTTAGAAAAACTGGCCAGCCTCGACATCAATCCAGAGTCCGATAATTACGATCCAAAAAAATCATCGGCCCAATCCTCGGAATCCCCCATTGCAGGCAAAACATTCGTCATCACAGGAACACTCAGTAAACCTCGTCCAGAATTCAAAAAGCTCATCGAATCCCTCGGCGGCAAAGTATCCGGATCCGTGTCAGCCAAGACAGATTTTCTTCTCGCAGGTGAGAAGGCCGGTTCCAAGAGCGCCAAGGCGGAATCTCTCGGGGTCACCATCCTCGACGAAGAGTCCTTCAACTCCATGCTGAACGCGTGATGCGACAACAGGCTTAGCTCTCATCACACTCTGGACCTCGGGCACAAAATTCCCCCCACTAAGTTTTTGCCAAGTCCACCCCCTATGGCATACTCCCGCCATGACAGGACGCCTTGCCGCCATCACCAGCCACGTAACCAGCCTGCTCGGCTTGCTGGCGGCTGTGATTCTAACTAGCTGTGGCGGCGGCGTTGGCGGCGGCTATGTCAATGAGGACCGCACGAACCGTGGCTACAACCCCGGGGTAGGGCCCTTTGACAGTCAGGGCAACTATGTCGAACGCTGGGCCAATGACAGGAGCAAGGGGCGCTGGTGGCGCAAGAGCATCATTATCGATCCAGTCGAGACCACTCCTGCAGTGGCTTCCCGCCCCACCGCAGTCGCTGCGGCTCCAACACCTGCACCCAAGCCTCCTAGCACGGCATCCACTCCCAAGCCCAAGCCTCCGGTGGCAGCAGCACCCACGACCAAGCCTGCACCTGCGGTCAAGGCGACACCCACCAGCAAACCCCCCATCCGCCACACCATCGTCAAGGGTGACACCCTCTGGGGTCTATCCCGCAAGTATGGAACCACGGTATCCGCAATCCAGCGCGCCAATGGCCTCAAGGGCACCAACCTTAAAATCGGGCGCACCCTCCTCATCCCCAGATACTGAAGAGCTTATTCACCAGAGCCATTCCATGAAGAAACATCTCATGTTAGCGCTTATCGCCATGCTGCCTCTGGCATTTGTATCCTGCAGCAAGGAGGATACATCCTCACACCCACAAACTCCAAAGGCGGTGGTAGCGGCATTGTTAAAACAAGTGCAGCTGATGAAAGCCGCCTCCAAACAAGCCAAGAAGGAGGGGCCGGACAGTCAGGCTGCCGAGAAACTGGCGGCATCCAAGACCAACCTCAAATCCCTCTTCCTCAACCCCGACAAGGCAAGACTCATCATGATGCCCTTGCTCATGATCAAGTCCGAAAATGTGGATTTCATCGTGGAAAAGATCAGCGGGGAAAATGCGGACGTGACCATCGAACATACGATCACCGGTTTCGGCATTCTGACCAAGCCGGAGGGAGCACCACCTGAGAGAAGGCAGGTGACTTTTCAACTCCAGAAAGAGGGCGGCCGTTGGATGGTATCCGATATTGGCGGGGTTCTCGCCGGCTACGGGCGGTAATTCTGCTCAAGCCCCCACGGTCATATCGCTAAGGCGCTCAAAAGAAAGGGCCCCATTTTTCCAAGCCGACACGGCACTTCGTCATTGACCACTACACCCCCGCATAATACTGTTCTTTTGAACAGTATTATGGACCTCGCTGCTCTCTTTGTTGACTTTGATGCCTACTTCGCTTCCGCGGAGCAGCATATGCAGCCGCACCTGCGAGGCAAGCCGGTGGGCGTGGCACCCATACTGGCCGAGACCTCCTGCTGCATTGCCGCCAGCTACGAGGCCAAGGCACATGGCATCAAGACGGGAACCTTCATCCGTGATGCCCGCAAGCTCTGCCCCGGAATCCAGATCGTTGAGGCCCGGCCCGCCAAATACGTGGAGCTGCACCACCGGCTGGTGGCTGCTGTGGAATCCTGCATCCACGTGGAGGACGTGCTCTCGATTGATGAAATGTGGTGCTGGCTTCCCTACAACCTGCGTGAGCCCGCCACCGTGAAGGACATCGGGCTACGGATCAAACGCGCGATTCACGATCAGGTCGGCCCCTGGATCAGAGGCTCGGTGGGTGCAGCACCCAACCGCTGGCTCGCCAAGATGGCTTCCAAGATGCGCAAGCCGGATGGCCTGTTCATCATCGAGGCACCGCAGTTGCCGGAAGTCCTCTACGAGCTCGATCTGCGCGACATCCATGGTGTGGGTCGCGCCATGGAGCTGCGCCTGCACGCCCACGGCATTCACGACGTGCGCAGCCTGTGCCACGCCAGCCGCAAGCAGCTCCACACAGCCTGGGGCGGCATTGAAGGGGACCGGCTCTGGTTCCAGCTCCGCGGCAAGGAAGTGCCTGGCTCGGAAGCTACCCGCCGCTCCGTTGGCCACAGCCATGTGCTCCCACCCGACAAACGTCCCCCGGAAGCCGCCCTCTCCGTCTTGCACAAGCTCACCCAGAAGGCCGCTCAGCGTCTGCGTAGCCACGGCATGCTGGCGCAGAGTTTTTTCATCTCACTGCGTTACCTGCGTGGGGGCAAGTGGGCCCATGAGTATTTTCTCGAGGCAACGGATGATTCTCTGGCATTGGCACGTAGCGCGGCACAAATTTGGAAACAGCGCCCTCATCATCGCGAGCACATCCTCAAAATATCCATAGTACTGGGGCGTTTGGTTGCCAAAGCCAACTACACCCCCTCCCTGTTCCAAGAGGATGAGGGGGACAATAAACAAAGCCCGAAAAACCTGCAAACACTCAACGAATCCATGGACAAGCTGGTGCAGAAATTCGGCAAGCAATCCATCTACCTGGGGGGTGCGCATAACGCCATCGAGGCCGCACCCATGCGGATCTCCTTTGGTCATATTCCCGACCTCGATATTGAAGACAACTAGCCCATCGGGCAGGGAATGTCCCGGCTGACCGCATCTATTTTGGCCAGCACATCGTCATCCAGAGTCACATCGGCAGCTGCGAGAATAGGGTCGAGGTGATCCTCATGGGATACTCCCACTATGGTGGAGGCCACATAGTCGTGTTGCTTACTCCACGCAGTCGCCATGGTGACGACATCCATACCCGCCTCCCGGGCAATGGCGATCATCTTCTCCGTGCTGGTGAGACTCCTGTCATTGACAAATCGCTCCGCCATCGCACGCTGGCGCGGCTCTCCATTCTGGAGGTAGCTACTGAAGCGCGCGCCCTGCGGATACTGGCCGTTGTTGTATTTTCCGGTGAGCACTCCCCCGGCGAGAGGGCTGTAGGGTAACAGGCTCACATTCTCCCGGCGGCAAACTTCGGCAAGCTCATCCTCAAAGCGGCGGTTATTGAGCGAAAAATTGTTCTGAATGGTATCGTAGCGGGTCAGGCCACAACGATCGCTGGTCCAGAGCGACTTCATCAGCCCATAGGCGTCCTCGTTACTGGTTCCCGTCACCCGTACTTTACCCTCTCTGACCAACTCGTCCAGCGCCTCAAGGGTATTCTCGGCACGCATGCCGTGATCCGGCCAGTGCACCTGATAGAGATCAATGTAATCCGTCTGCAGCCTTCTGAGGCTACCCTCAACAGCCTTGCGTATCTGGTGCCGGTCAATCGCCGCCTTGCCCCCACGCACCGGCGGGTTGAACCAGCCGTGTGCCGGGCCAGCAATCTTGGTGGCGATAATCAGGCTGTCGCGATCCCTGGTTTTGAGCCACTCACCGAGCCACTCCTCCGTGAGACCTGCCAACTCGCTGGTTGGAGGCACGGGGTAAACCTCTGCGGTATCGAGAAAATCGATGCCCGCATCCACGGCCTTGTCCATGATTCGGAAGCTCTGCTCCTTGTCACACTGGGTCCCAAAGGTCATCGTGCCCATGCAAATGTCACTGACCACCACACCACTGTTTCCAAGCCGATTCTGCTGCATGCGATCATCATGACCCAGCCGCAAAGCTTGGCAAGCAAGAGTGGTGTTCGTTGAATGGAATGATGCCCGGCCTCAAGCCTGGCTACCGTGTCGTCCCGGGAAGGTGAGCTCAGCAACGCCGGACTTGTCGAGATCTCCAAGACCCTCCGCAACCATTCTTCTGTATTGGGCGATCGTGGCGGCATTGACCGGCATCTCTACACCGACCTTGCTGGCCAGATCAGCTGCAATTCCCGAGTCTTTTGCCGCGTGCTCTGCCGAGAACCAGCACTCGTGATCGCGGTCGCGCATGTCCTCGGCATCGGTCTCGAGAACCCGGCTGTTTGCACCGGTTTGGGAAAAGACCTCACAAAGCATGTCGATGTCGTGCCCAAGAGCCGCCCCAAGTCCAAGTCCCTCGGCCAGTCCAGCGGTGTTTATATTCATCACCATGTTAACCAGGGCCTTCACCTCTGCAGCTTTGCCGGTTCCACCGGGAACGAAGCGCATGTTGACACTCAATTCCTCGAGTAGGTCCCTCTGGTCCTCAAACACTGACTCGTCACCTGCCAGCATGAGGTAAAGCTTACCCTCACGGGCATGGCTGATCGAGGATGCCATGCAAGCCTCCAAGGCACTGGCTCCCACCGCCTTGGCCGCAGCCTCGATCTCACGGTGAATTTCCGGCGAGAGAGTGGCGCAGTTGATAAAAGTGGTTCCCTCCGCTCCGGTAAGGAGGTTGTCATCACCCTCGAGGAAAATGGCGCGCATGGCGGCATCATTGGTGACGACCGTGATCACCGTGTCAGATGCTGCCGTCACATCGGCAAGACTCTCGTGGGCGGTGGCTCCGATTTCACCTGCCAGACCGGAGGCAGCATCCCTGTCAATGTCGTAGACGGAAGTCACCTCCCAGCCCTTGTCCACGAGGTGGCGGGCCATATTGGCTCCCATCTTACCGACTCCGACGAATCCAATACGTTTGCTCATAAGAATATGTTTGCTTGTGGTTTGTTTGCTCATGGGGAGAAAAGCTGCCTAGCGCTTGAACTCCGGGTAGAATGGATTGTGGGCTTTCTCTTCACCAATGGTAGTAACGGGCCCGTGACCGGGACAGACGACTGTCTCGTCAGGCAGGGTGAAAAGCTCCTTCCGGTTGCACGCGAGAGCCTGAGGCAGGGAGATAATACCGCCACCCATTGAGGAGGCAAAAAGGGCGTCCCCAACGATCACAACAGGCAGATTAAGCCCGGAAATCACGTAACTGATTCCTCCAACCGAATGTCCCGCCGTGGAGCGGGTTTCGATACCGAGTCCACCAATCTGAAAACTTCTGCCCGGCGTGACCAGCTCCGCCCCCGGGATTGGCTCACGCTCGCTGACATAGACGGGAGGCTTCCCGGTAGCGGCAAGCACACGGTCGAGCTCAATGATGTGATCATGATGGGTATGAGTCAGAAAGACGGCCTCAACCTTGACACCGAGTTCGTTAATGGAGGCAAGCAAGTCGTCAGCATTCGCTCCGGTATCAAAGACAGCTGCCGCTCCACTGGCTGCATCCCAGGCGAGGTAGGCATTGACCGTCATCTCGCCACGGTAATCGGAATTGAACTGCCGGAGGCCAGTGAGCTCGACGGGTTTCGGTTCCCATTCCCCCCGCGCCATGGCAATCAGGCAATCAGCGTCAAGCCCGAGTGTCGGGCACAGAGCGCGTGCGCCCTCCTCATTGAATTCACCCTCCTTGAGCGCGGCGATCGTTTCTTCCTCCACCCCGGTGAGGAAACTCAAGGTTCCGTCATCAATACCGAGACCCCGGCAAGCCTTGCCGATGACATCCTCAAAACAATCTTCCAGCGGAATGCTTTTGCTTACAGATTCAGACATGAGAGCTAGACCTAGCTCCTGCTGAAGTTTCGTCAACTCAAGAGTGGCACGGCAGCTTATCGCTGTATCATTGAGACCTGTTTATAATGTGTTCATGATTGTCATGGTGGCCTCTCATTAATCATCGACAGATCAAAAAAAATGCATTTCCCTATGCCCATGATTTCATCTTTTAAAACTATTTTGTCGTCCGGCCTTGCCCTCTCAATCGCTTCCATCCCTGTTTCAGCGCATGAGGGCGAGCACAGAGAAGAAAACAAAACTTTACCTCAAATCACACAACACACCCTCATCAGCACGAAAGACACCCAGGCCAC
>JBNACB010000048.1:0-13208 GCA_049632765.1 Akkermansiaceae bacterium | reverse complement strand
TTAAGTCCCCACCGTGGAGAGTGATGGTGTAAGGGGTCTCGGAATCCGCGGGTTGAAAGCCAGTGAAGTCACCGATGCCATCCTTGATTTTGCCGCGGTAAAGAATGGTATCGCCGCCCTGAATGGTGAACTCGGTACCATCTCCGGAGAGCGGGGCGGTGAAGCGCTTGGGGCGAGCGGTGAGGTAACCGACCTGATTGAGCCCGATCTGGTGCTGGCGTATGTCGATGGCGAAGGACTGCTCAACCTGACCAGCCGCTCCGACATCGAGGAGGCCGAGGGCTTCCTTGTTATCGTAGACGGCGATCTCACGGATGCGTGCGGGGCCGGGCTTGGTGAGAGTGAGGCGAATTTTGCTCACCGCATCACGGTCGATGTAGACCCGCTTCGAGGTTTGCGTATTGCTGCGGACTTGCCAGCTGTTGTCTTGCTGCCAATTGCCCTTCACTTGCACCGAGATATCAAAATCCCGGAGGCTATCGCCGTTTTGGTTGCCAGTGAGGTAACCGGAGAACACATCGACCATGCCCACTTTTTGTGGTGCGGGGAAAGCCAGCTCGATCCATGGCCTCTGATCCCCCTCGGCAGCGAGCCAGCGTGAGTTGTCCGCCACAACACCATCCACCGCCAGACTTGCTGAAGCGCCTTCGCGCTCACTGCTGGCTCTGACTTTGGCGCCCTCAGCGAGGTTGATCTCATTGGCCGGGATAGCGGGCGAGAGCAGCAGCAAGATCAAACAGATGCTGCATGCGATGAGATGATGATAGGAGCGGACTCTTATACACATAGAAAAACTCATAGTTGAATATACGACAGGCGCGAACATGAATCATAGCACTATTCCGACAATAAACAGAACTTTTGCGACACCTGAGATAAGAGGTTTGCTGTCGCAAAAATCTAGCAATTTGGCGCAAGAGTTCATGCCACTACTTTGCAAGTCTATGTAAAATAGTGGTCCGATTGATTTTCCCAGTGCTCTGGCAATTCAGTTGGCAAGTAAACCCAACAAGATATGAAAAACATGAAAACCCACTACTTCACATTCTTTACCACGGCATGCCTTGCCATGTCACACGCCCACGCTGCGGTCATTGCTGAATATGACTTTAACACAGATCTGAACGCTTCAACTGAAGATGCGAACGTGACCGCAGGAGCATTTACTTCTGGGGCTGGAATTTCCGGGGCTGGGGAGTCAGGGCGTTCCGGAACCACGAATTCATTGTTTGCGCTCGCAAGTGCGACAAGTACGACGACCCTAAGTGTAGGCACTGCGATTAGCGCTGATGATTACTTTTCTGTGACCATTGGTGTCGACTCGGGTTACTACATGAACCTGGATTCGTTCACGCTTGATTTTGGCTACACCAGAAATGGTGCTCTCTTCGGAGACAAGGATCTCAAGGCATACATCTTCTCTTCGGCCGATGGTTTTGTCGATGCTGGAGACATTCTTGGTGATTTAACAAATACCGCTACTGTGAGTAACAATTCAGTTCAGTATCCTGGCGGCTCCCCAAATCTTACGGTTGATCTTAGCACATTCGATTACGTATGGTCAGGGGGCGAGATTGAGTTTAGAATTTACCTCTCTGATACTACCAACAGCAACGGTTACATTCACCGCATTGATAACGTGACCCTCAACGGCACGGTAGCTGTGGTGCCTGAGCCATCTTCAACCGCCTTGCTCGGTCTGGGTGGGCTTGCCGTTCTATTGCGGCGCAAGAGGTAGAGTGGGTTTGCTCATGATGGATCAAAAGTGATGACGAGATCTCTTTCAAAAACCCCCGATACCATCGGGGGTTTTTTTGTCTCAATGAGCGGCGGTTTGATCTTCTGGTTTAAAGGGCGTATTTATATCTCATCGACTTGAGTTCAAAAAACTGCACTATTGCGACGCATTGAAAGAGGCAAAAAGAATTGCGGTATTGGTGGACACCTCCACAGGGTGGGGTAGGCGCATGGTCCGCGGTATTGGGAATTACGCCCTTAAGCAGCAGGGCTGGCAGATCAGCGTGGAGCCGCGTGGGATAGGCGAGCAGGCGTCCTTGCCAGAGGGCTGGCAGGGCGACGGGGTGATTGCCCGCGTCAGCAACAAGAAGCTCAACGAGGAGCTCGTGGCTTTTGGCAAGCCCGTGGTCAATGTCTCCGGCATTGAGCTTCAGGGAGTGGATTTTCCCCGGGTGAATTTCAATTATCGCGCCGCGGCAGAGCTGGCGGCAGAGCACTTTGCCAGCCGCGGGTTTTGTCATCTGGCCTACTGTGGGCCGGAGAATCTGGCCTACGTGACGCGTCATTGTCAGGCCTTTGAAACAGCGGCGGATGAACGTCATTTGTCCTGTGCGGTTTTTGCCTCCGGAAGCAAGCGCGGGAAAAGTTCGTGGCGTGAGAATCGCGAAGCTTTGACCCAGTGGCTGAAGGCGCTACCCAAGCCAGTGGGTATTTTTACCTGGGGATCAGAGCGTGGCCGTAATGTGCTCAACGCTTGTCTTGAAGCCGGCATTGCCGTGCCTGAGGAAGTGGCAGTCCTGGGGGGAGATGATGATGAGTTGCTCTGCGACATTTGCACGCCACCCCTTTCTGCCATTGTCACTCCCGCGCAGCAGGCAGGCTACGAGGCAGCACGCATCCTGCATGGCATGATGGAGGGAGAGCCCGCACCTGCTGAAGATGTTCTTCTTGCGGCAGACGAAATCCATACCCGGCAATCAACCGACACGCTCGCAATTGAGGATCCGGAGCTCAGTAAGGTAGTGCGCTACATCCGGGAAAACATTCATGACGCCTCCCTGCAGGTAGGGGATCTAGCCAACCTGGTTGGCATGTCACGGCGTGCCTTGGAGCGGCGCTTCAAAGAGCAGCTGGGACACGGACCGGCGCACGAAATCCACACTGCCCGCACCCAGCTGGTGAGAAGGTTGCTGCGGGAGACGGACATGAGTATCACCAACCTTGCCTCTTACGTTGGTTACGCGTCTCATGAGTACATGATCCGGGCCTTTAAGAAGGAAACCGGCAAGACACCGCTCAAGTATCGTAGTTGGTCCAGAGCCCGGTAAATCGCCCGCCGCCGCGTAGTGCACTGTTTAGTGCACCCTGATGCGGAACAGGGCAGCAGGGCAGCCGTGGGTGTTGACGATGTTCAGGGTCAGCGAGCTGGTGGTGACCGGCTTGGCAAGGTCAATACTGAGGTGAGCCTTGTGGTTGCCGCGGATTTCAGCAAGCACTGCACCTGAGGCATCCAGAAGATCGATATCCTTGACCATGAAGGGTGAGACTTCCTCCGGGTGGGTCATGAGCACAGATTCCATCGGGTGGTCCCAGTCCGGATCGAGCTCGAGGGTGATGTGGGAGATGGTGACGGCCTCTTGCCAACTCAGGGTCACACTGGCCTCTTTGTCCTCCGGGCTGGCGACCCAGGCATTGGCTTGGGTGGTGGGGCGGGAGGGTCCACGGGTGAGGTTTTCTGCATCGAAGCATGCCAGCGGGGGATCAATGCTGAGGGCGATGTTTTTGCCGGCAGGCCGGCGCTCGGGCAGCCAGAACTCAAAGGAATCCACCCCGATGTCATCGGGTGGGGATTGTTTGTTGGTGGTGGCCACCGCCTTGTTAAAGCTGGCAAAGGTTGCAAGTACCCCGGTAACACGGTCGTCACTCAGGCGCAGTGAGACAGAGGGGTTTTCTACGAAAGTGAGGAAGTAATAACCGGCGCGGTCAAGTTCCGCATCGAGGGTGATGTCGAGCTCGCTTTGTCCCGCCGGGAGATCGTAAGAGGTCGTGATGATGGTTTCTTCCGGAGTGAAGTTGCCGTCCTTTTCAGAGCGGAGAAGCACGACTTCCAGAGTGCTTGCTTCCTCGCACATTAGCTCCACGCTGAACTGAGGGCATGCGCCTTGCTGGAGTGGCAACAGCATGGCTGCGGAAACGTCCAAGGGGCGCCATTCATCACATGATGTCAGATGGTCCAGTGAAAGCTCGGAGCTGGTGGTGATCTCAGCGGATCGGGCCAGATCCTCGGAGTCCTGATCGGTGATGCCGGGGAGGAACTGCCCTTGGCACTGAAGAGCGGCTTGTAGTTCGCTGAGTTTTTCTCCCTCACTGAGATCGCGCGGACTGCAGCCGTGTTTCTGACACAAGGCGGCAGCGGTTCCAACGGCCTGACCCCCAGCACCACAGGTGGCCATCACCCGGGTGGAGCCAAAGGCAACGTGGGTGGCACTGATGATGCGCCCGGCCAAGAAGAGGTTGCTGATGTTGTGGCTGTAGTAACAGCGGTAGGGAATGCCGTAGACACCCTTGGAGTGCCACTGGGTGCAGCCGGGTTTCTCGGAGTAGACGCCATCGGCCGGGTGGAGATCAATAGCCCAGCCGCCGTGGGCGACGGCGTCTTCAAAGTGAGCCTGATCGATGACGTCTTGCTGCCGGATCATGTAGTCACCCTCAAAGCGGCGACTCTCCCGCTTGCCGGGGATGTGACCGACCCACTCCAGAGTCATGGTTTCCGCCTCGGGAAACTCGCCGGAGTTCTTGATGTGATCCCAGACTCCATATACCACCTTCCAGAGCTCCCATTTGATTTCCTCGGTCTCATGGATGGTGTCGAGCCGGCCGCCGTACTCGATCCACCAGAAGTTGCAGCCCTGCATGTTGGTGTTGAACTGGCGGTAGCGGGGGATCTGGGTGATGTCTTTGAGTGCCCATTCGGGTGCGGTGAAGCTTACCGGGGTACCAACGTCCTTGGTGTAGAAGTAGAGCGAGTGACCGAGTAGTTCCCCATAGGAGCTGTCTGGTGCGAAGCCTTCGCCGAATTCCTCCCTGGACTCAGCCCCCATGCGGAAGGCAGCGCCGGACATGAAGCCGACGATGCCATCCCCCGAGGCATCGCAGAAGCGCGGAGCGCTGAGGTGGTAGCGAGTGGAGTTCTGCGCGTTGAAGGCATGCACGGCGGAGATGGTCTCGGGATCTGATTTTTCCAGATCAAAGACAGCGGTGTTGAGTAGCAGGGTGAGGTTTTGCTCCGCCTTGCATTTTTCCAAAAGAATGGTGTCGAAGATGAGCGCGTTGCCGTGGCGGTTGCGGTAGAGGTTTTCCTCCATGATCTCATTCATGATACCACCCTCACGTGCCCAGCGGTTGTTGTTACCCATGTGGGAGGTGGCACCCAATACCCACAGACGCACTTCACTGGAGGCATTTCCACCTAGTACGGGCCGGTCCTGAACGAGGACGGTGCTGAGACCCTGGCGGGCAGCTGCAATGGCCGCACAGGTGCCAGCGAGACCCCCTCCGATGACGACGAAGTCGGCCTGGAGTTTTTCGGTTTTGACAGTGCGTTGCTCTGAGCTGGCAGCTTCGATGATCATGGGTGGTTAGTAAGGTAAAAGACGGGTCACTTTTGGCGCAGCCACGTCTTTTTGTTGGTCTTGAAGTCCTTGGTGATGGTGAACTGATCACGCTCTTGCCCGAGAACATCGTAGGCGATGAAGTTGAGTGTGTTATCTTCCACTGTGATGACTTGGAAGAACTGGACCAGATTGGTGTGCTTGTCGGGCTGATAGCCATCTTTGTCGTAACGCTCCATGTCCTTGGGGTCGGCAGCGTATTGCTTGGGCCCACTGACAGAGGTGACATAAATCGCCCCGAGATCGCCCTCTTCTCCTGAATCGGCATCAATGCGGCGGACGTGCCCGCGGGCGTAACTGTGGTCGTGCCCGTTGAGCACAAGGTCAACACCGTATTGATCGAGCAAGGGTTTCCACTGCTCACGCCCATATTTAAAATCACGCTTCGCTGCTGGGGAGAAAATGGAGTGATGACATGCGAGGATCTTCCACTTGGCTGTGCAGTTTTTCAGCTGGCGCTCGAGGTAGGCGCTTTGCTCAGCGAAGTTATAATTGGAGTTGAGAACGATGATGCGGATGTCTTGGTAATCGACGGTATAGGTGGACTCGTGAAGTTCCTCGGGTAAGTCTTTTTCAATAGGAAGGGAGAACTGGGGGCGCCACTGGATGGAGAGTTTTTGAGGCTGGTTTTTTGCCAGAGGCATGAATTCGTGATTGCCTGCGGCGGGAACCGATGTCCATTGGCGGTGAATGAAACCTCCTGCCTTGAACCACTCTGCCCATTCCTGATCACGGTGGGCCTGATCTACGAGGTCGCCGGCGTGGATGGCAAAGGCCGCGTTTGGAGCGGTCTGGTAGGCCATGCGAATCAGGCGTGACCAGTGCGAGAGGATGGTGTTCTGGGCATCTCCAAAGTAGACGAACTGGGTGGGAGCATAGCCCTTCTTGGCGGTGCGGAAGTGCAGCCACTCGGAAAAATCATTTTTACCCGAGCCAACACGATAGGCGTAGAGGGTGTCAGGCTGGAGGTTCTCAAAGTTGACACTGTGGTAGTGCACGGATAGCGGGGTATTCCTATGATGGGCGCCAAGATCAAAGGGCTCTATCTTCGCATCCACGGTGAGAGCTTTCCCGGCAAACGCCGAGTTGACTCCCGCCACGGCGATTTGGGCGACGGCCTGAGTAACGGTATTGTCGGTGCGCCAGGTCACGGCCCGGCTCGTGGCAGGATCACCGAGGAAAGTGAGGATGATGCGGTCCGGATCTTTGCTGGGGATTTCCCAGTGGTGCAGGTCTTTGTGCTGCTCATGGGCAAAGGCTGATGAGATAGCAAAGAGGAACAGGAGTATGGTGGTATGGATCTTGGACATCTGGAGACTACGTTGCAGAGAGGGTTTTTTTATCGTCAGTTATCAGGAGTGCGATGACTTGCTGCGGGTAAGATAGAAAATGGTGCCGGAGATGAGGCAGAGAATGGTACCGAAGGCAGCGAGAATGCCATGCGAGCTCTCGTTGGCGAGAATCAGGGCAAACATCATGGCGCCACAGATGGCGAGGCAGACGGCCACGACCTTGGCAGCAATCGGGTTGGATTGTGTGGGGTGAGCTTCGGCTTCTTCGCTTACTTTTTCCTGGAGCGCGCACAGGTTTTGGTAGCCGGGGTTTTCCCCTTTGCTGGTGAGCTCAAGCAGGCTGAGCACGGCTACCGGGTAAATTACTCCGAGTAGGGTTTTGAGAAAATTACCGTTGGCGATGACCCAAGTGTTGAGGGCCTCCAGATGGCTGAGGAATCCATCCTCACCAAAGCCGAAGCGCACCAGCAAGCCGAGACCAAAGCCACTGAGGCCCGTGATCCAGACGGCGCGTCCACCGATTTTGCGGCTGAAGATTCCCCACAGGGCAGGGGCGAGCAGGGGCACGACCATGAGCTCGGTAATGCTGATGATGAGGTCCTTGACCTGGCCCCATTTCTCGATTTCCAAGGCGATGATGACCAGCAAAGCACCAAGTAAAATGGTGAAGAAGCGGCCGGCCCTGAGCAGGGACTGTGGGCTGGTGGCTTTGGCCAGCGGGCGGTAGATGTCGTTGGTGAGTACTCCTGAGAATACATTGAGCTGGGAGCTCACCATGCTGGCAGTGGCCGAGAACATGGCGGCGAGCATGAGGCCAACCATGCCGACGGGCAGCACGGATTTACAGGCGAGGATGTAGGCCTGCTCGGCATCCGTATCGGGATTCGTGATGCGGTAGATCATGGGGGGCAGCAGCCATAACAGCGGGCTGAAGAGGTAGAGGGCGCCGAAGAGGTAGGTGCTCTTGCGGGCGTCTTTCTTGGTGGGGACACAGAGGTAGCGCTGCACAAAGGCCCACTCCGCTCCGATCATGAAGAAGTGGATGGCCGCCCAGCCGGCAAGGAAGAAGACGGTATATTTCTCCTCCTTGACCAGATCGAAGAATCCCTCTGGAGCTTGCTCGATAAAGCCACCCACACCACCGACCTGGTGCAAGGCAAGGGGCACGACGAATAATACCGCTAGGTTCAGAATGATGAACTGCAGCACATCGGTCATGAGCACGGCCCAGAGACCACCGATCATGGTGTAGAGCACGACGATGGAGCCAAAGATCAGGATGGCGTATCGCAGCGAGAGATTGCCGGTCTCGGGGTCACGCAGCGGGTTGCTCTCATCCAGTGGCATCAGCGCAACCAGGATTTTGGCAAGGGCGTAGAGGGCAGCAGCCGTACCGATGACCCTCAGCACCATCATTGACCAGGTGTAGAAGTGAAGGGCACCGGTGCCGAAGCGCACCTTGATGTATTCCGCGGGGGTGGCTACGCCCATGGCCTTCCAGCGCGCGGCGACAAAGTAGCCAGCGAGCAGGGCGGCCACGCCATACATCAGGTTGATCATCACTGCCACCATGCCGACATCGAAGGCAATGCTGCCCCAGACCACGAAGGTGTTCGCGGAGAACATCGTCATGAAGGCACTCAGGCCACTGGTCCACCATGGCGAGGTGCCGCCGGCACTGAACATGTCCGAGGCGTTCTTGACCAGCTTGCCAAGGAACACACCCAGGAAGGCCGTGCCTAGCAGGTAGAAGATGAGAACGATCCAGTCAGTGGTGGGCATGGCGTTTTAATGAGAGCTTATTTCACCAGGTAATGGTGGTCTGGCTGGATCTCGAAGGACAGTGCTCCGGTATTTTCATCCATGCGGATGGCAACAGCTTGCCCTGTGGTGGTGTTTGTGACCTGCGTGTTGCCGCTGTTCTCCGCCCAGTGGATCTCAGTGGTGGAGGTACCGTTCAGGTGGTGGATGCTGTGGCTCGTGCGTGCTTGAGTAGTGGGGTAGATGTGTGCGCTCAGAGGGGCGTCATCAGACGAGCGGGTCACGAGAATACCTTTGCCGCCAACGAAGCAGGGCGTCCTGGTCACCGGCATGGGGAAGTCCTTGAGCAGCTTGGGGCCGGTGTGTTTTTCTCCGGTGTCGTAGTCGAACCAGGTGCCCTCCGGCAGGTAGAGCTCCATTTTGCCTGAGCTGTGGTTTTTGAGTAATGGGGCGCAGAGCAGGGAGTCGCCAATCATCCATTGGAAGTTGGGTGGCTCGGTAGCTTGGGGATCATCCGGGTAGGCAATACCGAGGGGAACCATGGTGGCGGGGTAGCCAGTGAGGTAGGACTTCATGGCGGCATCGTAAAGGGTGGGGACGATGTGGTAGTGGAAGTCAAAGGGCTTTTTGAAGATGGCTTGTTGCTTCTCCGTCCAGTGGGTCGAGGACTCGCCAACCGCGAGCCCGGCGGTGAGTGAGAGCAGCCAGGCGTGGCGAACGACGAGCTCAGAGTAGCTCTTCATCTTCTTAAAGCCAACAGTATCGGAGTACGCATTGGGAGCTCCACAGGCGGCATTCTGAAGGTAGTTGATAGGGATGCGCTGGGTGAGTTGATTGACATGGGTGTCATTGATGCGCGTCAGGGTGCCAGGAGAGGTGAAGCTGCCACAGCGTGCCATGACCAGACCGCCATCGTCTGCGATGCGGGCGATGGGCTGGTTAAAGACATCGAGGTGGCCTTGGCCGAGGTACATCATGGTGTCCTCCTTAATACCATCCACTTGCCATTGCTTGTAGAGCTCTGCGAACCAGTCCGCTGCTTTGGCATTGTTGCCATCAATCAGGTAACAAGGAACGATGGGGAAGCAGCCGGAGTGTCTTTTCCAAAGCGTGCCGTCGGGGTTTTTGAGAAAGAAATTGCGGTCGAGTGCCTCCTTGGAGAGAGGATTGCCACTGAAGGTGTCGACGACCATGTTTTGATCACGCTCTTTGGTAACCGGCTTGTAAGGGCCTCCGGGGGGCACGAAGTTGGTGCGCAGGCCGATCATCCACTTCACATCGCGCTTGTGGAGTTTTCTTTTGAAGGCCATCGCCTCCGGGAACTTCTTGCCCCATTTGCCGAAACTGGTGGTCGTGCCACCATCCTCCCAAAACCCGGAGCCACTGACGGCCCAGCGAATCGGGTAGCCGTTCTCCTGGAAGCGGGTGATGGAGTCCAGCATGGTCTTGGAGTTCGTCTGCCAGCCGAGGGCTGCCCATGACTCCCAGCCGAGCTCAAACAAGCGGGACTTGGGTTTGATGACCGGGTAGCCTTTCTCGCGCAGCAGCTTTTGGTAGCTGGCGTAGATGTCCTTCATGCTGCCCGTGAAGCAGTAGAATGTGGCTGAGCTGTTAGTGGCGACTGTGGTTTTGAAACGGCTTTCGCTCAGAGTGACTGAGCGTGCCAGCCCATCGAAGGAGACACTGGCGAAGTTGTTTTGTGGGAAGATGATAAAGGAGCTCACCCAGCGGTGCTTGCCGCCATCGTGCTTGATCTTGTAGGTGGTTTCCTCTGCATTGACGAGGTTGAGTGTTTGGTTCCAGCCGCCGCTGTCACCCAGCCCGTAAGCGACGGGCATGCCGCCGAGCTGCAGGGCGATTTGATGAGGCTTGTTGCGGGGAGCGTTTTGCTCAGGTGTGATGGTGATCGCCGTGCAGCCCTCGTCGTGCTTGATGCTCAGCTTGGCCCGCTCTCCTTTTTTTGAGACGAGCTCAAAGGCATGCTGGTCGATTTGTTTGGTCACACTCAGAGCGGATCCATTGAGTGATGCGCCCGCACCGTGGTGCGCGGGGGCAAGGGGATTGCCCTCGTTGTCCTGAAAAGCGAAACGAAGCCCCTCTCCTTGGATCGTCATGCCATAATCGCCCAGCGGGATGGCTGGAGGGTCAGCGGCCCGCACTAAAGTGGTGCCCATCACCAGGGTGATGAGGCACGAGGTCGCGGATTTCTTGAGAAGGTGAATCATGAGGCAATAATTGATAAATATATTACGGCCCCATCGCGAGTCGTATACCAGAGAATTACGACAGGAAGTTGCACTTTTGCGACACCTGGCATTGCGCTGCAATGTTCATGGCAATATAAGTGCCAGATCTGCTGCTTCTCTATCGTTGTGTCTGGTAATGACCAAAGCGGAAGCGTTCCAGCTCCGGCACACGGCGCTCACGCCGGATGATGGCTTCAAGTTTGGCGACCAGTTCGGGATGATCCTCCGCAAGGTTGTGTTTTTCAGAGATATCCTTGTCCAGATTGTAGAGCTGTAACGGAGCATGGGGATTTTTTTTCAGCCCTCGCTTCAGTCCTTTCCACTTGCCCATGCGCACGGCGTTTTGTCCACCTTTCCCGGCAAAATCCCAGAACAGGAATTCGTGTGTTTGCTGTTCGGCAGTGTTGCCGCGTAATAGTGGCAGCAGGCTGATGCCGTCCGATTTGTCATCAAAGCGCGTGCCGGCGATAGCGGCCAGCGTGGCGGGGATATCGTAGTGAGCGCCAAGATGATCCGAGCTGGTATTCGGGGCGACCATGCCCGGCCAATGTACAATCATGGGCACTCGTATGCCTCCTTCGTAGAGCTCACCTTTTAGCCCGCGCAGCTTGTCCACACTATTAAAAAACGTGTAGTCAACTTGCTGCTTGAGAAAGCTGGTGCCGTTGTCTGAAGTGAACAGAATCACCGTATTATCATCCAGCCCCAGCTCTTTTAAGAGTTCGTGAAGACGGCCCATCTGGCGGTCCATAAACGAGATCATTGCCGCGTAGCAGGCCCTCGGCGTGTCGTGAGGTTGATAGTTCCGCCCGCGGTAGGGGGTCTCCGGCCACTTGCCCAGGTATTGCTGGAGATCTTTTTCAGGTACTTGCAAGGGGAGGTGGGGTATGACCGTCGGGTAGTAGAGGAAGAAGGGCTTGTCCCGGTGTTCTCTGACAAACTTCATCACGCGATCCGCGATGAGTTGCGGGGCGTATTGTTCGCCCGTGCGGCCACGCTTATTGCCGCTGAGCTCGTGAATGCCATCGTTATCTTCGAGGTATTTTGGGTAGAGATTGTGAGCGTTGCGTTGGCAGTTGTAGCCGTAGAACTCATCAAAGCCCTGATTGAGGGGATCTCCGGTAGTGCCTTGTGCACCGAGTCCCCACTTGCCGAAGCATCCGGTGGCGTAACCGGCTGCCTTGAGGGTTTTGGCGATGTTGGGCATGGAAGCGGGCAGGGGTGTCTGGCCACCGAATCGGTCCGGATTAGCGTTCTTGATTTCCCCGTTGTCGCGGATGTAGGCGTTGCCGCCGTGACGTCCCGTGAGCAGATTGCAGCGGGCGGGAGCGCATACCGCGGAGCCAGAGTAGAACTGAGTGAAACGCATGCCTCCTCTCGCGAGCCGGTCAATACACGGGGTCTGGATTTTCCGCTGGCCGTATGAACCGAGCTCGGCGTAACCGAGGTCATCAGCCATGATCAGGATGATATTCGGCGGACGGGTGGATTGGCCTGCGGGTGCCACCAGATTGGTGTGCAGGAGAAGACAACTTATCAGGACAACAAATGGGGCGGGCTTCATGACATTTAATTACGAAGAAAGCTGGAGCAGTCTTGCGTGTGATTGTGCGCTTGGATTAGCATGTGGATTTGTTAAGAGAATCATCAAGCAAGACCTTGTGTTGTGAAAATTTCAGCAGAAGGCCTCTTACGCTCCAACTTCATTTACCTTCATTTTATTATCATAGCTCCATATTATGACGACGACACAGAACGCGCAAAGCCAGGCAGCCACTACTCCTTCCCAAGCCATTGAGATGCTTAAGGAAGGGAATGCAAGATTCACCAGCAAGGCATCAACGCATCGTGATTACCAGTCACAGGTGGCTGATACGGCGGGTGGGCAATATCCCTTTGCCGCGGTGGTGAGTTGCATTGATTCACGCATCCCCACGGAGATTGTTTTTGATCAGGGCATTGGTGATATTTTTAATGCCAGGATTGCCGGAAACTTCGTCAACGAGGACATTCTCGGCAGCCTGGAGTTCGCCTGCAAGGTCGCCGGGGCGAAAGCCATTGTGGTCATGGGCCATACTTCCTGCGGGGCGGTGAAGGGTGCCTGTGACAAGGCAGAGCTCGGCAATCTTACCCAGATGTTGGAGAAAATCACGCCTGCTGTGGATGCCGTTGATACTCCCGAGGGGACGGACCGCAGTTCCGCGAATGCAGCCTTTGTCGATGCTGTGGCAGCGAAAAATGTCGAGCTGACCCTGGCAAAAATCAAAGCCGAGAGCTCCGTGCTTAACGAAATGCTGCAAGCCAATGAGATCAAAGTCGTCGGTGCCATGTATGATGTCGCCAGTGGCAAGGTGAGCTTTCTGTAGCCAGCATTGAGGGAAATAGACCTTGTCGTTGCACCTGTGTGTGTGGGAATATTCTCCCATGGGTAAATTTCAAATCGTTGGCCTCGCTATTCTCGCCGGAGTTCCACTCCTCTGTGGACTGGCCTATTGGATGTA
>JBNACB010000047.1:0-13214 GCA_049632765.1 Akkermansiaceae bacterium | reverse complement strand
TGTCCCTGCTGGCTACGGCATTGGCTACGGTAAGGTGAATGAGGTGGGTGCATCCAAGATCCTCGGCTGGTCCAATGCCGGTTACAGATACACTTACTCGGCTCGCCTTCAGAACAGAAATGCGGAGGGCAACGCTGGAACCCTGCCTTTCTACGCCCAGGCGAACCTCAAGAACAACGGCAGCGAGTGGATCGCAGGCACAATACGCTATGAAGTTCCCAATGTCATAGATCAGTATGTCGAAGGCCGCCTTCGTTATCTGAAACCGGTGAACAACGTCAAATACTACCCTGCAGGCTTTGATGAAAACATTTCTATGATGGGTGCGATGTATCGCACAGGTGGGCGCTATACAGACCTCCAAGCGGATGGGTTCTCCCCATTTGCGAACAATGCACGAGGTGTGTTCGATGGTCGCTTGGCTAATAATGATGAATTCAATTCCTATGTGTTCACATGGGAGACGGATGGAGACATGATCGCACCATTGAACTTCACCTACTACAAGGGGGCCAGGTATCGCAAAGGATCTGGATTCTATACGGGGAGCTACATTGATGAGATCATCGGTCAGCGCTGCACAGTTCGTGGTGTTGTTTTCCAAAATGTGGATTCAGACGAGTCTGATTTGTTCTTCGGTCACGCGGCCAATGGGCGTTACGGACTGACTGTGGAGCACGGCATCATCCCGAATGATCCGCTCACAGACGGTGTTGCCCCGAGTGCCTCTGTCACACCACTGTCGAAGGACTTCCCGACAGATAGTTTTGGCAAGTCTTTCGGTGGCACGTATTCGGTGAATATCGAGATTTCACCCAATAGTGTCGTGAACAATTGGTCCGTGAACATCCCTGCCGAGTATGACTGGATCACCGTCGATGTTGCAGAGGGCTCAGGTTCTGCCGTGATTCAAATCACCGTGGCTGAGAACCGCACCTTCTATGAGCGCAGTGCGGTGATTCAAATCGCTGGATTTGATCACAGGATCACCCAGGGCAGAAGATGGTCCGACTAAGGCCGTAGTGGTAACTCTCGCAACGGCAAGTCCTCCTCAGTGGGGGATTTGCCGTTTTGCTTTTATTGCACTGAGGCTGCTGGCGCGGCTGCTTACTGGGTTGTTCCCGAATGCCAATTTGAGTGGCATGTCGATTAGAGGTGGCATTCGTTTCCAAATGGGGCTACTGAAGTGCCTATTGAAAGTAGGCTTGCTTCGCAGGCCTGTTCGTTTTTGGATAGCACCTCATGATCGACACCAAGAAACAGCTGGCATCATTCCTCAGCTCATGCGAGCAGGGCAATGGTTCCCACCTCTGTGCTGTGGACACGGAGGCGGACAGCTTGCACCGCTACAGCGAGAGCCTGTGCCTGGTGCAGTTCAGTGACGGTGACCAGCATGTCTTGATTGACCCTCTGGCGATTGAGGATTTGAGCCCCCTGAGCAATTATTTGAAGAAGGCGACCTGCTGGATGCATGGTGCGGATTACGACATGCACATGCTCAAGACCCATCTCGGGGTCATCCCGACCACGGTTTTCGACACCCAGATTGGTGCCCGCCTGCTTGGCGTGAGGAAGTTTGGTTACGGTGATCTGGTGGATCACTACATGGATGTGCAGCTACAGAAAACCTCCCAGAAGGCGGACTGGGCGAAGCGTCCGCTGACGCCGGTCATGGAGGATTACGCGCTCAATGATGTGATTTACCTGCTTCCCATGGCAGAGGTCATTGTTGCCAAGCTCAAGGAGGCTGGAAGATATGACTGGTTCACGGAGAGTTGTGAGGCTGCACAGCTCAAGGCGGAAGAAAAAAAACAGGAGCGAGAGGACAGGTGGCGCATCAAGGGCAGTGGCAAGCTTTCCCCCGAGGGTCTCAACTATCTACGTGCTCTCTGGCTCTGGAGGGATGCCGAGGCTGCATCATGGGACCGGCCACCCTTCATGGTGGCGGGAAACAAGCAGCTCATGACCTGGGTTGCCGATCTTCTTGCCGGTAAGAAGCCCCAGTTGCCCCGCCACTACCGTACCGGGCGGGTGAGGAATTTTCATAAGGCGATCGCCCGTGCGGAGGCGGTAAAAGAGGAGGACATGCCCCAGCGTGTGCGGGGTAAGCGCCGCCGCAAGGAGCCCCAGTTTGAGCAGCGCCTGGAGGAACTCATTGCCAGGCGTGACAAGGTGGCTGAGGAGCTGGATATTGAAGGTTCCCTCATTGCTCCACGTGCCAACCTCGAGGCCCTTGCGGGCAAGCATGAGGGTGCTGAGGAGTTGCTGTTGGAATGGCAGAGGAATCTGCTTGGAATATAAGGGTGAGGTCCGTAGAATCTCCGGCATTACTTGCTAAGACATGTCTGACTCATCGGAAAAGCATATGCTGCGTTTTGGTTGTCCCGGCTGTGGGACACGTTTGGTGGTGGATCCGTCTCTGGCTGGAACCGAGGGGCCGTGTCCGTCTTGTGGGGACACGATCATCGCCCCTCCGATTGCAGCTGCCACCAGCCTCGTTGCAAAAGCCGCTCCAGCGGTAGCTATCCAGCCGAGGGGAGCCTCAGGCAAGCAGTTTGAGAACAGCCCACCGGCGCCCGCTGCCGATCACAGAGAGCGTAGAAGGGGGCGTGGCACACAGGCCACCGCTGCAGCGTCAAGCCCAGCACCCTCGAATGGCTCAAGTGGCTCGAGGGGTCCGGTTGCCGCGGCTGGCTCGCCCGCCTCTCAGCAAGCTGCCCCCAAGAGCTCTGTCTCGGAGCCCGAGACGCAGTCAAAGGATGTGAAAACACTTTTGATCATGTTGCTCATCAGCATTTTGGTCGTGTGCATTGCACTCGGGGTTTATTATTACATGACCATGCAGGGCTGATTAGCGGGGGTATTTTTTTTGAGCTCTATGGGCGCCGAGCTGGGTGATCCGGCCTCAGCCTGATTTGGGCAAAAAAAACTGCTCAAAGAGGCGAAAGATACTTGTCTCTGGCGACGAAATTTTGGACATTTCCCTTGCCCATGTCCGACAATTCCGAAGAGCCAGAAAACGCCCCCGATAACACCCCCGATAACACCCCTGAAAACGCTGCAGAGAACGCAGATACCAACGTTTCAGACGCCCAGGCATACGGTGCTTCACAGATCGATAAACTAGAGGGGCTGGAGGCGGTTCGGAAGCGTCCGGGTATGTATATCGGGGACCCGGATGTAAGGGGTTTGCACCATTGTGTGTTCGAGGTGCTGGATAACTCGATTGATGAGCATCTTGCCGGTTATTGTTCCACGATTAAAATCGGCCTGCATGTGGATGGCTCGGTATCAATCTCTGACGATGGCCGTGGCATCCCTGTCGAGGTGCACCCGAAGTTTGGTATCCCGGCTGTGGAGCTCGTGCTCACCAGCCTGCACGCTGGAGGTAAGTTTGGCCAGGGTGCTTACAAATACTCGGGAGGTCTGCATGGTGTGGGGGCAAAGTGTGTGAACGCCCTTTCAGACTGGTTCAAGGCTGAGGTCAGCCGTGATGGCAAGGTTCACGCGATCACCTTTGAGCGCGGCAAGACCGTCAAGCCCCTTGAGGTGGTTGGTGAGGTGGATGCCGGGCATACCGGTACCAAGGTGACTTTCTTCCCTGATGCCACGATCTTTACGGATACTATTGAGTTTGAATTTGCCCGCCTCGCAACGCGCCTGCGGGAACTTGCCTTCCTCAACCCGGGCCTCATCATCGAGCTTGAGGACGAACGCCCGGAGAGTGCCCAGCAATCACGTTTTTATTATGCCAAGGGCATTGAGGAGTTTGTCGCTCAGCTGGGTGAGAACAAGACCCTGGTTCACGATGAGCCGGTTGTGCTCAAGGGTAAGCGCAGTGTGGAGATAGATTACGATGGCAAGGTCACTGAGGATGATGTGTTTGCCGATATTGTGTTCCAGTACAATGACAGCTATCAGGACAATATTCTGTGTTTTGCCAACTCCATCCCCAACGCCGACGGGGGCACGCACCTGACGGGATTCCGCACTGCCCTGACGCGTTCCATCAACCAGTACGCCAAGGCGAACAAAATCCTCAAGGACAAGGATCCTTCATTGTCCGGTGATGATGTGCGCGAGGGCATAGTGTGTGTGATCAGTGTCAAAATGCCCAACCCGCGGTTTAGTTCCCAGACCAAGGACAAGCTCGTCAACACCGAGATCGAGGGGGTTGTCAGCTCGATTGTCTACGAGGGGCTGCAGGCATATTTCGAAGAGAATCCCAATCTTGCCAAGACCATCATTGACAAGGCAGTGAATGCCGCCCGTGCCCGCGAGGCAGCCAGAAAGGCGCGCGAAACAGTGCGCAAGTCCGTGCTCTCAGGTGGTGGCCTTCCCGGCAAGCTTGCGGATTGCTCCGAGAGGGATCCTGCCAAGTCAGAGCTCTACATTGTGGAGGGTGACTCGGCCGGGGGATCAGCCAAGTCCGGGCGCAACCGCATCAACCAGGCCATCCTGCCGCTGCGCGGTAAGGTGATCAATGTGGAAAAGGCACGCCTGCACAAAGCTCTACAGAACAAGGAAATCCAGGCAATGATCACTGCCATTGGTGCAGGCATTGGAGAGGGGGACCAGGAGGGTGCCTTCGATATCGAGAAGGTGCGCTATCACAAGGTGGTGATCATGACCGATGCCGACATCGACGGTGCCCACATTCGCACCCTTCTATTGACATTTTTCTGCCGTCACATGCCAGAGCTCGTTAAAGCAGGCTATCTCTACATCGCCCAGCCTCCGCTCTACAAGGTGACTCGCAAAAAACGCGAGGAATACATCGCGGATGATCAGGAGCTCAACGAGATCCTCATCCGCCTTGGTTCTGAGGACGTCACGCTGCGCAAACACGGAGGTGATGACAGCGTGGACAGTGACCTGCTAACCAGCGTGCTTGACACACTTGCCCAGCTGACCCGCTTTACCTCAACTCTGGAAGGGCATGGAGGTAACTTCAAGGACTTGCTTGCCCATGGTCAGGATGGTCATCTGCCAGAATACATGGTGCGCATCCGTTCCGGCAATGAGGAGGAAATCCAGTATTTCACCACAGAGAAGGAGTTGCTTGCATTCGCCAAAGAGAACCGCGACTTGCGCCTCTTTGATGAAGAGCTCACCGAGGAAGAGGAAGCTGCTTACAGGGAGAAATTTGGCGATATCCAGCGCCGTGCTGTGATGCGTGAGTTGCATGAGTCAGTGGCTATTACCAAAGTACTGGCCCGCCTCAATGAGCTTGGCTTGCAAACGGATCCCTTTTTCTCCGAGGATACCCCGCTCTATGAGCTTATCGAGGGGGAGGGGACCGATGCCCAGGCCTTGCCGGTATTCAACCTTTTTGAAATCCTCGACCGGGTACTCGAAATTGGGCGCAGGGGCATGAGGATCCAGCGCTTCAAGGGGCTTGGAGAGATGAATGCCAAGGAGCTTTACTCGACGACGATGGACCCTGAAAAGCGCCAGTTCCTGCGCGTTCGCCTGGATGAAGAAAACCAACTCGAGGCAGACAAGATGTTCGACATTCTCATGGGGGATGTCGTGGAGCCCCGAAAACGCTTTATCGAGGATAACGCGCTCAATGTCCAAAATCTTGATGTCTAATCACCGGCTGGAAACACCGATCTTACTTTCCCAATGTCTTCTGACCTCATCAAACCTATCAATGTAGCTGACGAAATGTCGAAGTCCTTCCTGGACTACTCGATGTCAGTGATCATATCGCGGGCTCTCCCGGATGCACGTGACGGCCTCAAGCCGTCCCAGCGCCGCATCCTCTATGCGATGCACAACGACCTCTCCCTGAGTCCCTCCAAGCCACATCTGAAAAGTGCGCGTATCGTTGGTGACACCATGGGTAAATACCACCCGCATGGTGACAGTGCCATTTACACGACTCTGGTCAACATGGCCCAGCCATGGACGATGCGCGAGACCCTGATCGATGGTCAGGGTAACTTTGGTTCGGTGGAGGGTGATGCGGCTGCCGCCATGCGATACACCGAGGCACGTCTGACTCACCTCGGGTCCTCCATGATGACGGATCTGGAGAAAGAGACAGTGGATCTCCAGCCAACCTATGACGAGACTCGTGATGAGCCCGTTGTGCTCCCTGCCGCCATCCCGAACCTTCTGGTCAATGGAGGAACAGGCATTGCGGTGGGAATGGCTACCAATATTCCTGCGCACAATCTGGGCGAGGTCATTGACGGAACCTGTGCCCGTATTGATAACCCGCAGCTGAGCATTGACGAGCTCAAGGAATACATCAAGGGGCCTGATTTTGCAGGTAAGTGTGAGATACGCGGATTCAAGGGCATAGACAGCTACTTCCACACTGGTCGCGGCAGTATCAAGATGCGTGGCACGATGGAGGTGGAGGAAAAGGCATCCGGTGCTTCCGTCATCACCATTACTGAAGTCCCCCATGGGGTGAACCGTGCAGTGTTGCAGCAGCGCATTGCCGAGCTGGTTCGCGAGAAAATCATCACGGAAATTTCCGGGATGCGTGACCTCTCCGATGAACAGACCCGCATCGAGATCACCCTGAAACGCGATGCCCGACCACAAGTGGTTGTGAACCAGCTCTTCAAGCTCACCTCAATGGAAACCTCCTTCGGTGTGAACATGCTGGCTATCCACGAGCGCCGACCCAAACAACTCTCCATCATGGATGCGCTCGATGCCTTTATCGAGCACCGCCGTGAGGTAGTAATCCGCAGAACGCGCTTCCTGCTGGGCAAGGCCGAGGACAGGGCGGAGAATCTGGAGGCGTTCCTGCTGGCATTGGGACACCTTGATGACTTCATCAAGATGATTCGTGATTCGAAGAACCGGGATGAGGCAAGAGAGCGACTGAAAGCCTACACTTTCCCGGTGAAAACAGCACAGAAGCTGGGCATTTTGATCAGATCCCAGCCGAGTGTGAATGGTGACACCTATGTATTCACTGATCGCCAGGTCAATGCCATCCTGGAGCTGCGCCTCTACCAGCTCACTGGCATGGAGCAGGACAAGGTCAAGGTGGAGTATGACAACATACTGGAGGAAATTAAAGATTATCTCGATATCCTCGACAAGGAGGCACGCGTCCTTGCCATCATCAAGGATGAGCTGCTGGAGGTAAAAGAGAAGTATGCGACTCCGCGCCGTTGTCCTATTCTTCCCGATGAGGGAGAGATCGCCATCGAGGATCTCATTGCCAATGACGGCATGATTGTGACCTTGTCCAACCGCGGCTACATCAAGCGCACTCCCTCCGCGGAATACCGCGTGCAGGCACGTGGAGGCAAGGGTGTGCGTGGCATGGAAACGCGCAGTGCCAACCAGACCGAGGAGGATGAACAGGATTTCGTTGAGCACCTATTCTCGGCCCAAGCGCATGACTACCTGATGTTCTTCACCAACACCGGCCGTGTTTATGTGGAGCGTGTCTATGGTATTCCGGAGGGTTCACGTGCTGCCAAGGGGCGCAGTATCAAGAATTTGCTTAACCTCCAACCAGAGGAGAACATTGCTGCTACCTTGCGTCTTGAGCGCATGACCAATGACGACGGTGAGGATATCACCTTTGGGGAGGAGAACGGCTACGTGTTGTTTGCCACCCGCAGCGGCAAGGTCAAAAAGACAGGTCTGAGTAATTTCCGTAATTTCCGCAAGGACGGTATCATCGCTATCAAGCTCGACGAGGGCAACAGCCTGGTGGATGTCAAACTCACTTCCGGCAAGGACGACATTTGTCTGGTTACCAGTGCAGGCTACTGCGTCCGCACGAGTGAGACCAACATCCGCGCCATGGGCCGTCCATCGGCCGGTGTGGCCGGGGTCAAGCCCAGGGAGGGCGACTTCCTTGTCTCTCTTGCCATCGTAAGCCCCGACGCCAAGCTTCTCGTTGCCAGTGAGAACGGGCTCGGCAAGCGCACAGCCTATGAGGAATACATGTCCAAAGGCCGTGGAGGCAAGGGCATGAAGACCATGAACGTGACGGAGAAGACCGGCCAGGTCGTGGGTGCCATCTCTGTGACGGAGGAGGATGAATTGATGCTCATGACAACTGATGGGCAAAGTATTCGCATCCGTTGTTCTGATGTGCGCGAGACCGGTCGTGCGGCTCAGGGCGTGAAGCTGGTTACACTCAAAAACGGGGAAAAGCTGCAAGACATTGCCCGGGTCATGCCCGATGACGAGGAAGATGATGCAGAAGAAAGCGCCGAGGCCTCCGATGAAGATGCAGGTGCCACTCCTGAAGCGACCGATGCCGGTGAGGCAAGCAATGTGGAGCAAGCCGAAGGGGAGGACTGATGGATGCAGGAACTTCTGGATTTTGAGCAGGAGCAACTCGCAGACCGGGTTTTTCTCGGTTGGGATGCGCCCTTGCTCGAATCGGTGAAGCGCTGGCTCTTGTCCGGAGAAAACCGCCAGCACCTGGCGTCCACCCTTGTGGTGGTGCCCACATCCAATAGTGGCCGTCGGCTGCGCTTGGCCCTCTCTGAAGACGGGGGAACACTTTCTCCGCATGTGGTGGTCCCCAGCAGGCTATTTGAGGTTGATGGCGTAGCTAGCAAGCAGGAAACCCTCTGGAGCTGGATACAGGTTCTCCGGGGCATTAACTGGAGTGATTATCCCCATTTGTTCCGCAATCAGAATAGTGACTCAAAAGCCGGTTTTCAGGTGGCACTTGCATTGGCGAGGCAACTCATCGATCTGCGTCAGACCTTGGCAGATGCCAACGCCACCTTTCGTGACGCCGGATACCATAGCCCGGAAAAAGAGCGATGGGCTGAGTTGGCCGAAATCGAGGGACTCATGCTCAAGCAGCTGGGAAAATGGAATCTGCGTGATCCCATCCTTGCGAAACGTGACCGGGTGGCGACACCCCATTTACCTCCCGGGGTCCAGCGTGTCGTGCTGGCATGTGTTCCCGACCCCACGCCGCTGGCAATCCGTGCTCTGCAGTCCATGCTGGCAGAGGGGATCCCGGTTCAGATTCTCATTCACGCGCCTGAGACTCAGCAGTATGACTTTGATGCCTGGGGTGTTCCGCTTGTGGATGCCTGGGGCAAGGCAACGATCGAGTTTCCCGAGTGGCAAAACAGGATGCATTTGGTGGATTCAGGGCGTGAGGCAGCGCAGAGATGTATCCGCATTTTGAGTGAGCAAAAGACTCCTTCAGAGCAAAGTGCCCTGATTATGTGTGATCCTACCTTCGAGGCGGCCATGCAAAAAGAGTTCGGTGATGCAGGCTGGCCCTTGTATCACCCTGAAGGCAGGGGGCTCGCTGAGTCTGGACTGGTAAGGCTGTTACGAGCCATGGCCGGGGTGGTGAGCACGGACAGTCCCTTCGATGCATTACGTGAGCTTGTAAAGCTTCCCGGTGCTGAGGTTTTTTTGCCGTCAAAGACAAGCCGTCATGATGCGGGCAACGAGCTGGACAAACTCTACTTCGAGCATTTGCCGGAGACGATAGCGGACGCTCGCTATCTGGCCTCACGTGATCAGGGCATTATTCTGGATGGTTTGTCCTCGGGTATCGGCGAGCTGAAGTCTGATAAAATTCCCGAAGTCTTGCGAGGCTGGTTGTCGATCTGGTTGGAGCATGCTGATGAGAATGTGGCCAAGGCAGCTGAGCCTGCTCTGGTCGAGGCGGTGGACGCACTCGAGCGATTACTGCAGCATGGCGAAAACATATCGCCGGATGAAGCATTTGAGATGCTTGCTGAGAGTGTCAGTTCAGTACGTATGCCTTCAGACCGTGGCAATACCGTGCTTGATTTACAGGGCTGGCTCGAAATTTCCTATGACCCCGCCCAACATCTTGTCTTGGCAGGCATGCACGAGGAATGCGTTCCTGAGGGTAGTGCCGAGGATGTTTTCTTGCCGGATTCCTTGAGAGATCAGCTGGGAATGCGTGACATGCGTGCCCGGTTTGCCAGAGATGCTTTCATGCTGCAGGCAGCTCTCAAATCCAGAAATGCGACCGGTCGAGTGGATGCAGTCATTGCCAGATTCAACGATGCGGGTGAGGCACGCAAGCCGTCCCGGTTGCTCATGCGGCAGACTGGCGAGCAGCTGGCTGCTGTGGTCAGCCATTTGTTTGATGAGTCTCCCTCCGAAGTTGTAAACCGTGGGGCATGGGAGCGTGATTGGACGCTGAAGCTCCCCGAGGTAGAAAACATCTATAGCAAGGATCCCCCCAACTCGATCTCGCCTTCCGCAATCAAGGACTACCTCGACTGCCCGTTGCGTTTTTATCTCAAGCGCTTGCTGAAGATGAAGACCTATGATGCTGCTAAACGGGAAATGGATGCGCTGGATTTTGGGCGTCTTTGCCATGATGTGCTCGACCAGTTTGGTGCTGATGAGTCGATTCGTGAGTCAATCAACATGGCTGATATTGAGGGCTATTTCATGGCACAGCTCGATGCGGCCATTGACAAGCGTTACGGCAAGAACCTGTCATTGCCAATCATCGTTCAGCTTGAGAGTGCGCGTGAGCGCCTGCGGGCTTTTGCAGCCATTCAGGCAGTGGATCGGGCCAGTGGCTGGTGCATTGCCCACACAGAGTACCAGGTGGGGGGAGACACGGGTGTGGAGTGGCAAATCGCCGGACATCCTGTCAGGATGGCCATTGACCGCATTGATCGTCATGAAGATGGCAAACGCTGGCGTGTTTGGGATTACAAGACATCAGGCAAGGCAAAAAATCCCGAGCAGGCACACCTGAGCTTGTGGAAGGAAGTCGAAAACCGACCGCTTCTCGGTGAGTTGTGGACAGGGGCCGGAAAACAACAGAGATGGTCTGAAGTGCAACTGCCCATGTATGCGGCCTTTACCCAGGAGCATTTTAATACGGGTGAGCTGCCACAGGTGGGATACATCAATTTGCCGAGAGCGGTGAGTGATGTTGCTTTCTGTCCCTGGCAGAAGTTTGACCGACTGGTGATGGACAGTGCCATGGGCTGGGCGGAGGTCGCTGTAGAAAGAATCAGGGAGGGGGACTTTTATAAAGCTGCCAACTACCCGGTGAGCATGCGCGACTGGGATGATTTTGCCGGGCTTGCGCCTGATGGGCTCGCCGCTGCCTTTGGCCTGGGGGATGCATGATCTCGCGCAAATAAGGATTTGAATCCCATCAGAGAACGCGTCACGATATCACCCGCATGCCTTCCCATCCTGAAAATCACAAAAAGCACGATCCGCATGAGATTGAGGGGGTCAAAAACCGGCATGCCAGGGCTCATTCATTTCCCTGGCTCAGGGTGTCGTTTTTCGTTCTCTGTGTGGGTATGGTTGCGTTACTTTTTAGTCCAATTCCGGAGAAAGTTTACCGTAAAATCAGCCAGCTCAAACGCGCGGGCGCGGAAAAGAGAGAAAGCCCATCCGAGCAGCCAAAGCCGGCGAAAGTCCCCAAACCCAGTGAGCCCGTAATTCGCGCTCCACAAGATCATACGGTGGCCTCAGGCGGTGACGTACGGATGATGTCGCGCGGCTTGCAGTTGCAGACCAAAATCACCCTCGAAAAAGGCCGTGCAGCGTCCCTTGAACGTTCCACAGAGGATAGCTATAGCGCTCATTATGAGCTCAAGGTCAAGCTGCCAGCGGCAGTCACCACACTTCCCGAGTTGGAGAAGAACACTCCCGGCCTGGGTGCCGTGTTGCCCGGGCTTGAGGCCATGATGCCCACTGCCAAGGTCTCCGGATTTTTTTATCAGCTCTACGAGAATAAAACCAAGCGCCTTCGCAGTAATGCGACCAAGCTCAATGAGCTGATGACCAGGCATAACTTTTACGATTGTGAGACCATTCTCAACCTCACGCATCCTGAGACAGGTAAGCGAGTGCTCTTAATGCAGGCTGAGATGGATGTGGTGTCAGACGGGTCGGACGGGGATCGCCTTCCGGTGATGCCGGACAAAATCGTCAACTCGACCAACTACCAGCCACTGACGAGCTATGGCTGGAAGAAAACCGGCAAAACACCCAATCCTCTGATAGCAGGCTGGAAAAACCGAATACGGAAAGCTGAGGAGGAAATAGCTGCCGGTGCAGCAACGGAGGATCGCAAGGCATGGCTAAGATCACGTATGGAGAAGATCAGGCGCGAGATCAGGGACATGGAGGCCAGGAGCTTTCTCATTGCTGACTATGACCCTTTTATTGTCATGCCCATCAACATGCTGACCTCGAGGGGTGATGCTCATGCTGCGAGGGTGGGGGACTACGCCATTGTGATCCATGATGGAAAGATTTACCCGACCATTGTCGGGGATGCGGGACCCAGTTTCAAGGTAGGCGAAGCCTCCTTGCGCTTCTGCAAGCAAATCAACTCCAATGCCGGTATTTATTCACGCCCTGTGAGTGACTTGACGGTCACCTATATTGTTTTTCCAGGTTCGAGGGATTCCTTTCGTGAGCCGGATTATGAGTTTTGGCAGCAGCGCTGCAGTGAACTCCTCAATGAAGTGGGTGGCCTTGGCGTGGATAGTGCTTTTTATGAGTGGGAGTATACCCTTTCACCGTCCGGCAAATAGCCGCCGTCAGGACTGGTAATCCGGGGCTTGTCAAACATCACTCCACTCGCGTAATATCTACCATCATGTTGAAAATTCTCCTAGGTGCTCTCGTCTGCGTTGTATTGTCCAGCTGTGGTCAGTTCTTTGCGCCTGAGGGTTGGCCTGTGGAAGTTGCAGCTCAGAATCAGGCGGTCACGAACTTAAAAGAGCATGTGAAATTTACCGGATCCGGTATTCGTCTCACCGAGCAAGAGAAGGCCTTGCTCACTTTTCTCAATGATGATGACAACATTGCTGCCTCTGTCGGTAAGAAGAACCAGCCGGGAGCCCACCGGTGGTCAGCTGCAGAAATCTACCGTGTTGATCCAGGCAGGCATGTTTCCGTGCTGTGTGAAAATGGATATCAGCAGACCGCAGTCTATTTCCACTACGATGAGGCGCAAAAAACATGGTTCCGGGTCAATCATCTGGGCGAGAATCACAATCGGGGCATAGCGGCGGTTATTGTAAAGTGATCGCCCGAACTTGTCGTAGCAGGCTAGAAAAAAGGGTTGCTATCAGCGGCATTGCTGGGTAGCGTCCGCCCGCATCCCACGGGACACTTCAGGACAGGTGGCAGAGTGGTCGAATGCGCACGCTTGGAAAGCGTGTGAGGCAGAAATGTCTCCGCGGGTTCGAATCCCGCCCTGTCCGCCATGACCCCAGCCCTCC
>JBNACB010000046.1:0-13396 GCA_049632765.1 Akkermansiaceae bacterium | reverse complement strand
TCGAGCATCTCGCGCTGGTCCGCCCAGTTGTTGGTCGGGCCTACCTGGTCCTCGCGGCGCGTGCAAATGAAGGTGCGGTCCTCGACGCGGGCCACGTCCCCGGGGGAGGAGCGGGCGAGGAAGGAGTTCGGGCGTTTGTCGGGGTTCAGGCGGGTGAAAGTGCCGCTGTCACAGAGGAGCTGGGTAAGTTCGTCCCATTCGGCCTGGGAACCATCGCACCAGCGGACATCGGCGGGTTTGCAGAGCTGGGTCATCTTATCGACCCAGGATTTCAAGGCGGGATGGGTAGTGCTCATAACACCCTCACTAAAGTGCAAGTGCCATGCCATGGCAATGGCATTCTGGGTCAGGATACGGTGGGCCCGAGGGTGTGCTCAGAAACCGATAAGCCTAGCGCTTTTTACCCGCTTTTTTGGCCGCTGCTTTTTTGCCGGCTTTGCGGGGCTCGAACTCAAAGGATACCTTGCCACTCTCCTGGTCAAAGGTGAGGTAGGCAGAGAAAGCGCGCTTGGTGCGCTTCGAGACAAATCCGGGCAGGAGATTGGTCTTACCTTTTTCGATGAGCTGAATGCCTTGATCAGTGGGGATCTCACACTGGAGAATGGTGCGCGAGATGCGCACTCCCTCGGGGCTATCCTTGGTGGTGATGGCAGGCACGTACCATGCTTTGGCGGCCTCGTAGATTTTGACCTCCTGGCCCTTGGGGGTGGTGACGGTGGCAATAACCTGGTCTTCGGTGAGCTCATCGCGCTCGTTTTCCCCGTCATCAAAGACGAAGCCAACCTTCCACTTGCCCAGTTTGCCGGTTTTGCTTTGCTCCTGCTTGAGCTCGAGGGCGGCATCAAAGGGGCGGTTGAAGCGGGACTTGAACCCCTCCAGAGGGCCGACAAATTTTTTCTCGAGAAGCTCTCGGGCTTCCTCCTCGCCAAGGAGACGGGAGGCAATGTGCTTGTTCATTTTGAAGCCGCATTCGGGGTCGTAACACTCGTAGGTGGCATCGGTGGTCTTGAGCTTGCTTGCCTGACAGTTGGGGCAGGTGGCAATGAGATCCGGGAACACCTTGTTTTTGAGCTCAGCGGTGTAGGTCTTGGCCCGGTTCACAATGTCCTCGGTGAAGTGGATAATACCGCCCATGAACTCGTCACGACTGAGCTTGCCCTGCTCCATCTGGCGCAGTTTGCTCTCCCAGTCCCCGGTCATGGATGGGGAGGCCAGGGCATCAATGCCAAGCTCATCGGTGATCTCAATGAGTCTCAGGCCACGGCGGGTGACGTGCAGCTCACGCCCCTCCCGCTCGATGTATTTCTGGCGCAGCAGGCCCTCAATGGTGGCGGCACGTGTTGCCGGTGTGCCCAGACCGCGCTCTGACATGGCCTCACGCAGCTCCTCGTCATCAATGAGCTTGCCGGCACCCTCCATGGCGGAGAGCAGGGTGGCTTCATTAAAACGTGCAGGAGGTTTGGTCTCGTCGTGCTTGACCTCAATATCAGCGACTTGGGCTGATTCTCCCTCGGAAACTGAGCAGAGCTCGTCCTTGCCCGCAGCAACCCCGGGCTCACGGCCGTAGACAGCTAGCCAACCTGGCTTGACGAGGATTTTACCTGTTGTCAAAAAGGCGTCCGTTACCTCAGGGTGAGAAATGCGGGTGATTCGCCGGGTGTTGAGAAACTCGGCATGCGGATAAAAAACAGCAAGGAAGCGCTTGGTGACCAATTCAAAGATCTTGGCCGCTGCCTCATCAAGCTTCACAAAGCGCCCGGTGGGAATAATGGCGAAGTGGTCGGAAATTTTAGCGTTGTTGAAAACACGTTTGCTGGGAACGATAAGTTTCTCATCAATCGCGTGCTGGGCATGTTTGCCCAGCTCTCCACCCTGCTCGGCGATGGAACCCACGGTGCCGTGTACTTGGCCGAGGTAATCCTCAGGCAGGTAACGCGAGTCCGTCCGGGGGTAGGTGAGCATTTTGTATTTCTCGTAGAGGGCCTGGGCCACCTGAAGGGTGCGCTTGGCGGAGAATCCATAGCGAGAGGATGCCTCACGTTGCAGGGTGGTGAGGTCGTAGAGCTGTGGAGGAGCTTGCTTGGTGGGTTTTTGTTCCTCGGTCACGGTGCCTGTCTTGCCCTCACAGCGGGCAAGAATGGCCTCGGCATCTTCTTTCTTCCAGATGCGCTCGGCCCGGGAGTGGGGGAACTCGGGGTCGCGCTTCCAGCTCTCGTTGAACCAGCGCCCCGCGTAATCACCATTGCTCACCGAGAAATCAGCGTGCACTTCAGAATAGGCCTCGGGCACAAACTCACGAATCTCCATCTCGCGCTTGGCAAGGATGGCAAGGGTGGGTGTCTGCACGCGGCCAGCTGCGGTGATATTAAATCCACCGTGACGGGAGCGGAAGCAGGTCAGCGCACGGGTGGAATTCAGGCCCACCAGCCAGTCCGACTCGGAGCGGCACTTGGCTGCATCGGCAAGGTCTTGCATTTCCTCGTCACTGCGGAGGTTGTTCCAGGCATCAAGGATGGCGCCCTGGGTCATGGACTGCATCCAGAGGCGCTTGACGGGCTTGTCAATGCCACCGAGCTCCAGGATATAACGGAAGATGAGCTCGCCCTCACGGCCGGCGTCGCAGGCATTGATGATGGTGTCGATATCCTTGCGGCGGCAGAGGCGCAACACCTGCTTGAGCCGGCTCTCGGACTGCTCGATGGGCTGGAGCTCAAATTTTTTGGGAATGGCGGGCAGTACGTCAAAGTTCCACGGCAGGTTGCGCGCCTTGCCGTTCTTGCCAACCGGGCCCTGGGGCATCTTCAGCTCGACGAGGTGACCAACGGCTGAGGTGATGACGTAGCCATCATTTTCAAAGTAGATGTCACGACCCCGGCCTTTTTTCTCAAACTTGCCAACGCCATCCGCCTTCGCAAGCGCTCTGGACAGATCGGTGGCTACGGAGGGCTTCTCCGCGATGATCAGGGTCTTCGACATGGAAGGGTGACCTACGCTCCGAGAGGGCACTTGAAAAGATAAATTTTCAAGAATGCTCCTTTCCTACTACGTAGGAAGAAAATTCAGGCCGGCCCGTGGAGAGCCCGCATCGCAGTGGCCCGGGTCACGGTTTCAGGGTATTGATGGTGTTCTGGATCTCTCCATGCACCGGCCTGCCGTCCTTGCTCTTGAGCTTGTATTTGATCGACATTTGCCAGCAGGTGCCAAGCTCTTCAATCTGAAAGGTGAGCGTCTTGCCATCAGGGCTGAGGCTGGTAGCCGTGACCGGGTGAGATTTCTCATTAAGGTGCTTCGATCCGTAGTTTTTACTGCGCTTGTAGGCCCAGGTCCTTATCTCAAGTGCCTCGGGCCGGACACTGGCGGGATCAAGGGGCTCGGAGAAGGTGAGCTGAATACCTTTCTGCGAGGCTTTGAGCTCGGTGGGCAGGTGGGCAGGCTTTCCGGTGTAGCGGATTCGGAACAGACCACCCTTTTTGTTCGATTGAGAGGTCGACCAGGCAGCCATGCCGCAGGTGTAGAGCTGGCCGTCGCCACAGGCCGCGGAGTGGAAGCGCCCGCGCATAACTCCAGTGGGAAGGTCGGGTAGAGGAAAACGGATGAGCCCTCCCTGCTTCTTGCCATCGATGGTTTCATGGGGCACGAGCGAGAGACGCCCATGGCCGTAGGAGAGATGGATGAGTTTGCCATCAAACGGACCCCATTTGGTGCTCTCCACCCAGAGTAGCTCCGCGGGTGAGCGGTCGAATCCCTTGGCAACCCAGCAAAGCGGCTGCTCCATGGCGGCATCCGAGCTATCCCCAGGAGCACCGTAGCCCCACATGTTGCCGTAGAAGTTATTGCCGGCGGTGACGTGGTTGATTCGGTTCATCGGGTTCCAGTGACCCTCCTGATCAGTGACGAAGAAGGTGCCGTCTGGATTGCGGCAGACACCATTGGCCGCACGGAAGCCATGGGCCAGGATCTCGGTCTCAGAACCGTCAGCACTGACTTTGAGCAGGGTGCCGTGGTGAGGGACGAGAGGTGGACGGTCGTGGCGGGCACTGCGGGCGTAATACAGGTTGCCCTCATCATCAGCCTGCAGTCCCATGGCAAACTCGTGAAAGTGGTTGGTCACTTGGGCGTCACTATTGAAGCTCTCATAGAAGTCGGTCTCGCCATCGCCGTTGAGGTCGTTAAGCAATACGATCTGGTCACGGCAGGTGACAAAGATCCTGCCCTTCACGATCTTGAGCCCGAGGGGCTGGAACAGACCGGAGGCGATGCGCTTCCAGGTGGTTTGCGTGGCATCCGGGTCGTTGAAGCCGTCGACTTTCCAGACATCGCCATCCCAGCAGCACACGATGATGGATTTGCCATCCGGGGTGAAGTCGAAGCCTGATGTGCGCAAGCGGCTGTGCCATGGGTTGTCAGCAGGAACTTCCAGATGATCCCACTGGAAGGCACCGGGCTGGTTCCCGCGCTTGATCGGGGCAGTGAGGACTTGTTGCCATTGGGAGGGGCCCCCTCTGGTCAGTGGAGCCAAATCCACAGGCTGGGTAGTCATTTCACTACCGATGGTGAAGGCAAGCTTGATGGGCGTCTCATTCGCTGGAATCGTGCAAACCTTGAAGCCATCCAGTTCCCGAATCTTAATGTCAGAAGCAGTGGAAACCTGAACATTGGTTCCTGCGTTGCCCAGGCGAACAGTGAGCTCCTTCGAGGACTTGCCGATGTTGAGTTGGCGGACAAACGCGCCGTCTGAGGCTAATTCATGGCTCTCGAGAATGTCTGCGTCCCCGATGGAATAGCTGATAATGGTTTGGCTACCATGCTTGTAGAGCCCTTTGTAATGCGCCCATTGCCTTGGGAGGGGACCATAGCGAAGCCCGTCAGGCCCCTTGAAGCGCAGATCCTCGAAGCTCCCCGTTTCCGGGTTGGCCCAACCCGGCTCATCCCTCGTTTCAAACAGGGGAGAGCCAATGGTGCGCGGCCTGACCACGTGCTTGCCGTCGAAATGCACGCCTTTCCAGTCAATGAAACCATCACCCTGCCAGACCCCTGCCACACGCATCGAGTCGTGCTCGAAAATCGACCAGGTCTTGCCTTGGCTAACTCCACCTTGACCCGGGTCGAGACGTAGTGCGATGCCTTTGTAAGCGAGATTGGCATCAGGTGCGATCTGATCCCAACGAGCTTTTTTACGGTCCTGCTCTGTGGCGATTTCGTAGGTGTTGATCAGGAAGTCGCCGTAGTCCATGGCTATCCAAGGGTGGGGAGAATTACTTGACGGGGGCTCGGGTCCGAGGGTGGCTCCCTTGGGGAGGTTGTTTAAATAGTCTGCAGTGACCTTAAAGAGCTGCGTGGGGTTGTGTTTTTTGAGATATTGATCCCGGATGTAGTGAATCACCGCGTATTTTTCACGCGGGGTGAGTTGGGGCTGGGGAGGCATGGCACGCCAGCCGCGGGTGATCGTCTGATACATCGTGTGAGGGTCACTGCCATGCTGGAATTGACCCTGACCAAAGCGAAGCGATGTCGGGATGGATCCGACCTGCTTCAGATTGCCGTGGCAATTCATGCAGAGGTTGTCGTATACCTTCCGGCCCAGGGCGATGGTCTTCTTGTCCGTCTGTTTGATCAATCTGGCGTGATCGATGTCTTGCTCATACTCGGGCAGGGCGTTCTCAGGTAGAAGCAACTGTGCGCTGAGAGGGGTGGCCAGCGAGGCGAAAAGAAAGGTGGCAATGATTTTCATGGAACGGATGGCTCAGCGGGGAGACCGGTGGGCTGTGATGAGTGTAAGAAGCGATGATAGGAAGATTCCAGCACCCCTTGCACAAATGGACTCTCTCAGCTTAAGGTCATGCAGACCTATATATAGAACAGCCTTGTATGTTTTTTGAACAAAATAAGCAAAAGTGCCGCCAAACGCCCGATTCGCCACTACCAGCTGGGCTACTGCATACCAAATGCATACGGCGTCACTAGATGATCATTACAGCTTTTTTGGGGGGAGCTGGTGAGTGGGCAGAAGAAAAAGGCAGCGGGGTTACCGCTGCCTTTGATGGATTATGAATAAACTATGAAGAAATTCTATTTCAGGAGGCCTCAGCCAGAGGCTCGGAGAGAGGTTCGGGTATAGGCTTGTCCTTGCGTTTAAGGGCCTTGCGCATTTTTACCAGCGCGATGTTTTGCAGCTGCCTGATGCGCTCGCGGGTGACGCCAAATTCCAAGCCGACCTCTTCCAGTGTCATGGGCTTTTTGCCATCGAGTCCGAAGCGGGCATCGATGATGCGGTGTTCCCGCTCGTCGAGGACATCCAGCAGTTCATCGAGCTCCCCGTGCATGGTTTTGTTATCGAGGGCCTCGAATGGGTCGACCGCATGCTCGTCCCCGATGATATCGCTAAATTCAGCACTGTCATCCTCGTGGACGGGAGCGTTGAGTGAGGTGGGACGCTTGGCGGCGCGCTCGAGCAGGGCGAGTTTTTTGTGTGGGATACCGAGCTCCTCGGCAAGTTCTTCCTGAGTGGGTTCGCGCCCCAGTGCCTCAGTAAGCATGGCGGAGATGCGGCGCATGCGCGCGATCTTGTCCACCATGTGGACGGGCAGGCGGATGGTCTTGCTCTGGTTGGCCAGGGCACGCTTGATGGACTGCTTGATCCACCAGGAGCCGTAAGTACTGAGTTTGCCACCCTTCTTGGGATCAAAGCGCTCCACGGCTTTCATCAGACCGATGTTGCCCTCGGAGATGAGGTCGGCGAGTGGCAGCCCGTATCCTGAATAATCCTGGGCAATCTTTACGACCAGTCGGAGATTGGCGCGAATCATGTGTGAACGTGCCTTTTTATCGCCTTTCTTAATGCGGGCTGCCAGCTCGACCTCCTGCTCGGGGGTGAGCAGTTCGGTTTTGGCTATTTCCCTCAAATAAAGCCTGAGGCTGGTGTCTGCTTCAAATCTGGACATGGTTTTGGTGGTGGTATGGGTTGATTGGCTGGGGATGAATGATTTACGTGAGATTGTGGAGATTTTTTTGTGTAAACTTGTTATTATGGCATGGTCTTCATTGAGTTAAGCGACGCTGAAGCCGATTTTGTCTCATTTTAAATGTATTCACCTTGTAGAAACATCTCTCTATAGATTCAGACGGGCTCGATTGGCTTTTTGTTCATTTTTTTTAGAATGATTCTAATTTTTTCTGTCATCAAGTTTCTGGGCCATGGGCTTTACGGGCACAGCGTCCCTTGATGCGGGTGATGGGTGCAACAGAGGTATACTTGAATCAGATCTTTACGAACTAACAGTTAGAGTTAGGGTGATCGCATGATCGTGCGTGTGTGTTCCTCTGCCTTGTTGGGTGTAGATGGTATCGAGGTGGAAGTGGAAGTGAGCGCATTCAATGCGGAAAAGCCGGCCATTAATGTGGTGGGTCTTCCGGATGCTGCGGTGCGGGAGAGTGCCCAGAGGGTCACCTCGGCTTTAAGCACGTCTGCCCTTGCCTGGGCGGACGGGGTGAAAACCATTAATCTTGCTCCAGCGGATTTGAAGAAGGAGGGGCCACGCTTTGATTTGCCCATCGCCCTCGCGCTTGCAGAAACCGCAGGTGCAGAGCGTATTGAGAGTCCACAGCGTTACGCCATTGCCGGCGAGCTTGCCCTGGATGGCATGGTGCGGCCAATACGTGGTGTGTTGCCCATGGCACTTGAGGCCAAAAGGCGTGGCCGGGACCGTCTGATCGTGCCTGCTGAGAATGCGGCGGAAGCTGCGGTGGTCGAAGGCCTGGAGGTTTACGGAGTGGAGACCTTGCGTCAGGCGTGGGATTTTGTCACGGGTCAGGCTCTGCTGGCACCCTACCAACTGGATCGAAAGAGGCTTTTCGATAGTGGTCGCCACTACGAGATCGATCTCGACGATGTCAAAGGCCAGCAACAGGTCAAACGTGCCCTCGAGGTGGCCGCGGCGGGTGGACACAACCTGCTCATGGTAGGGCCTCCCGGCACCGGAAAATCGATGATCGCCAAGCGCCTGCCCACCATTCTTCCCAACCTGACGGAGGCAGAAGCGATTGATGCCACTAAAGTGCATTCGATATCCGGCTTGCTGGGCAAGGAGAACGCTCTGCTGGTCACACGCCCTTTCAGGTCACCACATCACACGATTTCTGATGCAGGACTTCTAGGTGGTGGTACGAACCCCGGCCCGGGGGAAGTGTCTCTTGCCCACAACGGGGTGTTGTTTCTCGATGAGCTGCCCGAGTTTCGCAGGCAGACCCTGGAGGTGATGCGCCAGCCGCTTGAGGATGGCCAGGTGACGATTTCCCGGGCGGCAGGCTCCCTGAATTTTCCGAGCAGGTTCATGCTGGTTGCTGCGATGAACCCCTGTCCCTGTGGATACTATGGCGATGTGAAACGCGAGTGCCGCTGCTCACCACCGCAGATTGAGAAATACCGCCAGCGCATTTCCGGCCCCCTGCTGGACCGGATCGATATTCACGTGGAGGTCCCTTTGGTCGAATACCGTGAGTTGGCAGGTGATGTCACTGGTGAGTCATCCTCATGCGTGCGGCAACGTGTCGAGGGCGCACGTGAGCGTCAGCTGGAGCGTTTTGCGGGGCATGGGCAGGTCAGCTGCAATGCGTCCATGCCCAGCAAGTTGATGCGTGAGCACTGCAAGATTGATGCGACAGCATCGGGCTACCTCGAGCACGCCATGAATGAGCTCAACTTCTCAGCACGCGCCCATGACCGGATTTTGAAAGTGGCCCGCACTCTGGCGGATTTGGCAGGCAGTGTGGACATCCAGCCAGAGCATGTGCTGGAGGCGATCCAGTACCGCGCCCTGGATCGCAAGCTGATGATGTAGCTTACTCAGCCGGGCTGTTATCCTGCTCAAGTGGTAGCAGGTAGAGATTGCGCCAGGAGACGGCGCAGGATTTCCCGCCGTGGATCTGCAGGGCGATGGAGCCCTGGCCGGGGAAGTTGGGAACCTCCCAGGTGTAGTTGGTGCGCAGTTTGCCGTTGAGCCAGGTCTGGATCTCGTTACCCCGGATGCGGATGAAGCCGGCGTTCCAGCCGCTTTCATTGAAGGACTGTCTGCCGGCTTCGCTCAATTTGACCATTTGTTCCTTGCTGGCTCTGTCTTTTCCACCTGCACCATCACGGTTCGGATAGTGCCAGCCACCGATGTTCTCCGCGTAGAGCAGGCCAGTCCACTGGCGCTTGGAAGGGTCCATCTCGTACTGGATGCCGGCAAATTTTTTAGCGCCATTATATTTCGAGTGATACATCAGGCCGGAGTTGCCCTTGAGGTGATCAAAGCGGAACTCGAAGTAGAGCAGGTAGCTGTCATATTCTTTGGTCGTGTAGAGAAAGGAATTGCCTTTGAGGTTTTCGGCAGAGCCCGAAATGACGCCGTCCACGAGGGTGAATTGGACCTCGGGTTTGGGGTTGTGGATTTTCCAATCGTCGAGATTGCTGCCGATGAGAGGCTTGAAGCCCAGTTCGCCAAGTTTTGACAGGTCCACCTTGTCAAGCAGTAGCTGACTGTTGACGATTTTGGTGGCAGCCTCATTACTGCCCGTTTGGAGAGTCTCAAGAGTGTTGCAATCATGGGCATGCGAAATGCCGACGCTAGCTGCGAGTATGAGTAATAATCTGAGTTTCATGTTGATGCTTTGGTTGGGTTGGTTTGTTTAGCTGTGATTGATGAGACTCTCCAGTTGGCGTCCGTATTCGATATAACTGTTATAACATTGCTCCCAGTCCACATCATCCGCCTTGGCGTGAAAGACGGTGGCTACGTGCGGCTCGATGGCAACGAAACCACTGTAGTCGCGATTTTTGAGGTCATCGATGATGGCGGGGATGTAGGCCTGACCCTCGCCGGGAAAGACGTATTCGGGTTCCTCTCCATCTTGCCGTGGATTACGGCAGTCCTTGATGTGGATGTGGATGATGTGCTCGCGCACGGTCTGGTAAAACTGCCAGGCATCTTGCCAGTTGGGAGGCGGCTTGCCCTGCGAGCCCTCGGCCGCTGGGTCAATGGATCGGTCTATTTGGAACACCGGGTTGCCGGTATCAAAAATGAGCTTCAGGCCCGGAACCTCCTCGACAAGGCGCAGGGTGTGGGCAGCGGAGAAGCCACCCCAGTTCATGCAGTTCTCATGCGCAGCGGTGAGGCCGGCATCACTGAATCGCTTGGTGATTTCACGCAGCCGGCGGAAGCGCTCCTGCTCGTGCTGGTCCTCACCCCATGGCTCCTGAGCGTAGGACATGATACGCACGATCTGTGTGCCCAGGCGCTGCATGCGTGGAATGCAGCGTTCCACCTCGCCGAGGGTGAGGTCAAAATCACTGTCGATGCTTTTCGACCAGCTGCCGATGAGCGATCCAAACTCGGCGATGCGGATGCCGGCGTCCTCGAGCTGGCCGCACGCGTGATCAAATTCCGTGTCACTGAGATCGTGGATATTCTTGCCGTCGATGCCTCGTGCAGAAATGTAGTCCCAGCCGAGTTCCCGTGTCGCCTTGATCTGAGTGGCGAGATCGGGAGCTGCTTCGTCGGCGAATCCGGTGAGTTTCATGATCTAATTCCTAATACAGACAAGTTGTTGCTTAAATTTCTATTTATCCAGCTTCGAATTCCGGCTAGATCAGCTTGCATTGAGTCTCTTTGTGATACTTTCAAGGATGAGTCCCTTTTTTGGGGTACTTGCTGTCGCATATCGTGAATTAAATAGCCGCAAAGCGCTTGTATTTAAAGGATTGGCAGGAACGATTAGGGCACGAACCACAGCTGTATTTCTTGCTTTTGTTGACACCTCGCTGCGGTAGTCTGCGTATCTGATTACGGACTGTGGCCACACATACTCGAAATTGAATTTTTTATCACATGAACCGACGTCAGTTTATCAAAAAACAAGTGGCCGGAACGGCCATACTCGCTGCCTCTGGCCTCGTGCACAAAGCGAGTGCTGAGAACCTGCCGTCCCCTGATCCTGAAAACCCGGATGTGCTCGATGTCGATGTGCTCGTGGTGGGCGGGGGGTCTGCCGGACACGTTGCCGCGATTCAGGCCGGCAGAATGGGAGCGAAAACGGTGCTGCTGGAGCGCAACTCGCAGTTGGGAGGAACAACGACCACCGGTGGGGTTTGTTTTCCCGGTTTGTTTCACGCCTGGGGAAAGCAGGTCATTGGTGGAATTGGTTGGGAGTTAGTGGCGAAGTCGGTTGAAGTGGACGGCAGGAAGCTTCAGGACTTTACCAAGGTTCATCGTTCCCACGTTCCCTATCATGTCGATATCAATGGCCAGCTCTATTCGTTGTTGGCGGAGGAGGCTTGTCTGGATGCAGGGGTCTCACTGGCCTACTACCAGTTTCCCCAGAAAGTGACTCAATCTGCCGGGGGATGGCTGGTCGATGTGGTGGGGCAGGGGGTCGCCTATCAGCTTCGCTGTGCCCAGATCATCGATTGCACCGGGGGTGCCGAGGTCGTCGGGATGTTGGGCATGGAGCGCCTGAGGGGTGAAACCCGCCAACCCGGAACGCACGTGGTGACCTTCAAGGGCTTTAATATGGCTGTCGTGCGTAAGAATGGAGCCAAAATCAAGGAGATGTATAATCAGGCCATCAGAGAGGGCAGGCTGCAAAAAGGCGATACCTGGAGTGGTAACATCATGCGCACCATCGACAGCAGACGTGGTAACACCAATCACATCTTTGGAGCAGATTCCACCAATGCCGCCACCCAGACCCAGACCAACCTCGCTGGTCGGAAATGCGTGCTGCGTCTGTTGAAGTTTTTCAAAACCATTCCGGGGGGTGAAAACGCCTCGATTAACAAGATGATGAATGAAACCGCCAGCCGTGAAACCTACCGCATCAAGGGTGAAACCATGATCACGGTTGATGATTACACATCCGGCAGGCTCTTTGAGGATGCCTTGTGTTACTCATTCTATCCCATTGATCTGCACGATGAAAAAGGGGTGGTTCCCAAGCACCTCGCTCATGGCAAGGTTCCCAGTATTCCACGGGGCGCACTCATTCCGAAGGGTTCCAAGAACATCATGGTTGCCGGGCGTTCTCTATCCAGCGATCGTCTGGCCAACTCCGCAGCGCGCGTGCAGGCCAGCAGCATGGGCATGGGGCAGGCTGCCGCGGTAACCGCGGTGCTGGCGGCCAGGCTAAAGACGACTCCTGCCGAGGTTCCTTTGGAGAAAATCCACGAGGAGCTCAAAAAACACAAGGCGATCGTCCCTGCGAGATCCTGAAATCCCGCCGGACTCCAAAGACATGAAGCGAAACGTCGTCTCCCTCACCATTGCGGTCCTGTTTCTGACGCTGGCGGTGACGGGTGTCATGGGCTTCTTCCTGCCTTTTAATATCCTCACGGTATCCGTGCACGCCTTGTTGGGGTTTGTCTTCATTGGCTCGATCGCGCTGCACCTGAAAAACAATTTCCGCCAACTCAAGAACTACTTCACTGGCAAGACGGCGGGGCTGGTCATACTCTGTGTTGCGGCTCTTGTCGCGGTGATCCTCTATCAGCCCAAGCCTGTGGTGGCGATTCTGGGGCTGAGTGACAACCTCGGTCCCGCGGTGGATCAGTTTGAGCTCGAGGATGAGAAGATGGTCTACAACTACAATCCCGCGCCGCATTACAAGATGCAGCTCGACTTCAAGGGGGGGAGTGCCTTTGACGCTGACAAGCCACCCTACGTGGCGATTTGGCTGGAGAACACCTCACGCTATCATCTCAAGACCCTCTATCATAGCAAGGCGCCCGAGGCTCAAGCCATGCTGCCCTACTGGCATTACAAAAAGAGTGAGTACGAGAAGTACAAGGCCAAAAGCGAAGAGGAGGCAAAGAGCGGCAAAGAGCAGAGCGAGGATGTCGATGCCCTGAGTTCTGCCACCCCCAATGACAGCTTTGATCCGGAGGATTACATCGTTCCCAGGGATCCGGAAAAGGAAACACCCTACCGCCTGCTCATCGAGATCAACGCGCCGGGGGACAGCAATGAGCACCATGCCGATCAACCATCCCTGGTCTACGCGGTTGAGGTGGATAACAAGCGCCCGCGCAGCTATCAGGTCATGGACCTGGTCGGTTATCCGCAATCAGAAATCGAGGATGGTGAGGTGACATGGTCACTTCTCTACACCGACGCAACCATCACCACGGCACACGATCTCTTCGACAGCGCCTTGCTCCATATTGAACGTTCCGAGCCCTGAGAAAAATCACAATGAGTCGCAAGCTGCCCCTCATCATACTGCCACTGCTATTGGTGATTGTGGGTGTCTTCGTTGGCAACAAGCTATGGCCGGCAAAGCTGGCCTACGACTCATTCCGGGGCAGTATTTTTGGCACCCACTATCAGGTTCAATATCGTGGGCATCCGCAAGTGGGCCTCGATGT
>JBNACB010000045.1:0-14947 GCA_049632765.1 Akkermansiaceae bacterium | reverse complement strand
CCGCAAGAGGAGCTAAAGAGCCTCCCACTCTCATACACATTCCAAAGCCTCGACAATGGTCGGGGCTTTTTTGCGTTTCTGCGTGAAGGGTGTGGCTTGACATACAAAAGCGCCGATAATCCAGCCTTGATAGGTTGGCTGTCAGTCGATTTTAGGCACTTGCAGATCCCAAATTAGTTAGCTTTTCTTTATAAAAAATAGTCATTTTGTGCAAAAAAACGATCATTTTGTGTATTCACCAAGCCGCTAAGCCATGGTATAGTACCAAATAGTTCATTTCATATCCATGTCGTGAGCGCTCAATGATTAACAACCCACAAAACCAACCCATGAAAACAACAGCATTCATCGCGGCAGCATTGGTTGCCACTTCAATCTGCGCATCCGCGGCAACTACATCCATCATCTCCATCAACTTCCAGGGTGGGCGTGCTCCTGCTGAGGGGCCCGATGTCACCGGTACGGCCGGTTATGTGCCCGCTGCTAATTGGAACAATTACACGGGTGCATCCGGCAGCGCATCCAATCTCCTCGATTCCACCGGCTCTGCGACCACCGCAGATATCAGCTGGGAAGTCTTCAATACATGGGATCTGCAGAATGGAGATGGCAATGGCGGCGATCAGGACATGATGAGTGGTTATCTGGATAACTTCGGTGCCGGAGGTGCAAGCAATCACATCACTATCTCGGGTCTTCAGCCCAACAAAGGCTATGATGTCTACGTTTACTTCAATCGCGGAACAGCCACCTACAGTGGCTTGAACGCAACGGACGGAACCAATAACAATACCTACTATGGTTTTGATAATGGCTCCTCCTACGCAACCAATGGTTACCTGCTCAGCAGTGATGACAACATTGGTGACGGCTGGACAACCGCCAACGTCTTTCTGTTTGAGGATTACACCGGCTCCACGCTGGACCTCGATAACCCCGCCAATCCCGGTGCACCGGGTGAGTGGAAAACCTACGTGCAAGGTATCCAGATTGTGATGACCGTTCCCGAGCCAAGCTCTACAGCACTGCTTGGTCTGGGTGGCCTTGCTCTGGCGCTTCGTCGTCGCAGGTAATTGTAGGAATCTGAACGATTTGATCCAAAGCCTCATTGCTCTCCGGCAGTGGGGCTTTTTCATGCCCTCGTAACCTTGTGTGAGTGTTTGGGATGGGCGCGCCAAGCTTCTAAGGGCTGCGGATCTAATGAAAGATAGGTTCGCCATGGCGTGGCTTTTTGTTATCGTGCCGTGGTGCCCGGTGAGGTGCCCGGTTTTATGATGCGAGAGAGAATTGAGAATAGATTCAAGATGGGGGTAAGTAGCCTTTGTTGGCTTGTGGTTTGTTGTATTGCCAGTGGTCTTGCCTCTGCACAAGCTGAGCCAGATAGAGGCCGCAGGCCCAACATCGTGGTGGTGATGACGGATGACCAGGGCTACGGTGACCTTGGCTGCCACGGGAACAAAATCATCAAGACACCCTCGCTGGACAAGTTTCACGCAGAGAGTCTCCGCTTTACCCAGTTTCATGTGGGGACCACTTGCGCTCCAACCCGGGCAGGTTTGCTGACGGGGTTCAACGCTAACCGCACCGGTGTCTGGCACACCATTGGCGGGGCATCGCTCCTGCGCCGTGATGTGCCAACACTGCCGGAAATCCTGCGTGAGCACGGTTACGCCACGGGTTTGTTTGGCAAGTGGCACCTTGGAGATGATTTCCCTTATCGGCCCCAGGACCGGGGTTTTGAGCAGGTGGTTTATCACCGGGGCGGGGGGCTGGCCCAGATCTCGGACTATTGGGGTAATGATTATTTTGATGACACGCTGCTGGTCAATGGCGAGCCGCAGGCCTTCAAGGGTTACTGCACGGATGTGTTTTTCTCTGAGGCGATGAAGTTCATCGAGGCCAACAAGAACAAGCCCTTCCTGTGTTTTATCACCCCTAACGCGCCGCACTCTCCCTACAACGTGGAGAAGAAATACCGTGACCTCTATGCCGGAGAGGACATGCCTGAGGATCGCAAGAGGTTCTACGGCATGATCACCAATATTGATGAGAACTTCCAGCGCTTGCGTGACTGTCTTCGCGAGCTGCAGATCGAGGACGATACCATCCTGATCTTCATGACGGACAACGGCACAGCCAAGGGCGCGGATTACGATGAGGCAATGCATATTACTGCTGGCTTCAATGCGGGCATGCGCGGGGTGAAGGCCTCGGCCTACGAGGGCGGGCACCGGGTTCCGTTTTTTGTGCGTTACCCGGCCGGTGGTGTTGAGCAGGGCAGGGATATCACCTGCCTGACGAGCTACATGGATCTGTTGCCCTCACTACTGGACTACTGTGGTCTGCCTGCACCCGAGGTGGAGGGGAGGAGCCTAAGGCCTCTCATGGAGAGTTCTGATGCGGGTGGAGCTGGGAATGAGTGGCAGAAGCGGGTGCTGATTGCCGACACGCAGAGACTGCCGCATCCGGTGAAATGGCGATTCTCAGCGGTGATGCAGGGGGACTGGCGCCTGATCCGTGGCAAGGAACTCTACGACCTCGGTTCTGACCCGGGGCAGCGTAAGGATGTCTCAGCGGATCATCCCGAGGTGGTTGCGGACTTGCGTGCTGAATATGAGAAGTGGTGGCAGCTTTGCACCAAAGAATTCAACCATAGCTCCCCGGTCGTCATTGGGTCGAAGGCATGTCCGGAGCTGCATCTGACAACGATGGAGCTGCGTAATGACGACAGCAATGTGGTCTGGAACCAGGCCGGGGTAAGGGCGGGGCAGCCGTGTTTCGGCTACTGGGAGGTGTTTGCTGAGCAGGCAGGTGAGTATGAGTTTATCCTGCGTCGTTGGCCGGAGGAAACCGGCTACGCGATCACAGCAGGGATCCAAGGCACTGATGTCGATGAGGGGCCAGAGGCTTTGATTTCACCCACAGCGGCGGACTGGTATCGGGACGGCAAAGCGCTGGCGATTGATGCCGCGGCATTGAAGATCGATGAGCGCAGCTGGCAGCAGGATGTGGCTGAGCATGCCACACAGGTGACCTTCAAGGTGAGTCTGGACAAGGGGCCACACAGGGTGCGTGCCTGGTTCACCGGTGGGCTTGATGTGAGGGCGGAGACGATACTGACACCTTACTTCCTTACGATTAAGCGGGTGCAGACGATCGAGTAAGATGAGGCTTATTCCGAGCCGTCGTCGATAATCTGGTCCGCTTCAATGGCAGCCATGCGCTGGCGCTCCTCCTCATGGGAATGAATCTGTAGGCTCGCGTGGATGCCCTCGCGAATAGCGGCTGCCTTCATCACATTGCGGATCGCGCTTGCGGTAAAGCCGTTACGGCCAATCAGAATGGCCACATCGGATTGTGCAACGATGAGGCGGAAGCTGATGCGATTTTCATCAACTTCTGCGATACGCAGCTCCGCCTGGTCAGGATGCTCAATAAACTGCAAGGCGATGAACTGCAGGAAGTCCTTGATCTGATCAGATGCTTTTTTCATGGCGAATCAAATTTCACCCTAGAACATAATTCCCTGAACTCAAGGTAAAGTCTTGGTTGAGCATGTATTTTTGACATGCTTTCCAGTTTGCATTGACCCTTGTGGATCGCTTACCTAGGAAATGATGCGTCCTGATTATCAGGGATTCTTTTTTCCCATTTCCCAAAAGCCTTTCAAAATGAGTCTAGCCCATCTCGCAATTGCCAAGACAGACGATCTCCCTATTCAACATGAGGGCAAGGTGCACAGCGGCAAGGTGCGCTCGGTCTATTGGCTCGGTGCAGATGCCAGCACACGGATTATCCAGGAGCGTGGCTACGATGTGACTCCAGGAACGGAACTGGGGGTCATGGTTATTAGTGATCGCATTTCTGCCTATGAGATTATCTGGCAAGGTGAAGAGGGGTTGCAAGGTGTGCCCGGCAAGGGAGCCTCACTTAATGCCTCTGCACTGCACTGGTTTGAGGAATTTGAGAAGGCAGGCCTCGCAGGCAACCACATTCTGGAATCACCGCACCCCTTGGTCTGGATTGTACAGAAGGCGTCACCGGTTATGGTCGAGGCCATAGCTCGGCAGTACATCACCGGGAGCATGTGGCGTGATTATGCCAACGGTGGGCGCAGTATTTGCGGCATTAATCTGCCTGATGGTCTTGAGAATGGCCAGAGGCTCGATGAACTGCTCATCACTCCCTCGACCAAGGGAATCATTACAGGTATTGCCGGGGTTCCTGAGAAGGATGACGTCAACGTGACGCGTGAGCAGATTGTTGCCAATTACAAGGCCTTTGCCTTCCGTACAACTGAGGATGTTGCCCAGTATGAAAGACTCCTTGCCGAAGGGTTTAAGATCATCTCAGAGCAGGCGCAACAAGCAGGTCAGCTCCTGGTTGATACCAAGTTTGAGTTTGGCTATATTCCCAATGCTTCCGGAGAAGGTTATTCCATGATTTACATCGATGAGGTGGGAACTCCTGATTCCTCGCGCTACTGGGATGCCGAGGCATATGCCGAGGGCAGGATTGTTGAAAACTCCAAGGAGATGTTCCGCAAGTTTCTCTGTGATTCGGTTCCTGAGGCAGACGTACTGCTCAACAAGGAGCGCATGGATGAGCGGACGGCTCTTGGTGAATCCTTTAAAGTGCCCGTGAAGGACCTTATGGCTGTCAGCGAGGTTTACACGAACACTGCTGAGCGCCTAATCGGGAAGCCGGTTCCCAAGGTGGGCAATGCGCGGGAGGAAATCCTCGAGGCACTCTCGGCCTTCGGTATTGTCTCCTAGAAATTGGTCAGCTAAAAATGACGCAATGCCTGATCGATGAAGGTCAGGATCTGCTTGCAGCCGTCACCTGTTTTCGCTGAGCAGGAATATGTTCGTGGCAAGCCCTCGCAGAATGCCTCCATCTCTTGGGTGAAGAGCTCTATGTTGCGTATGACGGCTCCCGCTTTGATCTTGTCCGTCTTTGTGAAGACAAGCACGAAAGGAATCTCGTATTCCATCAACCACTGGCTAAACTCAAGGTCGATTTTTTGCGGTGTGTGGCGGGAATCGATGAGCACAAACACACAACTGAGATTGGGTCGGTTGACGAGGTAATCAGAGACGAAATCCTGAAATTTCTTGCGCTGGTGGCCAGATGCCTTGGCGTAGCCATAGCCGGGGAGATCCACCAGAGACCATTTCTTGTTGATAAGAAAGAAGTTGATGAGCCGGGTCCGTCCCGGGGTGCTGGATACCTGGGCGAGATCCTTTTTGCGGCTGAGTGCATTGATGAGCGATGACTTGCCCACATTGGATCGGCCAATGAAGGCGAACTCTGGAAGCTCCGACTCGGGGCAGCTGGCAAGGTCAGGCGAGCTGGTGACAAAGTCGGCCGATTGAATTTGCATGGCACCTGCTTGGCTTGAAAGCCCCGGCATGACAATCACAAAAAGGTTGGCTACATAATAGTTGATATTTTATCCATAATACGCAAGAATGGCCACCGATGGACAAAATAGAAGCTTTTAGCCTACGTAACCCTGATGCCTTGATTCAGGCAATCGGGCAACGGATGCGTCGGCAGCGTCTCGCGATGGGCCTGACTCAGCAGGAGTTGGCTGAGCGCGCTGGTGTCAGCTTGTCCACCTTGAAACTCATGGAGCAGCAAGGCAAGGGCTCGCTGCAAAGGTTTGCCAAGGTGGCTGTCGTGCTTGGTCTGGACGGAGACTTACGACAGTTGTTCAAAGGCCAGAGAAACTACCAGTCTCTGGAAGCAGTTGAGCGGGCCGGGCGTTCACGTGCTCCGCAGCGTCGCAGGCGGGGGGTGTTGGCAAGGAGAGTTTCAGAACAGCTCGCAGCTGACCCAAGGCATGAGGAAAAACGAGAGGGTTCCGTGAGGTTTCCCAAAAGAGGATGAGGATTGAAGTTCAATATCTCGGTGGCTACGAGAAGGCCGTCATAGGAGAGCTTGCCGAGTCACCGGACGGGCGCATCTTTTTTGAATATGCCCCTGGGTGGAAATCCAAACGGCTTGAGCTTTCGCCAGTTTATCTGCCCAATTCGACAAATGGCTCGGTGACCACTCCCACGCCTGAATTCGGCCAGCTCTTTGGTTTGTTTGCCGACAGTCTTCCAGACTGGTGGGGACAGCAGATGATGAAGCGTTTTTTTGCCGACAAGGGCATCCCGTGGACGAGCATTGGTGTTCTTCAAAAGCTCGCTTGTGCGGGTGCTCATGCCATGGGCGCCATCGGCTACCAGCCTCCAATAGCGACGGGGGATTTTCGTGATGAACTCACCGTCGAGGTCGCTGATTTGGTGAACAATGCCACCTCTTTTCTGCATGGTCGCACCGAGCAGGTTTTACCCGGGCTGATGCGTTCGGCTTTGTCTCCCGGTGGAGCCCAGCCGAAGGTCTTGCTGGGTTTCAACAAGGACTTCACGCGCACCATGGCTGGTGGCGGCTACCTTCCCAGTGGTTTCGAGCGCTGGTTGCTCAAGTTTGATCTCGATACAGAGTATCAGCAGGGCAGGGAGGAGTATGCCTTTTCCCTGATGGCGCGTGCAGCGGGTATTAACATGGCCGAGACCCACCTGCTCGAGTGTGGCAATGGTATGTTCCACTTCTTGTCCAAGCGCTTTGATAGGCCAGGGGAGGCACGAAGACACATTCACACGTATTCAGGCCTCACCCACACGCCAATTCGGGACGGGATTGAGTATGGGCAGTTGATGGATTTGACTCGCGTATTGACAGGTAGCGAGCTTCATGTGGAGGAAGTCTTCAGGCGGGCCTGTTTCAACGTGCTGGCAGGTAATGATGATGATCACGGTAAAAACCATGCATTCCTGATGGAGCCCAATGGAGAGTGGACTGTTTCACCGGCCTATGACCTGACCAGTACGACCAACCCACTTGCCAGTGGCATGCGGGCGGCCGCGGTCAATGGCAAGACCGTGGGAGTCGGTCGTGAGGATTTGAAGAAACTTGGCGAGAGCCAGAGCGTGCGTAAGATCGATGAGGTGATTGAAGAGGTCACGAGTGCCATCAAGCGCTGGCCTGAGTGGGGTCAGTCCGCAGGCTTGAGTGAGCACCGCATCGAACAGGTGTCTGATGAAATGCCTGGCTACCACCTGTAGCTCAGTAATCCCGTTTCATATTGGAATCGAAAATCAGCTCGCCACAGGATGAGTAGCACCCCTAGAGTGTAAGCTTATGAAGCTTTGTTTCCCTAGATTCTTGCCTTTGATAGCTCTGGTGATCTTGTTCACGCCTTGTGTGCAGGCCGGGGAATTTGAAAAGTCTTTCAGGGCCAAGGTAAGTGCCTTTTTGATATCACTGGATGCGGGTCAGCGCCAGAGATGTCTACATGATGTGGATGACGATCGCCGCTGGAGGATGCACTATCCGGGTGGGAGACGTCCGGGTATTCAAATCAGGGAGCTTAGCCAAACACAGAGGGGTTTGATGATGCAAGCGCTCGCACAGGTGCTCTCACCCTACGGGATAAAAATGGCACGGGCTATCGCTGCCCAGGATGCGGTTGCAGGGCAGGATGCCCTGGGTAAATACTGGGTTACATGTTTTGGTAATCCAAGTGACGGTTCATTTGCTTTTCGCCTCGCGGAGCATCACTTGACGATTGTGCACCTTGAGTTTGCAGAGGGGGAGGCACGTGAGTTCGGGCCTATCTTGTTGGGGGCAAATCCTCCATCGCTGTGGAAAGATGATGAGCAAGCCTTGCTTGATGCTTGGAAGCTCATCGATGACGATTCTGTTCTTATAAAAGGCAAAAAGGGAATCGCCAGTATGCCAATGCCTCATGATGTAGGTGTGTTATATGCCGACCTCAACAAGGAAGCCCAGCAGTCCCTGAGAAATATCTGGGAGAAGAGGTTGAGTATTTTTACACCGGCTATTCGTGACAGGGTCAATCAACTCCATGAGCAACGTGGTGGCTGGGGGGAGTCGAGAATTGCTTTTTATAACGAAAAGCCGGCCAAACGATGCATTGATGGTGGTCGCTGGGATTTTAAGTGCGGATTGCCCGGTATGGTCTGGGACTTTGAGGGCAGCCGTGGCCACATCCACATGAGTTTGTGGGTCAAGGATGCTGGCGAATGAATCTTTGCCTCACTAAGCGCAGATCCAGAAGTCCTCTCCCTCGATCCGGCCTTTTGCCAATAAAGCATCCCTTATTCTGCTGCCTGCGCCTCTGTTGCCCACATAGCTGACAATGACAGCTTGCTGTGCAATGGGCAGGGCATCAGGACCGATCACCGGTCTGCCCTGAACAGTGCGGCCGATTTTCACGGGGTCAATATCGATGAAGCCAGTGGCAGGTTTCCACGCTGCTTCGAGAGGTTGTGCGCATTTTCTGGCAGGGCGGCCAGCTCCCCAAATCCAGAGCTCGCGCTGCTCATTTCCGCTGCCTCTGATGGCCTCAGCAAGATAGGGCGCTTTGCAATGATGAAAGGCCTGCATGTCATAGCGGTTGTCTGTGCGTGAGAGCCGGGTGGGGGGATCATGCCAGTCATAGAGCACTTCCCGGACTTTGCCAATTTTCACTCCCATCGAGATCCATCGAAGAATCATCTCGTAATCCTCCGGGAAGCATCCCTCACGATAGCCGCCGAATTTCTCCACCAATGTCCTGCGATACATGATGGAGGGATGAGGAAAGGGGAGGTCGATAAATCTATTAAGGGATATTTCCTCTGGAGTTAGATGGCTGTTCGTCCAGTCCACATGATGCGCGTAACCGCCTGCGGTTTGGCGATCCCCGGCAAAGTGAACAAGGCAGGACACCGCATCCAGTTCCGCTTGCTCACCCAGGGCTGATCGTTGTTTTTCCAGTCGCTGAGGATGCGAAACATCATCAGCATCCATGCGGGCTATGATGGAGCCGCATGATTCTGCAAAGCCTGTATTGGATGCTGCTGCCACACCCTGATGAGGCAGGTTAATGACACGGATGCGTTTGTCCACGGATGCCAGCTCAGAGGCAATGGTGGATGAGTTGTCAGTAGATCCATCGTCGACAATGATGAGCTCCCAGTCGCTCCAAGTCTGCTTCCGGATGCTTTGGACAGCACGCTCCAGAGTAGCTTCCGCATTGAAGCAGGGCATGATGACCGATATTTTCACATGCTGGGCCATGATGTTTGCAAATTGAGAGATGGTCTTCAGGCACCAGGCCCTTGAGGAAAGAAATGTGAGCCCGGCGGAATTGCACTACAAGATCATTGTGTCAGTGGGTATTATGGACTTCACGTGTGAGACTGGATGATTCAAATTCATATCATGGGAGTGGAAATTGAGCGCAAGTTCCTCGTGGCGGGTGAATTTCCCCGGCTAGAAAGCAGCAAGATGATTCAGGGTTATCTAAGCGGTGATTCGGATTGTACGGTGCGAGTGAGATTGGAGGATGAGAGGGCAGTGCTAGCCATCAAGGGCAGGGCCGTTGGGATCCGCAGGGCTGAATTTGAGTATGATATCCCCATCGAAGAGGCGCGTGAATTACTGGCTCTGTGCGGTGACAGGGTTATCGAAAAAACTCGCTACTATTGCCCCTCCGGGAACCATGTTTGGGAGGTGGATGTGTTTCATGGTCTGAACGAGGGCTTGGTTACCGCGGAGATTGAGCTTTCAAATGAAGATGAGCTTTTCGCCACGCCTGAATGGCTGGGGCAAGAGGTAAGCGATGACCCCCGCTACCGAAACTCGCAACTCTGTGTATTTCCCCACTCTCGCTGGTGAGTGCTGAAGCCTATTGAGGGCACAATTATCAAGCTCTGAGATTGCTTTAGAAGGTGACTATCGACGGCATTCAAAAGTCGCCGCAGCTGTTATATAGTCATTGATTGATGGGCTATTTTGTGTAGTCTGCACCGATATTCCACCGGATCACAGAGGATTGCTTGCCTGTGATAGGTGGTATTTATTTTTTACGCATGAAAAACAAATTGTCGATGAAGTATCCCTCCTCGTGGTGGGGTGCGAAGTGGAGAGAGGCCTTGCCATCGGGGAATGGACCGATTGGGGCGGCGGTTTATGGCTCGGTTCATGACGAGACGGTGATGCTTACCCATGAGGATCTTTGGCATATGGTAGTGACTCAGGAGCTTCCTGATGTTTGCGGAATGTTGCCCGAGGTGAGAAGGCTGCTAGCTGACAAAATGGTGCACGCGGCAGATAATATGATTGCCGATGAATTGAAGCGCCGTGGTTACGATCCTGACATCGGCTATCCCTTGCCGCTGGCGGACCTGAAGATCAAGATGCCGGTCTCGAGAGGTTTTCGTCATTATCGTCGTGAGCTCGACATGGAGACGGGTGAGGTTTTTGTCCGCTGGCATGACCACGGGGTTGATTACCAGCGCAAGCTTTTCGTCTCCCGGGCAGATGATATCGTGCTCATGGAGTGTGATGCCAGTGGTGGGGATTTACAGGCAAGTTTTACTCTGGAGCTCCATGACCCACTCGATGCACGCACCTTAAAGCACGGAGAGGCTCCTTTGCCGCAGGCTGTAGAGGTACACGTCGAGGGTAATGAGTATATCTGCTACGCGGCTCTCAATGATGACGGGCATGACTTTGGTGCGGTCGCTCGTGTCGTATCAGAGACTGGATCCCTTACTGCAGATGCGGGTAGTATTCATGCCACAGGTGGCAACAAGGTGCTGGTGGCCATCAAAGTCTTTACACATGAGAGTCGTCAATCCGCATGGTCTCGTTTGCAGGTGGAGCTTGATGCACTGGAGATGGATTATGACAAGCTGCTAGTGCCTCACGTGGAGATCCATGGGGAAATGTTCCGCAGGGTGGAGGTCGATCTTGGCGCCACCGAGAGCGAGCACGAAGCTTGTAACGAGGAGTTGCTGCTTGATGCTTATGATGGAGAGGCATCCAAGGCATTGATCGAGAAGCTGTGGTCCTATGGCCGCTATCTTCTGATATCGAGTTCACGTGAAGGTGGCCAACCATGTCATCTCTACGGTAACTGGTGTGGCGAGTATCGAGGCTACTGGGCCTTCAACATGGCCAATGAGAACCTGCAAATGATCTATTGGCAGGCTCTTTCGGGAGGGCTGAGGGAAATGATGTTGCCGGTCTTTGATTACTTTGACCGGATGATGGATGACTTTCATGAAAATGCCCGCAAGCTCTATGGGTGCAGGGGTATTTACATTCCGGCGGTGACAACGCCTCCATCCGGTTTGTTGAAGACCGTCCGCCCGCATATCATTCACTGGACGGGGGCGGCTGCGTGGATAGCGCATCACTACTTTGATTACTTCCTCTTTACGGGGGATAGGGACTTCTTGCGCGATCGGGCTCTTCCGTTTTTGCGTGAGGCCGCTCTGTTCTACGAGGACTTCTTTACCATTGGTGAAGACGGCTATTACGTCAGCTCACCTTCTAACTCACCCGAGAATACGCCCGGAAATTACTATGACGGGCACGGTATGGGTGCTGCGATGGAGACAACGATCAACGCGACGATGGACTTCGCTCTGGCCAAGGAGCTGCTCAAGCATCTCATTGATGGGTCCGAGCTCATCGGGGAGTATCCCGACGAGGTTCCTAAATGGAAACAAATGATGACTCACATTCCGCCTTATGAAATCAATGAGGACGGAGCGGTCAAGGAGTGGATGCATCCTTACTTCAAGGACAATTACCATCACCGCCACCAGTCACATATTTATCCACTTTTCCCGGGCAGAGAGGTGAACCGTGGTTCCGATCCCGAGCTTTTCAAGGCCTTTGAGGTGGCAATTGATAAGCGCCATATCATCGGTCTCGGTGAGCAGACCGGTTGGTCGCTCGTGCACATGTCCAATGTGTATTCCAGATTGCTGGATGGTGATCAGGCTCTGGAGTGTCTTGATTTGCTCAGCCGCTCATGCCTCAAAAACAATCTCTACTCAACGCACAATGACTGGCGGGGCATGGGTATCGGAGTGGAAATGGAGTGGGCGCCATTCCAGATCGATGCCAACACGGGTTTGACGTCCGCGGTGCAACAGATGCTACTGCATTCGAGAACCGGTCATATTTCGATTTTGCCGGCTTTGCCATCAAGATGGAAGAAGGGATCGATTACCGGGTTATATGCACGCGGCGGAATTTCTGTCTCCATCTGGTGGGACATGGATGAAGAGAAGATAGAAGTTGAGTTCTGCTCCCACAACCAGACCCAGGATGTTGGGGTACGCTTTCCCGCTGGTAATGAGCGTGAGCAAGTATTCCACCTGGAGGCAGATGTCATCAAGAAAGTCTGCTATCACATAAACCCATCACCCAAGAAACCTGCTGTTGAAATGGCGTGATGCCAGTTTGCCGGCAACCAGACTCCTACCACCAACCACATCATATCATGCACTGGATCGATTGGACCGTTATCGCCATTTTTCTCATCTCGATGATTCTCGTCGGGGTTTATTTTAGTAAGAGAGCGGGTGAGAACGTCGACTCCTTCTTTGTCTCTGGCCGGAGCTTGAAGTGGTATGTGGCAGGGGCCTCGATGATCGCCACCAGCTTTGCGGCGGACACCCCCTTGTGGGTGGGTGCGCTCGTTCGGCAATACGGCATCCACGCCGCCTGGCAATACTGGGCACCCTTGATTGGCTCGGCCCTTGGAGTGGTTCTTTTTGCTCGCATGTGGCGGCGTTCCCGTGTCGTTACCGACAACGAGATCCTCGAGCTGCGTTACTCCGGAAAGTCCGCCATGGCGCTGCGCGGCATTGCCTCAGGTGTGGGTGCTCTGATTCTCTGCCCACTGATCATTGGCTGGGTAGCCAAGGCAATGGTGACCATTTCCCAGCAGGCCCTTGGTCTTGGAAGTGATCCCGTTCTCATCATGGGAATGGAGTTATCACCTGACATGTTAGCCACTATTGTGGTGATGACCTGCGCGCTCTTGCTCTGTGCTTTCAGTGGTCTCTACGGGGTGGTCTACACGGACTTTGTTCAGTTCATCATTGCCACCGGAGGAGCGTTTCTCCTGGCATGGCTCTCAGTAAAGGAGGTGGGTGGTCTCACTGCCATGTATGAGCAGCTCTCGACGAATCAGGACTGGATGGGTCGGGATCTTAATCTGGCACCTGAGATTACCACCGAATTGGGAGCCGGGGGAGCAAGCGGATCGATGTCCATATGGAACGTGATTGGTTACTTTGGTATTCTCTGGTGGGGTGTTGCCCTCTCAGGAGGTTATCAAGCTCAGCGCATCCTTGCCTGCAAAGATACCCGGCATGCTTCCAATGCCATGCTCATGCATACCATCGTGTATTACGCGATTGTGTCTCTGCCATGGGTGGTTGTGGCTCTCGCCTCAGTCATTGTTTTCCCGGACATGGGGGAGGCGGGTGACGATGCGGCTTATCCCAAGATGATCCTGCACATCCTGCCCATTGGTTTGCGGGGTATCATGATCGCGGCGATGATTGCTGCCTTTATTTCCACCATGAGCACCCTTTTCAACTGGGGATCGAGCTACATGGTCAATGACCTCTACAGGCGTTTCATTCACCCCAAGGCATCAGACAAGCACTATGTGATGGTGTCCCGTATTCTCACTGTTCTGGTGGCAGTAGCAGGTGGTGTGATTAGTTTTTATGCCGACAACATCCAGGAGCTTTTGGGGATCTTCTTTGTTGTAGGTAGTGGCGCGGCCGTAGTCGGGGTGGTGCGCTGGCTGTGGTGGCGTGTTAATGCCATTGGTGAGCTGGCTGCCTTTGTCATGAACTACGTGGTCGCATATCTGTTGCTCTTCGGGCACAAGCTTTTTGATCTTGAGCAGCCTCTATTTGACCCGCTCATGGCATCCCTGCTGAGTTTGCCAGACGGCATGAGCTTCACCAACGAGCATGACTTGCTTGGTGCTCGAATGCTGTTCATGACGATTGTTGGTCTGTTCGCAGTGGTCGTGGTATCGCTTTTGACCAAGCCTACAGAGATTTCCCGTCTCAAGGAATTTGTCCAGCGCACGCGAATTTTTGTTCCCGGATGGCAGAGAGTCACCCGGGAAATTCCAGGCTATCAGACAGCTCACCCCGTGGGGCAGGTGCTGCTGGACTGGGTGCTGGTTATGGCCACGGTTTGTTCCTTGCTCTTTGCGCTCAATAATATCGTGCGCTGTGAGCCGCTGGTCACTGCCGGGCTGTTCGCTCTCTTTGTTGTCTTGCTGGTCATCGTGCTCAAGCGCACCAAGCGCGAGTGCCCTGTGGATGACCTGGAACTCAAAGACACCGGGGACGAGTAGCCTGCAGGATCAAAGTGTCTAACGGTAGAAGCCTTCAGCTTAAGGCTTAAAAGCTCTGTTGGGCGCGATAGATATTTCCTGTTGAGGAGGTTTCAGCACTTTTTAAGCTTTTGTTTTACTGCGGCTCAAATTCTTCGTCGTCTCGTTTGATTGGCGTATAATGACAAGTCATTGACGTTTCCTGCCATGGGCATGCTTGGCTGTTGAGCTAAGCTGTAGATTGTTAATTTTCTCTGGATGGGTTTCTGGATGACGATCCCAATTGATTTTTTCCAGTCAGCTTACGGAAAGCATTTCCCCTCATAAATGAGGATAGATTTTCAGTCTCATGGTGAGCTACATTGTAAACACACAGCATTCGGATTGTTTACATTGCCTCACTTTAAATATGAATACCTGTCTAGCATTTCAAACAGCTGGTTCTGCCCAGTCTTCTGTGAAGACCGCTAGGCAAGTACCCGGCTTTGCCCTGGTGGCCACGGTGAGTATGATGGTGTTATTGACTCTCGTGGCCCTTGGCATGCTCAGTCTCTCCACCATTGAGCAGCGCAGCTCTGGTGAGAACGAGGAAAACATGCGCATTGCCCGCGCCAATGCTCGCATGGCACTGATGATCGCGCTCGGCGAGCTTCAAGAGGCCGCGGGGCCGGATCAACGGGTGACGGCTACAGCAAGTATCCTCGGCAACGCTAACAATACAGG
>JBNACB010000044.1:0-14979 GCA_049632765.1 Akkermansiaceae bacterium | reverse complement strand
TGGAGTGAAGAGCGCTTCTATCGCCGGTGTTTTGCCTGCCAGTTCGCTCCCTTTCTTTACTCCACCCACACGCAGAGCCGTGGCCCAGCCGTCGGCTAGCATCCCACTCGCTGCAATGACGGTGACATTGCACCGGTCCCCCTTGCCCTTGCCGGTTTGGGGATCGAGCACGTGCGCGCTGCGCTTGCCCCCGATCTCGGCGAACTGGTAACTGTCCCCCGAGGTAGAGACAGCTGTGTGGCTGAGCTCAACCGCTCCCATGACCTGCTGCTTGGCATCCTCAAGCCCGATCTTCCAGCCTTTTTTGCTTGGGGGGGCCTCACCTAAAACAATCTCACCACCCACCGACACGGCAAAATGCCCTATGCCTCCCTGTTTGAGAATCCTTGCCAGTTCATCCGCGATGTAGCCCTTGGCAATGCCTCCCAAATCAAGTTGTAGCGGCTTGTTCAAACGCACTGTCCTTTTGCTTTGATCGAGGATCACATCCCGGCAGTCCGCAGTGCCATCCCCGGGCACGAGGTCAGTCTGCTTGCCCTGCCTGTGCAGACGCCAGGCCTTGCTGGACGCCCCCACGGTGATGTCAAAAGCACCACCACTCTGGGCGGATATTTTGAGCGCGCTGGATAGCACGGTAAAAAGCTCATCACTGACAGGCACCGGTTCCTCGTGGGCGCGCTTACACAAAGCCATCAGCTCGCTGTCATCGCGGTAGTCGGAAAAGACGCCATCGAGCTCTACTACTTTTTCAAAGCAACGCTTACCCAATGCCTTGGCCTCCGCACGATTGTCAGAATAGAACACGAGACTGACAATGGTCCCGAGATGGGCCTCGCTGAATTGGTAACGCTCCAGCTTGGGCTTGTTTCCAACCTGCTGGGCAACAAGGCTTGTTGCGCAGGCTGTGAGCAATGCGCCTGATGTGAGGGCAACAAGCCCACTCCTAACGGTATTTGGCCATATCGCCATCTTCAGCAACCCCCGAGTTCCATGCGCGATACATTTCCTCCACACTGGGAATGGTGGCAGGACGTACTACCCGCATACCCAGCCAGGGGGTGTCGGTATGATACCAGAGGCTCTTCGGATTCTGCGGATCAGACTGTTTCCATGCCGGCTCCGAGGGATGACGGGCAGAACAGGCCACGGCCTCCACGTCCTGCTTCCAGTAGCCACCTCTGGTCACATGTGGATATGGCTTGGTGGCGATGACCCAGGGATCCTGAACCTTGTCACTGCCAAAATGCTTGCGGCGGTTCTCCACATGCTGGTCGAGCGTCCACTCCATGACATTGCCATGCATATCGTAAAAGCCCCAGGCGTTGGGCTTGAGTTGCCCCGGCTTGGCGTAGTTGCTGGACACCTCGCCACTGAGATGAGCGTATTCGGCCACCTTGCCAGCATCATCTCCCCAGCTGAATTTCGTGGTAGCACCCGCACGGCAGGCGTATTCCCACTCGGCCTCGGTAGGCAGGCGGTAGAAATGGCCTGTCTTGTAACTCAGCCACTGGCAGTACTTGTTGGCGGCGTGCTGGGTCATGCTCACCGCGGGATGCCCGTCGCGGGGCATGCCATAGGTCATGGGCATGTAAGGGGGCGTTGGCCGTGCCAATAGCTCGGCATCATCTTCAATGGTTTCCCGCATGAACTCGAGCACCTGCCCGTCTTTCTCCCGGGGAATCTCAGTAAGCATGAAGGGCTCATACTCCTCCCAGGTGACCTCGTGCTTGCCCATCCAGAAGGGAGAGATCGTGGCTTCGATCACATCATCCGCCTGCTCACCCTGCCAGCGGAAGCTACCGCCCTTGACCGGTAACATCTCAAAGGAAGCCCCGGTATCGAGTTCCTCGGTGTAGGCAGCTGCTTCGCCCTCGGCCGTGGATGCCTCTTTCTCGGCCTGCTTGAGGATGCGCTCGCGGATGACTTTAACGAGGCGCATCTGCTCCTCATCAACATCATCCAGCTTCATTTCCCGCGGCTTGGGGGCCGCTGCCTCTGCAGCCTGGCCCTGGGCCTCAGCCTGATTTTCTCCGCAGGAGGCGAAAAAAATGGAAACGGTGGCGATGGCGCCAATGCCGGGGAGGCGCAGTTCGGTTATGGGTTTCATATCGATGTACTCAGGTTCTTCGAAAGTATCAGCGGGTATCGGTGTATATCAATCCCTGACCCTGATATTTCTAAACCCGACCGGAGCACCATGCCCAGCAAAACCGATGTAGCCTTCAGCCACATTCAGGCCGGGGTGCGGCTTGTTGTCCATGAACTGCTCCACCTTGGAAAGATCCGCATCGAGAATGGGCACCCCGTTAAGCTCAACCTGGATGTGGCTACCCTTCACAGTCACGATCTGGTGATTCCACTCCCCCACCGGACGCAGGTAGCCCCGGTGTGCTGGGGCAATGCCATAGGCACTGCCATGAAACTGGCGAGCATCGAGGTTCTCATGCTGCTTGGCAGTGTTGTCGAGAATCTGCAACTCACACATGCCCACATAAGCACCGTCTCCCTCACCGGGATAACGCACTAGGAGCCCATTGTTACCTCCTGCCGGGAGCTGGAATTCAAAGGCGAGCTTGAAGTCCGCGTATTTCTGCTTGCGGTAGATGAGCTGGCCTTTGCTGACATAAACCGCACCATTCTTGATCTCGCAACCTGCCGGCACACTGGCTTGCCACTCACCGAGGTCCTCTCCATCAAAGATATGCTGCCATCCCTCGCCGGATGTGGCCTCAGCCAGAATCTGGTCAGCTTCCGCTGCTGGAATCTCACGCACAAAGATATTGCGCCACTGCACGGGCGCCCCGTGGGTTTGTAGAATGATGGGGCCCGCTTTGTCCAGGGGGCGCTTCCTATTCCAGAAATTCTGCATGTGGGCGCGGTCCACCACCAGTTTGTCATTGAGCCAGACCCAGGTGCAGGAGCCAATTTGGCGAATGCGCAAATGATTCCACTCACCGATCGGCTTGTCTGCATGCACCAGCGGGTGCTTGCCGGTGCCAGGCCCCTTGTTATTCCAGAGACCACCCGATCCTTTGTCTGCACCGTAGCGCCACTTCCCGGCTTCCTCACGGGTATCCCATATCTGCACCTGGGGAGTGCCACGCAGGTAGATGCCGCTGTCTGAATTGGGATCGAGCAGGAAGTCCACATGAAACTCCACATCGCCGTAGTCCTTGATCGTGCACAGGTAAGGCCCGTGGCCGTCATTGTGAATCACTCCGTCCTTCACTTGCCAGTGGGTGGGAAACACCTTGAGATCTTCCGCACGCTTGGCAGCAATCTTCTTTGCGTCCTTGAGTTTGACGTAGTCATGCGGGTTTTCCGCACGCCAACCATTGAAATCCTTGCCATTAAACAGGGACGTGAATCCCTCGGGCGTCATGCCGGCAGTGGCATGGCAAGCGGCAAGCATCAGTACGCCCACCACTACCGTTGAAAGGTGTCTCATTTTCATGATCAACAAGCTGGTTAATACCTACTACGGGCACTAGGAAAATTTCGTGACCCCCACCTGGGCAACAGGGCGTGGTGTAAACGGGGTGTCAAAGTTGAGTCCATCAGTGTTAATGAGCACATCCGTTGAGGTCATGATCTGCTCACTGGTGATGATCTGGCCCGTGTAGGCGGCAGTCCGGCCCATGATCGCCAGCGCGTGACTGTGTTCCATCTTGCCGAGGACATCGTTGAATACCTCGCCGCTGCGGATGTGCTTGAGCAGAATCTCATGCTCGTTCTGGTAACCAAGCCCACCTCGTTCCTGCCAAACCACCTTGCCATCAAGCGTAATGGAGGCACCTGATTTATCGAGTGAGGCAAAGCCCTTGGTTCCGGTGATCGCGTCACCGCTCGATGCCTGGGCTCCGGGCACCTGACGCCCCATAAAGTCAGCACTGCGCCCATCGGCGTATTGGTAATTAAGTGCAAACTGGTCCCAGTTGTTGGAGCCTGCAACCGGCTTGATATTGGCACCAAGCCCCATGCATTTAACCGGCATCTGGTCTCCCATGGCCCAGGACATCTTGTCGAGACCGTGAATCATGAATTCCAGAAGGCAGTCACCACTGAGCTCGAGGTAGTTTTGCCAGAAGCGCAGCGCCCACTCCATGTCAGACATGCTGGCGGGCTTGAGTTTGATGTCAGGCATCTTGTTGGGTCGCTGACCTCCGCAGTAGGTTGAGGAAACCGAGAGCACCTCGCCAATCGCTCCATCCTGGATGCGCTTGTGCAACTCCATGAGGTGCGGGGAATAACGCCACACCAGGCCGGTCATCAGCGAGAGACCAGCGGATTGAGCTTTCTTCGCGGTTTCGACCACGCTCTTGAGGCCGGGAATGTCATTGGCGAAAGGCTTCTCCATGAACACATGCTTGCCAGCCGTAATTGCTGCAGCCAGGTGCTTGGGGCGGAACACAGGAGGTGCTGCCAAGATCACAATATCAACCCCGCTATCAATCACTTTCTGGTAGCCATCAAAACCAAGAAACGCGCGCTTTCTGCCGCCGGTATCCACCCTGCCATTGCTTGTCTGCAGTTGATCGATGCGCTTGAGTCGGCTCTCGAAAATATCAGCCACCGCCCAGATCTTGGTGTTGGGGTCAGCTGCGAGAATGTTGTTCAACGCTCCGCCACCACGGCCACCAAGACCGACAACACCGACCTTGAGCTCTTTGTTCGTTCCGTTCTGGGCCTTGACGAAGGGAGCCGCAAGTGGGCTGAGGGAGACGGCAGCAGCACCGAGAGATGTCTTTTTAACGAATTCGCGGCGTTGTAAATGAAGTGCTGGATCGGCTTGGTCTTTTTGAGTGTTCATAGTGTTTGGTGGAGCTTGGAATACGGGTTCAGTGGTTCTTTTACAACCGTGAGTGTAAAATACTACCCAAAAAACGAGGCTTTCTTCACCAATCTGTCACAAAAAGGTGAAAATATCCTAGAATGATCCGTTTTTTGCCCATTTCCGAGGCGTTCCCCCCCTCTTTTTCATGCTGAGGCCGAGAAACCATGGAAAAACATGGCATAAGCGGGAAATTGAATTGGCCATGCCCGCATCGAGGTGATTAGATGTGCTCATGTACGAGGCAACAGGCAAAATCAAAGTCATTTTCGACACCCAGACCTTCCCCAGCGGGTTCAGCAAGCGCGAGTTTGTAGTCACCACCGGGGACGAAAATTACCCCCAGGATATCAAGTTTGAAATCATCAAGGACAAGTGCTCATGGCTGGACAAATTTCAGCAAGGCCAGGACGTGACCGTGCACTTCGACATTCGCGGTAACGAGTATAAGGACAAATACTACGTGAACCTCAACTGCTGGAAAATAGTCGGTGCTGACGGCCAGGGCTCCAGCCAGCCATCCGCCCAAGCCTCCTCCAACGAGGTCGAGCCCTCCCCGGACGAAATGGTCAATGACGACATTCCGTTCTAGGAAGTGGCCCGCAGCCAGCAAGCCCAAAAGGGGCCTTCCATGGCTTTCACGCAGTAACCCGGCATGAAAAGTGATTTCCTGGTCATCGGCACAGGCATAGCCGGCTTGTCGTTCGCAATCCGGGCGGCACAACATGGAACCGTCACCATTATCACCAAGGGGAATTCCCTGGATTCCAACACGGCATGGGCTCAAGGAGGTATCGCCGGTGTTCTTCCAAAGGGCCTCTGCGAAGAGGGAGATAACATCGAAAGCCACGTAGCCGATACCCTCGATGCCGGGGCTGGACTCTGTGATGAGACGGCAGTGCGCACCATTCTCTCCGAGGCTGGCCAAACCATTGAGGAGCTGGTCAGCTGCGGTGTCGACTTTGACAAGGAGGCGGAAAGGCCTGAGGACTTTTCTCTGGGCAAGGAAGGTGGCCACAGTCACCGCCGCATCCTGCATGCCAAGGACACCACCGGCATGGAAATCGCCAGCTCCCTGCTTGAGTCAGCTCGCGATTGCGAGAACATCACCTTCTATGAGCAACACTTTGCCATCGATCTGATCACCACGCGCAAACTGGGCATGGTATCCGAGGACCGTGTGCTCGGCGCTTACGTGCTCGATGAGAAATCAGGAAAGGTTCACCGCTTTCGCTCAGACAGGGTCATTCTCGCCACCGGGGGCTGCGGCAAGGTTTATCTCTATACCACCAATCCCGACGGAGCTACCGGAGACGGTGTGGCCATGGCATGGAGAGCTGGAGCGACCATTGCTAACATGGAATTTGTTCAATTCCACCCGACCTGCTTTTACAACCCGGCGGCAACAGGCGCCAAGGCGCGCTCATTCCTCGTATCCGAGGCCGTCCGTGGTGAAGGTGGCATCCTGCGGGATGCGCATGGCGAGGAGTTCATGGAAAAATACGATGAGCGCAAGTCACTGGCCCCTCGTGACATCGTCGCCCGCGCTATTGACCACGAGATCAAGAAAACCGGAGCCCAATGCGTTTATCTCGATGTCACTCACAAACCAGAGGGCTACATGAGGGAGAGATTCCCCCACATCTACAACACCCTGCTGGAGTTCGGCCTCGACTGTGAGAAACAGCCGATTCCTGTGGTCCCGGCTGCTCACTACCAGTGCGGAGGTGTGGTCACTGACACCAACGGGCGCACCGACATCCGTGGACTCTTTGCCATTGGCGAGGTTGCATGCACCGGCCTGCACGGCGCCAACCGTTTGGCATCCAACTCCCTGCTGGAAGGGCATGTCGTGGCACGCCGCTGCCTGGAAAACCTGCTGAGCCTGCACCCACTAGACAAACCATCTCCCCCCACCCCTGAGATTCCGGTATGGGAGTATGGCGACACCGCACCACCCGATGAGCTCGTTGTCATCTACCACAACTGGGACGAGATACGCCGCCTGATGTGGGACTACGTCTCCATTGTGCGAACCACCAATCGCCTTGACCGTGCTGCCAACCGGCTGAGCAACTTGCGCCGTGAAGTGCGTAACTTCTACTGGGGACACCGGGTGACCGCGGACATCCTCGAGCTTCGCAACCTGGTGGCAACGGCCTCGCTGATCGTGGATTGCGCGCTCAGGCGCCATGAATCACGAGGCATTCATTACACGCTGGATTTCCCCCAGCGGGACGAACAACAAAACAAGTCAACCACGCTGAGAAGGTTCTAGGTGGCTTGCCAACAGGGCACGGAATGCATTCCTAAAAGCTCTCTCAGTGTTCCTTGGCAGGGACATTTGATTTTTTTTGCAAAAGAGGGCTTGCCTTTTTTCCCCGGGGGCACTACTGCTCCGCGCACCACGTTTCTACGTTTGGCACCAGTGCTCGGGTGGCGGAATTGGTAGACGCGCTAGACTAAGGATCTAGTCCGGGTTGACCGGGTGCGGGTTCGATTCCCGCCTCGAGCACCATTTTAAAAAGCTCTCATTCCTCAAAAGGGATCGAGGGCTTTTTTGTGCCCACTCCCCTCCCAGCTCGAGGGGGGATGAGAACCCCTCCGTAGCGAAGGCCCGGGTTTGAACGCACTATCATCGTGCATCACGATGTATCCTCAAAATCAAAATGCCGGAGGAGGCATTTTGCAGGGTGGCATAGATTGAGCGGAGCGAGGTCAACGCACACGAAGTGCGTGTATCACGCGTCTTCAATCTCAAGTTTCCGGAGGAGGAAACTTGCTGATCCGCATAGATTAAGCGGAGCGAGATCATTCCCGCCTCACTTTTTCCCGCCTTAAACAAATCACAAAAACACTCCAAGTACCGCCAGCCGGGGTCGAACCGGCACGAATGTTACCATTCAACGGATTTTAAATCCGTCGCGTCTACCAATTCCGCCATGGCGGCATACTTGGATCTGATCCCGGAAACCGTTGGTTACGGCAGGCGGGATGGCGTGCACACTAGGAACGCTTCTTGATTTCGTCAATGGCAGCCTGCAGCGATTTGATCTTTTTTGCATCCAGCCCGGGTTTGGCAATGAAATCCTGCAGATACTTCAGGCAATCCTTGCTTCCGGTTTTTGCGAGGATCTCGGATGCAATGGATATTTGCTCCGTGGTCATGGTTGCGATACGAGGCAATAACATCACCTCAGCACCAGCTCCGAGTTGGATGACGATATCGGACCAGTGGGCCGGCTCAAGGTTCCACAAATCCATTAAAATCATCTCAGAACCCTCCACCTTGCGTTCGATGAGCAACTCCATGCATTCCCTCGAAACCATGTCTTTCATGTGGAGCTTTCTGGCCGCATGGAGAAGAGCCTCGCCCATGTCTGTCTCAGGAGTGGCCCAGGTTTTGAGAGCCTTGATGATGACGAGCTGAAGTTCGGAGTGGCTCTCAGGCAACATATCGACGAATTGCCGCACAATCTCGTTTCGCAGTGCACCTGGCTTGGCAACGGCAAGCCGGGAGGCCGCCTCCACCTGTTCCCTGGGGTCGAGATCTTTCAATACCCTGAGGTTGAGCGACTCAAAATCAGGATCTTCCGGATTGGTCAATTTAAGCTGATCCACATCACTCACCAGTGTGCTGTCAGCATAGACCTCGATAATACGCCAATCCTCCTCTACCCGGACAATCCTTCCAAAACGCTCACAAAGGCGCGCAATTGCCGCAATACTCTCCTTCTGCTCGACGAGCAAAATCAGGGCAGCTGAGCCAGCATCCCCACGGGGAAACACCACCTCACGGCTTGCCCTTCCCGTAGAGTAATACAGATAGGAGGCGATCTTCTCCAACATGGAAAAATCGGTATTTCTCACGTAAATGCCCACCACGGACTCACGCGGGTTGGCAAGCATGGCTTCTTCAACCGGACCATTGCCAATACGAATCAAATAATCCTGGAGGCTTTCCGGCTCCGGTTCGTTCATGGGATCGATCTCGCTGGCGACGGGAACCTCTACGTCACTGATGAAAGAGCTGATGGGATTTGCCGGGAACAACACTGGCATGAACATGAGGATGACGGAGAGGATTATCGCCACGAGCACGCCCAAAAGTCTGTTTTGTGATGCCCCGAAAATGACAAGAGCACTACCCACCAGAGCACTAAAACCGCAAAGTATGAAACGGTTGTTGGTTTCCACATCACGCATGGGGCCCTCCTTGCCACCTAGCAGGAGAAAAACGACAATCACCAAAAGCATAAGGACGATACCCGTGGCCAGAGCCAGGGTCCTGCGCGGACGCGGGGGGCCAACCAGATCAGGATTCACATCACTTTGGTAATTGGCTGGAGTAAAAGCAACTTCACCGGTTTTGCCCGGTGAGCTTTTACTGAATTTGCTGAGGTCTTTGTTTTTCCCCTCGCTGGGGAAAGCCCTCTCCTTGGTTTGGGAAACGTGCTCCTCACCAAGAGTGAACAGGTGGTCGCATGAGCCGCACTCCACCTTGCATCCGAGCAAGTCTTCACCAACGTTAAATTCCTGATCGCATTCGGGGCAATTGATTTTCATAACTCAACACTTCGACCGTTTAGCGGTCATATATGGGCATGGTTAGGCTATGCGTTTCTGGCATTTTTGACCATCAATAAAAAAAGTTTAATTATCTCTCACCTGCGCTTGCCCAGAGCGCTGGGCTCTTGTAGAAGCATCCTCATGCTTCCGGAAATCGAGTCCCTGCTGGTTCTTCAGGACCACGACCAACGCATCCTCTCACTCAAGAAGGATATCGAGCGAATCCCCGCAGACAAGGAGCGGGCCAAGGAGCGACTGGCCAAGGATCTGGATGCGGTGGAACAGGCCAAAAAGGCAGTGCAGGAAAACGAGGTTGCCATCAAGAATCTAGAGCTTGATATCGGCACGAGGAAAAACACTTTGGACCGGCTCAAGGTCCAGCAATACGAAACCAAGAAAAACGACGAGTTCACCGCCCTTGAGAACGAGATCAATCGCTACAATGGCGAGGTCGATGACCTTGAAACCGAGGAGCTCGAGCTCATGGAAAAAGCAGACAGTCTCCGCCTTGAGCTGCAGAAGGCAGAGGATGCCCTCGCTCTCACCCAGAGCATGGTCGACGAGGAGATTGCGCAGCTCGATGAGCGAGCCGGAAATGCCCAGGCCCAGTATGAAGAGGTTTCCGGGGTACGCGCCAAACTGGCTGCTGATGTGGACGAAGATCTGCTCTCACTCTACGAGCGGTTGATGAAATCCAAGGGAGGAGATGCCGTGGTCTCTGCCGAAAACAGCCAATGCCATGGATGTCATATGAAAGTGGTTCCATCAACGATGATCAAGGTTCAGGCGGACAAGGAAATCACCCAATGCGAGAACTGCGGACGCATTCTCTACTTATGACACCCGGCATCCCGTGCCCAATCAAAGCCAGCACAAGACGCGATGACACCTGACTCCATTCTGGAACTTCTCAAGCAAGTCCCCTACCCCGGGTTCTCCCGGGACATCGTTTCCTTTGGCCTGGTCAAGGACGTCAGCAACGAAGATGGCATTGTCACAGTACTCATCAGTGTCCAGACCAACGACGCATCCGTCCCTGAACAAATCTTCAAGAAATGCCACGAGGTTCTCGATCCCCTGCCCGATATCAAACACGCAAGGATTGAGCTCGATGTGCAGGAACCTGCCACCCAGTCCAATGCCAGCGCCGCTGGATCATCAGGCATCAAAAACACCATCCCCGGGGTGAAAAACATCATTGCCGTGGCCTCAGGCAAGGGAGGCGTGGGCAAGTCCACCGTCTCGGCAAACCTCGCCGTGGCACTTGCCAGGCAGGGTCACAAGGTCGGCCTGTGTGATTGTGATCTTTACGGGCCATCGATTGCACACATGTTCGGCAGCCGTGAGCGACCCCTCGCCACAGAGGATAATGAGATTATCCCCATCGATGCGCACGGGGTGAAGCTCATGTCCATGGGCTTTCTCCTTGAGGAAGCTTCCCCGGTCATCGTGCGTGGCCCGCTGGCTACCCGTTACACCCAGCAGTTTTTGCAGAATGTCGCCTGGGGTGATCTCGACTATCTCATTCTTGACCTACCACCTGGCACCGGGGATATCCAGCTGACCATCGTACAGACCATTGCCCTGAGTGGCGCGGTCATTGTCACCACTCCCCAGGAGGTGGCCCTCATTGATGCCCGCAAAGCGATCTCCATGTTTGACAAGGTCAACGTGCCCATCCTGGGCCTTGTGGAGAACATGGCGTGGTTCGAGTGTGAGCACGGCACGCGCTATCCCATCTTCGGCGAGGGCGGAGGTGCCGACGAGGCGGATAAACTCAAGATACCACTCCTTGGCCAGATCCCCATCAACATCCCGACCCGGCAGCAAGGTGACACAGGCTCTCCGGTAGCACTCATGGAGGTGGATGAGAATGATGCCAGTGCCGCGTTTGCCGGTTTGGCAAGTCAGGTGCATGAAATCGCCCTGAGCCAGAAAGAAGCCTAGCACGAGTCCCTCAATCACGGGTCGCAGGGGTCACACATCGGTCGCTTATCCGCTAGCTGGAACCATGGCTTAGAACGATACGCGTGCACTCTGAACGGCGCCCACCTATTGACAAAACCTTGATCCAGCAACATGCTGAAGGCGCTGCTTTACTGCCCGAGAGATGACTCCTGAATCCATTGAAGAAATCATGCGCCGCGTGCATCTCCTCGAGATCAAGGCGAGGCGTCTGGCGAGGGAGAGCTTCAGTGGCGAGTATCAATCTTCCTTCAAGGGAAGCGGACTCGATTTTGAAGACTACCGGGAATACCAGCATGGGGATGAAACCCGCTTCATTGACTGGAATGTCACTGCCCGCAAGGACCACCCCTACATCCGCACTTTCCGAGAAGAGCGTGAGCTCTCCGTCATCCTCGCCGTCGATGTATCGGGATCGAGTATTTACGGCAGTAGCAAACTGAGCAAACGTGAGCTCGCCGCTGAGCTTGCCGCCGTCCTTGCCTTTAGTGCCAACATCAACGGCGACAAGACCGGTCTCTTGCTCTTTGCCGGCGAGCCCCTGCTCTACCTGCCTCCGGCCAAGGGCAACAAGCATGTCCTGCGTATGATCCGTGAGATACTTGCTGCCGCGCCTGAAAACCCGACCACCTCAATCCCGGCGGCTACGGACTTCCTTCTCCACACCGTCAAACGCAAGGCTGTCGTGTTTCTCATTTCCGACTTCTTTGCCCACGATCTTCAAAAACCGCTCAGCGCGCTCGCCAACAGGCATGACACCATCGCACTGCAGGTCACCGACCCAATGGAAAAGAAGTTGCCCCGCGTAGGCAAAATCAACCTTGCTGACCCGGAGACAGGTGCGCAGACAACGGTGAACACCAACAACGCCAATGTGCGCATGGGGTTTCAGAAACTGAGCAAACGCCATGACGAAGGCCTTGAAAGGCTTTTCAAACAATATGGCATTGATCACCTCTCATTGACCACCACGGGTGACTATCTGCCCGATCTACACCGCCTCTTCAAAGAACGAACCCGCCGACGCAATTCCTGAGCTCATGACCCCGGACATACATGACATCACTAGCCCGGAGCCATTTCTCTCCGTGGATGCTCCGTGGTGGCAGTCATTCTGGTTCTGGGCCCTGTTGGCTGCAGCAGGCATCATTATCTCGCTGGTCATACGTAGGCTTAAAAATCAGGATCATGATGCGAAACAGCGCAGAAAGCTCCTCGAGGATGCCACCGACACTCTCAAAGCGCTTAAGGGAGAGCTCAGCTCACTCAGCCCACAGGAGTCCGTGGTTCGCATCTCACTGATCATGCGCGAATTTCTCAAGGCCGCCTTTGAGGACCCCGCCCTCTTTGAAACTGCTGAGGAATTCACCCTTCGCCCCGAGGCACTGGCTTTGCTTAATGAGCATTGCCGCACACCCGTGGTTGATCACCTCAACCAGCTCTCCGAGCTGAAATACCAGTCCACGGCCCAGCCGGATTCTGTTCCCTCACTGATCGATGAGACCATCGCACTGCTGCATACCATCGAGCCAGCTCCAGCTGAAGCCACCCATTCCCCCGACGAGTAAATGGAAGAATTCATGCAACAGTTCACATTTGCCAATCCATGGTGGCTACTGGGTCTTTTGGCCCTCATCCCGCTACTCTTGTTGCGAGGCAAGTCGGGCACTCCGACAGCGATCACCTATTCCTCTCTCTCCATTCTCAGTAGCCTGGGCAGCAAACCCAGACGCCTGCCTGGATTCATCTCCTTCTCCTGGTTGCTGCTTGCCCTGCTGTGCGCCATCATTGCCATGGCACGCCCACAGCTGCGCAACGAGCAGTTCGAGCGCAGTGCGAGTGGTGTGGACATTATTCTGGCCATTGATATCTCCTACTCGATGCAGATCGTGGACTTCGTCCTCGATGGCCGGCGTGCCCAACGTATCACGGTTGCAAAAAACACGGCCGAGGCCTTCATTGACCAAAGGGAAAACGACCGCATCGGCATCGTGGCCTTCTCAGGCAGGCCCTACATCACAAGCCCGATCACCCTCGAGCACGACTGGCTTGTTGAACAACTGCGCGAGCTTCGTCCTGGTCTCGTCAAGGAGCAGGGAACGGCGATTGGCTCGGCCATAGCGGCGGCGGCAAGCAGGCTGCATGAGCGCGATTCCAAGAGCAAGGTCGTCGTGCTCGTCACAGACGGCTCCAACAACTCGGGCCGCATTGCCCCCATCGAGGCAGCCAAACAAGCGGCTGTCCTGGGGATCAAGGTCTATGCCATTGCCATCGGTACTGAGCAAGGCCGGCTGACCAACGCTATTCAGGCTCATCCGCAACAAGAGTTTGACACCAAGACCCTGCAGGAAATCGCCCGCATCACCGGAGCCGAGTATTACCGGGTCAAGGACACCGCCAAACTGCGCGACACCTTCAACACCATTGACCAGCTTGAAAAAACAGAGATCAAACAGGATAGTATCATCAACACCAGGGAACTCTATCCATGGCCCGCATGGGCGGCCCTGATCATCACCATCCTGGGTCTCAGCTACCAGTCTCTGCGCAAGCCAACCGCACCCTGATTTTTCCCAACCAAGCAACTCACCATGTCCCTTGTCCAACCCAGCTGGCTCCTGCTGCTCATCATCCTGCCGATGATCGTGGTGGCTGCTATACTGAGCCAACGGGCAAGCAGCAAGGCGTGGCAGCAGATGGTCGCGGCGAGGCTGCGCAAGCAGCTCGTCAGGGAGGGTTCCAATAAAAGGCGCTGGGTTTCCATGATCATGGGACTACTCGCCTGTGCCCTGCTCATCGTGGTCGTGGCACGTCCCTATGGAGGCGCAACATCCATTTCCGAACAAATCCGCAGCCGTAACATTATCATCGCCATTGACACCTCCCGCTCCATGCTCGTTGAGGATGTGGCACCCAACCGCATGAGTGCCGCCAAGGCCATGGCACTGGAGCTGATCCAGACATTCCGCAATGACCGCATCGGTGTCATTGCCTTCTCCGGAGCCGCGGTCTCCATGGCCCCCCTCACTATCGATCACACCGCGGTGCATGAGACAATCAGGCAGCTCGACACCACGGTGATTCCCTCGGGAGGCTCGGACCTCGCAGCTGCCGTGGATCTGGCACTGGAAACCTTCAAAAAATCCGAGCGGCAATCCAATGCCCTGATCATCATCAGTGACGGCGAGGACCACTCTGAAAAAATCCAGTTTGCCGGAAGCGAGATCCGCGATGCGGGAATCGCGGTGTGCACCATTGGCGTGGGATCCACGGATGGAGGCATCATCCCGGACAGGCGCACCCGTGATGGCAAATTCCGCGACCTCAGGGGCAATACGGTCTTTAGCAAGCTCAACCCCAGCGCCCTCCAGCAGCTCGCCAATGCGGGCGGAGGCTCCTACGTTCCAGCTTCCTCGGGCGCTGACCAGACCATTCGTCAGGCACTGGCCTCACTGGAGAAAACTCATGAGTCCGGACGCGTCATTGAGATTCCCAATGAAACCTACCAGTGGTATCTCTGCCCCGCCATCATTCTACTGATCCTCTCCGGATTGATCCGCTCCCATCTCTTTGCCGGTAGAATTCCCAAAGTCACCGCGGGCACTTTCCTGCTG
>JBNACB010000043.1:0-15426 GCA_049632765.1 Akkermansiaceae bacterium | reverse complement strand
TGTTCGTCGCCTTCGCGGGGAGAAGCGAGGTGCTCGCCACCCCACGCTCAGTCCGGATAGTCCAAATTTTATCGCCCATGGTATAGGTCACAGGGCTCACCCTCGGTGGCACGGTAACAAACAGGGATGCAGAAGATTGGGCCTCGACAACCGCTTCCGGGGGACGTGCATCTGCCGGCAGCGAGATAAGAGCAAGGCAAGCCAGCGCTTTACCGAGAATGATGGCGTTGAATAATGGGGGTTTGGGGAACATGGCAGTGTGGCTTCTAAGTCAACAATCCATTGAACAAGAATGCATAAGTTACATCATCTACAGGAAATCACCAGAAAATATAATTGGCGTAAATGCTGAAAATCCAGTTTTCAAAATCATTAAGTGTCTCGTTCCCAATCCGAGAGTTGTTGTTTTGTGTGCTGCTGCTGATTCGGGCTCCCAGAGTCAAGCCATTGTAGAAACGGTAATCAGTACCCAGACTGATGCGGAAGTAGTCACTGTCCCCGCGGCCCCCTGCAGCACTGCTGGTGAAGTAATCATCATTCTCATAGGTGAGGCTCAAGTAGTGACCCCATTGGTCAGACTGCCGCCAATTAAGCGAGAGGGATGCACCCGTGGCTATATAGCTGGTGTCAGCAACGCTGTTGGATGGCTTGTAGTCTTGCCAGATGGCAGCGCGCATACTGGTTCTTGAGCTGAGCTGGTGACTGACGCCAATGCGATAGGTGAGGGAATCGTTGCCAGAGCCAGAGTTTGGCCCATCAAACTCGTATTTGCTCCAGCCAATACTTCCCGTGAGAACGGTTTTTCCTGTGGCGTTGTAAGTGCCGGTAATGCCAGCGCTATAGCTGTATCGGTCCTGGGTATTTGCCACACCACCAGCACTACCGCTGATGTCACTGACCCCATAGCCCACATAGGGCCCCACGGAAATTTTGCCGGTGACCTGGTAGGTCATGGAGGCACGGACATTCCAGGTGATATCATCAAGCAGGTCGCCATTGTTATTGGCACCGGTATTGCGGTTTTCGTAACTATTGGATTCTCCGTTTGCACTGAAGTTGAGGTTGGTCTTCCCCGTCAGCCGGTGATTCACATTTACCCCCGCATGAAGTCTGTCCCGGCCCACCAAGCCACCGTTGAGCCGGTCGCTGCTTTGGGTCTGGTCATATCCCAGGTCAAAATTGACCGTGGTTTTGGGAAAGCGCAGCTGGGCATCATTGTTGAACTTGAACCGAAATGTGTGATCCAAGTCATTGAGATCTGAATTGTTGGAATACATGCGGTAGCTCGGCGTATATGAGAGGGAGAGCGTTCTATCCTCCGAACCCAGGCCTGGGGTGGTGAAGCTCAATGTCGGCGCGATTCTAAAGATGATGTCATCCTGCTCGTTGCCGGCGCCATCGAGGAAAAGATTGCTCTCATTGCTCACGCTCGCTCTCAAAGATAGGTGGGTATAATCCTTCCAGCTTTCTGCGTCTCTTGAAGTGCGTGGCAGCGCATATTCAACACCTTCTTCAGAGGTTTCAAAGAGGTCGCTGAAATCAGAGTCCACATTCGCCCGCGGTTCCCTGGCCTCTTCAATGCTTTCCTGGGGATTTTCAAAGAGATCATCCGGCAGGATCTCCACATCCTGGGCTGAGACCTTGTGGCTGAGTGTGAGGCTCAGCGCGATGGAGACAAGGAGGGTGGCTACCAGTGCGATAGGATTTGAACGATGATACGTTCGTGTACGCAAATACGTCATGAAATCATGTATTTCTAATTTGAAGGGGGCAGGTAGGGTGAATTTGAAGGAAATTGCTCACCTTCGTTCTTCATAATATGAAATAAAAACAACATGGTCAATACATTAGATTTGTTTAAATAAATGGATATTCAAGGCCTGCGGTCTTCTCAAATTGCGTTCAAACAGACTGCCATTAATGATCTGCCTGGCCATTGGGCAAACTGATGCTATCTCACGGCGCCTGCGGCATCATCTTTGAGCTGTACCCAGAGAGCATAAGAGCTTAAAAGCAGGCTTGCGCAAGTCTCAGGCCTCATGCAAAATGGACAGCGTGCAAAGTGATACCTCGGAGGATGCCCCCAGAGAAGAGAAAGGACGGCGCCTCTCAAAAACCAGAGGTAAGCAAGCGACACCGCCGGGCATAACGACCAAGGGGCGACAATTTGTGCAGCTCTTGGGGAGCCTGTTGCTCATTGCATCCGTGTTTGTGGGCCCACTGCTGGCAGGTTCGTATTACGAGCCGTGGCGATGGCCCCTCATTTGGACGAGCTCGTCGGCCGCCTTGCTACTTATTTTGTGCAGCCGCTCTCTTGCCCATGGCGGCGTGCTCCTACTTGGCTTGCTGATATTGATTTCACTTCAGGGCTTGTGGATGTGGTTCAATGCGTGGGGTGTCTTCCACTCCTCACAGGAGTATTATGATCCAGCCAGCCTCCCGTGGCGTATCGACACTCTGCCCGACCAAGCTTTTCCCAGCCTCCCCGGAACAGCGGACAGGGCGGAGGCTTTTGACAGGCTTAGTTATATTTTCCCCTGCCTGGGGCTGGTGTGGGGTGTCAGGCAGCTGGTAATATCGCGCCCGGCCTGGTGCCAGCTGATTGCCAAGTCCATTTTCTGGTCCGGGGTCACCATTGGCCTCATCGGTATTGCCCAGCGCTCCTCCGGGACTTCATCCATTCTCTGGCTCGACGATCTCAAACAGAGTCTGCTCACCAAGCATTTTTTTGCCACCTACCGCAGCCCCGGCATTGCCACTTGTTTTCTCAATGTCGCCCTTGCCCTAGGGCTGCCTACTGTTCTCAATGCCTTGCGCAATGATATCGAGGTGAAAGGCTTCAGGGCGCGTTATCCCATGGCCTACCTGCTATTGAACACCACTGGTGTTATCATTCTCATCTGTGCTGTGATCACAGCAGGATCCAAGGCGGGAATGGCTCTGGGTGTGATTACGCTGATTCTTTTCTCTATCCTCAACCGGCATTCCATAGGCAAGGCACTGCGCGACTCCTCGACCCAGATGTTTTTTGGCAACAAGCCCATCGAGCGCAATATTTTCATCGGTGCGATCATATGCATTACCGCGCTGCTCATCATGACTTTTGCCGGGCTCATGTGGGAACGTTGGAGTGCCGCACACAACCTCAACTACTCCTCGATGACAGGCAGGATGCAAGCCATCGAGGTGATGTTGAAAATGATGGCCGATGATGGCTGGGGAGCCCTGGGCATGGGGCCCGGATCTTTTTACCCGCTGTTCCCGTATTACTCCGCTAAAATCGACAGTATCATCACGGGTATCTGGGTCTACGCGCACAACGACTATCTGCAGACCCTTGTTGAATGGGGCTGGGCAGGCACGGGATTATTTGCAGCATGCATCGCCGGTGGCTGCGCGATTCTCGGACGTGAGCTACTGTTTTACCGCAAGGTTCACAGCAAGAGGCGCTTCATCCATCTGCGCTGTTACCTGATTGCCATCGTGATCTTTCTTGTGCATGCCTCGATCGAATTCCCCTTTCAAATTGAGTCACTCGCCATCATTTTCTCCATCATGCTCGGTGTGGCATGGGCTGCTCCCGGTATGCGGGGCAGGGAAATCAGGGACAAAGACCGATACGGACGAAGCCGCGGACCCAAGCGGCACAGGAGGCGCTCCAGACGGTCCCATTCCCGTGCAGAGAATCAGGGCAATCACCCAGACAGCCTCAGCTCCGAGACTCTCTAATCAGACGGCCACTACCCACGTGATCGAAAACCAGCCACTTTGATCCTTCAGGAATCAGGCCCGGAAATTTATCCGGCCACTCCACCACCACCACGGCATCGTCATCAAGGTATTCATCCCAACCGATGCGCAGTACCTCTTGCTCGGATTCCATCCGGTAGAAGTCAAAGTGATACAGCGGTAATCGCCCACCCCGGTACTCGTGCACCAGAGTAAAGGTGGGGCTGGTAACTTCCAGCTGACATCCAAGGCCTTGGGCAACACCCTTGGTGAAATGGGTTTTGCCGACACCCAGACCTCCCTGCAGAGCCAGGACACTTCCCGCCCGAAGACTCCCAGCTATCTCGCGACCCAGAGCGATCATCGCCTCAGGGGAATCCACCCTCATTTCAAAACTGTCAGTTTTCCCCATATGTTTGACGCATACATCGTTAGCCTCTTCATGAAGTCGACCCGGCATTGTTATTGCCGCCAAAGCCATGCATGGCAAACTCAATCACATCCTTGAGCATTTGCTCCCGGTCAATCTCAACCACATCCCCGGCACCAGCACTGCTGAGCTGCATGGCAATTTTACCAAGCCCGTGGTAATAGACGACCGCACCTGAGGCAAAAACGATGTGTTTAACGATTCGCTCAGGCTCAAGGTCCGGATAATGAATGATCAATGCTGAGACAAAAGCCTGGAAGGCCTCGATGTAGAGCTCCCTGCTTGCTGAGGGGATGGCGTAGTCACTCTCGATCAAATAGCGGGCCACGAGACGAAGCATCAGCCCTGACTGCACTCCGCATTCCTCCGGCATGACCAGCGGCCTCATCAGAGCCTCCATCAGTGCGTTAAGCGGCACGTTTTCAACCCCTCCGTGACGGGTGACAGCCTGCTCAAGAAGCTGCAAACGATAACTGTTGATGGGATTCATGCAGCGCTTCACTGTCTCTTGGATGAGCCCCTCCTTACCCCCGAAGTGATAGCTGACACTGGCCAGATTGACCCCGGCAGCTTGGGTAATATCCCGAACAGAAACATCCTCAAAGCCACGGGCACCGTAAAGCTCCCAGGCGGCTTCCAGAATATGCTCCCTCGTATCCATGCAATATTAAAACTAGCTACCAAGTGGTGAAATCGTCAATATCAAACGACCGTATGAACGCACTCCCTGCTTTTCATTTCCAGTCAGCTGTGACCATCTTGGTGCATGGCCGCGCGCATCGAATTTTTTCATCAGGATTGCCTTGAGGGCATGAAAAAGATGCCTTCCGGATCTGTTGACCTTGTGGTGACTTCCCCGCCCTACAATCTGGGTATCAAATACGATACCTACGAGGACGAGGCAGACCGCTCTGCTTTTATCGATTGGTGCCTGCAGTGGGCCACGGAGCTCAAGCGCGTCATGCACGAGGATGCCTCGTTTTTTTTGAATCTCGGAGCAGCTCCGCAAAATCCCCTGCTGCCGCACCAGCTGCTATTGGCTCTGACCGATGCTGAGTCCGAGCCCCTCTTCGTGCTGCAAAACACCTTCCACTGGATCAAATCCATATCCGTTGAAACGAGGGCGGGAGAGACCCTGAGCGCCGGTCACTTCAAACCGATCAACAGCCACCGCTACGTTAATGACTGTCATGAGTATGTCTTTCACCTGAGCAAGTCGGGGCAGGTCGCGCTCGACCGCCGCGCAGCAGGGGTTCCCTATGTTGATAAATCGAACATTGAGCGCTGGGGGCATACCGAGGGCATGGACAAAAGGTGCCGGGGAAACAACTGGTTCATTCCCTACGACACCATCAAAAACCGCGACAAGGACCGCCCCCACCCTGCCACCTTCCCAGTGGGTCTCGCCGAACAGTGCATCCGCATTCATGGCGATGCGAGCACGATCAGGATGATGGATCCTTTCAATGGCATAGGCTCTTCCGCCATCGCAGCACACCGCATGCAGGTGGCATCCTACAGTGGCTTTGATATAGATGAGGGCTATCTGGATGTAGCGCGTGAACGGCTTGCCCGGGAACAAACCAAGGCACCCGAATCCTGCTAACCAAGCTCTCATGGAACTAATGCAAAAACCGCCGACGCTTGCGCTGGCACCCATGCAGGATGTCACCAATCTGCCCTTCATGCGTGTCATGCAGCAATACGGAGGCCCCGACTATTACGTGACCGAGTATTTCCGGGTCCATGCGGATTACACCCTGGAGAAAAAAATCCTCAGTAGCATCACCGAGAACGAAACAGGACGCCCGGTCTTTGCCCAACTCATCGGCCAGGACATTGAGGCTCTGGTGCGGGTTGCCCAACAACTGCAAGCCTATCCCGTTGCCGGTATTGATCTCAATCTAGGCTGCCCGGCACCCGTGGTGTGCCGCAAGGATGCAGGGGGAGGCCTGCTACGCAAGCGCGGACACATGGAACAAATCATCGCCGCACTACGGGATGCCGTTGCCGGCAAGTTTACGGTCAAAACACGTGTCGGCTACTCCAGTCATGAGGAGTTCCCCGAGCTTCTCGAGATTTTCAAAAGGCACGCCATTGACACGCTCACCATTCACGGCCGCACGGTCATCGAGCGCTACCAGACGCCCATCCACCCCGAGTGCATTCGCATGGCTGCGGAGCAAATGCACTGCCCGGTGGTCGCCAATGGCAATGTGGTTGATGCCCAGACTGGCCTGGGAGCAATACGCAGAACCGGAGCCCATGGCCTCATGGTCGGGCGGGGCGCGATCCGCAACCCCTGGATTTTCGACCAGCTGCGTGCCGCCTTCACAGATCAACCAATCTCCGCACCGACCCGGGCTGACCTGCTTGGATACATCAAAAACCTCTACCATGAAATCGCCCGTCACGCAGAGGATTTTGACCCGGGAAAACACGTGCAGCGCATGAAGAAGTATATGCTCTATATCGTACAGGGTATCGACGAGGCCTTTGAGCACCAGATCCGCAGGGTCAACACCCCTGAAAAATTCCACGATATCTGCCGGGAATTTCTCGACAACGGCGAGCCACTGCCGCTTCGCCCCCCAGAGAAATCCAAGCTCTTCTGTGGCTTCGATGCGTTGCGTTGAAAGCCGTTCTGTGATAGCCTCGACCCCGTGCCATCGAGTTCATCAGATACGCCCTTGATACGGGTTCGCAACCTGCATCAGAGCTTTGGCGCCAATCGGGTATTGCGAGGTGTGGATGTTGACATCTTTGCAGGTGAAACGGTCTGCCTGATGGGAACATCCGGCGGAGGAAAAACCGTTCTGGTCAAGCACATGCTCGGCCTTTTGAGACCCAGGCGGGGCACGGTTGAAATCGGAGGAGTAGACATCTCACAGATGCGTGAGCGTGAGCTTTCCCCCATTCGAAAAAAAATCGGCATGATGTTTCAAAACGGAGCCCTGTTTGATTCCCTCAATGTCGCCCAGAACATTGCCTTCCCCCTGCGCGAGGAGGGAATTACCGACACCGCAGAGCTTGACCGGCGCATTGCCGAAGTCCTCGAGATTGTCAGCCTCTCGGGGCAGGAGGAAAAGATGCCTTCAGACCTCTCCGGCGGCATGCTCAAGCGGGTGGCACTCGCACGCGCCATCGTCGTCCACCCGAAGTGTGTCTGCTATGATGAACCCCACGCCGGTCTTGACCCGGTCACCGCTGCCAAAATCGACAAGCTCATCAAGTGCCTGCAGCAGGATTACGGCATGACCAACATTGTGATCACCCATGAGCTACAGAGTGTATTGCGCATCGCGGACCGCATCATTTTCATGAAAGACGGCAAGACTTACTGGCAAGGCAGCCCTGCTGAGATGCAAGCCAGCGAGGATAGTGTGCTGAGGGACTTCATGGCGGGCTCTGAGAGCGATGGAGATCAAGGAGGAGGATAAGTCACTTGGCCCGGACCCAGCCTCTCTTTTGCAACTTGCCAGAAACCACAATCCAAGAGAAACTCGAGTCATGCCTCTGCGGGAAAAAAAACGCGAGCGAACTGCCGGCCTCTTCGTTCTGATAGGCCTGATCCTACTCGGTGTTCTCATCGTCGAGTTTGGCCGCTTCGGGGATCGTTTTCGTGGCCATTATCCCATTTATATCGAGTTCCCCGATACTGCAGGCATTATCAAAAATAGCGAGGTCCGGCTGCGGGGAGCGAAAATCGGCAGGGTTGCCACCAGGCCGGAGCTGGTTGTCACAACCAAGGCCAGCACGGTGCGCATGGAAATGCGCATCCGCAATGATGTCAAAATCCCAGTAGAGTCGGTTTTCACCATCAGCTCAATTGGCCTACTCGGTGACAAGTTCATCGAGATCATTCCTCCCGATCAGGAAACAGGTTCCCATATCCAATCCGGGGATACCATTACCGGCAAGGGCTCGGGCGGTTTTGACTCCATCAAATCAGATGCTGTCGACATCGCGCGCGACACCAGCCAACTCATCAAGGATGCCACGGTGACTTTCAAGAAGATCGACGAGGCGCTGGAGTCCATGCAGCAAATCGGGGACAGCATGAATGAGACCATCAGCAAAGTAAACGAGGAGCTTCTCTCGGAAAAAAATCTCGAACGATTTTCCAATACGATGGCGAATTTTGAAAGCTCGAGCGACAACCTGAAAACGATATCCACCGAGCTCAAACCCACTGTCACCGAGGCGAGGGAAACCTTTGCCAGTATGAAACAAACTTCTGCGAGTGCCCAGGATCTCATCGCTGACGCACGCAACGAGATCAAACAAATCAGCCCTGCGCTCAGTGAGATTCCCAAGGCAGTTGAGAATATCAGCAATGCTGCCTCCAAGGCCGAGCAAACCATGTCCGCGATGCAAAACAAGGATGGCTTTTTGGGCGCCATGACCTACGATCAGGAAACGGGAATCAACACCCGGGAGTTTATCAAAAACCTCAAGCGCTACGGCATTCTGCGCTACCGGGATGACTCCTCCCCGGAAAATAACGACCCACGCGACAAGTATCGCGGCAGTCGTCGCTAGCGCACTCACCTTCCGCACTCCTCAACCACGATCATACGATGTCTGATACCAGCGACGAACCACGCATTTACCTGCTGCCCAACCTAATGACAGCAGGCAATCTCTGCTGCGGCTTCTTCGCCGTACTTACGATTTTCAATGGCATGCAAGAGCCAGACTTCGCAGCCGCCTTCCCCTTTTATGAGAAGGCCATCCTGCTCATCTTCGGCTCCTGTCTTTTTGACCTCCTTGATGGGAGGCTCGCGCGTATTGGCGGCCAGGAGTCTCCCTTCGGGCAGGAGTTTGACTCTCTGGCAGATGTGGTTTCCTTCGGCATGGCTCCTGCCCTGCTCGTTTCCAAGGCGGTACTTTTCAACCTGCCGAGCAAGATCGGCTGGGCAATCGCATTCATCTACCTGCTCTGTGGTGCCATGCGTCTGGCGCGCTTCAACTGCCTGGCGAACATGCCGGAGAAAAAAGGCAAATCCATGGACTTCCGCGGTATTCCCATTCCCATGGCAGCCGGTTTCATTGCCTCAGTGACCTACCTGCTCATTTATTTTTCCGAAACGGAACGCGAACTAGGACATTGGAACTGGGTACTCGCTGTGGGCATGCTCGCGCTCTCCATCCTCATGATCAGCAATCTGCGCTACCCCAGCTTCAAAAAGATCGACTTTCAAACCCGCGGCACACCCTGGGGCATTCTTGCCGGGGCACTACTCATCGTGTTGCTCATCAACGAAAAAACCCGCTGGTACACACCTACCTTCATTTTCACACTCTATCTGGTTTATGGTCTGGTTCGTCCACTTATCTCAAAGAAGTGGCGACGTAGTTTTGAGGGCGCCGTGGATGGCGAACCACTCCAAGAAGAACAAGATGATCACGCTTAAGCAGACCAAGGTTAGCAAGCTCATCTGTATTCTGCTGTCAGCGCTCTTGAGCCAGACAGATGCCAGGGAAATATCGCGGGTGATTATCGACCCTGGGCACGGCGGCAAGGACAAGGGTGCCCACAGGGGCAGTGTTTATGAAAAGGATCTGGCTCTCAAAGTTGGCCTGCTCGTTGAAAAAAAACTAAAGGCCAGAGGCATGCCGGTGACCATGACACGCCGCAGTGATCGCTTTATTACCTTGGGTGACCGTGCGGCTATCGCCAACCGCTACAGCAGCAAATCCATCTTTGTGAGCATTCATTTCAACGCACACACCGGAACACGCCTCAATGGAGTGGAGACTTATTACCACAGCGAGCAGGGCCAAAAACTGGCAGCAGCTGTCCATCTCAGGATGCTCAGCCGGCTCAACCCGCGCAATGGTAATACCCGCCAGCGCAAGGATCTGGGTGTCCTCAAGGCAACGAACTGTCCGGCGATTCTGGTTGAGTGTGGCTACATCAGTAACCCCACAGAACGCCAGAAATGTATCACCGCCGCCTATCAGGAAAATTGTGCCCAGGCGATCGTGGATGGCATCTGGGCATACAAGAACTGGCCTGACAAGGGAGGGCGCTAATACGGAAACCACAGCCACCTTGAAAGCTGCGCCCGCGATTGGCTCATCGTAAAACGCCTTCAGGCCGGTCAAGCCAACCTGTCTAAAAGCTTTTGGTGAATACCGCCAAAGCCACCGTTACTCAGTACGGCAACCGTGTCGCCTGCCTTGCTCTCACTGGCAACCAGCTCAACGATGTCATCGACCGTTTCACGATACCAGCACTCAGTACCGGCTGCCTTGACATCATTGACCAGCTTTTCAGGATCCAAACGCTCCTCCTTAGCGACCTTGCCGGGATCCGGCACGGCCGGAACCACCGCGAGATCTGCCTTGCTTAATGCAGCCGCAAGCTCGTCCTGGAAAACATTACGACGCGTCGTGTTGGAGCGAGGCTCAAAGATGACCCAGAGACGTGAGTCCGGGTATTGCTGACGCAGACTGTCAACTGCAAGGCCTATGGCGGTGGGGTGGTGGGCAAAATCGTCAACGACGCGCACGCCCCCGGCGATCCCCCTTACCTCCTGGCGGCGGGCAATGCCCTTGAAACTGGCAAGCCCCTGCCTGATTTGATCCGCATCAAAGCCTGAAAAGCGGGCTGCAGAAATGGCCATCGCCGCATTACGCACATTGAATTCACCCGCCATGGGCAGGACATAGTTCTCGCCGTCAATGACAAAGCTGGTCTGCTCACGACCATAATCAATGTCGGTGATCTGCAAGTCACAATGCCCTCCCATACCCACCGTCTGCACCGGGGCCGGTGTGTTCGAGGCAACATCCATGCTGTTGGCACAATCCCCGTTGACGAAAGCCATGCCGTTCCTGGGTACGATGTTTAGCAGTCTTCGGAAGGTCAGCTTGATTTCATCCAGCGAGTTATAGATGTCGGCATGATCAAACTCGATGTTGTTGATTACCACCACCTCGGGCAGGTAATGCAGGAACTTGGAGCGCTTGTCAAAAAAGGCGGTGTCGTATTCATCTCCCTCGAGTACTACAAAATCAGAATCGGTGAATGCCGCTCCCTGACCGAGGTTGCGAGGAATCCCCCCGATCATGTAGCTTGGGTCGACACCCGCTGACTTGAGCAGCCATGCCAGCATTGAGCTCGTGGTCGTCTTGCCATGGGTGCCACTGACCACCAGGTTGCGATGTCCGCGGAGGAAATGCTCCTTGAGAATCTCGGGAAGGGACACGTAGAGCAGCTTGCGCTCGAGCGCCGCCTCCGCCTCCTCATTGCCACGGCTGATGGCATTGCCCACCACGATGATTTCTGCAGTTTCAGGAATATTCTCCGCCTTATATCCTGGAAAAATCTCAATACCCTGCTGTTCGAGAAAAGTGGACATGGGTGGGTAGACATTCTCGTCAGATCCCGTGACCTTGAAACCCTTGGCATGCATGGCTGCCGCCACTGATCCCATGGCAGTGCCACATATGCCAATGAAGTGAACGTGTTGCATCAAGATGAGGAGTGGGTTAGAAAATTTGGCTGAATCTCAATGCTCAGAACCCAGGTGCGGCCACCGTACCATTCTGGATTTCATCCATCTGGCGACGCAAGATGGAGTCCGCGACTTCACCCACCATGTGCTCGAGGAGCAAACGCAAGTGGCTGCCCTCACAATAATCTGCCGGAGCGATGTGTTTGACCCGGTCAGCTCTGGCGCAAAGCTGGTAACACTTCCTGAAGCTATTGCGTGAGGGATCCTCCGGGTTATAAACCGCAATGGCGTTACCACCGTTTTTGCGCATTACCGTGAAACAGGGCACGTCGGTGGGGCCGTCACCCACATAAATCATGTTCTGAAAAGGAATCGGGCGTAGGCCCGGGTCCATGTGATCATTGACATCATCCTTGTAGTCTAGAAGGCCTTTGTTGATGCGGAACAGGAATTGCGTCTTGGTGGTGTGGGAAATCGTTCTCTTGGCATGGCGGATGTAGCCCTGCTCATCCTCGCCAAACTCGCAGCCGTAGACCGCACGGAAATTGTGCCTGATACTGCAGCCATCCAGCAGCGCCTTCAGTCCGGAGGACACAATGTAATACTCAATGGTGATGTCATTCGCCTCGTGCTCGGGACCCAGGCAGCGCTGCCGCAGCTCATCAAAAATGTTCGGCACACCCGGGAAATAGCTGAGGTTGGCACCCAGCTCGATGAGGCGGTCATTGGTCACTTGGTCCATCTCAAGATAACCAAGCAAGCAATGCATGTAGGCAAGTTCACCGTCCCATCCTTGCTCTTGCACGAGCCGGTTACATTTTTTCCAGAACGACTCCGGATTGATCCCAAACTCAGGAAAAATCACATCATCCTGCATGTAACTCGGGCTCAAGGTCTGGTCATAATCAAAGACAAGAGCGATGGTATTCTGTGCAATGGCCATGGGTATCAAAGGTGCCACCACCCCCTTGAGTGGTTTGATGATCACAGCAAACCAACACAGGAGCATAACAGCAAGCGAGAAAACAAGACCTGCCGACAGCGAATGACTGAGTGCGGAAAAATCACGTTCAATCCATCATCTTTTTAGTAGCATTTGAGCTGGGATGTCGTAGCGTCAGGCTATGTCCAAACTTCAATTCACAACACTCTCCCTGCTCGCCGCACTTGGCCTAAGCGCCTGCCAGACCACCAACCCCTACACCGGTGACCCACAAACAAGCCGTGCCACCTCGGGTGCTGTCATCGGCGGCCTCATCGGTGCCGGATTGGGCTCCCTGACAGGTTCCGGAAGCACGGACAGGCGCCAGAAAGCCATGGTGGGAGCTGGTATCGGTGCCCTTGCTGGTGGCCTCATCGGTGACTACATGGATCAGCAGGAAGCCGAGCTCAGGCGTCACCTCGAGGGCACTGGAGTGAGTGTGACCCGCGCGGGCAATGAACTGATTCTCAACATGCCGGGTGATGTGACCTTCGCGACGGACAGCTCAACCATTAGCGAACAATTCAAAAACACCCTCGGCGGGGTTGGCATCATCCTGAGGAAATACAAGCGTACCATGGTCGATATCACAGGGCACACGGACAATGTCGGTGAGCTCAATTACAACTATGCACTCTCGGAGAGACGTGCGCGCTCAGTCGCAGGATATTTGCAAGGCCAGGGTGTCCTCGCGCAGCGCATGCTCATCTACGGTCGCGGTCCGGACCAGCCGGTTGCCTCCAATGACACCGTCGCTGGCCGGCAGCAAAACAGACGCGTCACCATTCAGTTGGTTCCCCTCAACTAAACAATGGGGCTGTGCTGATGGCCGCATGGATTTGGCGGCCCCGGACTACTGGGAGCCACCAAGCACGGCATTCCATTGACTGATATTTTCCTGCTGGGCTGCAAACAAGGCATCGGTGGAATCAATAACCTTGATGGACTCGATAGTGTCTCCACCGGTAATGGCATCCACGACGTCCTGCCCTTTGGTGACCTTGCCGAAAACACTGTGCCTGCCGTCCAGCCATGGCGTGTCCTTGTGGGTGATGAAAAACTGCGAACCATTGGTTCCCGGACCAGCATTGGCCATGGAAAACACACCGGGGCCATCATGCTTGAGTGACGGGTCAAACTCATCGGCAAAACGGTAGCCCGGACCTCCCCTGCCCGTTCCCTGAGGGTCCCCGCCCTGTATCATGAAATTGGGAATGACACGGTGGAACTTCAGCCCATTGTAGAAACCACGCTTGGCAAGGTTGAGGTAATTGGCTGCCGTCATAGGCACCTTGGAAGCATAGATGGTTGCCTCGATCGTGCCCTTGCTTGTGCTGAGCTCAATGCGGATATCTTTCACATCACCCGGGGCCTCCACCTTGGCAGCATCGCCCGCTGTGGCATCTTGAGGAACACTCGCCTTCTTCTCCTCGGCACATGATGTGAGACATCCTGCCAGAACCAACATTGCCGTCATCGCGTAGTTTTTGATCATTGTTTGCATGATGCATTGAATTAAGCGCCTATTGGGCCCACTGCAAGCAGAGAGAGCTTAAAAAACGCCCATGCGTGATCACACTCGACTTAAGTGATTATTTCCCCTTGAAGGTGATGGTGGTTTTTTCCGCCCTATGATTGGCGGACTCATATTCCGCCTTGCGCGTGCGTATCGTGAAGCCCTTGGACAGAGCATCCGTGCCATACTTCCAAGGCAACAGCCGGACTTTCTTGTCAGAGCCCTTGTCAAAAAGGATCTTTGTCGAGCTGATTGCCGGCATGCTGATTTCAAAATCATCCCGTGATTGAGAGTTATTCGTGGGATACTTGCCCCAAAAGTCGTATTTCTGAGACTCCATCTTCAAGCGCATTTTCTTCAAGTCCTCCGGATCCTCGGTCAGGCCAAGAACGGAGCCACAATGGTGACTCAAAAAGTGAGCCATGACCTCGCGTGGGTCATACCCATCCTCGCTTCGCATCCATGTGGTCATGCCATCCTCAGCAAACTCATATATCAGATCACATTTGATATCACCCTTGAGCTTGACGGATAACTCCACAGTTTCTGGATTGGCCGCGGGGTCACCATGCTTGGTTACTTCCTCAATGAGGTAGCGGGTGAACGTGCCCAGCCTGTTTTTTTTGTATGCAATGGGCTGAATCACCATTTTCCAGCCGTCAATCAAGCCTTCCCCACCATCTTTCTTGAGATACACATCCATAGTGCCGTCCCTGTTAATCCGGGCAACGTAATGGTCACCACTGTAATGGGCAAAGTAACCCTCACCCTCACCAACGGCTAAAACCGGGAGCATGTTTTTGCCCAAGGGTCGGCGAGCTTTCTTAGCAACTGTGTCGGTCTCTTCAGTGGTGACTTCTTGACTCTCTGCTCCCTCATCGAGCTCGCTGAGGTAATCCTGATCTGCATCGCTGAGTTGTTTGATAGCAAGGGTGATTTCCTTTCCCGATGCCTTGCGCAAAGTCAGATGAGTATCGGTCTTACTCACCAGCTCTGCCTCAATAGTGCTCCCCCTGGCACTGGTCCATTCTCTCATCTCGGCAGCACCACATGGAGCAAAACCAAGCGAGAAGAGCAGCGTGGCAACTGCCATGGTGAGGTTGAGTTTGTTCATACTGTTAGCCTTTTGTGGATCTGGTTTTTGTAGATTCGGTCTGCATCGCGTTGATACCCGTGATAGACACCTCACAAGATATCGCATGTGCCATTTAATCACCACGTTCCAGCGCGACAACCAAAATCATCCATTCTAATGAGTCCCGATCTTGATGCCAGAGATTCCACCTCAGTAAGGGTCGAACCA
>JBNACB010000042.1:0-16053 GCA_049632765.1 Akkermansiaceae bacterium | reverse complement strand
TGTTGGCTTTGGATTATCTCTCAATCCGTGGTTTGATGTGCATTCCTCCCATGGCGGCAACGCCCGAGGATGCCAGGCCTTGGTTCGTAAAACTAAGGGAACTCAGGGATGAGCTTGAGCTGCATGCTGGAAAGAGTCTGCCTGGCTTGAGTATGGGGATGAGCGGCGACTACGAGGTGGCAATTGAGGAGGGCTCCACTATTGTCCGTGTCGGCTCGGCCATTTTCGGCTCCCGCAGCTATTCCTGAGAAATTTGACCTGATTGATAGATATGTCCGCCCTGAATTTGCTGCAAAATGTTGTCGTAGGCGACGAGTTAGCCCTGGCATGGTCCGATGGTCGGGAGAATTACGTGAGTTTGAGGAAATTGCGTGAGGGGTGCCCGTGTGCGGTATGTCAGGGGGAGCCTGATGCGCTGGGGCGTGTCGCCAAGCCGTCCGTATCCCATTCGGAAAAAAGCTTTCAAGCACTGCGTATGCAACAAGTAGGTGGGTATGCCTTGCAGATCACCTGGGCTGACGGTCACAGTACGGGCATTTACTCCTATGATCTGCTGCGCAAGTTTTGAGTAGCCGCTGTTCTACTTCAGATCCTCCGAGGTAATGGCAAAACGCAGTGCGTTTTCTTTAATCAGGTATTTGCCGGCCAGGGTATTGATTTCCTCGAGTGTGATGGACTCGTAGTCCTGATCTCGTGTGCGGGCCCAGTCCAGACGGTAGGGTTGAGCCTGGCATTGTTCCATCACAGTTCCCAGCCAATAGGAGTTTTGGCGCAGGGATTTCTTGAGTTCGCTCAGGCGTGGTTCAAGTGCTCTGGTGAGCTCGTCCTGACTTGCTCCCTCAAGGGCAAGTTTGTTGGCAATTTCAATGATCATGTTTCCAATTGGCTCAGCTTGATCAGGCTTGCCGGGTGAAACCGCCATCAGATAGCCCAGCTCGTGGTAGGTGTCACTGGCTTGGAAGCCGGCATAGGGACTGTATGCTTCACCCAGCTCCTCCCTGATTTGTTCGCGCATGCGATTGGAGAGTATCGAACTGAGAATACTCAGTCGGCGGGTAATACCTATGTTTTCCTTGCTCATCCCCGTGGCTTTCCAGGCAACGGCAGCTCTCCCCATGGGAACAGAGCTTTCATAGGTATAATCTTTACTCAGCGGCGGTTTTGGTAAGTTGCTGAGAATGCGCAGACTGTTATTGTCAGGCTTGAACGAAGCGCGCCTAGGGAGGGCGCCCACGGTGCGGGCGAGTATGGGAATCACTTGCTCCATATTGAGATCTCCGACGAGGGAGATTTCCATGTAATGATTTTCCAGTGCAGGTATGAGCCACGAGTTCATGTCCTCTGTGCCAAGAGCTTCAGCTTGCTGACGTGATGGAAAAACATGCCTTGGATCGTTGCCCCGCAACATGGCCTGTATGTCCATTTGAGCACCCGCGGGTGTGTGTTTCATTTGCGTGTAAATATCTGGTAGCCTGGCTTCGAACATGCGCTCACCCTCAGGACGCAGTCCGGGGTCGGTGAGGTAGGCGCAGAGCAATTGCAGTTGTAGCTCGAGATCCTCTGGGGTGGTGTCGCCGGAGAGGGTGAAAGCATCCTCCGCTACTTGAAAGTAGATGCCTGCGTTATGGCCGGCCAGTATCTGCTTGAGTTCGTCAGCGCTGTGTTTGCCCAGACCACCGGGAATGAATGCGGAGGAGCAAAACAGGTCAAGTCCGGGTTTGTCACGAGGCATCGTCAGCTTGCCAGCCCCCACACGGGCAGTCATTGATATGGTGTTTTTTTCGAAGTCGGTTTGCTTGATATTACATTTGCAGCCGTTCTCAAAAGCCAGTTGCGTTATTTCAAGGTCCTTGAGTTCTGATTGGCTGATGATTTTTCCCGGCTCGCCAATATCTGTATAGGCAAAACTAGTGGCGGCATTCGTCTTGGGAGCTTTTACCTCTTGCCTGCTGCTTTCTTCGTATAGCTTGGTGAGTGTTGCCTGCGCTTGATCTTGTAGCGTGTTGGTAGTCAGTATCAGGGTCACATCCTCAGTGTTCCAGAAGTCCCTGAATGCAAGATGGCAGGATTCCGGTGTGATAGTGGCAAGGCTTGCCAGCAAAATGGAGAGATCGTCATCTGGTGTGGAGAAAACCTTCTGGCTGTGAACATGCCGCGTCAGGGAAGATGCGAGCTCGTCAGTCTTGCGGCTTGCGGCTGCCTTTACTGCCAGCTCATAGGACTTGGTGAGATTGGCTTTGACTTCGTTGAATTCAGCCTCAGTGAAGCCATGTTCAATGGCGCGGCGAAGTTCCTGTTCAAGAACGGGCAGAGCTTCCTTCCATAGGTGGTCTCTCGCGTCGATGGAGATGCCGCCGATTTCCGCAAATTTGAAAAGCTCGTATTTGTAGGCTCCTCCGCTTGTGATGGGAGAATTCTCCTCTTTGGCAAGAATATCAAAGCGGCGTTTGATGATCATGTGGGCAAGCTTGAGTGGTAGCTTCGAGGCGCGCACATCTCTGGTGTCTGGCTTGTATTTGTAGGGTCTGATGGTCGTTAATGTGAGATCTGTGGTTGCGACCTCTTTGTCGGCGAGTGCGAGGGTCTTGAATCCGTGACCGTTGGGGATCGTGCCGAGTTCAGGGCTGCTGCCGGGCGTTTGAGGCCCTTCCATGCTTGCGAAGACAGACCGCACGCGTTGCTCGGCCTCTTCAGGGTCAAAGTCGCCTACGTAGACAAAGGTCATGTTTTTTGGCGAGTAATAGTCTTGGTAGAAATCGGTGAAGGCACTGCGTGGAGCTGTCTTGATGACCTCCTCAGTGCCGATGGGGAAACGCTTACCAAGCAAGGCATCGGGAAGTAAGGCATTGAACTGTTTCTCCATCAGCCGCCTCTGCACGGAGTCGCGTGTCGTTTTTTCAGAGAGAATCACACCACGCTCCTTCTCGATTTCATTCTCCTCAAGGAGGGCTCCATCGGCAAAATCCCGCATGACATCAAAGCCGAGCTTGAGTGTGTCAGCCTCGTTGTTGGGCAAGTCGAGCATGTAGACCGTCTCGTCAAATGAGGTGTAGGCGTTGGCGTGGGCACCAAAGGATATGCCGAGCCTTTGCATTTGAGGGATGAGTTTGCTGGCATCGGGGAAATTTTTTGATCCGTTAAATACCATATGCTCGAGGAAGTGGGCGATGCCGCGCTGATCATCGCGCTCCATGAGTGAGCCGGCCGCAATATGTAGCCTCATGCTTACTCTTCCTGGAGGCTCCTCGTTGGCCATGATGACGTAGCGCATACCATTGGCAAGCTGGCCGTATGTGACATTGCCATCTACAGAGATATCGCTATCATCCTGTGCCCATTTTGTGAGGGGGGTGGGGTGGCCTGCATCAGGCCCTGCCTTGGCCAAGGAGTGCGCCTGTGCCGAGAGCAGTATCAGGCCTGCTGTTGCCAGGAATCGAATATTTGCAAAAATCATGGGTGCTTAAGTTCAACTACATAGCGATGACCGCCAAGCGGATTGTTTCAATTCTTACATTTAAACATTAGCATCTTGACCGCCGGCATACATCCTCCTAGCGTCCCGGCGTCGCGGGCTGACCGCATTATTTGTCATGAATATTCACGAATACCAGGCGAAGGAGTTGTTCGAAAAATTCGGTGTAGCCAGTCCAAGAGGTGCTGTAGCCGGAACAGCTGATGAAGCCGAAGCTGTGGCCCGCCAGATCGGGGGTGATAATCTTGTTATCAAGGCTCAGGTTCATGCCGGTGGGCGAGGCAAGGGCACCTTTAAAAATGGCTTTCAGGGTGGGGTGCATCTCGTTGAGAGTCCAGAGAAGGCAGCTGAATACGCTGCCAGCATGATCGGCCAAACCTTGGTTACCAAACAGACAGGTGAAGATGGCAAGCTCGTCAACAAGGTCATGATTGGTGAGGCTGTGGATATTGAGAGAGAGCTTTACCTCGCCATTCTGATGGACCGTGAAACATGTCGGCCGGTCATCGTGGCGAGTACCGAGGGAGGAATGGATATCGAAGAAGTCGCTGAGAACACTCCAGATAAAATCGTTCGCGAATTTGTCCACCCACTTGCCGGGTTGCAGGCTTATGAAGTGCGCAAGCTGGCCAAGGCGCTGGAGCTCACAGGTGATCAGGCCAAGCAGTTTGGCAAGCTCATCGGAAATCTTTACAAGCTGTTTTTGAAATGTGATTGCTCGATGGTGGAAATCAATCCGCTGGTCGTGACCCCGGATGGCCAGGTGCTGGCACTTGATGCCAAGTTTGGATTTGATGACAATGCTCTCTACAGGCACCCCGAGATTGTAGCTTACCGCGACTTGGATGAAGAGGATCCACGAGAGGTGGAAGCGTCCAAGTATGATCTCAATTATATCGGGCTAGATGGCAATATCGCGTGTCTTGTCAACGGAGCCGGTTTGGCAATGGCTACGATGGATATCATTAAGCACTGCGGAGGAGAGCCCGCCAACTTCCTTGATGTCGGAGGAGGTGCGAGCAAAGAGCAGGTCGCGGCAGCTTTCAAAATCATTCTGGGGGACCCCAATGTGAAGGGCATACTTGTCAATATCTTCGGTGGTATCATGCAGTGTGATGTGATCGCTGAAGGGATTCTGGCAGCTGCCAAGGAGACAGAGCTCAACATACCCCTTATTGTCAGGCTCGAGGGAACCAATGTTGCCCGGGGTCGTGAACTGATCGCCAGCTCTGATCTTGATGTTATCACCGCAGAGAGTCTCAATGATGCCGCGCAAAAAGCTGTAGCCGCAGTACAAGGATAATACGTTTTACTTCTACCCACTTATTTACGATGTCTATTTTAGTTGATGAAAACACCAAGGTGCTCGTGCAGGGCATCACCGGAGGTTTTGGCGGTAAGCACGCTCAGTTGAGCCTGGATTATGGTACGCAGATCGTTGCTGGCGTAACACCTGGCAAAGGGGGGCAAACCTTTGGCGAAAAGACCCCTGTCTATGATACGGTCCAAGAGGCAGCTGGTGAAACGGGCGCTACTGTTTCAGCTATATTTGTGCCTCCGCCATTTGCTGCTGACGCCATATTGGAGGCAGTTGACGCCGGTATGGATCTCGTCGTTGCCATTACGGAAGGCATTCCCGTGGCGGACATGATGCGCGTCAAAGAGATGATGCAAGGGAGCTCCACACGTTTGATCGGTCCGAACTGCCCGGGCATTGTTACGCCGGGTCGTGGTGAGGATTCCCATGGTGGCTGCCGTATTGGCATTGCTCCCGGATATATTCACAAACGAGGTAACGTGGGTGTAGTGTCCCGCTCTGGCACCTTAACCTACGAGGCTGTGTATCAGCTTACTGAGCTTGGTTATGGCCAAAGCACCTGTGTGGGTATTGGTGGTGACCCCATCAATGGGACATCCCACCTGGATGTGCTCAAGATGTTTAATGATGATCCAGAAACCGAGGCGATTATTATGATTGGCGAGATTGGTGGCAATGCTGAGGCTGAGGCTGCACGTTGGGCCAAGGAGCATTGTTCAAAGCCGATTGCGGGATTTATTGCCGGGGCTACAGCGCCTCCCGGCCGTCGCATGGGTCATGCCGGAGCTATCGTCGGTGGGGCAGAGGATACAGCTGAAGCCAAGAAGGCAATTCTGCGGGAATGTGGCATCGCTGTCTCTGAGACTCCTTCAGATATGGGCAAGACGCTTGTCTCGATGCTTTGAGATTGAAAGCTCGGCTCCTTCAAAGGCGTTTTGCTGCCTTCGCGCGAAATAGGGCCTGCGCTGCGCCAGGGCTTTGGCTTATAGAATAGCCTGGGCTGCGGTGAAATAAATCACCATGCCCGAGATATCCACCAATGTGGTGATAGCAGGTGCGGCCACAACGGCAGGATCAAGCTTGATGGCCCGTGCGCCCAGGGGCAGGAGGGCGCCGGACAAGGTCGATGTGGTAATCTGTGCTGCCAGAGCAGCTGACACGGCAATGGCAAAGGTCGATATGGTGATGTTGGCCGGTAAGGGGGGATTGAAGGCCGGCAATATGAAGAGTGTAATGATGGCAATACATGCACCGAGGATTACACCCAATAGAAGTCCAAGAAATAGTTCCTTCATTAGAACCTTCCACGTTGATCCAGATTCAAGCTCACCCAGAGACATGGCACGAATGACCATGGTGGCAGCCTGCCCCCCAGTGTTGCCTCCAGCAGCGACAACCATGGGGAGGTAGAGGGCGAGAAGGTATACGCTGCTCAGAATATGCTCAAAGCGTAGCATGACGTAACCTGAAGAGATGGCCAGAAGAGCGAGAATGAGTAGCCATGGAAAGCGCCGCTTGAAATGAGTTAATAGCGCAGTGTTGAGATAGGTTTGTTCGGACTGCTCACCGGCAATACCGGACATTTTTTCGATGTCCTCTGTGGATTCCTCCTCCAGAATTTCAAGGACATCATCGTGGGTGATGACACCAAGGAGGTGATTGTATTCATCAACTACGGGTAGCAATGTCATGTCATACTTGGCAAACATCTGCGCAGCCTCCTCCTGGTCCGTGCTGGCCAGGATGGAGAGATCGGCTTCCTCCATGATGTCCTGCACCGGTGTTTCCCAGGAGTTGAAGGCGAGCTCACGCAGGCGGATCTTCCCCTTGAGACGCCCCTCCTCATCAACCACGTAAATGCGCGCCAGAGACTCAGCGGAATCTTTATATTCACGGAGCACTTCCAGTGCCCCCTTCACTGTGGTTCCGAGCATGATGCGTGCTGCGTGGGTAGTCATTCTGCCGCCAGCTGTGTCCTCATCATAGCGCATCAAGCTGCGCGTGGTTTCCTCTTGCTCAGGCTTGAGCATCCCGAGGTAGCGCTGTCGTGACTCAGCACTTACGTCCTGAAGGATGTCGGCGCGATCGTCATCGATGAGCTTGCGTAAAATATTGCGCTGAGCCGATTCATCAAAACGTTCCAAAGTCTCTTCAATCAGGGCATCGGGTAGCTCAGCTAGAATTTCAGGAAAACGCTCAAGATCGATGTGCTCGGTGAAGAATGCTCGCTCTTCATCCTGATCCAAATTTTGGAATACAGCGGCAAGGTCCGCGTAGTGCAAATCTTCTGCACTGGACTGGAAAGCTTCAGTGTCACGGCTTTGAATCGCCGATTCCAAAGCCTCCACATCCAATAATCTGCTCTCCTCAGGCATGATTGTTATTTAGCGATGCGCCTGGTAAATGCCAACCATCAATATTGGAAATCATTCAGCTCTATGGCTGCCCCTTGTCTGAAGCAGTTCATCGAGCCAATCGAGGAAATCCTGATGGCTTTGGGCCTTGTATTGGTGGGAGAGAAAGCCGGCTCGTTTGCCTCCTTCAACGTTTTCCGGGAGATCGTCGATATAGAGCGTATTCTCAGCAGTGAGTCCGTAATCGTTGATAGCCCGCTGGTAGATTTCCTGTTCAGGTTTCACGTGAGCCACCTGATAGGAGAGGATAGCTCCGTCGAAGTGTTCAAAAACGGGGTAATGATTACGCAAAAAATCAATATGTGCCTCGTTGGTGTTGGAAAAAAGAATGAGGCGGTGCCCCTGCTCGTGTAAGTGCACAACCGTATCCAGCATGGGTTGATTGGGGCTGAAGATGTCGACCCATGCTTCCATGAATGTGTCATGTTCTCCGGTGTGTCCGAGTGTTTCCGCAGCCCACGGGTAGTAATCCCCAGGCGCTATCCTGCCGGCTTCAAAGTCGTCCTTGCGCTCCAGGAGGCGATTGAGTCTGGCTTCCGGATGATCAATATTCTCAGGCATGATGCGCTTAAGCGATGAAATAAAATCCACATGAAAGAGGACATTGCCGATATCAAAAAGAAAATCCATACGGTTGATTTTGTATATAGATTGGTGATTATTGGATGGCATTCAAGAATGCCGTGGTTCATCTGACTTGAGCTTATCAACGATAAAATCAGCGGCCAGTTGCGCAGCAGCAGGGCGGGCCTGCTTTGCCAGGTTTTGTTTCATTTCCCGCCAGATTGCTCCATCATGAGCAAGCATTTTGTTGAGATGGTCTGCAAGAGAACCTTCAGTGTCCGCAAGGTCACCGCCGTGAAGGCGGCGCAGAAGGATCAGGTTGCCTGCCTCCTGGCCAGGAACGAGATGATGAATAAGCATGGGGCACTGCGCGGCAAGGGCCTCATGCACAGTGGCCCCGCCTGCCTTGCCTACGACGAGGTGATGGTTGTTGAGAAGTTCAGGTACTTTTTTAGTCCATCCCTTGATTGTGACTCGACCCGGATACTGCTCTTCAATTTCCTTGGCCCTGCCGTGGATTTTTCTGAGGTGTTTGCCCAGGACAATGGTGAGTTGACTCGCCGGTCCCGTGGCTTCAAGTAACTCGCGTGAGACTCTCCGAACGTGTGGTTTTTTCGGGGTGGGGAAGTAGAGGATGCGCAGAGGGTCGAGTGCGTCGCTGGCCTTGACAGGTTCAAGTTGAGCGAAATAAGGATCAACGGGAAATCCCGTATCAACGATTTTATCAGCTGCCAGACCTTGTTTGATGAGGGCTTTTTTTGTGCGCTGGTCTGTTACCAGCCAGAAGTCAGTGGGAGCCTTTCTCCATGCCGCATTAATGGCGATGGAGTCGGTGACAACGGTAAATACGGGAATCCTTGCTATGCCCCGCTGGAAAATGCGCTCCATGAAGTAAGGATAGAGCGGGTAAGTGCTGACCACGGCATCCGGATTGTGTTCGAGGATCAGCTCGTAGAGCTTGTTCTCGGGTTTGCGCATGAATGGCAGGCGTTTTTTTGAGAAATCACGACGTTCAGTAGACTCGTATATTCTTTGCCAGAGCCAGGGAGCGTGTGTGGTCACCTTGCGGTAGAAATTTTGTAGTCGTCTGTTGAGCCATGGCGCGCCCATCGCACAGGGGTCTGCGTAAATAGGCTGACTGCCCTTGCTGAGAGCCCGTTCTAAGTTGCGCGCTGCGCTATTATGACCTTCACCAAAGCCAGCGGTCAGAATGAGGATTTTCACCTGACTTTGATTCCCTGACTTGCTCACGCGCGCACAATAGCTAAGGTAGATAGTTGCGTAAACCACGCAATTGGTCTATTTGCCCTCATCGCCATGAGTCAAAAAAGTCACAGTGCAGCTTCTTCCGGTGAGTCATCTGGTGATGTTGATGAGCGTAGCAACGGTCCTCAAGTCCAGCCAAAGGAATCGTTTATTCCCGAGGTGGCCAGCATTCCGGAAGAAGAGGCTTACGTTAGTATTGAGGATGGTGAAAAAAAAGGAGGGGTGCGTGTGCCGGCGCTTGGGTGGATCGTTTTTGGTGGTCTGCTAGTATGTGTTTTTGCGATTGTTTTTTTGGGCCTGTTTAAATCCCCCTCGCTGGAACAGGAGGCCAAGGAGGTTAAGATGGTTGTAGAGGCTAACAAAAAAGAAGATCAGGAGGAAGTAGAGCAAAAGGCTGTGCGCCAGCTTTTTCAGGAGCTGACTGCCTGTGTAAGCGGATACTACAGCTCCGGCCAGATTGAGGATAGATTGCAGTATGTCAGGCACCCGAAGCGCGTAAGACCGCTCATGGAGGATCATTACAGCAAATACAACATTTCTACAGGAGAGTTCGTAGAATTCGAAAATTACAGCGCTCTTGAACTTGATGGGGTTCCTTTTGTGTACGCACGCGTCCGTTTTAAGCACAAGGAAGCTGAGAGCGTTTTGCTGGAGCAGATGAGCGACGGATCTTTTAAGGTGGATTGGGAGAGTAATGTGCATTACTTGCCCGTCACATGGCATGATTATGTCTACCAGAGGCCAAGCAAAGCCCTGGTGATGCGAGTATTCGTGCAGCCGGACAACTTTTACGTCTATGAGTTTCGAGACAATCAGATGTATGATTGCTACAAGCTGACATCCATGGACTCGGATGAGTATATTTTTGGCTTTGTGGAAAAGGGAAGCGTGGCATCTCTGCAATTGAGACAATTCTTCCTCCAAGCTCGGAGGGTGTCACAAGTAAAGTCAGAGCCGATGATCTTGCTGTTGAGGTTTCCTGAAGATAGCATGTCGAAAAACTGCGTTCATATTGATCGCGTGATGGCACCGCGCTGGGTTTTTGTACGTGAGTCGGATGCTGATACCGGAATGAGAGTTGAAAAAACGGAAGGGTATTGAGCCCTTCCGTGAATTACTTGGCAGCATTTCAATGGCCAGATCAAGCATTGTATCAATGCTCATTCTACCTCACTTTGCCTGAGAGGCTTTGGCCCCAGAGGTGAACCCTTTGGGCCTCTTTTGTCGAGTTTGCCGCATTGGTAAGCACGCATTGCCCGGGGGCGCATCATGATGGCATCAGGGTGATTTTCTTGAACCCATTCTCTAATGCCCTTGGCTTCATCCGGGCTGATTTTGCCATCACCATTCTTGTCAAACTCACTGCGAATAGCCTGATGAATTTCTTTATTTTCTTTGGCAATCACAGGAAAGGCTGCCTTTCTCTCCTCGGCGCTAAGCTTGCCATCCTTATCGGAGTCAAAGCGTTCCAGCATCTTGGCTTTTCTCTCCTCCTTGCGTTGCATCATCTGTTTTTTGAGTTCAGCTCGCTCAGTCTCGTTGAGTTGTCCATCCCCATCCTTGTCGAATTTCTGCATCAAGAAAGTCCTGACTGGCCCGTCTGCTTGCTTTGCCCGGGGGCTGTTGCTGTTAACGTCTGTGCTTTCAGAGTGAACACTTGTTGCCAGGGCGATGGTGGTAAGAGCCGATGTGATAATTTTGTTTGTTTTCATCATTTTTGTAGTTTGGTTTGTTAGGGTGTTTGGGTTTCGTCTTTTCCCTTGGTTCCTGTGATTTAAAACCCACCAAAGAAAGGATGGTTGCAAGATTCTCATAAAAATATTGCTCGCGGGTGGGGAAATCTCATTGCCAGCACTTGTCTGACCCGCTTTGATGTCCGCATTGATGAGTGACTCGGCCCCAGCCAGTAAATCCAAAGCCCAAGTGTTTGCGGCCAGATTGTTTAGCACCCTCTTGTTGTGGCTTGTCGTAACCGCTGTTTTTCTGAGTGGCAGTCCATGGGTGTTCCTTGCAGTCACCACTATTCTCGGTATGCTTGGTATCCGAGAATATTTCTGTATGACGAGGGAGGGGGGCATGCCTTCGATGCCGGTGTGGGGTATTATAGTGAGCCTCTTTTACTTGCTCGCTCTCGGTTGGTGCCTGGCCCGTGAAGGTGAAGACTGTCTGGACTCAATCCACAGCCTGGATGCTGCTTTTGTTGTTGTGCTGGTTATGGGTGGTTTTTGCCTTCAGCTTGGCAGGCCCGTCGATGGCCAGAAAACACTGATCAAGATTGCCGTCACCACTCTCGGGTTTGTCTACATCCCGGTGATGTTCAGTTTTCTCTCTCGATTGCTTTTTTTGCCTGCCTCGTCTGATCCGATTCCCGGTGCCTGGTTAGTGATCTGGTTGGCCGCAGTCACGAAATTCACCGACATGGGCGCCTATGTGACAGGTTCTCTCATTGGTAAGCATAAGATGATTGCCCACATCAGCCCCAAGAAAACATGGCAGGGTTTTGCCGGGGGGCTGCTCTTTGCCCAGCTTGCCGGGTGTGGGCTCTTTGCGATCATGCCTGACAAGTTGCTTGTGTTGAGCGGTTGGGCTTGGGTAGCAGGATTGAGTTTCTTGTTAGCGTTGTTAGCCGTGGTGGGTGACCTGGCTGAGTCTGTTCTCAAGCGCAGTATTGGAACCAAGGATTCTGGCAATACTCTTCCGGGGATTGGCGGTACACTTGATTTGATCGACAGTATTTGTTTCACGGCTCCCGTTCTTTACTTCATGCTCAAGTGGGTGGTTGTTTGTTGCTGATTTGATAAGTCATGAAGAAGCGTAGGGTAGTATTGCTTGGCTCGACCGGGTCTATTGGCACAAGTGCACTCAAGGTTGCCTCTGATCTTCCCGACTGCATGGAGATTGTGGCCCTTGCTGCCCACTCAAGTGTTGAACTTCTTGCTGCCCAAGCAAAGCAAACGGGGGTCAAGCATGTTGCTCTCTATGATGCCTCACAGGAATCCAGACTGCGTGCCGCTCTGCCTTCCGATGTGAAGATTCATCTTGGCGCCGAAGGGCTGCTGGAAGTGTCTACATTGGAGGAGGCGGACATGGTATTGGTTGCCATTGTGGGAACCGCGGGTCTGCAACCGGCGCTTGCAGCAATCGACGCAGGTAAGGACCTGGCGGTGGCTAGCAAGGAGATTCTGGTTATGGCTGGTGAGCTAGTCATGGATGCAGCAAGGAAGCGAGGGGTTAATGTTCTTCCCGTGGACAGTGAGCATAATGCAATTTTTCAGTGTCTGGATGGTCACCGCGGCGGTGAGAAGGAGGTTTCCCGCTTGATTTTGACCGCTTCAGGGGGGCCGTTTCGGCAAACGCCTGTCGAGGAACTGGATGATGTCACTGTTGAGCAGGCTCTCAAGCATCCGACATGGGATATGGGGCGCAAGATTACCATTGATTCCGCTACCTTGTTCAACAAGGGCTTAGAAATGATCGAGGCCCGCTGGCTTTTTGGAATTGGTATGGGCCGTATTGATGTGATTGTTCATCCACAGAGCATTGTGCACTCAATGGTCGAGTATGTGGATGGTAGTGTGATTGCCCAAATGAGCCACACGGATATGTGTTTCCCCATTCAGTATGCCATTACCTGGCCAGAGCGCGTCTCCGGCAGCTTGCAGCCGCTCGATTTTGCACAGCTGGCGAGGCTTGATTTTGAGGCGCCCCGATATGATGATTTTCCTGCGCTTAATCTTGCGCGCAGAGCAGGGGACCAGGGGGGAACCATGCCGGCGGTCTACAACGCAGCGAATGAAGTTGCCGTGGATGCCTTTTGTGATGGCAGGATCGGTTTCACCGGTATTTGGAAAGTCGTAGAGCAAGTCATGGATACTCACCAACTTGCAAAGGCCTCCAATCTTGATGTTCTCATTGAGGCTGATGCCTCTGCGAGAAGGGAGGCTGGCAAGCTCTGCGGCTCATAGTAAGTAGTCTGTACTATGAATGATGTCCGGGCTATTGTGGCCGCGCAATGAGGATGCCGGCGTGCTTGGGAAATTTATCCATGTATTCGGACAGAGTGCTATCGACGATGATTTTTTTGTGGGTTGAGGAGGCGTGCATGAAGCGTGAGCGCCCCAGCTTGTCCTTGATGACTATACCTACATGAGAGCAATAACTGCCATTGTCAGTCCTTGCGATACCGATGATGTCTCCATTCTGGAGTTGGTCCTCCATCGTTGAAACCTTGTGCTTGGGAATCATGTACACAGGCATTCGGTTGAGTCTGGCTTCCTCTCTGGCCATTTTTGTCCTGAGTTGGGGGTTGTGTTTGAGATAACGGTAGCTCTGCCAGAGAAGCGACATTTCCTCACAACGGTTGTAGATGCGTGTGTGTGGGAATGTTCTGGTAAGGTCTACGATATTGCCGCGCTTACTGTTATCCACATACCACTCTGCAAGGTAATGGATACGGTCTAAATAATCGCCCCGGCATTTTCCGTGGCGATAGCGAGTCCATTCAATTTCATCGAGCAAGTCTTGAGCTTGGTAGCCATTTTTTGGTGTTTCGAGCATCCTGCTCATGCCCAGGCAAATTTCAAAAAAGGTCCAGCAGTCCATGCCATGAAAGTTCACAGACGGACTTTCAATGTGATCGTCGACCTCCAATGTATAGGAAGTGTAGGGAATTCCCTCCAGCTCCATGGCTATTTTAACCATGCGCTCACCAGTGGGGAGTTCTGCCCATCGAGCGGCAATCGCCTTGCGAACGATACTTTCAAATTTGGCTTGTCCCTTAAAAGTTGTGGTCAGGGGCAGGTCTTGTTGCGCGAGGCAACAGAGCGGTAAGTATGCCAGGATGAAGAGCAAAGCACGCATCATTGGCAGAGCTAAACCCGGTATTTGGATTTCACAAGACGGAAATCATTAGCACACCGGAAGCACGCGACAATGGGCCGCAGTGAACAGAGCGAATCGGCTTGCCGGCAGCTTTGGTAGTGAATAGTTTCCATGCGGCCTTGCTGGGAGGGCTGCATTTAGCCATGGAAATTTGGAAAGCGATCATAGTTGGCGTCATTCAGGGACTTTCCGAGTTTCTGCCGATCTCCTCGTCTGGCCACATTGTGCTAACCCAGTATTTGCTGGGCATTCGTGAAGCAGGTTCGGCTCATCAACCGGATCTGGCCTTTGAGGTTATTCTACATGTTGGCACACTGGCCAGCGTTCTGCTGTTCTTTCGCAGGTCTTTGTGGAAGTTGGTTCAGTCGCTTTTTGACAAGCGGATGATCGATGAGCGAAAGAAGATCATGTTTCTTGCCATGGCTACCATACCGGCCGTGATCGCCGCACTGCTATTCAAGGATTTTTTTGATGCGGTTCCTGGAAAGCCTGTGCTGGTCTCAGCTCTGCTGTATGCAACTGGAGTGTTTCTCTTTGTGCCGCGCTTGGTCAAGAAGGGTGGAGGAGATGTGGGTTGCAAGTCCGCATGGATTATGGGTTTGGGTCAGGCTCTTGCCATTTTGCCCGGGATTTCTCGTTCAGGATCAACAATCGTCGCAGGTATGTTGAGTGGTGCCAAAGCGGAAAAAGCCGCGGAATTTTCGTTTCTGATGTCTATTCCGGCAATCGCCGGTGGTTTTGTGCTCACCATGAAGGATCGCATTGAGCAAACGGGTTCCTTTGCCGATGCCTTGAAATCCTGTTTCAGCGGTCCGTATCTGGCGGGAGCTTTGGCTGCGGCTCTCGTTGGTCTTGTCGCGATTTATCTGGTGATGGGAGCTGTCAGGCGCGACAAGCTGGAGTATTTCGCCTATTACTGCTTCGCCGTAGCTACAGCGGGTGTGCTCTATTTCTCTCTATGGGTCTCGTGATTACCTTCCGTCATGCTGTGGGATTCGAGAGTTGAAATTGCAGGGGTGGAGGTTAGAAGAAAAGCAGATGCTCGCTAAACGAATTATTCCATGTCTGGACGTCACCGATGGCCGTGTGGTCAAGGGGACCAATTTTGTCGACCTTCGCGATGCCGGTGATCCCGTTGAATGCGCAGTTGCTTACAATGACCAGGAGGCTGACGAATTGGTTTTTCTTGATATCACGGCTTCATCCGATGAACGCAAAACGATGGTTGATGTAGTGAGGCGCACGGCCGAGAAATGCTTCATACCGCTCACTGTTGGAGGGGGGATCCGTACCGTGGAGGACATGCGGGAGATGCTCATGGCAGGAGCCGACAAGGTGGGTATCAACACGGCTGCGGTGAATCGCCCGGAGCTCATTAACGAGGGAGCCACTGCTTTTGGTAACCAGTGCATCGTCGTTGCCATCGATGCAAAACGCGAGGGGCCTGGCAAGTGGGGTGTCTACACGCATGGGGGGCGCACGCCGGTTGGTCTGGATGCTGTAGAGTGGGCAAAGGAGGTGTATGAGCGCGGGGCAGGGGAAATATTACTCACGAGCATGGACTCTGATGGGACCAAGGCTGGCTACGATATCGAGCTCACCCGTGCAGTTAGCGAGGCAGTGGGTATACCTGTCATTGCTTCGGGGGGTGCGGGAAATCTTCAGCATATGGTGGACGTGCTCAAAGAAGGCAAAGCGGATGCAGTATTAGCAGCAAGTATATTTCATTTTGGTGAACACACGGTAAACGAGGCCAAAGAGGTGTTTGCAGATGAGGGCATACCTGTGCGTCGGTAAGCAGGTGCGCTACTAAAAAAATACTTGCCTGCGCTGGGCTCTCAGCTTAGTTTGCGCCCGCCTGATGAGGTCCAATGGTTCTTGTTTGGCTAAATATGCGCGATTAGCTCAGTGGTAGAGCAATGCCTTGACATGGCAGAGGTCACTGGTTCAAATCCAGTATTGCGCACCATCTCTTTCCCAGCCCAGAGCTCACGCTCTGGGCTTTTTTCATCGGCTAGACTGAGGCCAAGGTAGATTTGACTTTCCGGGTGTCTGTTGGATTTGGTTGGCTAGTGTGCGATTTCATCTAATATGACCGCTGTTACCATGTGGCTTGTTTTATAGGATTTCTGACTTAT
>JBNACB010000041.1:0-16420 GCA_049632765.1 Akkermansiaceae bacterium | reverse complement strand
TGTGGCAAATACCCCCGGCGAGAATCGAACTCACATCTAAGGTTTAGGAAACCCTTGTTCTATCCGTTGAACTACGGGGGCTTGGTATGCCGGAGGTATATTTGGTTTTGGGAGGCTAAAGTCAAGCCACAGGTTTCCGTCGGCAACCACATAGAGCTTGCCCACCGCTTGCAGTCTCATCATATTCTGGGCAGCCATGGATGTGAGGGTTCTAGTCATTGCAACACTGTCAGCACTACTGCTGCTTCAGGGCTGTGCCCATTACATGGATGCCAGCACACCCACGGCAGAAATCGTTCTCAACAATCCCCACACATCGGCCCATGTGGTCCAGGAGCCGGTAGACGCCTACCAAGCTTCCGAGCTGTTGAAGGCACCGCACAAGCTCGGATTCACATGGTATGTCAATCACCCGAATGCGGTGTATATGATCCCATCGGTATACAATATCAAGAGCATCACCGGCCTTGATTTTCAGATCGGAGACCAGCTCATTAAGGCTAAACCTGTCACGGCCGTCACTGATATGGACATGGTGAACATCACGTCCTCAAGGCCCTTCACGGTCACTTATTGGGAGTTTATCAGGATATTCTCGGCCCCGAGGGTACAAATGAGAATCCATGATGTGGATGGCTACTCTGTCTCCACCTTTGGGCCGGCGCTTAAGACTGAGGTCAATAAAAAGGCAGTGGGCTTTGTGCGGCAGATTCACACCATCAAAAAGCGGTGATTGGTGGCAGCTAAAGTCAAATTTGGTGTTTCACTTGCCTCGGAGGGCTGTGTAATCTCCGCCCCCATAATCCTATGGCTGAGAAAATAACACTGAGATCCAATGTCGAGCTGGGCGTTGTGCCCACACACATCAAATTTGTAGGTGGCCTGGTGCCTGATGAAAACGGGCTGCTACCCCGTGATGAAAATGGCCAGCTCAAGGTGGTCAGTGAGATGCGACATCTGACCGAGATTTCCCCGGTGAAAATCGGCAGCACCCAGATTTCCGTGTTCCCGGGCGTTGCTGATGCTGACACGGAGGAGATGATCAATGGCCTCAGGGCTCTGGATCTCGCCGTTCACTTGATTCTCATGGTCGGAGGCGCTGACCCGATGAACCCGGAAGACGAGGACAAGGTGGTGGAGATGCTCAAGTCAGGCCTGGACGTCGCCAAGAAATACAATATCGAGCAGGTTGCTTCCACCTCGATTGAGGAGTGGATGCAGGCGGGAGCACAGCCCAAGACCGGAGCGGACTTTGAGGCTGCCATCGCCCAGAATATCAAAGTACACCGCAGAGCCCTGGAGGAGACCGGCGCCATCGAGGCGGGTATCAAGCACTGGCACATTGAGTTCCTGCGCGGTGGGGAGTTCCAGACATTCACCAATGTGGCGCGCTGCTGGGAGTTCATCAAGGCGATCAATGCCGAGATGGGTTCACCCTTTTTCAAGGTGGTGGTGGACGCGGCTCACTGCGGGGACTCGGACCTGTCCATCCCTGAGAACGAGCAGGAAATTGCAAAGATTGCCGCCGCCGATGGCTTCACGATGTTCCATGCATCCGCCAAGACCACACGTGGCTGCCTGAGCACGGATGACGGCTGGATCGGAGCCCTGCTCACAGCGGCCGCGAAGACCGGCAAACTGGAGACTGTTTTTGTGGAGCTTTTCCACCATGAGGATGAGGCCCTTGAGGCACTGCGCAATCTCGAGCCCGGTCACGGCGTGGATACCACCGACGGGCGCACCTACGCTGAGGTCGTTGCTGACGGCCTGGCCGACACCGCCCGCAGGCTCAACAATCTGGTGGCCCGCGGGTTCCTGAGCTAGTTACGCATGTTCAAGAGGGTCCCCATCATTTGCATCAGCCTCGCCGGTCTCTGCGGCGGGATGCAATGGGGGCAGGCCCAGCAACTCGTACCCAGGCAGCCAATGAGCAAGAGTGATCACCACAGCTCTCTGAGCAAGGAGGATTACCTGCGTGGTGACCTGCGGGAAAAGGATGTCATCACCCGCATGACTCCGCGTCTCAGCCGTGAGCTCAATGCCCTGGATCTGGAGCTGGGCTCCCCCGTGTTTATCCGGGTATTCAAGGAGTCCCTCGAGCTGGAGCTCTGGGTGCAGCAAGAGGGTTCAGGTTCATTCAAGCTCTTCAAATCCTGGCCCATCGCTGCCGTATCCGGCAAACTCGGCCCCAAGCTTGCCGAGGGTGATCGTCAGGCACCGGAGGGTTTTTACTATGTCGGCAAGTCACAGATGAAGCCGGATAGCCGCTTCCACCTTGCCTTTAACATTGGCTACCCCAATGCCTATGACCGCGCCCACAACCGGGACGGCTCCTTTATCATGGTGCACGGCAACAAAGTATCGATAGGTTGCTTTGCGATGACAGATCGTTCCATTGAGGAGATCTACACGCTCTGCCACCTGGCGCTCAAAAACGGCCAAGCCTTCTTCCGCGTGCACGTCTTCCCCTTCCGCATGGAGGCCGGTCGGCTTGCCGTGGAGTCCGGCAATCCCTCCTTTGAGTTCTGGAGTAATCTGCAGCAAGGTTACGCATGGTTTGAGAACAAGCGCACCCCACCTGATGTGTCGGTCAGTAACAAGCGCTATACATTCCGTTAGGCAACAGAGCACGGGGCTCGCTAAGCCGGTTTATCTCATCATGCGGTTGAGGTATTCACGTGCATCCCGGGCCTCCTGCATGAGCTTGTCGTAGTCGTTGCCGTGGCGGTTGGAGAGCTCCAGGATGAGACCACCACGGAATGCGTTGCGCTCGAGCTGGGTCATTACGTCTTTCCAGTCAATATGACCCTCCCCGGGAGGCAGGTGACCGTCCCAGTCCCCCTTGTTGTCATTGATGTGCACCATGCGCAAATGGCAGGAGAGCTTGTGCATGGCCATGGGCAGATCTCCCGCCAGGTGGGCGTGGCCGGTGTCGAGGCAGGTTCCTATATTTTGCGACCTTGCCGCACCGAGGATGTAGAGCATGTCCTGAATCCTGCCGAAAAGCAGGTGCGGTAGCATGTTCTCGAGCAGCAGGGACATGCCGAGCTCCTCACAGCGCCTTGCCACTTCATTGACGCCCTCGCAGGCCTTTTCAAGGTGGTAGAAAAACTCCTCGGCAGGTGGGCGCCCTTCCCTTTCCGGCCCGGGGTGTAGCACCATGTGTCTGACACCAAGCTCCGCCGCCGCCTCGCTGGCTTTGATGAGCTCTCTGACCGAGTTTCTCCGCTGCTCCTCATCGAGTGAGGTGATGTCGATGTGGTCGGCAAAGGGAGCGTGGAATGAGAAGGGCTCGATGCCCACCTCCCTGATCTTGCGAGACGCCGCCTTGACCTTTTCCATATCGTGGTAATCGAGATGCGCGGGGTATGAGCACACCTCGATCATACTAAATCCTCCATCCCTGACGACCTCGAGGATGTCGAGTATGTCGGATTGATAGAAGCAGCCGGTGGACATACCGATGGGCCAATCACTCATTGTGTTTTCCTTTCTGTTTGCTGGTAAGTTTATTGCGCCAGGAGTCCAGACTACAGCCTGCCGCATTGAAGCAAAATCCCTGCTCCTGGGTTGAGACACAGTTGAAGTCAGTCGCGCCATCGAGCCCCACGGCGATCTGTCCTGCAAAAAGCCGGGTGTAAAAATGAGCTCTCATATCCTGGGAATAGATGTCCCAGTTACAATTCCAGCCGTGCTCGGTATCATTGAAAATACTGGCAATCATGTGGCCAATCTGGCGAGGCCCGAAGCCCTCCCCCATCAGGCAGCGAACAACCAGCCTCATACCGGATGGCTTGAGCAGCAAATCGCAGGGGTGGTTTAGAATGTAAGCGGCACAGGGTGGCAGTTGCCCAACGACGGAAAAAAAATCGAATGCATCACTGACGGTCTCAGCATCGTAATCCTCGTGAAACTTCCACAGCGGAGAGGTGATGTAGTCATCGATCAATGCCTGCGTTGCCTCGGACTGCTCGGGTATCCTGACACAGGCCCGGTGTGCCAGTCTCCTCGTCTTCTGCGCAGAATTCCTGATCTCCAAAGCGCTCTCAGTATCGATCTCATGCATGGGCAGGGTAAAGATGGGCGGCATGTTCTCAAGATCTCGCATTGCCTCAATCAAGCCGGTTTTCCAGGGCTTAAGATAATTGGTGAAGGGCATCCTGATGACGCGGGTCCACAGCGGGTCACCATATTCTGAGATATCAATGGAGATCATTTCCCGGGCTCCGTGGATGCCGTGACCGACATGCACCGCGGTAAGCTCAACCGGGATTTCACACCTCGGTGCTGCCCGCATTTTGATCTGGTGAGCCAAGAACTCGATGACGCGCGCCAGCCCGTGAAAGGCCTTTTGGCCGGCATAGATATGATCCTCCAGATGCAGGTCATTACCGGGAACCGCACTACAGGGTGCCGGGTTACGCGGTGCGAGCACGGCAAGATCGGCCATGGCGGCTGCGGATTTATCCACCCTCCAGATGAAGTGGTGCCCCTGCCCGGTAAGCAGGTGCAGAGGGCGTATGCCGTATTGGAGCAACACCTCCTCAATGACAGTGATCACCGGCTCCTGCAAAGCAAAGGATCTCTCCGGGTTGAGATAGCATTCCGCCGGAGAATCAAAATTCACATACTCGATATCGAGGTGCACCAGCAGGGACTGCTCATCCAGAAGTGAGCGGTCAATATCGAGGCCGTTCTCCATCAATGCCGGCAAGGCATCCACTTTCTGCATCAGCTCAGACTGGACGCGGTAGCCGTCCGTATGGGTCACGTAAACCGCGGTGGTATTGGACTGGTCATCGCCACCGAGGAATTCAAGGAATCTCTTGTAAACCTCGGGGTCCTGATAAATTTGATGACTTGTCTCCATTGATGCCAGCATGAGAATCACCCTCACCCTAGCTCCGGAATGAGATCGCACTCCGCATAATTTGCCCTGTTATGAGCACCGCTTGTCATACCCGGAGCGGGCAATCCGGGCCTAAAAACAGTCATTTTTCCCGCAGATGCCAATATCTGCAATGTTTTGGGCAAGATGATCATAGTATTCCCACTTCTGCTCTCTAGACTGACTAACAAGGAATCCGCTCCTTGTCGTCATGGCTGACCCGCGCATACTCATTGTCACCCCGGAAATAAGCTACCTGCCGGAAGGGCTTGGCGAGCTCGCAGATCGTATGCATGCCAAGGCGGGTGGCCTTGCCGATGTATCCTCCTCTCTTGTAAAGTCCCTCTACGAGGCGGGTGCCGATGTCCACGTGGCACTGCCCAACTACCGGCGCCTTTTCCATATCGAGCCATGCCAGTTCCTCGACATGGAATTGCGCCACTACCACAGCAAGCTCCCCAGTGACAGGATCCACCTCGCCGAGGACCGGGTGTTCTATTACCGCAACCAGGTCTATAGCTCCTATCAAGAGGACAATGTGCGCTGCTCACTGGTCTTTCAGCGTGAGGTGATCAATAACATCATACCCCACGTGCGCCCCGATATCGTGCACTGCAATGACTGGATGACAGGGCTCATTCCCGCCATGGCCAGGCGCCTCGGCATTCCCTCCCTGTTTACCGTGCACAACATCCACTCGGTGAAAATCCCGCTCGAGCAAATCGAGGAGACTGGCATCGACACCTCGGAATTCTGGCACCACCTCTACTATGAATACCCGCCCGGCAACTATGAGGAGTGCCGTTCATCCAACCCCGTGAACATGCTCACGAGTGGCATTTTTGCCGCCCACTGGGTCAATACAGTAAGTCCTGGTTTTCTCGATGAGGTTATCCGGGGAGAGCATGACAACATCCCGGACTCGGTGCGTGCGGAGCTGGGCAGCAAACAGGAACACGGCTTCGCCTCGGGGATCCTCAATGCGCCCGACCCATCCTACAACCCTGCCACGGACAAGGCCCTCGCCTTCACCTATACGACAAAAAACCTCACCAAGGGCAAAGCGATCAACAAGCGCCAGTTCCAGAAGGAGATGGGGCTTCGGGAGGATGAGAAGGCACCGCTCTTTTTCTGGCCATCAAGACTCGATCCCGTCCAAAAGGGCCCGGAGCTCCTCTCAGATATTCTAGCAGAGCTGATCTCCAATTATTACGGCAGTGGCATGCAGGTGGCCATCGTCGCCGATGGTTCACATGCGACACATTTTGAGGATATCATCACCATGGAAAACCTGGAGGGCTGCGTCAGTATCCGGCCCTTTGATGAAAATTTATCCCGGCTGGGTTTCGCCGCGTCCGACTTCATGCTCATGCCCTCAAAATTCGAACCCTGTGGGCTCACCCAGATGATCGCGCTCAAATACGGCTGCCTGCCCATCGTGCACCAGACCGGCGGGCTCAAGGACACCATTGAGCACATCGACACGGAAAACTCCCACGGCAATGGCTTTGTGTTTGAAGACTATGACTCCCATGCCCTAAACTGGGCAATAGCTTGTGCGATGGAGTTTTTCCAATTGCAGCGCAGTATCAAACGCAGGGAAATCAAACGTGTCATGGAGGATGCCCATTCCAGATTCACCCACCAGCAAACCGCTGCCCAATACATCCATCTTTATGAGGAGATGCTCGGCAAGCCACTGCATGTAAACACCCCAGAACAGAAACCATGAGCTCTCCCCACAAGCCAGACGCAGCGAGACAGCGGACAAGCCCGGCGACGGCCTTCCGGCGCACGCACGGTGGGGAGCAGTATCCTGCCACCCTGATTCACCAATACATCCGTGAGCACGGCATTCCGGATGCCGGTGGCATCGCACGTCTTGCCAGCCAGACCGGCCTGCCTGCATCCACGCTGCGGGCAACGCTATCCCACTATGCGGACTACGCGGCCCAAGCGGCCGGCGATGATCCATGCAAGAAAATCTGCCACGGTACCTCCTGCTTTCTCTCCGCCGCAGGCAACCCCCCACCACCTGCCACAGGCATGCATGTCTCCTGCCTCGGCCACTGCCATCAGGAGAGCAACTATTTGTTCAACGACAGGGTGGAGACCACCGCGGCCCAGACCGAGACCTCCATCCAGTGCCTCGCCCCGCAAGCTGTCACCACGCGCCGCTTTCTCACGGGCAAGGACGGGGCTTGCGTCACATCCTCCTACGCCGGGCTCCACCGGGCACTGGAGCTCAGCCCGGAACATGTGCTCGGGATGGTCACCGCATCCGGCTTGCGTGGCCGTGGCGGTGCCGCCTTCCCCACGGGAACGAAATGGCAGGCCTGTGCCGACTCACCATCTGACCAGCGCTATATCATTGCCAATGGCAATGAGGGCGACCCGGGCTCGTATGTGGACCGCATCTTGCTCGAACGCGACCCCCACAGTGTCATCGAGGGCATGCTCATCGGCGCCCATGCCATGGGTGCCAGCAAGGGAGTCATCTACATCCGCTCCGAGTACCCTGCTGCCATTGCCATCATGGAGGAGGCGCTCAAAGAGGCGCGCCAGGCCGGACACTTCCAGAGCGAATCATTCAGCTGTGAGATCTCTGTCGTGGAGGGTGCCGGCAGTTTTGTCTGTGGTGAGGAAACCGCCCTGATCAATTCCATTGAGGGCTTGCGTGGCGAGGTGCGCCTGCGCCCTCCCTACCCCACCCAGGCCGGACTCTTTGGCAAGCCCACCGCCGTCGACAATATCGAGACACTCTGCAACATCCCCTACATTCTCGAGCATGGCAGTGATGCCTACCGGGCCATGGGCACACAGGCCAGTGCGGGCACTAAAACCCTCTGTTTCAACCACGGCTTTGTCCGCCCGGGCATTGTCGAGGTCGAGTTTGGCACCCCTCTCCAAACCGCGATTGACGCCGTTGGAGGCAGCAAGGAGCCCCTCGCTGCCATTCTCCTGGGCGGCCCCATGGGATGCGTGATGACTCCCGACACCTGGGACACGCCGGTGTGTTACCAGGCAATGCAGGAGCGTGGTCTCGACCTTGGCCACGGCAGCATCATCGCCCTGCCCAAGAGCGCGGACAAACTGGCACTCTTGCGTCACTGGCTCACCTTCATGGTGGACGAATCATGTGGCAAGTGCGAGCCCTGTAGCCTCGGCTCGGTACGCTCCCGCCAGATCGTTAGCGAGCCATTAAGCTCAGCATCGCATCAACAGCTCGGCAACCTGCTGCACCTCATTGGCCAGACGAGCCTGTGTGCCTTTGGCCGCGAAATACCCAGAGCACTCAGCGAGTATCTGGAGATATTCAGCGATGAAATTTTCACCCCGGACTCACCATGAAAGAGGCGCACATCAATGGCAAGGCGATCACCCCGCAAGCGGGCGAAACCATCCTGGAGGCGGCCCAGAGACTGGGTGTCACCATCCCCACCATCTGCCATGCCGATGGGCTGAGACCAGAGGGCGGGTGTAGGATCTGTCTGGTTGAGTGTGAGGGAGAGGATCGCCCACTCGCCGCATGCCACTGCGCAATCCAGCCGGGCATGAACATCCACACGGACAGCGAAGAGATCGAAACCCTGCGTGCCCAGCTCCATGAACTCTACGATCACCAGCGTGAGATTACCCCCATTCACTCCCTCGATGGCCAGGAAACCCATCCCTACCTCCACCTCAATCTCTCAGCCTGCATCAACTGCAGGCTCTGTCTCAACGTCTGCGAACAAGTGCAGGGGCAGTTTGTTTTTGGCATGTCGGGCAGAGGAGCGGACAAGCACCTCGCCATTGGTCATGGAGACACCTTTGCCGAGAGCCCCTGTGTAGCCTGCGCAGCATGTGCGGACATCTGCCCCACCGATGCCATCATCAACCGCGATGAGCTCAAAACCAGTGAGCACCAGAAGGCCACCTCCTCCGTGTGCGGCTACTGCGGGGTCGGATGCCGGATATCGGTGGAGGTCGATGCGGATCACAACAAGGTCCTGCACATTTCCGGTGTGGCGGATGCCGCGGTCAATCATGGCCACCTCTGTGCCAAGGGACGCTTCTCGCACAGCTACCTCAAATCCGGAGACCGGCTGCGCCACCCGCTCATAAGGACAGCGGAGGGTGACTGGGAGCAAGCCAGCTGGGAAGAGGCGCTCCAGCATATCACCGAGACCTTGATGGGCATGGTCGATCAACACGGCCCCGGCTCAGTCGGCACCTTTACCTCATCCCGGTCAACCAATGAGGCCTGCTACCTGCTGCAGAAACTCTTCCGCAGTGTTCTGGGCAGCAACAATGTCGACTGCTGCGCCAGGGTATGTCACTCATCCACTGCCCTGGCCCTGCAGCTGGTCACCGGCACGGGTGCCGCCTCCGCTTCCTATCAGGACATCGAGCGCAGTTCCTGTATCCTCCTTGCCGGGGCCAACCCGACCGAGGCGCATCCCATTGTGGGTGCCAGAATCAAACAACAAGTCCTCAAAGGCACTCCCCTCATTGTCATCGATCCGCGCAAAATTGAACTCGCCGAGTATGCCGATATTCACCTGCAACTCACTCCCGGAACCAACGTGGCACTCTTCAATGGCATCGCCAGCATGCTTTATGCAAATGGACATGTCGATGAATCCTACCTGGAGGAGAGGATCGAAAACCAGGCAGAGTTCAAGGCGTTCCTCGAGAACATTTCCCTGACCGAGGTCGAGCAAACCACCGGCGTTGATATCGCCTCCATGAAGAAGGCCGCCTCCTTGATAGGTGCCTCGGGAGGAACCCTCTTTGTCCATGGCCTCGGTCTCTCCGAACTCGAGCAGGGCACCGCCTCGGTGATGACACTTTGCAACCTGGGCATGCTCACTGGCAGCATTGGCAAAGCCGGCTCGGGCATGTTACCTCTGCGCGGGCAAAACAACGTGCAAGGAAGCGCGGACATGGGCAGCATGCCTGACCAGTTCACGGGTTATCAGTCTGTGGCGGATGAGTCAGTGCGCGAGCGTCTGGCAGAGATATGGGGAAGCCTGCCATCCAAAGAGCGCGGGCTGACCATTCCGGAGATGATTGATGCGGCAGCAGAGGGATCGATCCGCGGACTCTGGATCCAAGGGGAGGACATCGTGCAAAGTGACCCCAACGAGACCCACGTGAGAGCAGCCTTGGAAAAACTCGACTTCCTCGTCGTCCAGGAGCTGTTCTTCTCCGAGACCTGCCACTATGCGGATGTCATTCTCCCGGCAGCAAGCTATCTCGAGCAGGAGGGCACCTTCACCAATGGCGAGCGGCGCATTCAGCATGTCAAACCCGCCGTCAAACCTCCGGGAGAAGCCATGCCTGACTGGCTCGCCATCCGGGACACGGCACGCCTGGCCGGGGCTGATTGGAGCTATGAGAATCCTAGCGAGGTGATGGATGAAATCGCCCGGGTCGCTCCCCACCTCTTCGGCGGGGTCTCCTACTCACGCCTCGCGCCTGACGGTTTGCAATGGCCCTGCCCATCGACAGATAGTGCCGGCACATCCACCGTACACGAGAAAGGTTTCCTGCGCGGCAAGGGAATGCTCACGGCCATCGACTATGTCCCGAGCATGGAGCATGGCGTGGCAGGCTATCCCTACTTGCTGGTCACCGGCAGGGTTCTCCATCACTACAATGTGGGAACCATGACAAGACGCTCCAGCCAATCCTCGCTGGTGTCACGCGACCTTCTCGAAATCAATCCCGAGGATGCCTCGCGGGAAAATGTAGGTAACGGGGACATCATCACGGTGCAAAGCCGCTGGGGTGAAATCGCAGTACCCGTAAAATTATCCCCCCGCACAGCACCGGGAACTCTGTTCCTCTCATTCCACTTTCCCGAGACCCACACCAACCTGCTCACCGGGCCCTCTGTAGATCCCCAGTCGAAGTGCCCGCAGTACAAAGCCACAGCTGTCAAACTGCTCATCTAGGCCCCCATCAGGGGGATAATGCCCCCGCCTCCTGGGCAGCGATGGCCTGCTTGGTGGCCACAAAGCTGTCTGGTATCAGCGAGATGGAATCAATGCCCTCCTCGACGAGAAAACGGGCAAACTCCGGTTTGTCACTCGGGGCCTGGCCGCAAATGCCCACCTTGCAGCCACACTCATGGGCCACACGAATCAACTCGCGGATCATCTTCTTCACTGCCTCGTTGTTCTCATCAAAGAGCTCAGCGAGGCGATCCGAGTCACGATCAATACCGAGTACGAGCTGCGTCAGGTCATTGGAGCCAATGGAGAAGCCGTCAAACCGCTGCGCAAATTCCCTGGCCAGGAGAATGTTACTGGGGATCTCAGCCATCACGTAGACCTCGAGTCCATTCTCTCCCCTCGCCAGTCCATTGGCTGCCATCTCTGCTAGCACAGCATCCGCCTCCGCAGGCGTGCGGCAAAAGGGAATCATCACGATCACGTTATCCAGGCCCATGTGTTCCCTAACAAACTTCAGCGCCTGGCACTCGAGCGCAAACCCCTCGCGGTAGTCATCACTGTAGTAGCGGGAGGCGCCGCGAAAACCGATCATGGGGTTCTCCTCAACGGGTTCAAAGCTCTCCCCTCCCAGGAGGTCACGATACTCGTTGGTCTTGAAGTCACTGGTGCGCACAATGACCGGACGCGGGTACTGCGATGCCGCAATCTGCCCAATGCCCTGTGCCAGGCGCTCCACAAAAAACTCCCGCTTGTCCTCGTAGTGATGGGTCAGGGCCTCGAGTTTCTCCCAGGCATCCGCATCCTTAAGCTCATCAAACTTGACCAGCGCCATGGGGTGCACCCCGATCTGGTTGGAAACGATAAACTCCATCCTCGCCAAGCCGATGCCGTCACTGGGCAGGTGCCAGGTGTAGTCCGCCGTGTCCGGGTTGGCGACATTGAGCATGACCTGGGTCCGGGTCTGGGGAAGCTCGGCAATGTCCACCTCGCGTGTCTCATACTCAATCCTGCCGCCGTAAATCTCCCCCTTGCCACTCTCCGAGCAATTGATCGTCACCTCCTGACCGTTCTCGAGAACGCGGGTTGCCTCCCCCGTGCCTATGACTGCCGAGATGCCCAGCTCACGGCTGACAATGGCCGCGTGACTGGTCCTGCCACCATGCTCGGTAATCAGACCGGCAGCCACCTTCATCAGGGGCACCCAGTCCGGATCGGTCACGGAAGTCACCAGGATGCAACCGGGTTTGAACTTGTCGGCATCCGCGAGGTCCTCAATGACCATGACCTCGCCGCTGACAATGCGCGTGCCAATGCCAATGCCCTTGATCAGTGGCTTGGGCTTCTTGCCCTTGAGTGTGGTGGTGACAATGCGGTTGGCAGACTTGCTGGCATGCACGGTCTCCGGCCTTGCTTGCAGGATGGCCAGCTCGCCCGTCACTCCATCCAGGGCCCACTCGATATCCATCGGCTTGCCGTAGTGCTTTTCTATTGCCACTGCCCATCCGGCCAACTGCATGATCTGCTGGTCAGAGAGCGCGTATTGCCAGCGCCTCTCGGGGGGCGTGGCCACGTTCTCCACCCCTCCGGCATGCTCGTCACTGTAGACCATGGTAAGGTCCTTCATGCCGCGCTTTTTACCGAAAATCGGCACGACACCCGCCTTGCCGATGAGCTTTTTATGTACGCGGTACTCGTCCGGGTTGACCACACCCTTGACCACGTTCTCTCCCAGTCCGTAGGCGGCATCGATGACAATGACATCGGGGAAACCGGAGTCCACGTCCAGGGTGAACATGACACCCGCGGCACCACGGTCAGAGCGCACCATTTTCTGCACACACACCGATAAGTACACATCGATATCCGCATAACCCTGCTGCTCGCGGTAGCTGATCGCCCGGTCCGTGTAGAGGGAAGCAAAACACCGTTTGCATGCATCCAGCAGGGCATCCGCACCGCGTATGTTGAGGAAGGTCTCCTGCTGCCCGGCAAAGCTCGCGTCCGGCAAATCCTCGGCAGTGGCACTGCTTCTCACAGCCACGTCCACCTGCTTCTCACCAAGCAATTGCCCAAGGGCGCTGTAGGCCGAGAGAATGTCGGCCTCCATTTCGGCGGGAAATGCACCCGAGCTGATCAGCTCCCTGATCTTGCCTCCTGCCTCGGACAAGGCCAGCGTGCCTGCGTGGTATTGACGCAGGAGCTCCTCGATTTTTCCCTGCAGATCATTGGCCTCAATAAAGCCGCGGTAGGCCTCTGCGGTCACGGCGAACCCTCCCGGGACGGGAATACCCAAGCCCGCCATCTGACTGATCATCTCACCGAGGGAGGCGGTTTTACCACCCACAAGAGCGAGGTCGCCAAGGCTCACCGACTCGAGGCCGATGACGTTTCCAGCCTGTGCAGTGAGGGGTCTGGACATGGCCGCAGTGGTTCAGCAATGACAGCTCAGGGGCCGTAATAGGGCACCTCGTATTCCGGCTCGAGCTTGACGTAATGGGCATTCAAAAATGCAACGATATCAATCATCTGCTGCACGGTCATGCGGTCATTGACAACGGGCATCGGTGTTGTAGCCCCGTCCCAGTCCTTGGAGATGACGTGCTTGGGATTGATCACGGATGTCACCAACTCACCATAGGTTTTCACCCGGTAGACCTCGCCACCGAGATGAGGTGCCTTGAGACCCCTCTCTACCTCGGGAAGGACTTCTCCGGCCACCGTGTGGCAGCTGTGACAGTTCAACTCGATAAAAGCCTGCTTTCCTTTTTGGGTATCCCCATCGGGCAATACAAACCCTCTAGCATTTCTCTTTTCCTCCCTGCCGCCACAAGCGACCAGCGAAACCAGCAGAAAAGCGACTCCGAGCCGACCTATGTAGCCTAGTATTTGTCTGTTTATTCTCATGATTTTATTGGGGTGTTGTTCTAAACCCGAGTCGACCCTACACCTTCGACGCATCCTCTACTCATCACCAATTGTCATCCACTTGCCATATATTGCACTCATTCCCTGTTTACAGGTGGCATGGTTTCTTCTTGATCTGACACCCCCGACTGCTAGATTAGAGTTTCCTATGCATTGATATTGCCCGACTCGGGCCCTCTCCTTGTACTCATGGCCGGGCCCCAATCCCAGTGTTGCCTCCAAGCACAATGGACTCCTCCCCAACATCACAAGACAATCTGATCGAGAGGCTGAAGGCCTCCCCCTTCTATCAGATATGCCAGGATTCCTTCCGCAAGGCAACGGGCTTACCCCTGGTCATCATTGGTGCAGATAACGCCCAATTCAATCCGGGCCACGCCAGCCCCAACCAGAACCACTTTTGCCGGCTGCTCAATTCCAAGCACGGCACCTGCGAGGAATGCAAACGGGAGCAACAACACATCCTCTCGCAATCACGCGAGCAATCCTACACCCATACTTGCTTTGCGGGACTCAAGGAAACCTCAGTACCGCTGAGGCTGGGCAAGGAGACCATCGGTTTTCTCAAAACAGGGCAGATTTTTACTCAAAAACCTGATGACGCACATACCGGGGACCTTCGCAAACTGATGGAGTCCAATGGCTACACCAAGACAGAGCAGAACGAGACGCTGAAGGCATACCGGAACACCCCGGTATTTGACCAGGATCAGTACCGCAGCATGATCACGCTTCTCAATGTAGTTTCCCTCCAGCTTGCCGAGCTTCTCAACCGCCTGATGCTTGAGAACCACCCCCAGGAGCCGGAAATCGTGCGCAGGGCAAAAGACTTCATCACTGACCGGATTGACGAAAAATTGTCCCTCGCCCAGATCGCTGATGAGGTCAATGTCAGCACTTATTATTTCTGCAAGCTCTTCAAGCAATCCACAGGTATGACCTTTACCGAGTTCACCAATCGTCAGCGGATTGAACTGGCAAAACAAGAGCTGGCCCACTCGGAAAAACCGGTTACCGAGATTGCCTATGCCGTTGGCTTCCAATCACTCTCCCAGTTCAACCGGTCATTTTGCAAGTTCACCGGTGAGTCACCGAGGGAATACCGGCACCATACGCGATCCACGGGAGAAGTGGGGCTGTTGCGCTTAAAGTAAGCGATCCAGGCGTTACTGGAAATAGCGGATTTGCCGCTACAAGATCTGCGCAATAGAGGACAAAAATTGCGAAGTTTCTATCCCACCATGTGGCTATGGTGCAATCGACGGGATGAAGGATAAGCGATTCATGGCTGGCGACCAGCATGCCCGCACCCCCTCCATCTTCCTCATTAAAAAACCATAATATCAACCACAACCAAACCATGAACCTACAATTAGAAAAATGGGATCCTATGAAGGAGTTTAATCAGCTTGGACAACGTCTCTCTTCTTTTTTTGAAGGGAAGAATGACTCTTCGAGCATTACCGGGGAACTGTTTGATGCAGACACTCCGGACTGGAAACCTGCATGTGACATTACGGAAGATGAGCAGGAGTATCTTGTCACTGCTGACCTTCCTGAGGTCAAAAAAGATGAGGTGAAGGTCAACATTGATAATGGAGTGATCTCCATCTCCGGTGAGCGCAAAACGAAATCAGAGAAAAAAGACAAAGATAAAAAATACCACCGCATTGAGCGCAGCTATGGAAGCTATCAAAGGTCCTTCCGTTTGCCCGAAAACGTCAAGGAAGAGGGCGTGAAAGCCGAATTCAAAGATGGCGTCTTGCGTGTCCACCTTCCCAAAGGCGGGGACCAGAGCCAAAAAAACATACAAATCAATTAATCCTTATACTCTGCCCTGCCAACGTGCCGGTTCTCATTCACCGGCTACCGGCAGGGCATGAGTTACCACCAAGCGCCATGCAAAAAAAACTCATCATTGTTGCCAATAGCGAATCCCTCCGGGCCTACAACCTGATCACGGATGATCTGGCAACACCCACCACAAAAATTGAGCCCATTGATGTCGACTACCATCCGCTGGAACCAGACCCAACCGGTGCCTCAGACGATGACGGATGCTTCCCTGGGGGCGCCTCTGTAGGCCAGGCAGTGGCCATGAAGCATGGCGAGCCCCATGGGCGCAAAACTGAGAAGAAAAAACGCCTCCTCAGGGACCTCGCCAAAACAATCAGCGAGCTCATCAGCCGGGAGGAATGCGATATCTGGAATCTGGCGATGCCACCCAACCAGGCTCAGCAGCTTATCGATGAGCTACCCATCGATGTGCAGCAGAAGCTGACTCAACTCAAGGAGGGTGATTACACCTGGCTGCCTGCCAGTGAGGTGCAAGAGCTCTTTGCCCGTTGAGCTGGCTGATCTGCGTTACACGCTTAACAATAGCTAGCCTAATTTGGTGCTTTCGCGCAGCAATGAATGCTGTCAATCCCGCTGCCACACGGACAAGGCGAGTTTTGCCAAGCCTCAGGGGTCGCTTTTTCGATCGCCTTATTTTCACCTTTCCCGCATGAAGTCACGAAGAGAATGGCAATCACAGGCAAGATGACCAAAGTCAATAGTCTCATCAGTTGATTCTAGTTCAGAACAAACGAAGTAGCAAGTTCAAACCCTTGCCCGCCCCGCTCGCAAAGCCTTCTCGGCCCACGCCTTAATACCAGAGCCAGAC
>JBNACB010000040.1:0-16599 GCA_049632765.1 Akkermansiaceae bacterium | reverse complement strand
CGGTTACCGGTTCTTTAGCGGTGTAGCCCTGTTCCTCAGCGTATTTGCGCACATCTGCCGTGATTTTCATGCTGCAGAAGGTGGGTCCGCACATGGAGCAGAAGTGAGCGGTTTTTGCTCCTTCCGCAGGTAGGGTCTCATCGTGGAAATCGATGGCACGTGCGGGGTCGAGGCCGAGGGCGAACTGGTCGCGCCAGCGGAACTCGAAGCGTGCTTTGGAAATGGCGTTGTCGCGCTCCTGCGCGGCGGGGTGGCCTTTGGCAAGGTCGGCAGCGTGGGCCGCGATCTTGTAGGCGATGACTCCCTCGCGCACGTCATCACGGTTGGGCAGACCGAGGTGCTCCTTGGGGGTGACGTAGCAGAGCATGGCGCAGCCATACCAGCCGATGTTGGCGGCCCCGATGGCTGAGGTAATGTGATCGTAACCGGGCGCGATGTCGGTGGTGAGTGGCCCGAGGGTGTAGAAGGGAGCCTCATGGCACCACTCGAGCTGCTTCTGCATGTTGTCGCGGATCATGTGCATCGGCACGTGGCCGGGGCCCTCGTTCATGACCTGACAGCCCTTCTCCCAGGCGCGGGTGGTGAGTTCTCCCTGGACTTCGAGCTCGGCAAGCTGGGCGTAGTCGTTGGCGTCAGCAATGGAGCCGGGGCGTAGGCCATCACCTATACTAAAGCTCACATCGTAGGCTGCGCAAATATCACAGATGTCATCCCAATGCGTATAGAGGAAGTTTTCCTTTTGGTGGTGGATGCTCCATTTCGCCATGATCGATCCACCGCGTGAGACAATGCCGGTCATGCGTTTGGCGGTGTGCGGCACAAAGCGCAGCAGGACACCGGCGTGAATGGTGAAGTAATCAACTCCTTGCTCGGCCTGCTCGATGAGGGTGTCACGGAACAGCTCCCAAGTGAGATCCTCGATGCGGCCGTTAACTTTTTCCAGCGCCTGGTAGATCGGAACCGTGCCGATGGGAACGGGGGAGTTGCGCAAGATCCACTCGCGGGTGGCGTGGATATTCTTGCCTGTGGAGAGATCCATGACGGTGTCCGCACCCCACTTAGTGGACCAGCGCATTTTTTCGACTTCCTCGTCAATGGTGGATGCCACGGCGGAGTTGCCGATGTTGGCATTGATTTTGACCAGGAAGTTGCGCCCGATGATCATGGGCTCGAGCTCCGGGTGGTTGATATTGGCGGGAATGATGGCGCGTCCGCGGGCAACCTCTGAGCGGACGAACTCTGCGGTGATGGTCTTGGGGATCTTGGCACCGAAGGGTTGGCCCGGATGCTGGTGGTGCATGCTGTTGCGCGTCACTTGCTTGTCCGGGTCAATTTGTGAGGGGCGCGGCATTTCGTAGCCGGCGGGGCTGCTACAAATCTGGTCAAGACGGGAGAGGACTTCGTGAGGGGCTTTTTCCAGATCAGGGTACTGGTCGCAGATGGTTTTGAACTCCTGTAGGCGCCCCATGTTCTCGCGGATAGCGATGTATTCCATCTCGGGAGTAATGATTCCCTGGTCCGCATACCACTTCTGGGTCACGGGGTGTCCGGTGGCTTTGAGAGGCTTGCGCTTGAGGCCGGGGTATTCCTTGAGCTTGTTTTTGGCGGCCTTGTTCTCGTTGTATTTCTCTGCGTGGGCATCGGAGAGGTAGCCGTTGTCTGCAGCGGTGACCTCACGCCCCTGGTATTCCTCCACATCACCACGGTCCAGAATCCACTGGCGACGCAGGGCAGGGAGGCCCTCACGAACATCACCTTTAAAGTCGGGGTCCCCCCATGGGCCTGAGCAATCGTAGACGCGGATGGGGGTGTTTTTCTCGATTCTTCCATTCTGGTGCTCGGTGTCGGAGAGACGGATCTCGCGCATGGGGACTTTGACGCTGTCGTGCATCTCACCTTGCACATAAACCCGGGTGGAGTTGGGGAAATGGGTGGGATCCCTCTCAATGGCGGCAAGTTCCTCGGAGTTGTCGATGTCCTCGATGAAGTTGCCAGTATAGTCAGAGCGCTGGTGCGCGTTTTCCGGGGTGATGTCGTGCTCGTTGGGAGAGATCATTTTTGAATTTGGAATGTTGAATGGGAAAGTGTGCCCCTGCGGCGTAGGCTGGTGGTAGTAAATGAAAAACCCGTTGTGGTGGCACAACGGGTTGGGGCAGATTCTTCGGGCTGAAAAATGTGACTCCCTTCGCCGGTGCTAACCGTGGCAGGTTCGAAGGGTGTGCCGGTGCGCGTACTGGCGTCTCAGTCCCCGGTCGCAGGACTCCCCTGTCTGGTAACTAAACTGATGCCAGCGGGCTGATAATCAAGGACGAATTTTTGCCGGGTGTTCTGCGCCGGCATCGCAATAGGTGTGAAAGAATTCTTGGTGGCAAAGCCAGTGCATCTGTGTAAAGTGATCCACAGGTAAGCGTTCATGCAATATCCAAGACATACTCTTCACATTGCCCGGGGTTTTTCATTGCCTGCGCACGCAGGATTTTGGGTGCTCGTGTTGTATGCTTCCGTGCTGATCTCCGGTGTTTATGCCGTCGAGAATGGCGCCGATGCGGGGGAGGTGGTTACGCTAACCCAGCCTCCAAATTTTGATGACGGGGTCCCGGACTTGCCGGGAGAGGAATCACCACTTGTGACGGGCTCAGGGATCGAGGCATCAGTGACAGGGCGTAAGGATGCGAGAACGATGTCTCTGTCCATTCCGGCGCCCCGGGGACAAATCACGGATCGCCATGGTGAGCCCTTTGCCCAGACCAGGGTCGTGTGGTATCCGGCTCTTGAATTTGGCCAGTTTGAGCGTGCAGACAAGGACTACGTTATTGAGTGGGGGCGCAAACGCATCGAGCAGGCCAGACAGATTTTTGGCGTGCAGTGGAATGTCTCTGATGAGGATTTATGGTTGCACTACAGACACCGCCGCTGGTTGCCCATGCCGGTGAACCATATTGTCGATGAGGAGCGCAAGGTGGCGACAGAGGGGCAATTGATGAACGGCTTGATCTTGCATCCTGTTTATTTGCGTTATTACCCGCATGGCAAATCAGCGGCGCATATCATTGGCTACACGGGCAAGGCCGGCAAGCTTGAGAAGGGTCCCATTAATTATGGTGACCCGCTTTTTGAGAGAGCCGAGGGCCGTGCGGGTCTGGAAAAGATTTTTGATAAAGAGCTCACCGGTAAGGATGGTTTGTTGCGAAAGGACTACGATGTGGATGGTAGTCTGGTCTATGAGAAGAACGAGCGCCGTCCGGTTCCCGGAGGTAATCTCGTGACCACGCTCGATCTGGATTGGCAGCTGCACGCGGAATCCGTTCTGGAGGAGCATTGTGAGCGAGGCGCCCTCGTTGTTCTGGACATACATACCGGAGAGGTGATGGCCATGGCCTCGCAGCCGTCCTTTGATCTCAACGACTTCATCCCGTTCATCAGTAACGAAAAGTATCGAGAACTACGTGAAGATCCCGGCACTCCACTCTTTGGTCGTGCTTTTCAGGGTGAATATCCACCAGCATCGACCTTTAAGCCAATCGTGGCAGCAACTGCCCTTAGTAACGGTGATGTTCACGAGTTCAGCCTCATTGATTGCCCGGAGAAAATCCAGATTGGCAACAAGGTGTTCCACAACTGGTCAGACGAACCCGAGGGCTTCATCGATGTAAAGCGTGCGATTGCGAGGTCTTGTAACCCCTGGTTTTACCAAGTGGGAATCGAAACAGGGCCCCAGGCGTTTTTGTCTCTGGCAAGGCGACTTGGCTTTGGGTCCAAGACCGGCATACCTTTGATTGGTGAAAACGGGGGCTTGATTCCCAGTGATGAGTGGATGATCAAGCATCACAAACGTAAAATTCTCGACGGGGATACTGCCAACTTGTCCATCGGGCAGGGGGCGATGCTAGCCACCCCGCTTCAAGTCGCACAGGGTATGGCGGGATTAGCCAACGGTGGAGCCTTGCCAAAGCTGCACCTCATCAAGCAGGTGCAAAGTGTCAATGGCCGTGTTCTGGTATCCAAAGAGCCAGAGCGCCGTAATTTTTTACATCTCGATGAGACTGCTGTTGATGTCGTGCATGAGGGCATGATGCAAGTCGTGCACGCGGATTACGGAACAGGAAGGCGAGCACGACTCAGTTACACGGTCTTGTGCGGCAAGACAGGAACAGCCCAGTGGGGGCCTGAGGAGCTGGAGCAGAGGCTTGCCTGGTTTGCCGGTTTTTTTCCGCTGGAAAATCCGCGTTATGCCTTTGCGGCACTCTACGAGGGTAAGCCAGGTGAAAAACTCAGTGGTGGTCGAAAAGCAGCTCCCATGGTGAGTGCATTTTTTGAGCACTTCAAAGAGGATATCAAAAAATCCATCACGCCACCGCCCAAGGCGATGGTCATTGAGGATGAGGAGGGATTTGATGTGCAAGAGCTCGATGAGGGAGCCGTGCCGCGTGCCATTCTTGTCGAGGACGAAGATCAGGGAATTGTGCCGCTGGGTGAAGACCCCCGCCCGCTGAGGGCCATTCCGGTGGAGGATGACGAGGCATTCTTCATTGATGAAGTCCCGCTCAATGCGGATGGAAGGAGGCCGTTGCGTGCAGTGCCAGTCGAGGAGGATGAGTAGTTAATGCCGTATACCCATGATGAGCAGTGATGAATGATGAATTAAAACCAGCGCCTAAACCGGAGCGGTTGTCCCTTGGGAAACACCCGCACATTGCAAGGTTGGTGGGGCTTCTGCTCACCGGCTTGGCAGCTGTGATTCCCACGGTCGGTACGATCTGGCTGCTACTGGTCATCTATCAGGTGCTAATGCGGGTGGGTGATGAGTTTATTAAGTTGGGTCTCAGGGTGCTTAATTTCATGCGCTCAGGACCGGACCTGGTGACTGAGGATTTTGCCTTTTATGGATCTAACTTTTTACGTTTCCTGATTCCTGTTTTTCTCCTGCTTCTGGTGGGTTTTGGAGTGGCGAATCGCCCCGGTAAAAAGATTCTCTTCTGGCTCAATGAGGGCATGCAGCGCGTGCCCTATCTGGGCGCTGTGTATTCGGCTCTTAAGCAGTTTGTGGACGCTATAAAAAACCTGGGTGGGGAGCGTAAATTTAAGAGCGTTGCCTACGTGGAGTATCCTAGCCCCGGTTGTCGGCTGCTGGGTTTTGTGACCGGAAATTATCACGACAAGCAGACAGGCAAAGACGTGACTACCGTTTTCATACCGACAAGCCCCAATCCGATGACGGGCTTTGCCATCATCGTAGAGGACGACAAGGTGCAGGACAGCTCGATGACCCTTGAGGAGGCGAGCAAGATGATTTTGTCAGCCGGGCTCGTGGCTCCTGAGTCATTCAGGGACAGGGATGGTGCTGCAAATAATTGAGTAAGAGATCTTTGGAGCTTGTCGTTCCTGCAGAGCTTTGGTGCTTTTTTAGGTGACATTGCCGGTTGATGTAGTAAAACTACGGGTATGTTAAACAATAAATCAGCAGTTTGGTCGGTGTGTATCATTGTCGCAGTTGTAGCGATCAGCGCGGGATATTTTCTCGGTAAAAAAACAGCTGAGGCACCAGCCGATGTAGCTGAGGCAGCTTCAGCAGAGGCCGGATCCTCAGCCGCTCCCGCCGGACAGGAGACCAGCGGAGCGCAGGGTCAGCAAGCTCCCCAGCAGCAAAAGGGCATGAGTGCCTCTGAGCTGGCAAAGCTCAAGGACGTGCCTGAATCCCTCGAGTCTCCCGATGGCAATTTTACGCTGGTGACGGTCATTGAAGGTGAGGAGCAAAACCGTTTTCTCAGGGGCAGTCTGCAGGCGGTCACTGGACAGCGCAGGAACCTCGCCATCTTGAGCCAGCGATTTAACCAAATGGACCCCAAGCTTGCCCAGCAGCGTGAGCTTCTGGCCGGTCAGATCAATGAAACCCGCCAGGCACTGGAGCAAAATCTCAGGTTCATGGCCCAGAACTTTGGCTACACTCTTGCCAACAATTATGTGCTGGTGCCGCATCAGGCGACATTGAATTCAGTGATCGGCACGGGGGAGGACCAGATCAAAACAGTGGTCTACACCTTTGACAGTTCGGAGAGCTATGAGAAGTTTCAGCAGAAAACGGATGCCTACGCCAAGATGAAGCGTGAGCAAGTGGCCGCGTATCGCGAGACGCTTACCGAGGCTGAAAAACAGCAGCCACTTCCCAAGATGGAGCTCACCGAGCCCATGGAAAAAGCACGTGCGGAAATGATCAAGGATTACAAGTGTGATCCTGAGAGAACCTACATCATAGAGATTCAGAAAGCCGCGCTTTATTTCCGCCCTTCCCAGCAGCGCTAGGAAACACAGGAATCCTGAGCGTGAGCATTCTCCTCGTCAGAGAGCTCGCTGGAATCACTGAGGTAGTCGGCGGCGATGTCCTCCACCTCAGTGAGTGAAGCTACTGTGCAAAGCCGTTGCCTGAGAGGTTTGGCGCCGGGAAAACCCTTGCAGTATGTCATGAGGCGTGAGCGCATTGCCATGATGGATTGGCGCTCATTGCCGTAGCGGTCAGAGTCTACCGCCATGCGGCAGTGACGCACAATCATTTGCCAGCGCTCTGGCACGGGAACGGGTTCCGGCTGTTGGCCGGTGGCAAGGTAGTGCTTGGCTTCACCGAATACCCATGGGTTTTGCATGGCTGCACGCCCGATCATTACGCCGGAAACCGCGGTGGATTCACGCCTGAGCTTGACGTCAGCTCCAGTGTGAATGTCGCCATTTCCAATGACAGGCACACTGACAGCACGGGCGCAGGCATCGATCACTTCCCAGTTGGCTTCTCCCCGGTAGCTCTGGGCGCGGGTGCGTCCATGCACTGAAATGGCCTGCATGCCTTCTTGCTCAAGGATGTGGCAGACCTCTGTGGCATTAATGCTTTTCTCATCCCAGCCGATGCGGATTTTTGCGGTGACCGGCACCTGATCTCCGACAGCTTTGGCGACACCTGAGGCAACGCTCGCCAGAATACCGCAGTCTTTGAGCAGGGATGAGCCGCCATTTTTGGCAACGACCTTGTTTACCGGGCAGCCAAAGTTGATGTCGATGAAGTCAGGTTGCTTCCAATCAATGATTTTTTTGGCCGCCTCGCCCATGCGTTCACCATCACCGCCAAAAAGTTGCACTCCACAGGGGCGTTGCTGGTCTGTGAACTCGGTGTACTTTCTGGTGCGATCGTCTTGCCTGATGATGCCCTCAGCGGAGACAAACTCAGTGACCATGACATCAGCGCCCAACTCCTTGCAGATTGTCCGGAAAACAACGTCCGTAACTCCCGCCATAGGGGCAAGGTAGAGGGGGAATCGGTCATTGGAAAACCAGTGGAGCATGGCCGGGGAGGTTTGCTTATTTGGGCCGGTTAGGCCGATGGCTCGGCGGGGGATGTTTCAGGGCTATCCTCGGTTGTTTCTGCCGCGCTGTCAGGTGCCTCTGCTTCAATACTCTCTTGATCTTGAGCGGAGTTGGATATGGTTTCATCGGGTTCAGGCAGACGTCCACCATTTTCCAGCAGCTGGGTAATCTCTTCCTGGACTTTCTCTACCTCATCAAGCGGAATATTGGGGTCCTTCACGATGAAGACATCACCAGACTTGCGGTGCTCGTAGATTCGGATAATCCCAGACGCGGTAGGTTGGTTGTCTGCCTCGACAAGCTGCTTCTTGCGCTCAAGCATGACTGCAAGGATGTAGCGAGCGTTCTCGGTATGTTCCTCGTCCTCCTCGATAAGCCTGCGAAGTAGATCCTCGGGGCTTTCCTCGGTCACCTCGACAGCTTCCTCCTTGACGGGGGCATGGTAGGTGCTTTGCCAGAATGAAAACGGTTGATCTTCTTCCTCACTGCGTTTTTCCCATGCTGAGATACTGAAGTCTTTGCGTAGGTAACCACTTGATTCGGGATCAGGAAAGATGGCGGTGTAAAAGGATTCTCCGTCTGCAAAATGCTGCTCGGTCACAGCACAGAAGTGAGCGCGCGACTTGATGGACCAGGGTTCGTTGAGAGCCATGGGCGGACTCTAGAATACTGAGGCTATTTGCCAAACGAGAAATACAGCAAATATATCCATAGGCGGGCGGGTAAAACCTCTGGTCTTTTTGGCAAGACAAATCATGATCACTGCGTAGTCTTGTAGCGCTCTGGCAGGTTGCCGGGATTCTGCCATGACCGCACATATCAAGTATGCCATGTCTGAAACTGAGCCAGAACCTATCCGGACAGATGTTGTCAGTGTGCGAGAGTCGCGTGCCCCCAAGGTCATATGGGCTTTGTTCGGGGGAATCTCGCTTCTGGTGTGTTGTCTGTTGCTGTGTGGTTACTTGCTCTTCTTTTTGGTGCTCGATAAACCGGCGCAGACATTTGCCGATGCTCTCAGTGATGTTTTGGGCACGGAAGTATTGGTGACGGGATCCACCGCTGTGTTGGAAAAATCAGAAATCGGTGAGTTGGCTCTCGTCCAGCGTAAAACACAGGCGATTACCAAGTTTCAAACGACATGGCTGGGCAGTGAGAAGACCCTCATCGTGCGTGGGGATTTTCTTGTGAAGGCTGGGTTTGATCTGAGCGAGGGTGGGCAGTGGAGTATTCTCGATGGCCAAATCAACGGGCCGTTGCCTGAGGGGAAGGTGCTCAGTGTCGAGCCTATGGGAGATTTTGAAATCTACTATGCGGAGAATGGCGCATTGAACCGGCTCAGTCCCGAGGATCATGCCCGCGCGTTCAACCATCTCAAGGACCAGGCACGCCGCGATGCGGAGAGAAGTGATGTTGGTGATGAGGCCGAGGCTATTTTGCTGAGGCGCTTGGGCGACATTATGAGGCTAAGGCACTCCGTGGAGTGGCAGGGTGAGACCTTGCCCTAGGTGAGAGGCTAATCCTCGACAGCAAACAGGGGGAAACGTGCCATGAGGTTGAGTTCTCTCGGTGGACTCAAGTCAAAGGGACCTGAGTGAGGTGGGCGCAGCTTGCTTGCCAAGCTCACTGCGCTTACCAGAATGATGGTATCATCCTCAGGCCTGATGATTTTGCTGATGTTGAGCAGTGATGCAAAATGTGGAGTGATGCCAAGTTCGATGATGTCACCTTTGTGGTAATGCTTGTGCGAGCCACGGTATGGGGTTGGCACGATGATCTCAGCAATGACGGGGTAGGGAGTGAGACCCGTGTATTCATCTGCCTGAGTGTAGGCTCTTAGCTGTAATGCAAAGCCCCGGGATATGATATCATCTTCCGTGAGCTCACGGGTTTGGATAACCTTGTAGGTGCCCTCCAGATAGCAAGAGAAGGTTTTTGTGTCGAAATTCGTCAGGTAGCTGTGGAGCAGGCTGCGATTGATGGTTGTCAGCTCAGTGGTGGTGAACGCCAGATAGCTTTTGCGCAGTGTAGCTGCAGATGCGGTTGGTAGTTTGGGCGCTGTTTGGGAAGTGTAGGCGCGAGGTGTGGGCAGCCGTTCGAGTTTTTTGAGAATCTCGTAATTACGTGGGATTTCAGGATGGCTGAAAATAGAGATGCACAGAGACCATGAGAGGGCTGAGAAGCAGGATGCAAGAATGAGGGCTAGAAACCACCAAAACCACGGTGGCCTGCGCTCAACCAAACGCTGCATGAATGATGACTCAAATTCTCTTGGCACTGTGGTTGGAGGGATAGTGGATTGCGGACGATGAACAAAGAAAAAATCGCGGGAAGTTAAAACTACAGTTGGCTTGAGCTCACCAGTACCTGTATGTTGCGTGTGCGGACGGGTTGCCCTGTTTCCCGTGAACCTTTCACTAGTATGCCAAAGATTGAGATTCTTGACGATACCCTTGCCAGCCAGGTGGCAGCAGGTGAGGTCGTTGAGCGTCCCGCCAGTGTGGTCAAGGAATTGGTCGAGAACAGCTTGGACGCCGGGGCCAGACATGTGACCGTGGAGATACAGCGCGGAGGCACTGCCATGATCAGGGTTGCGGATGATGCCTGCGGTATGAGCCGTGAGGATGCCATGCTATCACTGGAGAGGCATGCGACGAGTAAGCTCAAGAGCAGCGAGGATTTGGCTACTATCATGACCCTGGGTTTTCGAGGAGAGGCGGTGCCCAGTATTGCCAGTGTGTCGAAATTCCGCATGAGCACTCGTGAGCAGGGAAGTGTGGCTGGTACTGAAATCCTGGTGGATGGTGGAAGGCTCAGGGATGTGCGTGATGCGGGAGTTCAGGAAGGCACGTGTGTGGAGGCAAGGCATCTTTTTTACAACGTTCCGGCGCGAAGAAAGTTCCTGCGGGCAGAAACCACAGAGTCCGCACATCTTGAGCATCAGGTTAAGCTGCATGCTTTGGCTTTCCCAGAGGTTCGCTTTACGCTCATTAAGGACGGGCGTCCTGTTTTTGATCTGGCGGCGACTCATGACTGCCGGGTGCGCATATCAGGGCTTGCCGGGCAAGAGGCTGCAGCAAATCTCATCGAAGTGCCGGCGACGGAAGGCAAGGGAATGACGGTGAGGGGCTATTTGCTGCCGGCAGAATATGCGCGTAAGGGGAAGCGCCAGCAGTTCGTGTTCCTAAACGGTCGCCCGGTTGAGGATGCCGCTATCTCACGTGCCTTGAGAGATGGTTATCGCGGAGCTATTGCTGAAGGTGCCCACCCAGCGGCATGGTTGTGGCTTGAAATGGATCCGGCCTTGGTGGATGTCAACGTGCACCCGGCCAAGAAGGAAGTCAGGTTTCACCGCCCCCATGAGGTTCGCACCTTGGCAAGCAATGCGGTGCAACAAGCATTGCGAGGTCCTGTTGAGCCAAGCGCAGAATCCAGTGCCCGAGCTCTTGATGATTTTGCACCGGTGCAGAGGGAGGGCACAGAAGCTGTGGAATCCATCACCACGCCAGAGAAGGAACTTCATGAGCCATCTCAATCAGTGCTGCGTGAAGCAGCTCCTGCTGTCCAATCAACGGGTAATTTCCCCTACAAGGCAGAGAGCCAGCAGGATTTGGAAGACAGGGCGGGCGGGAAGCTCTATGAGAGGCCTCATTTCAACATTATCGGCCCCTTGCATGACCGCTACATCGTACTTGAGGGTGATGAAGGGGCTGTGTTGCTCGATCCTGTGGCTGCACGAGAGCGGATTGTTTATGAGCAGCTTTTGATGGCGGTGAGTGCGGGCGGTGGAGCGGTCAGCTCCCAGGGCCTTTTGGTCCCAGAGCTTCTGGAGCTTGAGGCTCTGGATGCGGATCTGGTAATCCGTCATGCGGATCATTTTGCAGATGCCGGAATCCAGGTGGAGGCTTTTGGCGGTAATACAGTGAAGGTGAGTAGCATTCCGGGCTTTATCAAGGAGTCCGACGTAAGGGGTTTTTTGCTCGAGTTAGTTGATGAACTCCACGCCACGGTGGGAACACGGCATGCAAAATCCATTGCCTACGAATCTTTTGCCCAAGGAGTGGCGCGCAGGGCCGGTAAGCGTGAGCCCTGCAGTATTGACCACGCGGAGCTTCTGCTTGCCGCCTTGTTTGCTTGTGACTTGCCTTATGCCACGCCTGATGGCCGGCCCACGCTTATCCATATTTCCCTCAATGAATTAGACCGTAAGTTCGGTAAGTGAGCACTTAGTGAGCAGGGCCCATGAAGTGGTCAAATGAGGTCCGGAGGAGCTTATGTTTTAGTTTGAATCGCCGGCTCTATGTTGCTGGCGGGCATGTGCAATCATAATGCACTGATGTAGAGCGCCTTGTGCAAAATACCCTTTGCTTGGAAATACGCGTATTCTTCTTGCCAAAACCGGTTCATCCTGTAACTTGCGCGCTCACATTTTCTTTCTGCCGGTGGGTGTTGGCGCCCCGTATTCACCGGCATTGAACGGGGCAATCATCCGGGTTCAACCACCAGGACGATCAAGTTAGAAGGAAATTAACCAAGGAACCTAACCTTAACCCAATACAATACTGTTATGACTGCTACTGCAGAACTGGATGCTTTGATCGATTCAAAGTTCCGCACATTTGAAGAGGGATCCGTTGTCAACGGAACCATTATCGCCATCAAACCGCAAGTTGTCCTCGTGGACATTGGTTACAAGTCAGAGGGTGCCATCCCGGCCGCTGAATTTGAAGATGAGGAAATCGAAGAAGGTGACGAAGTGGAAGTGCTTCTCATCAAGCTCGAAAACGACGAGGGCATGGTTGTTCTCTCCAAGGAGAAAGCCGCTCACCGTAAGAACTGGGAGAAAATTGTTGCTGTCTACCATGAGGGTGGACTTGTCAAAGGCAAGATCAAGAGTGCCGTCAAGGGTGGCCTCATGGTCAACGTCGGTGTGGAAGCCTTCCTGCCCGGCTCGCAGGTTGACATCATCCCGCCGAAGGATCTCAACGAATATATCGGCAAGGTCTACGAATTTAAAATTGTGAAGGTCAACGACGAGCGCAAGAACATCGTGCTCTCCCGCCGTGAGGTGATCGAGAGCGAGCGTGCTGAGATGCGCCAGAACTTCCTGCAGAGCGTCAAGGTTGGCGACAAAGTGGAAGGTCAGGTCAAGAATATCACTGACTTCGGCGCCTTTGTTGACCTCCAAGGCATGGACGGTTTGCTCCACGTTACCGACATGAGCTGGGGACGCATTAGCCACCCATCCGCATTGCTTCATATTGGCCAGACGCTCGAGGTGCTTATCCTTGATGTTGACCGTGAGAAAGAGCGTGTCTCGCTCGGTCTCAAGCAAATGGAGGACAACCCATGGGAAGATATCGAGGCACGTTACCCGATTGGCACTGAAGTCACAGGTAAGGTCACCAAGCTCCTGCCATACGGAGCATTCATCGAAATGGAGAGCGGTGTTGAAGGCTTGGTGCACGTTTCCGAGCTTTCATGGGTCAAGCGCATCAACCGCCCGAGTGACGTTCTGGAACTCGATCAGGAGATCAAGGCTGTTGTTCTCGGTATCAGCATCGAAGAACAAAAAATCTCCCTCGGTGTGCGTCAGCTTGAGGCTAATCCATGGGACGAGCTCGAGTCGAAGTATCCTATCGGAGCTACGGTCAAGGGCGAGGTTCGCAACCTCACTCCTTACGGGGCCTTCCTCGGCATGGAAGAGGGCATCGATGGCATGATTCACGTTTCCGATCTCTCATGGACTCGCAAGATCAACCACCCATCTGAGGTCATCAAGAAGGGTGACGAGGTGGAAGCCGTGGTCCTTAGCATCGACAAGGAGAACCAGCGCGTGTCTCTGGGTGTCAAGCAGCTTGATGGTGATCCATGGGCTGATATCGATGAAAGCTTCAAGGTGGGTGACCTGGTCAAGGGAACCGTTGCCAAGATCGCCAGCTTTGGTGCCTTCGTGAATCTTGAGAACGACATTGATGGATTGATCCACATCTCGCAGCTTAGCGAGGACCACGTAGAGAAGGTCAAGGATGTCATCAAGGTGGGCGACGAAATCGAAGCCCGTGTGATCAAGGTGGACAAGGTGGAGCGCCGTATCGGCCTCTCCATCAAGGCAGTCAGCTACGATCCGGAGCAGCTCGAGAAAGAGTCTGCCAGCTTCGAGACCTTGCGTCCGTCTGGTGATCTCGTCGGTCTTGAGCAAGCCTTCAACCTCGCATCATCTGGTTCCGCCGAGGAGTGGAGCCCCAGTGCTGGTGCTGAGGACGAAGAGAAGTAAGATTGACCGCTTAGTCCAAGATTTAAAAACAAACGCCACCCGGTATGATGCTGGGTGGCGTTTTTCATTGGCGGGCTGCTAGCTCTCAGCCCATGGGGGAGTCCTTGCTGGAGACCAGCTTGCTAGATTTAAGACTCAATACGGACAATACCCCGTTTGGTATACCTCACCGTGATAGCCTCGCCCCCATGCTCTGGCGTCCAACCAGTTTCACGACCGAACTCGATGATGTCCTCAACCATGTCCGGGCGAAAGACCCGAGGGCATTGAGCAACGATCATCTGGCCATCCGGGTATTCATTGAGCTCGATTCTTACCTCCACACCACGTTCCGTGCTACGCTTGGTCCAACGGTATTGGAGGTCGTAGAAACAAATCACCTCGCTGCCTTTGATGGGAAGAGCCATGGCTGGAGCCTAGGTTGAGTGTTTAGCCAGACAAACTGAAAAATTCTTATTTCTCAATGATGGCTGTATGTGGTTGATTAACGCCGAAATGGATGTCACAGCGTATTCCAAGACGGCCAGCATGCTGGCTGTGCAGCTGCGCGAGGCTATCGTTGACCACTCTGCCTTTGAGCGCATGATCAAGCCCTGCGAGTTGGCACGCTGCCGGGCAACCTGTTGCCATGACGGGGTGTATCTGTCCGGGGAGGAGGCTGACGCCATTGGTGAAATGGTGCAGGACCATGGCGCGGAATTGGCTGCATACGGATTGGATTTGCCGGAAGCCTCGTTGATCCATCTGCGTGGTGGTAAGGCTATAAAAACGGCGACCCGAGCCGCGCAGCAGGGAGAACTGGCTGAGGATTACCCGGCACATTTCCCGAGAACGAGGTGTGTGTTTCTGGACCAGCAAGGGCGATGCGGCATCCAGATGCTCTCGCTGGAACAGGGGAGAGACGCTTGGTATGACAAGCCACTGACATGCTGGATTCACCCCATAGTGATCTTGTCCGCCAACCGGGAGCGCACCAGGCCGTTACTGACGCTTGCTTCTCCAGAGAACGATCCGCAGCAAAGGGATGGCTACCCGGGCTTTGCCTCCTGCACACACTGTGGCAGGCCAGTGAATGGAGATGAAAAAGCCCGGCAGGCACGAGAGGTGCTGGCTGCCGAGCTTGAGATGCTAGGTAAGCTATCGGGGAGGGATATTCTTGCTGAGCTGAATGCTGATGAGCTCGATTAACCTTTGGTGACTGTCTCCCAGGCACCATCAGCGGCATCGGACTTGAGTGCAGCATCGATAAATGCCAGCCCCATACGGCCATCGTCAATGTTGGCGTATTTGGATCCGTCACAATTCCATGGCTTGCCGTCTTGGTAGGCGCGGACGTCTTTTTCAAACTCGCGATGAAGGCGGGCGTAGGCGTCGTGGAAGGCTTCACCATGACCACTTGGGATAGTGGGTTCATCGAGTAGCCATTGGGGCACATCCCCGAGGAATCCATCGTTGGCAGATACGGCACCACGCCAGTAGGTGCGGTCAGGTTGATCTTGGAGCAGGATGGTGACTTTCTCTGGCTCCTCCTGGCTCCATTTGAGCGCTCCCTTGGTGCCTGCGATCATAATACCCAGGTCGTTCTTGTGGCCGATACAAATCTGTGAGGCACGCACGAGGCATTTGCCACCGTTGGAAAGTTCTCCATAGGTTGTGAAGTGATCATCAATCGGGCGGCCAGGAACAAATTTGTCGAGCCTTGCGGAGACGCGCTCAACATCAAGGCCGGTGACAAAACGCAGTTGCATGAGTGCGTGGGTGCCGATGTCACCCCCGCAGCCGCTGCCGCCTGCTTTTTTGGGGTCCGTGCGCCATGCGGCCTGAGTCTGTCCTGAGTCCTCGAGTTTGTCAGCGAGCCAGCCCTGAATGTAGTAGGAGTCAACCCATCGGATTTCTCCGAGGAGACCACTCTGGACGATGTATCTGCTGAACCAACTCGACCAGTGGCCTAGGTAGGTGTGAGCCACGGCGAAGGGAACATTTTTCTCCTTTGCCTTGGCAACGAGTTGATCGGCCTCCTCAAGATTGACTGTGAGGGGTTTCTCACACACTACCGGAATGCCCAGCTCGAGTGCTTTCATGGCAGGGTCAAAGTGAACGAAGTTCGGAGTTACAATCAGAATGTAATCGATACGGTCTTCCTTGGGGAGTTCTGCCTGGGCGGCGAGCATCGCATCATATGAGGCGTATCCTTTGACAGGGTAGGGCCAGTTGTCGGCTTCTTCGATGGCAACTTCAGGATCGGGACCCAAGGCAACAGAATGAACCTTGCGGGTGCCGTCGAAGTGAATGGCTTTTTGGTGAGGGTTGGCAATGAATGCGCCGGAGCCTCCTCCGACCATGCCGATTTTTAATGGTTTTGGTGACATAGGAATGAAGTGTTGAGTGTTTAGTTAGGAGTGTTGATTAGTGGCTTATTGGTTTTCCTGGTCGAAGGCGGAGTCAAAGAGACCGCCGGTGTTGCGGGGAAAGTCGAGATTTCTGACATAGGCGCAGGATTCAGTGGCACCATGGAAGCGGTCCATGCGGGCGTCCTCCCATTCGACTGAGAGTGGTCCCTCGTAGGCAATATCGTTGAGAGCTACCATGATTTCCTCGAAGTTGACATCTCCACGCCCCACGGAGCGGAAATCCCAGAAACGACGAGGGTCAGCAAAATCAGTGTGACCGCCGAAGACACCCACCGTGCCATCCCCATGACCCCACCACGCGTCTTTCATGTGCACGTGGTTGATGCGCTCTGCAAAGGTGCGGATAAAGAGAACGTAGTCGACTCCCTGATAGCCAAGATGGGAAGGGTCGTAGTTGAAGCCAAAGCGCTTGTGTCCACCAACGGCCTCGATCGCGCGCTGGGTGGAGGCAATATCAAAGGCGATCTCGGTGGGGTGCACCTCGAGGGCGAAGTTCACATCTGCCTGCTCAAATGCCTCCAGGATGGGGCCGAAGCGTTTGCCAAAGTCATCAAAGCCAGCCTG
>JBNACB010000039.1:0-17077 GCA_049632765.1 Akkermansiaceae bacterium | reverse complement strand
CCCCGTTGGTATAATCCTGATCTGTACCATTGAAGAGGTCGTTGTCGTAAAAGAAGGTCAAATACCCACTGCTGTGCTGTCTGGCGGGGGGGAGGTCATCCCCAGCCGGCACACCGGCCTCAGCAGCGTGCTGTGTGTTTAAAAACAAAGAAATAACACACAGCGATGTAAGAAAGAGGACTTTGATTTTTTTCATCAATAGGTCAGCTAACATAATCGAAACGCTTCTCAATGCACAGTTTTAGCGGGGAGGCACTATAAGCTCATCTCCCACCTTGACATCAATCGCTCCTCCAGGGAATGAACCCGTCAAAGGATCGGCAAAAAAGTTACCATCAATATCTATTCTTGAGACAACGAGGCGACCTATGATTCCAGTGCCGCGTCTAATGGCCAGCTCCCTACCCTCTTTGACTTGCTGGGGAAACTTGACATCCAAAACGATGACAAAAATGCCTTGGTCCTGAGCAACTTCCGAGACCTGTGCCATCAGAGTGGCCTTGGCAATGAGTTCCGCCCTGCGTTGCTCTTTGTTTTGCTTACCTGCCTCCCTCTCCACGATTACCTCCACCTCGGCTTGAGCTTGCTCGGTTTTTTTTCTCTCCGCATGGATCTGCTCCTGCAGCAAGCGGTTTTGTTCCTGAAGTTCGCGAACTTGCTCCGCAGATATACCCTCCCGGGCATTGGCTGGTTGTGTAGTAGCTTGTTCGGCCTCTGTGTTACGCAGACGGGCAATCTCCGCCTGTAAGCGAGCATTGTCTGCGATCAAGGCCTCTGCACTGACCCTGCGGCCCTCTTCCACCTCTCCTCCCCTCATCGCATTGTAGGATAAAATCAACGCTGCTACGAGGATGGCAGCTGTGGATCCAAGTAAAATGTGCGTGACATTCATGATCATTATTTGAACTCAAGTGGCGAGGCTTAACAAGGTTTAATCGTATCTGTCGAGTCCCCCCTCTCTGTGGAAATGTATACGATCCAGTTACTACACTCTTGCAAAATGAAAGGGATGTAGCCAGCCTTCTTCCGATGGTTCACAGCGGTATGAGTATGGCTGTTCTGGGCAGTGGTAGTAAAGGCAACGCTGCCCTGGTGCGCTGCGGCGGCACCCATGTCCTGGTCGATGCCGGCCTGAGTGCCAAGCAACTCGTCAGGCGTATGAATCTACTCGGGGTCACTCCCGACCAACTCGACGCGATACTGATTACCCACGAGCACAGCGACCACGCACAAGGGGTTGATGTCTTATTGCGTCAGCGCTCCATTCCTGTATTTGCCAACGCATTGACGCGGGAGGCGCTGAGCCACAAAATGAAAAGCTCCATCAGCTGGAAAGTTTTTCGTAGCGGACAGGAGTTTACACTGGGAGAGCTCACTGTGAATAGTTTCCGCATTCCTCACGATGCCGCTGAACCCGTTGGCTTTATCCTCACAGGCGGCAATGTCCGCCTGAGTATGGTCAGTGATGTCGGTTACGTCACCAAGCTGGTGCGAGAGAGTATCAGGGGTAGTGATGGTCTCTACATCGAGGCCAATTATGATCAAGGCTTGCTGGAGCGTGATACGAAGCGGCCCTGGGCAACCAAACAACGCATCGTCTCACGTCACGGACACCTGTCCAATCACCAGACAGCAGACCTCCTGGCTGAGGTTGCTTGTGAGAAACTCAAGGTTGTCATGCTCAGCCACCTCAGTTCTGATTGCAACTGTCCGGAGATCGCGTCACAAACCGTGTCTGCGTCTCTGCAAAAATCCGGCCACCACACGGTTGATGTCATTTGTGCCGATCAGGACGAACCCTCGGCATGGATTAACATCCCAGTCACCCACTAATTTGCACGATCTGGTATCAAGCTAGATTTTATCCACCAGGAGTCGCATTGGAATCATGTTGGAGTGATCAAAGCCTTCTTTCTTGAAGAAGTTTTGTGACTCTGCGCCAATTTTATCCGTCAGCAGTGTAATGCGCTTGAATTGCTTCTGCTTGGCAAAACTCTTCACATAATCCAACAACATGGTGCCGTAACCTTGACCCCTGTGGTTGGGGTGAATGATGAAATCCTCAAGGAGAATCACCAAACCTCCAAGGGCGGTTGAAATGGTAAACAGCAGGTTCACCATGCCAAAAATGCAATCGTCATTGCGCAGAACAAAGATGCGTCCGCGGTTGGGTTGCTCGAGAATCAGGGCCAGGCCCCTCTGATGCGCTTCGGGGTTGGACAGGAAATCACCCTGAATATCCATCAACTCCGATACCAATTGCACCAATTCCGGCAAATCCTCAATGGTGGCAGGCTCCACGCGCACGTTTTCGCGTGTGTTGGGCTTTGTTGGTGAATCAATATTGCTCATGACCTAGCGTATTTTTAGCAAGTATGAGACCCCTGTGGAGTTTTTTTTAAGAAAATTGCGTGTCCAGACGAATGGCGGGTTGACAAGAGGCGAAAAATCCCTAGGTTGCCCGCCCGCCCGCGGTGAGTTTACGGGCATCATCCATAAGTCATTGACGAACCACCAACCACTTTCACCATGAAACGCACTTACCAACCATCCAAGCGCACCCGCAAGCGCCAACACGGATTCCGCGCACGCATGAGCACCAAGGCTGGCCGTGACACCCTTCGTCGTCGCCGTCAAAAGGGTCGCAAGCGCCTCTTGCCAAAAGGTGCGGAGATCTCATTCAAACGCCACGTCAAGCAGCACACCAAGGCTGCCTAGTGGGTGTTTCACAACATGCCCGCAGCGTGAATCATTTTTCCACGGCCACCTCATCAAGGGTGGCCGTTTTGATTTTCCCCTTCATTATGCATTGAAATCATGCGCCTACGGAGGAAATACAGCATGACCCGTCATGCGGAATTTGCCAGGGCCCGGGAGCATGGCCGCTCAAAAAGTGGTCAATACCTCGTTCTCAGCTCCCTCCCGGATCCAGCACTGCCACACCACAAGGCCGGTATCATCGTGACCAAAAAGGTGGGCAACGCGGTTGTGCGCCATCGTCTCAAGCGACGTATTCACGCCATTCTTGCCAAACACTTTAAAGATATCGACTGCTCGGAAGGAAACCGCTATATCGTGACCATCTTGCGCTGGCGCGCACCTGAGGCTTCCTCCGTTGAGCTCGAGTACGACTGGCTTAATCAGGCCCGCCGGCTCGGCTTGATCAAATCAACCACCTGAATCCATACCTTTTTTCTCATTGCCCACATGCTGACCAAGACCCTGAGCGCTTGTATCTATGGTTTAATACGCTTCTACCAGAGATTCATCAATCCTGCTCTCAAGGCTGCGACCGGCTCCCACTCGATTTGCAGATTTCACCCCACATGTTCAAACTACTTTCTTCAGGCTGTCAAACTTCATGGTCCTTTTCGTGGATCATGGCTTGGCATTTGCCGAATTTTTCGCTGCCATCCGTGGGGCAAGTCAGGTGAGGATCCCGTGCCGCCTAAAAAGTAACTTTCATCAATTTCTCTCAACCACCAATCATCATTTCTTATGGACCGTAAAGCATGGATCATACTCACAATGTGCGGGATACTCCTGGCATTAAATTTCTACTACCGCCCTGAGCCACCGAAACCCGCACCTGTGGATTCCGGAGACAGCTCCGCGGTGAGCGAGTCGACCACCAACCACCTATCTTCTCAGGAGACAAGTGCCCCAAAAGATGGGGTTGAGATTACAGGTAACGGTCTTGTCACCCAAGCTCCTGTGGAGGCGATCGGTGAGAACATAGAAACTCTCACCACCTACAATGCAGAGGGCCAACCCGAGATGGAATTTGCAATCACTTCCCATGGTGGTGGCATCAAAACAGCAACCATGCTCAACCAGATGGCTGTGGGGGCCACCAGCAAAAAGGTCATTCTTAATGAGCATTCACCCGCACCGATTGGCAGCATCTGCCACAGCCCGGACGGTTACCTCAATCTGTACTATGATATCGTCAAGGAGGGTAACGCCATTTTTTGCCAAGGCACCACTCCAGATGGTGTTCAAATCACCAAGAAGTGGGCGCTTGTGCAAGACGATCAGAAACCGGGAGCACCATGGAGTATTAACCTGACCATCACCATGACCAATCAGGGTAAGGGTAAGGTCATTTTGCCCAACTTTTCACTCTTTGCTGGATCTGCCTCTCCGCTGCACCCTGATGAATGGGAAAACCAGGGTGGTGCTTACTACCTCAACAATGGCTCGCTGACCAACAAAGACAGTAGTTGGTTTAAAAAGGGGTTTTTCCGCAACGCTCGCCAGCTCTTCAGTGAAAGTGTTGAAGAGTTGGAATATGCTGGTGTATCCAACCAGTTTTTTACCACCTTGATACGCCCATCCGGCAAGTATGCCGCCACGGTCTGGGCCAAGGCGAGTGAGGTGAGAATACCCGGCGATAACCCGGAACGTCCCAAATATGCCGTGCGCTCAGGTTTCACTTTCCCTGATGTGGAGGTAGAGCCCGGAGAGTTGGCCAACTTCTCCTACCAGCTTTATGTCGGCCCCAAAGCATATGGTGTTCTGAAGAAAATGGAAACGGACACCTCCGAGGTTATGAACTACGGGTGGTTCACACCGATCAGCGTATTACTCAACAACGTTCTCAACTGGCTGCACAACATTGCTTTCTCTAAAACAGCCGACAAGTGGTCTTGGGGCCTGTCCATTATTGCCCTCACCATACTTATTCGTATTGCCATCTGGCCGTTGCACAACAAGTCGACGCGCACCATGAAGCGCATGTCCAAGCTGCAGCCCATGATGAAAGACTTGCGTGAGAAGTACAAGGACAACCCAAACAAGCTCAACCAGGAGACGATGAAGCTCTACAAGGAGTATCATATCAACCCAATGGGTGGGTGCTTGCCCATGTTCATGCAAATCCCCATTTTCTTTGGTTACTACAGGATGCTTCAGTACGCTGTCGAGTTGCGTGGCCAGAGTTTCCTCTGGGTGGATGATCTCTCCATGCCGGATACCATCTATGAGCTGCCCTTTGGTTTGCCATTTCTTGGTGACAAGGTTCCCATTAACCTGCTTCCGATCCTAATGGCTGTTACCATGGTGTTGCAAATGAAGATGACGCCCAATACGGGTGATAAGATGCAGCGGCGCATCTTTATGCTCATGCCACTGATGTTCTTCTTCTTCTGTTATAACTTTGCATCCGCTCTGGCACTCTACTGGACCACACAGAACATCTTCTCCATTGGTCAAACATGGTTGATGAACAGAATGCCTGAACCGGAATTGCAGAAGCGCAACAAGCCGGGTAAGCCCGGCAAGAAATCCTTCATGGAGCGCATGGCTGAGCGTGCCGAGCAAATGCAAAAGCAACAAGCTGCGCAGAGAGTTGGTGGCAAGGGGCCCATGAGAAACGCCACACCTGCAGATAAAAATCCCGGCAAAAAGCGCAACCCCAAGACTGGTGGCTAACTGGTTCGTTTTTGACTATACCAGTTCTGCCAATGAACTGGGTTTGCCACGGGGTGGGTCAATCACCTGACCCAATTAGCTCGGCAAACACCATGGTTCCGGCATCAGTCTCCAGTGTACTGATCACAGTCACGTCCTGGGTGGTGTTGAGCTTGTTGGCTGCGTTATTTACCACAATCATCGATCCGTCTGGCAAGTAACCGACTGCCTGATGTTCATCCTTGCCAGCACGAACGAGCGGTAAACGTATGCGCTCACCGACTGCGATCTTAGGTTTGAGCGCATGGGTAAGATCGTTCATGTTGAGTGTTTTCAACCCCTGTAAACGAGCTGACTTGGCCAGCCCCTCATCCGAGGTGAGTAATTTTGCACCCAATAGACGACAAATAAACATCAGCCGGGCGTCTGCCGAATCGCTCTCCTCATCCGTTTCAGAGTCCTGCACAGTAACCTGGTTCTGCCCGCTTGATTGGATGCGTTCAAGCGTCTCCAAACCCCGCTGTCCCCGCGCCTGTTGACTGGAGGTGCTGGAGTTAGCCATGATATGCAAGTCTTCAAAAACAAAACGGGGAACGACAAGGTTACCATCTAAAAAGCCGGTTTTCAGGATTGGATAAAGACGGCTGTCGGTAAGAGCATCAATATCAAGTAAAACCGGCCTTCCCGGGGATGATTCTTGTTGGAAGCGAATATAAGGAATCAGCAAAGAAAAATCATCCCTACCACTTCGGAGCGCCAGAACGGAGCCAAGAAAACCCAGGCTGGCATAAAGTGAAGCATTCAAAACGAGGGTGATGGACTCCATTTGATCCAGCTTATCTTGAAGTGTCGCCTCGATAAGCTTGACCAGTCCCCTCGACAGCAACCACGCACAGAACACCCCGATAAGGAGACCAACCGTAGCGTTGCTAAATCCACGCAGCGTGAATTTCTTGGTCAGGGACTCAACCAGGATAAAAAACATTGCCAGGACAAGTCCTGCCAGGACACCGATCCAGATTTTATCTGATCCGGCAATGTGATTGGCCATTGCCGCACCGGTAAATTCACAGATGAGCAGGTATACCAACCTGGCAATATTGATGGATCGTATGCCCGTTAATCTTTCCATTACAACGATGATGTTGAATTCAGCTGACTACAGATAGCCAAAGTGCAGCAAGTATTCCAATGAAATAATGAGTCAATATCGAGCGAACAACATCAAAGAGGGTGCTTGCAGCGCAGTGCTGAAAAGATTTTGATGAATGCATGCAGGTTCCTGAATGTACAACTCAAGAGTGTGTGATGTTTTTTGACACTGATTGCGCTGGTGTGGTCAATAATATAGCTTACCTGCGTATGATTGAAACATGCCGCACTCATTTGGGCGCTGTCATGGGCATGGACTTCAAATCAATGGAGTCCACCTTGCTTTACCCCGCTGTGGTTCGTACCGAGATCGATTACCGTATACCAGCAAAATTGGGCGACAAACTCATCATACACGGGAAACTCGAAAAACTCGAGCGTGCTCGTTTTTGGTGCTCGTTTGTCATGAAAAGGGAATCGGACGATAAGTTGCTGATCACTTGCAGGCAGTCTTTGGCCATGGTGCAAATGGATCCAGACAAACCAGCGAGGGCTGCCCGTTTACCTGCTGAGTGGCTCAAACAGTGGGGAGAGGCCCTCAAACCATGAGAAACTGGTCGGATTTTATTCGCCCTCCGAGGTTGCCTGAATATCTGTCAGAGCGGCAATAAAATCACCCAATATCTCCGCGGGTACCATGATCGTATCCCTGTTGCCGGAAACATCCTCAGTGATCTTCACGACTTTGCCTCGTGCGTTTTCCTTCAAGTCCAGATAGAAGGTTTTACGTTCCGCTAGAATTTTTTCCGTATGCAACAAATCATCATTCCTCATAACGTCAAACAGTTGGATGGTGTGCCATTTCTCCATACATGGTGTCGATGGTCAAGCTGCTTGTTGAAGAAAGCAGACAAGCAATACAAGAGAATATTTACTCACAAGGTAGAAGATGTTTCTTTTAAACTCCATCTTGGATTCTTCTTCTTCTTCTTGTGAGTAAGTGTGAACTAAGAGTGTTGCACACTGTAATCATCGGTGTTCCACGAGAATAACAAACTGGGAATTACCCCTGAAAGTATCTGAGTGAGCCGTTCTACAAACCCTCTTGGCCAAACATAATCACAACGATTAACAAGCTATTCACACAGCGGGAGGGTTTGTTCACAGCTTGCCAAAAAGAGCTCATCAGGCACATACTTTGCCCATGTCCGGCAACAGGGATGACATCTCATGGATGAAGCAAGCCACTAAAGAAGCTCGTAAAGGCATTGGTTTGACATCCCCCAACCCACCTGTTGGAGCAGTGTTGGTCAAAAACAATCAACTGCTTGGCACAGGATGGCATCAACGCACAGGAGGGCCGCACGCAGAGCGGGAGGCCATACAGGACGCACTCAAGCAACACTCAACAGATGAAATATCTGGAGCCACCATCTACGTTACCCTGGAGCCCTGTTGCACTCATGGTAAAACACCACCTTGTACGGAGGCCATTATTGAGGCAGGATTAGCAAAGGTTGTATATGGTGCTCGTGATCCCAACCCAAATCATGCAGGCCGAGCAGACGCTTTATTGGAAGCGCAAGGTATAGAGGTGATATCGGGGGTGTGCGAAGAGCAGTGCAATGAAATCATACGGGCTTTTAGCAAAGTGCAACGAACGGGTTTACCTTGGGTGATTGTCAAATCTGCCATAAGTCTGGACGGTCGCATCACGCGCCCACCAGGAGAAGGACAGTGGCTGAGCTCAGCGGCATCCAGGCAGCGGGTGCAGGAGTTGCGATATCAAAGCGATGCAGTCATTACCGGGGGTAATACCTTGCGCATCGACAATCCTGCGTTGACGGTACGGACCGCTGATCCATCCAATAGAGAGCAGCCTTGGCGCATGATCGTCACACGGGGAACCAAGGAGGATCTACCGTCAGATGCACAAGTGTTCACTGACGAGCATGCAGCCCGAACACTGGTGCAAGAAAACGGTGATTTGAAGGGGGCTTTACGAAGTCTTGTAGAGAAGGGTTGTAACACCGTTCTGGTGGAAGCCGGAGGCACACTCATGGCGGCTTTTCTCGAGGCCGGATTGGCCGACGAATTGGTTGTATTTTACGCACCACTCCTTGCAGGAGGGCCCGATTCAGGATTCGGTCACTTAAGCCGAAGGCTTGCTTTGGAAGAACAGCATTTCACAAGAATAGGTAGTGATATCATGCTGCGCGCAAGGATTGTGAAAAAATAAACCCAACCATCCCCCGTATTGTCATGCCGACACCCCACGGCAAGCGCAGGGGTGCATTATGTGGAAGAGAATGCAGGGAGGGGTTGTCTGAGCTTTAAAAACCCGGATAGGTTTTATGAGCGTGGACGTGCCTCGTTAATCTTGAGGTTTCGACCACCAAGGTCTTTACCGTCAAGTTCACGAATTGCCTGCTCACCCTCCTCGGCATTTTCCATTTCGACGAAACCAAAGCCTTTGGACTGGCCGGTGTCGCGATCGGAGATGATGTTGGTTTTGCTTACAAAGCCAAATTGACCAAAGAGGTCACGAAGTTCGGATTCCGTAGTGGAATACGATAGGTTGCCTACATAGATGTTCATTATTACTAATATTACGCTTTGTTTTTTTCTAAACGACCAACGAAGCGCTGCCACCAATCGAAAAGTTTCTGACATTATTGTTCAGAATTCCGAAGAGGTGCTGGTGACGTCATCAAATGTAAAAATAACAAAAAGCACCGCTCGGACCGGCAGGCTACACAATGATGCGATGTTGTCAACACCACTCCGCGAGCTTGCTGACGTATTGTGACGTGTTTTAACCCGATGAATTACTGGGCATGATACTCTTGCAGAGTAGTGACAGTAAGCTCGTTTTCCTGAAGCGACCGGATAGCCAACACACAAGCTTCTGCTGCAGAGAGATTGGTGCAGTGGGATATTTTATTTGTGACAGCGGCGGAGCGGATCATGACCTCGTCGGCGCGGGACTCATGACCACTTGGTGTGTTGACGACAAAGTGGATTTCCCCATTCTTCATCATGTCCAGCACATTGGGCCGCTTCTGCTCGGCGAGCTTGTAGAGTCGTTCTACTGAAACCCCTTCATTCTTGAGGAACTTGTAAGTGCCTCCTGTGGAATAAATGGTGAATCCGAGGTCGGCTAACTCTTTTGCGATAGGCAAGGAGTTCGGTTTATCACGATCATTGACGGAGAAGAACACGTTACCCTTTGTCGGCAGTGGGTTGAAGGCGGAGATCTGAGACTTGGCGTATGCGAGGCCGAGATCGACGTCGATGCCCATAACCTCACCGGTGGATTTCATTTCCGGGCCGAGCACAATATCAATGCCGGGGAACTTGGACCAAGGGAAGACGGCTTCCTTTACGCAGTAGTGCGGTGGTAAGACTTCTTCTGTGAAGCCAAGCTCCTTGAGGGTTTTACCCACCATGATCTTGGCGGCAAGTTTGGCGAGGGGCACACCTATCGACTTGGAAACAAACGGCACAGTGCGTGAGGCGCGAGGGTTCACCTCGATCACGTAGAGCTCCTCATCCTTGACAGCAAACTGGATGTTCATCAGGCCACAGACTTCCAGCTCTCTGGCAAGGTCTTTCGCGGCTTTTAGGATCTGGGACTTGATGTCCTCTGAAAGTGATGGTGCAGGGATCACGCAGGCAGAGTCACCAGAATGGATACCGGCCTGCTCAATATGTTGCATGATGGCGCCGACAACAGAGGTTTCCCCATCGGAGATACAATCCACATCCACCTCTGTTGCCCCTTCGAGGAAGCGGTCAACGAGAATGGGGCGATCTGGTGTAACGTCTGCAGCTTCGCGGATGTATTTGCGCAGCTCATCATCGTTGTAGACGATCATCATGCCGCGGCCACCAAGAACGAACGAAGGCCTAACAAGAACAGGGAAACCGATGCGTTCAGCAATCGCGCTTGCCTCATCCTCGGAAACGGCGGTTCCTGCTTCTGCTTGCTTGAGGCCGATTCTGTCCAGTAGCTCAGAGAAGTACTTCCGATCCTCGGCGAGTTCGATGGATTCGGGTGAGGTGCCAATCACCGGCACACCGTGACGTTTGAGATCGGCGGCGAGGTTGAGTGGTGTCTGGCCACCGAACTGAACGATGACACCATCTGGCTGCTCTTGGTCACAGATGTGCAAGACATCCTCAAGTGTTAGAGGTTCAAAGTAGAGTTTGTCGGAAGTGTCGTAGTCGGTAGAAACGGTCTCAGGGTTGGAGTTCACCATCACTGTTTCGTAGCCGAGTTCTTTCAGTGCGAAGGCGGCGTGCACGCAGCAGTAGTCAAACTCAATACCCTGGCCGATCCTGTTGGGGCCACCACCTAGAATGATAATCTTTTTCTGATCCGTCTCACGTGCTTCGTTCTCATCACCGTAGGTGGAGTAATAGTACGGCGTGTGGGCCTCGAACTCTGCGGCGCAGGTATCAACGAGGCGGTAGGTTGGCACGATGCCCTGCTCCTTACGCTCTGCTCTGACATCGTCTTGTGAAATGCCACGGGCATGGGCGATCTGGTAATCTGAGAAGCCAAAGCGTTTGGCCTTGCGCAGATCCATGTCGGCGAGCTTGTCGCCCTCATCAACGATGATCTTCAGGTGCTCAAGGAACCAGGGATCGATGCCGGTGGCTTCAAAAACATCATCAACACTCCAGCCATTGGTGAATGCGGTGTGCAGCCAGAAGATGCGTTCGGCATTTGGCACGTGTAGTTTGCGTTCGATTTCCTCATGCGTGGGTGCTTGCTTCCCTTTACCATCAAAGCCGAAGCCAAAGCGTCCGGTCTCGAGAGAGCGCAAGGCTTTTTGCATCGACTCCTTAAAAGTACGGCCGATGGACATGGCCTCACCGACCGCCTTCATCTGGGTTGTTAGGATAGAGTCAGCTGCAGGGAATTTTTCGAAGGTAAAGCGGGGAAGTTTGGTGACTACGTAGTCAATGGTAGGCTCGAACGATGCCGGGGTCTCACGGGTTATGTCATTGGGCAGCTCGTCGAGGGTGTATCCCACAGCCAGTTTGGCGGCAATTTTTGCGATCGGGAACCCGGTTGCTTTCGATGCCAGTGCTGATGAGCGTGACACCCTTGGGTTCATCTCAATCACGATGCAGCGGCCTGTCTTTGGGTCGACGGAAAACTGAATGTTGGACCCGCCTGTCTCAACACCGATCTCCCTGATGCAGGCGAATGAAGCATCACGCATGATCTGGTATTCGCGGTCGGTGAGAGTTTGTGCGGGAGCGACGGTGATGGAGTCACCGGTGTGCACACCCATAGGGTCAAAGTTTTCGATGGAGCAGATCACCACGCAGTTGTCTGCACGGTCACGCATGACTTCCATCTCGTATTCTTTCCACCCTAACAAGCTTTCTTCAATGAGAACCTCCGTGACGGGTGATAAGTCGAGTCCCCGCGCTACGATGGTTTCGAGCTCTTCCTTGTTGTAGGCGATACCACCACCGGAGCCTCCAAGGGTGAATGCAGGGCGGATGATAAGTGGAAATCGTTTACCAACGGTCTCTGCAATTTCATCAGCAATTTTGAGTGCCTCTTCCATGGTGTGGGCCACGCCACTTTGCGGAAGGTCCAGACCAATCTTGAGCATCGCTTCCTTGAAGCGGAGTCTGTCCTCACCTTTATCAATGGCATCAGCATTGGCGCCGATCATCTTGACCCCGTGCTTATCCAGGATGCCGGACTTGAAGAGCTCCATGGAGGTGTTCAACGCGGTTTGGCCACCGAGCGTTGGCAGCAGTGCATCGGGTTTCTCACGGATGATGATTTTTTCCACAACCTCGGGAGTAATCGGCTCAATGTAGGTACGTGGAGCAAATTCCGGGTCGGTCATGATGGTGGCCGGGTTGGAATTCACCAGAATGACTTCATAGCCTTCTTCTCGAAGAGCCTTGCACGCTTGCACGCCGGAGTAGTCAAACTCACATCCTTGTCCGATCACGATCGGGCCGGAGCCGATCACTAGAATTTTCTTGATACTTTCGTCCTTGGGCATCGGGTATTGCTAAATTTGTAGGATTTATGCTGAGTTTGATGAACTTGTAAAGCTTTGCACGGCACACAATGCATCTTTTTGAGACATAATGCTGTATGCCTCCATCAGGATTCGAATTTTAAGGACCCGTGCTGCGACTCTGTCGACCCTCGTCAGTCGGTGTGCGATCCTACCAAGTTACCTGACCACCACTATAGCTCCCGGCCTCACGAGTGTGGGAAACCTTGCTGCATCCCAGTTGGCGAGACGAATACACCCCGCACTGGTTGTGCGTCCGATCGTCCTCGGGAGGTCGGTTCCGTGAATGCCGATTCCGGACTTGGTCAGACCATTCCAAATAACTCCCACCGGGTTGTTTGGTCCGGGAGGTATGGTCAGTGCCTCGGTGCCCCTCACGCCGGTGTCGAGCAGAAGCTGGTCATAGCGCCATGTCGGCAATTCAACGCAGTTTTTTAAATTCCAGAAACCTCTCGGGATGAAATGAGTTTGTCCGGGTGTGATGGGAAAGCTTGCCACCAGCCTTGGTTTGGCATGGGTCAATTTTACTGTAGGTCCTTGATCATCAATGAGTGAAGTCTCCACATTTTGCTCTTGTACTTGTGGCAGAATAAGCTCGTAAATGTAAACCTGTCTCACCTTGGTATCTACCACCACATGCCTGGCACTGAGGTGCTCATCCTTGGTGTGGGACCTGCCACGAGCCATGTTTTCTATCATAAATGGTTCAACGTTAGGCACTTGTATTGCATCTTTCGGCTTGGCGCCCCATACGGCGGCTGATCCATTAAGCTCCACGAGCAAGTCTTCAGAGGTGTGGTAGCGCTCGGCCATGAACTCGGCAACACTCCGGTAGGACATGGCTTTCCTCTCTGCCTGAAGCGGTTTTTCCCAGGGCAGGCTCGAGTCGACAAAATCGTGGACAAACTCCGGCACAACCGCAGTCGCATATACCTGTGGCACCTCTCTCCGGCATTCCTCCAATAGCCCTGGATGATCCACCTCGCGGCCGAGGCTGGTATTGTAATTCTCAATGGCTAGCCGGGTGAAAGTGCCTGCCTTGCCATCAATAAAGCCGGGTCCAAAATGCTTCTGATCCAGAAATATCTGGAGGCGAACCACCTCTTCCCCTGTCTCGGGAAGATTCAGTGGCGTCTTGGCTGACTCCGCTACCTCCACTGCCTCTTTTTGTGAAGAGTCCGTGACAAGCGGTGCTGCGGTGATTGTTTCAAGCTCAGGCTCGGCGATGCCCTCGTTGGGCTGTGCCTGAGTGAGGCATCCGCTCAATAGATAACACCCTATGATTCTGATCTTATTGTTCATGTCGAAGTTGCTTCGTACTCGGATAATTTGCCGGCAATGCTGGCAGGAACCACCGCTTTCATGATGACGTCATTGCCATCGTATTCTGTTTCCAGTACCTTCGCATCGCGGTGCAAAAGCCCCGATAAATCTCCCCGGCTTTGAGGAATGCGGTAGGTTTGTGTGCTGACCCTGTCTGCTAGCATTTGGCTGCAGCGCACGAGCAGTTCGTCCATACCCTCTCCGGTTAGCGCACTCACAGACACAGTATTGGGAAAAGACACCTCCAGACCAGCCAGTTTCACTGGATCGTTGAGAACATCCACTTTGTTGAGCACCGTAATGACGGGCTTATCCCCTGCCCCAAGCTCTTCCAAAACCCCCACAGTGGTCTGGTGAAATTTCTCCACCTCCGGTGAGGAGGCATCCAGCACATGGATGATAAAATCCGCGAGCACAGACTCCTCCAAGGTTGCTTTGAATGCTTCTACAAGCCGGTGTGGTAAATTTCTGACAAAACCCACTGTATCTGTGAGAAGGAGGGGTTGGCCGTCGGGAAGCTCAATGGAGCGGGTGGTTGTATCAAGGGTGGCGAAAAGCATGTCCTTGGCCATGACCTCAGATCCTGACAAGCGGTTTAATAAAGTCGATTTGCCGGCGTTTGTGTAACCAGCGATCGCTGCGCAGGGAATCCCCTGCTTTTCCCTCTCCTTGCGCCGGGTTCCGCGTTGCTTACGCACCTCGGCTAGTTCCCGCTTGCACTGGTCGATGCGGGTTCGTGCCAGTCGCCGGTCCACCTCGATCTGCTGCTCTCCCATGCCCCGGGCTGCTCCTCCCCCACCCTTTCCGCCACCAGCTCCCCCGCCCTCACGGTCGAGGTGGCCCCACATCCTTGCCAACCTGGGTAGAGAATACTGCATGCGCGCCAGATCCACCTGTAGCCTGGCCTCCCGTGTGTGTGCCCGCTGGGAAAAGATATCCAAAATGACCTCCTCGCGGTCGATTACACAAAGATTTGCGAGCTCTTCCCAATTACGCTGTTGGGAAGGTAGAAACATGTTATCAAAAACAATACAGTCGCACTCATGTGCCTTGGCGAGATCGACCAACTCTTGTGCCTTGCCTGTGCCACACAAAAACTTTTTGTGCAGGGCGCGGGTGTGAACCAGGCAGGATTCAACGACTCCAATGCCCAGAGTAGTCACCAGCTCACCAAGCTCATCGAGAAGGGAAATCGCTTCGTCTTCCTCCCGCTTGTCAGAGTAGATACGGATCAACAGCGCCCGTTCCACCATTTCCGGCTTGTCCCTGACCTCAAACATACGCCGCAATCAATGCCTCAAGACCCACGGCAAAGCAAGCAACAACCGGCCAGTGCCGACAAGAGTATCCGCTGCTACCTAGAGTTCCATGGGACTAGGAATCTTCGCTTTTTGCCATGGGCACAATCAAAGATGGTAGTTGTGCTTTGCGGACGCACCCCTCTGCCACACTTCCCAGGATTAGGCTACTCATGAAACCGTGTCCGTGCGAGCCGAGCACAAGCATTTCAGCATCCACCTCCTTGGCATATTCCAGCAATGCGTGCAGTGGTTGTCCTTGAATCACCTTGGTTTGTATCCCTTCAATTCCTGATTCGGCAGCTAGTTTTGAAAGTTTGATGTCCGCTCTGGATGCGGATTCCACCTGTAATTCATGCATCGCCGGGAAATCGTCCGGGGAAAAACCGTAAGCAGCGTATGTGGGCTCGGCCTCAACCACATGGACCAAATGAAGCCCCTCACCCAGCGCAGAGGCCAACTTCACGGCGTTATCTATTACTGGTTTGCTGACATCGGAAAAATCTACTGCTGCAACAATATTCTTCATAGCAGCTACAAACTATACCATGAAAATGATGCAGGCAAGGTGATAAGGCACCTGGTATTGGGTAGAATCAGGCTGTGGGTATCATAAAGTTCCACGTGGAACATTCACTTACCCACAAGACCCGGCTGATCGCCATTTCTGGATTGAAACTCCGGTAATTAAGGCTAAAGAGTCCCCCGTGTTCACTTACCCCAAAACCTACGACGTTCTGGTTATCGGAGCCGGTCACGCAGGTGTCGAGGCCGCTCTGGCCGCCGCCAGGCTTGGCTGCTCGGTGGCGGTATTAACCCAGAACCTGGATACTATTGGTGCGATGTCCTGTAATCCCGCCATTGGAGGGCTTGCCAAGGGTCACATGGTGCGGGAAATTGATGCCTTGGGAGGCGCCATGGGCTTGAACACGGATGCCACGGGCATCCAGTTCCGGATGCTTAACGCCAGCAAAGGGCCCTCTGTGAGGGCTCCACGGGCCCAGTGCGATAAAAAAGCCTACCAGTTCCGTATCAAACACACCCTGGAGTGCGAACCCAATATCGATCTCCACCAGGCGAACGTCACCAGCCTGCTTGTTGAAGACGACCGCATTACCGGGGTCAGCACCTCCCTGCAGATGCATATCATGGCTCACTCTGTAGTGCTGTCCTCCGGAACCTTCATGCGCGGGCTCATGCACGTGGGACTCAAGAACGAGAAAGGTGGCCGCATGGGAGACACAACCTCCACTATTTCGGATAGCTTGCTTGAGCTGGGTTTCGAGGTGGAGCGCTTCAAAACTGGTACCCCCTGCCGGATCAATGGTCAGTCGATTGATTTCAGCAAGACCGAGACCCAGAACGGTGACACTCCCCCACCCTTTTTCTCCTATCTGGCGGATACCATCACCCGTAGCGCCGACGATGTGCACACCCTTAATGGCTATCAGATCGAGGAATCAGAAGCCCGAAACGCAGATTTAACGGAGTTTGAGGGCAAAAAGTTCCACGTGGAACAAATTCCCTGCCACATCACCTGGACCACGCCCAAAACCCACGACATTATTCGCGCCAATCTGGACAAATCGCCCATGTATGCCGGGAAAATCGAGGGCCCGGGCCCCCGCTATTGCCCCTCCATCGAGGACAAGGTGGTGCGCTTTGCCGACCGCAGCCAGCACCAGGTCTTCCTGGAGCCGGAGGGTCGCCACACCCGTGAATACTACATCAACGGGGTCTCCACCTCCCTACCCTATGAGGTCCAGCTGGATTTCATCCACTCCATACCCGGTTTGGAAAACGCTGCTATCATCCGCCCCGGCTACGCGGTGGAATACGACAGCGTCCCTTCCTGGCAGGTGTCGCCAACCCTCGCGGCCAAGGCCGTTGCGG
>JBNACB010000038.1:0-17120 GCA_049632765.1 Akkermansiaceae bacterium | reverse complement strand
AGAGGGCTCACGAGGGCTGCCAACAGGAGAGTTTGGGTTATCTTTACTTTTGATGGCATGAGCGTGAGGAGGCCCGCTGATTTACGAACCAATGGTAATTTAAATATACGCCGGGTTTCATTGTGTCTATCACGTATGAGCGTGATGCCCGCCGTTGGACCCGGGTGATGAGATTGACTTCGCTCCGCGCAGTCTATGCCAGTGAGCAGGTTTCCTCCTCCGGAAACCTGGGGTAATGGATCATGCGTTCGAACTTCGTTCTCATCTCATCGCCCTCAAATAAAAAACCCCACGCTGTTCGCGTAGGGCTTTTTAGTGAAAATGGAGCGGGTGATGAGATTCGAACTCACGACATCAACCTTGGCAAGGTTGCGCTCTACCCCTGAGCTACACCCGCATAGAGTGTTTGGTGGGGCGTCAGTTTGTGCAACCGACGCGGGATGCTAGTTACACCATGACCGCTGGCTGACAAGCCATTTTTCTTAAAAAATGCGAATCCGCAGCTCGCTCAGGAGGGTGGAGTTTGTCGGGGTGTTGCCTTGCAGAATGTCAAAATGTGACTTAAATCGCGCACATGGATATTCTCAGCGAGATTATGGAGCACAAGCGCAGTGAGGTGGAGGCCGTTTTGCCCCAGCTGGAGAAATACCGTGCGGCTGCCTTGGCGAGGAACGATTTCGGTGGGTTTCGCAGTGCTCTGGACCTGGGGCCGGACCGGCTCAGTATCATTGCCGAGGTGAAGCATGCGTCGCCCTCAGCCGGTGTGATCGACCCGGATTTTGATCCACTGCGCCAGGCAAAGATGTATCTCGACGGTGGTGCCAGTTGTATGTCGGTGTTGACCGATGAGAAATACTTCAAGGGCTCTCTTGCAGACCTCAGTAAAATCTCACCGGTTTCCAATATCCCGTTGCTGAGGAAAGACTTTATTCGCCACGAGGTGCAGATTTACGAAGCCATTATCGCTGGGGCTGATGCGGTCTTACTTATTGTGGCGGCTCTGGATGACGAGACCTTGACGCGCCTCTATAAGGAAGCGCGCGATTTCCAGCTCGATGTGCTGGTGGAAGTCCACGACTTGCCCGAGATGGAGCGCGCCCTGAATCTGGGGGCGGATCTCATTGGTATTAATAACCGCAATCTCAAGACCTTTAAAACGGATCTAGCGACCACGGAGCTGCTGGCAGATGAGGTCGGTGATGATGTGCTGCTGGTCAGTGAGTCCGGGATCAAAACGGCTGCAGATTGCCTGAGGGTCTTGGAGGCGGGGGCCAATGCTATTCTTGTGGGTGAGACGCTGATGCGTTCCAACAACCCGGCGGAAACGATGCAGCAGTGGCTCGATATCAGACTGCGCTGACCGGTTCTCTAACCGGATCTTCTAGCTGATTTTAAAATAGCACGCCGACATTGCCGGCAGGTGGTCAATGACCACACCCTCCGTGGCGAGCTCACTGGTCAGTGCCGTCATCTTTTTCCCAGAGCCAAGCGCGTCCTTGAAGCTGAGCTGCTTTTTCCCTGCCAGCCTGGCGCCGAGCCACTCCTGGGCATGGTCCGGAATCTGGATGGACACATTGTGGAGCCCTTCATGGGGGTTGAGGTTGGCGACAATGAGATAGGCCTGACCACTTTGCTTATCCCGGCGGATGTAGCTGTAAAGCCAGTGGCCCGAGGGGCTCTCGCCATGTATGCGGCCGTAGCCGGGGTTATCAAGATTGGCGTGGTTGAGACCGTAGAAGCCCCCCTGGGTGAAGGCGGGCCCGGCACAGGTCTGAAGTAGGGTCGCGTAGTAGGCGCGCAGGCTTTTCTGCGCCTCGCTGAGTGTGGCTCCATCATACTTGTGTTGGTTGACCCAAGGGATGAGGGAGGGCAGCGATCCGTAGTCGAAAATACTGCTGCGGCCATCGTCGCCGCTGAATCCCTCGGCACCATCAGCCGGCTCGCCGGTTTCCTGGCCTGAGTAGATCATCAGCGGACCACGGCCGAGTCCAAAAAGGATGGCGGAGACAGGCCTGCCGATGTCCATGCCGCTGGCTGCCCAGTTGCCTTTGGACGCCAGACGGACTTCATCGTGGTTTTCGGCGTAGCGCAGGGAATGGTGGAACCGTTTGGTAAAGCAGTTGGCGGCATCATCAATATCGTTGGCCCACTGCGATCCCTCTACCGTTGCCTTGATGGTGGAGTAACTTGGGTCGTCATAGACGGCATCAAAGCCCGCATCCAGAAGCTCGTCGAGGACGTTACCCTCGGTGAGCTTGGCAGGGTCATTGTCGTAAGCTTCGGCCATGAAGAAGACCCCGGGGTCACGCTTGATGCAGCGCTGGACCTGCCAACGCCAGTAGGCCATGGGTATCATGTGCGCCATATCCACGCGAAAACCGTCCACTCCCATTTCCTGCCAGTAGGATAAAATGGCGTCCATTTTGCGCCATGTGTCCGGGGTCTGCTCCGGGGAGGTGCCCGGTTCGGGAAGCGGGTGCAGATCGTCCCGGGGTGGGCCCACCGTAAAGTCATGTCCGTAGTTGAGCTTGATGGTTTCATACCAGTCATGCACGGAGGGTGACCAGGTTAGGGCGTTGTTACCGGTAACCCGCCCAAACCCGCTCTCCGGTTCGTAAGGGGTGGGGCCATGCTCGCCGGGAAGTTTCAGCGGAGGTCCGTCACCGGAATGCAGTGAGCCCAGGTAGTAGAAGTTGTTGTCCGGGTCAAAAAATCTGTCGGTGTCATCGGTCGTGCCAAAGGAGAGCTCAGGCCGAATGTCACTGGAGTAGGAGCGCGCCACATGGTTGGGCACGAAGTCGATGATGGCCTTGAGTTTGTGTTTTCTGATGCGTTTGAGCAGGGCGCGGAATTCGTCGAGTCGCTTGGCGGGGTCGGTGGCGTAATCCGGGCAGACGTCAAAGTAGTCACGGATGGCATAGGGGGAACCTGCCTTGCCCTTGACGAGTAGGGGGTTGTCCGCGGGCCGGTCCGGGTAGGATGTGGAGCTGGCCTGCTCAAGCACCCCGGTCAGCCACACGTGGGTGATGCCAAGTTTGCGCAGTGACTTGAGGGCAGCGTTGTTGATGTCGGCAAACTTGCCACAGCCATTCTCGGCCATGCTGCCGTTGACTTTGGGAGACTCATGGGTGTTGCCAAAGTGGCGCACCATGAGCTGGTAGATGTGCGGTCTTGTAGGATGATCCACGGCGGGATTCTGACGTGCGCTGAGGGAATGACAAGGCAGCGCTGTTGCATATTTGCCCTAGTCCATGCCGAGCCAGCTATTGAGGATCTCGACAGCTGCTGCCTGGTCGATGATCTTCTTCTGGTGCCTCGCGTTTTTGCCGGCCTGGTGCAGCTTGCCTGCAGCAGCAACGGTGGTAAGGGTCTCGTCACAGAGGTGTAATGGCAATTCCGGTAATGCCTGCTGAAGAAGCTCTCCAAAAGCGCGGACTTTTTTGGCGGCATCGCCCTCACTGCCGTCCATGCGGATAGGTAGACCCAGGACAAGTTGTTTCACCTGACGCTGCTCGACGAGCTCGCGGATGCGTTCGACTGGATCGACCTCGCTGACCTGAATGGTCTCCACGGGGTGGGCCAAGATGCCGGCAGCATCGGTGGCGGCAATGCCAATGCGGGCATCGCCGTGGTCAATCGCCAAAACAGGGTGTTCGTTACTCATCTTTACAACAACTCGTCCGGAAGTTGGGCACCGAGGTTTTTGATGGCATCCGCCTGGTGCCGGTTGGCGATAAGCAAGGCGTCATCGGTCTGGACGACGATGAGGTCGTCCACTCCCAGCAGCGCGATTTTGCTCTCAGCACGCGCGTTGAAAACGATGTTGTTTTTTGAGTCCAGCTCGGCGAGCTCGGTATTGGTCTGGTTGGCCTCTCCCTGGGTTTCGAGATACTTGGCCACCGAGATCCACGAGCCGACATCGTCCCAGTCAAAGCTGGCCTCGATGTTGAGCACCCGGGAGGCTTTTTCCATGAGCGCGTAGTCGATGGAGATGGGGGTGAGGGTGGGGAATTTCTGGGCAACGGTCTCCGCGATGTCCCCTGACGCACCTAGCTCACGGATGAAGTCGGCGAGTTCCGGGGTGTGTCGGGAGAGTTCATCAATGACGGTGCTCGCTGACCAGATAAACATGCCCGCATTCCAGGCGAAGTTGCCCTGGGAGAGGAATTCTGCCGCGAGCTCGGGGTCGGGCTTTTCCCTGAATCTTTTGACCTCATAGGGTTGATGCTGCGTTGCCGGCCCGTCGGTGGTGGCCTCCCCGCCGCGCTCGATGTAGCCGAAGGCAGGGCAGGCCCAGGTGGGCTTGATACCCACGGTCACCAGTGCCGGGTTGTGCGCGGCAATACTCAGGGCATCCCGCATGACGGACTGGAAGGCAGCCGTATCCTGGATGAGTTGGTCGGAGGGCAAGACCATGATGGTGGCCTGCGGGTTTCTGGCAGCGATAAGACCAACACCGAGTGCCACTGCGGGTGCCGTGTCCCGCTTGGCGGGTTCCGCAAAAATATTCTCCGCCGGTATTTCCGATGCAACCTCACGCACGGCTTGCTCCTGGAGCGCATTGGTGAGGATGAGAATGTTCTCTGTGGGAACCAGACCCTCGAGCCGGCTGATGGTCTGGTTGAGTAGGGTAGCCTCGCCAAAGAGATTGAGCAATTGCTTGGGGCGTGCGTTTCTCGACAAGGGCCAAAAGCGAGTGCCACTGCCGCCGGCGAGAATCAGGGCATACTGGTCAGAGGCTTGGGTCGTCGGGTCGCTCATGGCGCAAACAATGAGAAAGAATCCGGAGATGAAAAAGCAGAAACGCGCAAATTAATGCATATTTACGGGGATTTGCGCTTTTCTCAGCGTCATACGGGGGTAGGATATAAGCATGTCACAAGATCACTCTGAAAAAAACTGGATTGAAACCAGCGCATCTTTCGGCCCGGCAATGTTAGGAGCAGCTGCAGGTGTGTTCCTCGGCGACCTCATGCACCGCGACACCCGTAGGCCTGTAGCCCTTACACTCGCGGCTCTCGGCGTGGCTGCTTTGGCACCCTCCGTCGTGGAGATGGTTGTCGACAAGGTCAACGGACCTGAGAGTAACCGCGGATCCAAACGCACACTGCGTAACATCCGTGACGCGGGTATTGCCACAGACGAGTTTGCCGACCTCGAGGAGGAAATCGGCGAGCAGATGTTTGTGGGTTAGTTTATTAGCCGCTAGCCCGGATTCCGTAGCACTTGATGCGCGTTCTGCTTACAGGCTCCACCGGTCGTCTCGGTGGGGCTTTTTTGTCGCTCTGGGGTAGTGATCCGGACATCGATCTCATTGCCCCAAGCCGGCAGGAAATGGATCTGTCCGAGCCCGGGGCCGTCAGAACTTTTCTGGGCGATCTGGATTTTGATGTCCTCATCAACACGGCAGCGGTGACGGGGCTGGAGGAGTGCCTGGATGATCCGGAGCTGGCGCAGCGGGTCAATGTGGATGCTGCCCTTGAGATGGCAGAGGTGTGCAGGGAAAAGTCGGCAAAGCTGGTGCACTTCAGCACGGACTATGTTTTTTCCGGTGAACTTCCCGGTATGAGGACCGAGACAGATCCCGCCGAACCGGTCAACGTCTACGGCAAGAGCAAGCGAGAGGGGGAGAAAGCCGTTCTCGCCGCCAACGGCCAGTCACTGGTGGCTCGTGTGTCATGGCTCTTCGGTCCGAGCACGCCACAGCGACCATCGCATTTTGATAACGTGCTCAACAGGCTGGCTGCCGGCAAAAGGGAGCATTTCATCAGTGACAAGTTTTCCATGCCGACCTTCACCCATGACATTGTGGAGTGGACGCGTTTGTTAGTCGCTGCCGAGGCATCGGGCATTTATCACTTGTGTAACCGTGGTGAGCCGGAAAGTTGGTTCAGCTATGCCCAACAAGTGTGCCGGCTGGCTGTGAACCATGGTTACGATCTGAAGGAAGACAACCTGCTTGCGGGTAAGCTCTCCGAGGTCAGTTTTTTCCGGGAAAGGCGTCCCGTGCATACCACTATGGCGCCCGCCAGAATGATGGCCGAGGGCATTGCCACACCGCGTCACTGGCTGGAAGCTGCCAGTGACTACTTGAAAATGCGTTGACCCTCTCGCTGCTCAGGTGCAGAATGATACCCATGAAGATTCACTCATCCGCGATGCTCTTTGCAACTGCTCTCACCGGGTGCGTGCTTCTCGGTTGTGTTGACGTGTATTCCCCCACGGGCAGGGGCTACAACACACAGGGGCCACCCCGTGCAGTGCCCGCCGACGGCTACGAATCTGACATCTCCCTGTTTACCCCGGGCAGCTACTTGCAGACACTCTCGCCAAACACGGCCTTCTTTCTTACCTTTCCCCGCTTTGAGGATCGCCCCTACAAAATCCTGCCTGACTACACGGATGTGAAAGTGGTCTCTTTGAAGGGTCCCTACGTCAAGGTGGAGCTCGTCAACAGCGGGGAAGTCGGTTATGTGCCATCCATTATGCTGGGCAAAAAAAGGTCGCTGAGCCAGTTGCCCTCATCTCCACCGGTCAATGACCGTGACCTTGAGCCGGAGATCAGCCCCGAGCTGATCGATCTGAGCAGGCCCGCGGAATAAGAGCCGGCAAGAGCCTAACGAACCAAGGTCAGCTGCGCATGAGTGAGCAATTTTCCGAGTTTGGCAGACGTCTCTGCATGGGCAGCGGCATTGAGGAGCTCATGGATGACCTGGGTAACGCCCTGGCAACAGGTGGGCCCGATGTGCGCATGCTAGGGGGTGGTCAGCCCGCGCACATCCCGGAGGTCAATGCCCTCTGGCGGCGCCGGCTCGAGGAGATCATGAGCTCTCCCGGAGAGCTTGAGAAGATGCTCTCTAACTACGACCCGCCCCGTGGCAACCCTCGCTTTCTGGAGGCGATCGCAGGATTGTTCCGGGAAAACTTTGGCTGGGATATTAGTGCCAAAAACGTGGCTATCACCCCGGGTGGGCAAACGGCTTTTTTCTTTCTCTTTAATGCCCTCGCAGGAAAGTTCCCGGATGGCTCCCGCAAAAAAATTCTCCTGCCTCTCGTTCCGGAATACATCGGCTACGCCAACCAGTCCGTTGGTGGTGACATCTTTCGTGCCTGCAAACCCCTGATCCAAAAAACGGGGGACCATGACTTTAAGTACCGTGTTGATTTTGACCGGCTGGAAGTGGGTGATGATGTGGCTGCAATTTGTGTGTCACGCCCCACCAATCCGACGGGCAATGTGCTCACGGATAATGAGATTTCCCATCTCAGCGCCTTGGCGGATGAGCACGATATCCCGCTCATTATCGACAACGCCTACGGAGCTCCTTTCCCGAACATCATTTTTACTGAAGCCACCCCGGTGTGGAATGAGCACGTGGTCTTAACCCTCAGTTTGTCAAAAATAGGCCTGCCAGGAACCCGTACTGGCATTGTAATCGCCAACGAGGAGATTGCTTCGGCGGTCGCCTCGATGAGTGCCATTGTGGGTCTTGCCAATGGCAATGTCGGCCAGGCGATCATGGAGCCCCTGATCCGCAGTGGGGAAATTCTCAACTTAAGCAACGAGGTAGTATGCCCCTATTATGTTGAGAAATCGCGCCAGGCGCGCGCATGGATCGACGAAGAGTTTGATCACAGTCTGCCCTACCGCGTTCATGCCAGTGAGGGGGCCCTGTTTCTCTGGCTCTGGTTCGAAGACTTGCCCATCACATCCGCGGAGCTCTATGAGCGGCTCAAGCGGCGCGGAGTATTGATCGTCTCCGGTCACTACTTCTTCTTCGGTGACGAGGATCTTGATGACTGGCAGCACCGGCACGAGTGCATCCGCATGACCTTCACCATGGATGAGCGCACCGTGCACGAGGGCATCAGGACCATTGCCGAGGAAGTCGCAGCGGCTTACGCAGGTAAGTAATACGGCCCGGAACGGTAATTGGTGATTGCAATTTCGCCAGATTCGAAGACTCTGCGCGCCCTCTCCGCTCACCATCAATGTGGCGGGCAGCAACCCATTTTTTGGCATGACAGACAAGATCCGAAATATCGCCATCATCGCTCACGTTGACCATGGCAAGACCACCCTCGTTGATGAACTACTCAAGGCGGGCGGAGCCTACGGTGATCACCAGCAAGCGACCGAACGCGCGATGGACTCCATGGATCTCGAGCGAGAGAAGGGCATCACCATCAAGGCGAAGAACACCTCCGTGCACTGGGGGGATTATACGATCAACATTGTCGACACTCCTGGGCACGCGGATTTCGGTGGAGAGGTTGAGCGTGTGATGAAGATGGTCGATGGTGTGCTGTTGCTGGTGGATGCTCATGACGGGCCGCAGGCGCAAACGCGTTTTGTGCTCAGAAAAGCTCTGCAACAAGGGCTCAAGCCCATCGTGGTGGTCAACAAGATTGACCGGGAGCACTCGGATCCGCTTGGAGTGCATGACCGCGTGCTGGAGCTCTTCCTTGAGCTTGAGGCGAATGAGGAACAGTTCGAGGCACCCTTTGTTTATGGCTCGGCCAAGAATGGCTTTTTTGTGCGCTCACTCGATGACGAGCAGGTGGATGTGACCCCTTTGCTTGAGACCATCATCGAGCACGTGGATGCTCCTGACTCCGATGCCGGGGCACCATTCCGGATGCTGGCATCCAATATCGACTGGGATGATTACGTCGGCCGCGTGGCACTTGGCAAGGTGCAGAGCGGATCGGTTAAAAAGGGAGACAGCGTTTGGCTGCACCGTAAGGATGGTACCAAAGTGCGCAGCAAGGTGACCAAGGTCTTTGAATACAGCTCACTCTCCAACCAGGAGTCTGCCGAGGGCGTGGCGGGCAACATTGTCGGCGTTGCTGGCTTTGAGGACATTGATATTGGGGAAACTCTGGCTGCCACCGAGGAGGCGGAGGCGCTTCCCTTTGTCTCCATCGATCCTCCCACAGTGAAGATGCAGTTTTCCATCAACGATGGCCCCTATGGTGGCAAGGATGGCAAGCACGTGACCTCACGCGCGATCCGTGACCGCCTCATGCGCGAGGTGAAAACCAATATTTCCATTGAGGTGGAGGACACCGACCAGGCAGGTGTGTTCGATGTCGCCGCTCGCGGAGCAATGCAGATCTCAGTACTCGTGGAAACCATGCGACGCGAGGGCTACGAGGTACTTGTTTCACGCCCCATGGTCATCACCCAAAAGGGAGATAATGGTGAGGTTTTAGAGCCTTTTGAAACTCTCTTTGTTGAGGTGCCGGAGGACTACACCGGCGGAGTGATGAAGACCCTCGCCAACCGCCGCGCACGCATTGAGGACATGGGGAGCAATGCCCATGGAGCGACGATCGAGGCGACCATTTCCACGCGCGGGCTGATTGGCTTTGAATTTGAACTTTTGAACCTGACCAGCGGTCACGGGGTGATGTCCCACCTATTCAAAGAGTACGCGCCACACTGCGGTGAGATCAACACCCGCAACACGGGAACACTGGTAAGCATGAGCACGGGCACAGCCATGGCCTATTCCCTGCAGCCTCTCGAGGAACGCGGCAAGCTCTTCATTGCCCCGGGCGAAGAGGTCTACGAGGGCCAGGTGATCGGCGAGAACCCACGCAAGGACGACCTGCCCGTGAACCCGGTCAAGGCGAAGAACCTGACCAACCACCGTTCCGCCACCAAGGGCATTTCCGAGGGTCTTGCACCCCCGATCAAGATGTCCCTGGAGCGCGCCATCGAGTATATCGCTAACGATGAGCTCGTGGAGGCCACGCCAAGCCACCTGCGCTTGCGCAAGCGTATCCTCGATCCACACGAGCGTAAGCGCGCCATGAAGGCGGCCAAGGCGGAAGCGGGATCCTGAGGAGTGAAAGAGTTGTCCGCTTGCCGGCGTATGCTAGGCCTATGGCAATGACGAAGTGGATTCTGATTTTTCTCTGCAGTCTGGCAACAGGCCTGCGTGCCGCAGACAAGCCAAACATCCTCTGGATATACGTTGAGGATCTCTCTCCGTGGATGGAGTCCTACGGTTTTAAGATCAATGCCGGCAAGACCCCAACGCTCGACAGATTGAGCGCGCAAGGTGTGCGTTTCTCGCGCTGTTATGTGCCGGCTCCGGTTTGCTCGGCCTGCCGCTCGGCCATCATCACAGGTGTCTACCAAACCACCACGGGAACCCATCAGCACCGATCGTCACGAACGCCGGAGTCGGCGATTTATTTGCCAGAGGAAATCAAGACCTTGCCCGAGATATTCCGTGAGCACGGCTACGCGACTTTCAATAGAGGTAAAGACGACTACAACTTTGTCTATGACCGCGGTGCGCTCTACTCCCTGGGTAATCCAAAAAAAGAGGGTAAAAAGGCTATCGCTAAAAAGGGTCATAGTGCAATGCAGGCCTTCATTCAGGCGGGGCAGGGGCACTGGCGTGATGTGCCCAAAGGACAGCCCTGGTTCGGCCAGATCCAGCTGTGGGGAGGCAAGAGGGGGGCGGGTATCGTCAAGGACAGGGCCGACCCGGCCACCGTGGATCTGCCACCCTACTTCCCCGATGAAGCGGTTTTCCGCAAATGGTGGGCACATCACTACGACTGCGTGCGCAAAACCGACAAGCATGTGGAGGGAATCATGCAGGCATTAGAGGCTGACGGGTTGTTGGAGAACACCATCGTCTTTTTCTTCACCGATCATGGCAACAACATGTCATTGCGGCACAAGCAGTTCTGTTATGAAGGGGGTGTCCATGTTCCGCTCATCATCACCGGGCCCGGCATTCCAAAGAACATGGTGCGCACAGAGTTGACCAGTGCCCTGGATATTTCAGCGACCACCCTGGCGTTGGCGGGGATTGAGCTGCCGGATTACCTGCATGGGCAGGATCTCTTTGCCGAGGATTATAAAGAACGCGACTATGTTGTATCTGCTCGAGACCGCTGTGATTATACGATCGATCGCATTCGCACCGTGCGCACAGAGAACTTCCGCTATATTCGCAACTTCCTCACCGATCGCATCCTGCTCCAACCACAATACCGTGACGGCGATGATCATACGCGGCGTCTGCGTGAACTTCACGCTACTGGCGAACTGGGCGAGGTTCAGGAACGTGCATTCTTTGGTAAACGCCCGGCGGAGGAACTCTACGACCTCAGCAAGGATCCCCACGAGGTCAGCAACCTTGCCGGTGATCCCGCGTATGCCGGAGAACTCGAGCGTCATCGTAAACTGCTCAAGGACTGGATTGAAGAAACCGGTGACAAGGGAGAGATTCCGGAATCAGAGCAGAACCTGCGTGCTGTATACAAGCGCTGGGGTGAAAAATGCGTCAACCCGGAGTTTGATATCTTTAAAAACTGAGCCGGGCAAAAGGTGACCCGGGCTTCATCTGAAAGCCATCACTTGCTGAGCCAAGCGGATATCGTCATTAAAGACGATATTCAAGCGGGTGGTTTTAGGCTAAGGATTGGCGCGTTTTGGACCGGTATTTGGCGCTTTTTTGCTGAAGATCCAGCTTTACATGGCGTATCCATGACGAGCATCCTTAGCCCCCCTCATCAAGCTTTCATCCTTCTCACATAGTAGCCATGTCCATTCGCCCGTATCACCTCATTCTCCTGAGCCTTTGTCTACTCAGCCTCTCACCGCATGCCCGGGCCAAAGAGTTCGCCAAGCTGCCCGTTCTTACCGAGTTTTTCGATGCTGCCACCGGTAAACATGTTCTCGATAGCCGGCAGGATCGCTTGCCCGCTTACTACGGCAAAGCCGGGCAGACGCCCTCGGCACTCACGCCTGCCGGGGTGCCATGGAAAGCCCAGTGGAAGACAGTTCTGAAAGTTCCCGCCAAGGATGAATATGTGTTTGAGCTGCGGGGCAGTGGCTCTGCAAGCATACAAGTCAGCGCCCAGAGTGCGGTCTCCGTAATGAATCAGGCGTCCGCACCCCTTGAACTGGCAGCGGGAGACCATCCTCTGGTCATCCACTTCACGCCTCCCGCAGAGGGTGTTGCCCAGCTGCGCCTGTTTTGGAAATCATCCGCTTTTGGCTGGGAGCCCGTTGCCGCTACTTCACTCAAACAACCGGAATCATCCATTGCGACGGATCACGCCCTCATCCGCTCACAGCGTCAGCTCATCGTGGAGAACCGCTGTAACGCCTGCCACACCAGCGAGGACAACATCGCCTTGCCTGAGGCTGGTGAAATGGGCCCCTCGCTTGCCGGTATTGGCAGCCGTCTGGATGAAGCCTGGATGGCGCGCTGGATCCAGAACCCCGAGGACCACCGCCCGGGCACACGCATGCCGGCACTTTTCCACGGGCCTGAGGCAGCCCAGAAGTCAGCGGACATCGCCGCCTATCTCGCCAGCATGAAGGCCAAGAAGCCCAAGGCCGGCAACAAGGGCAACAAGGATGCAGGAGCCAAGCTCTACAAGGCACTTAATTGCTACGCCTGCCACGACATGCACGCCGTTGACAGCATTGAGCGCATTCCCCTGGTCAATGTCTCCAGGAAATACAAGCGCCACGCCCTTGCAAGCTTCCTGCAAAACCCGGGTGAGCACCACGAGGCCACACGCATGCCGGATTTCAAGCTGAACAAACAGCAAGCAGCTGACCTCGCTGCCTTCCTTTTCACACTCAAGCAATCTCCCGAGCCGACAGCTCCCGAGCCGCTGCCCCGAGGTGACGCAGCCCGGGGCAAGACCCTCCTGACCCAGTCCGGCTGCATGAATTGCCACGATGCTCCCGGCCACCAGAACGAGGCGAAGTTCTCGAGCCTCACAGCCATGCTCAAGGCCCCCGCGGGCAGTGGCTGCCTGGCTCCTGAAGGCCCGCAGAAAAAAGCACCTCATTTCTCTGCCGATCTGGCTACAATGGGCAAGGTGGAGGCGGGCAAGGTTACTGCCTCACTCAAGCAGGATCATCCGGCGGAGTATGCCCACCGCCAGTTCGAGGCACTCAACTGCATGGCCTGCCACAGTCGTGACGGAATGGATGCCAGCCGCCTGATGCGGGTCGAGGAAGTCGCCCATATCGACATTTCCGACCCCAAGGCCCACTCCCACGGGCCGGAAAAACTTCCTGCGCTGGATCACTTTGGCCACAAGTTGCGCGCTGACTGGATGGCAGAGCTGTTTGCCGGAACCTTGACGGAGAAAACACGCCCATGGTTACAAGCCCAGATGCCGGCATGGCCATCGCGGGCCGGGTTGCTCGCCACGGGATTTGCCCACAGCTATGGGGTGGGTGAAACTCACTTGGAGCTTCGTGAAGGCAACACAAAAACAATCAAGACTGGCCAGGCGCTTGTCAGCCAGCAGGGGTTTTCCTGCCAGGCTTGCCACGCTCTGGGTAATGAGGAGGCACTCGCCGTCTTTGAAGGGGCGGGCCCGAACCTTGCCCTGGCAACCAAGCGTCTGCGCCCGGATTACTACCACCAGTGGATGCACTACCCACAGCGCTTTGACGCGGCGACGATCATGCCTCGCTATGCGACCAACGGGGTTACACCACTCAAGAAGTATTATGATGGGGATGCTGACAAGCAGTTCAAAGCCATCTACGACTACCTGCAAGATCTGGCCTCCAAGCGTCAGGTTGGCTTTGCACCTGGACTCATCGGTGAATACTTCAAATTACGTGAAGGCCTGGGCTCGACACCTGCCATTCCCGACACTGAGAAGCCATGGCTGGTGCGTATTGACCCACAGGTCAACTTCCCGAATACCGGCAAGGGCTTCTATGGGGTCAAGTTGCAGGATGATTTTATCGCCCGCTGGCGAGGAAAGATTACTGCCCCCGAGGATGGAAACTATATCTTTTATCTGGGCTCGGATGATGGCTCCTGTCTGAAGATTAATGGCAAGGAAATCATCAACTTCTGGGGAGCACACAGCTACAAGGAGCACACCGCCCGCATTCAGCTCAAGGCTGGCCAGCATGATATCGAGCTTACCTATCTAGAGCTCAGGGGTCAGCAGGGTTGCGTGCTCTCCTGGACGCCTCCCAGCGGCAACCGACCCGTCATCCCTGCAAGCCAGTTTAGCCACAAAACAGAGCAGTATGAAGCAATCGCCTGGAATCCAAAGCCATGGCAAAAAGCTCCCCACCTGATCAACCCCAAGGGGGAGCACTATGACAAGGGCATCCCGGCAAGATACGGCTCGTTGGTTGGCGCCCCCTTCAGGATCAACAAGGACTCTCGTGGTGACAACGATGTGTTCCGCGCTCACGCCGTGCCGCTCTCCGATGATGGCAACGTGGGTGTGGTCTTTGACACCGACACCATGCGCCTCGCCGCCACCTTTGCCCACGGGGGCATCAAGTTTGAGGGCCTGCCCTTCACCGGTGCGCACGGCAGCTTCCCCTCATTTGCCGTGCCTCCGTTCACGTCCACTGGATCGGTGCCCGGCTGGGCCTCGGCGGACGGCACTCTATCAGACCCCCGCCTGAGTGAGGATAACTACTATCCTCCTCTGGGGACTCTGCCCAAGGATTGGGCGCACTACAAGGGAGCCTATCGCCATGGTAAGAAAGTCATCTTCCACTACACGGTGGGGGACACCAAAGTGCTTGAGCACCATGCTCTCAAGTCCAAGCCGGATGAGCAGGCCGTGATCTCACGCATCCTTGAGCTGGCGCCGCATGAGGGAGAGCTTACTCTGGTTCTTGCCGATGCGCCCAAGGGCTCCGAGCAGATTGACGGTAGCACGCTCAAGCTGGGCACGGCCCATGTGCATGTGCTGGCCAAGCCGGATGGAGCGACTCTCTCCATCCAAAACGGCCAGGCTCTGTTGCGCATTCCCGCCAATGACACTAACACCAACGCGGAGATCCTCTACACGGAGGCTGACAATTATAACGGCTTCGAGCCCAGCTCTGTTTCCCTCGGCGAACTCTGCCAGGGAGGTCCCGCCCAGTGGCCCGATATCATCACCACCCAGGGTGAAACCGCCAAGGACGAGAATGCGGCCTATGTCGTGGATCGTCTTGGCCTGCCGAATAAAAATCCCTACACCGGAGCACTGCGTGTGGCTGCCTTTGACTTCTTTGCCGATGGCAGCAGTGCTGCGGTTTGCACCTGGGATGGCGACGTCTGGATCGTGAAAAACATCGATGCCGGGCTTGGCAACCTGCAGTGGAAGCTCTTTGCCCGTGGTATTCACGAGCCTCTCGGCCTGAGGATTGTCGATGAAAAGGTCTACACGGTGAGTGATGACCAGATCACGCGCTACCATGACCTCAATGGTGACGGTGAAGCGGATTACTACGAGAACTTCAACAACGACTGGCAGCTGACCAGCGGCTTCCACGCCTTTGCCTTTGACCTGGTAACAGATAGAGAAGGGGATTTCTACTTCGCCCTCGGTATGCCGGTGCGTGGTGGCGGCCGCGGCTTTGAGCGTGTCAGTGAGCACCACGGCACCATCCTCAAGGTCAGCAAGGACGGCTCAAAACTCAGCAAATACGCCAGCGGATTCCGCGCTCCCAATGGCATCGGTATCAGCCCGGATGGTCAGGTGACCTCAGGTGACAATGAGGGTACCTTTGTGCCACGCAGCCCGATTAACTGGGTCAAGGAGGGCGGCTTCTATGGGGTGGTGGACTCCTACGACAAGCGTGACGAGCTCAAGACCACCGCTTTCAACGAGGAACTCCGCCAGGGCCGCGAGCAGCATCACGACCCCTCGGAGGCTCCCAAGCCACTGGTCTGGATGCCCAAGAAGATCGACAACTCCGGAGGTGGCCAGGTCTGGGTGACCAGTAATCGCTGGGGTCCGCTCCAGGGCGAGTTGCTCCACGGTTCCTACGGCATGAGCACTCTCTATCTGGTGCTCAAGGAGGAAATCGAGGGGCAGATCCAGGGCGGGGTGGTCAAGGTTCCTGTGAGTCTCAACTCCAGCAACATGCGCATGCGCTTCAATGACAAAGATGGCCAACTCTACGTCATGGGACTGAAAGGCTGGCAGACCAACGCGGGGCTACTCAGTAGCTTTGACCGCGTGCGCTACACCGGCAAGCCCATCGATCTGCCCACAGGCTTGGAGGCTCAGCAGGATGGTCTCATCGTGCGCTTCTCGGAGGTCCTTGATCCCGCCTCTGCCAACCAGGCGGAGAACTACTCGCTCTCAGGTGCGGACATTCACTGGTGCCGCGAATATGGCACTCAGGAGTTTCACTTGAAGCAGCGTGAGCTGCCACTGGGCCAGCGTAAGAAGGGCTGGACAGACCTCAAGGTCACCGGAGCAGAGCTTCTGGGCGATGGCAAATCCGTCAAGCTGAGTATCGAGGGCCTCATCCCGGCACACATGCTCGAGCTTAACCTGAGCCTTAGCACTGAGGACGGCCGTCCCATTAAAACCAAGATCAACCACACCATTCACCAATTAAAATAACCATGAAAACAACGACCCAATCCATCCTGGCCTCATGCCTTTCCGTTCTCCTTGCCTCGGTTTCCGTGACCCAGGCCCATGATTGCGGAAAGATCAAACTGCTGACCGAAGAGAATCTCAACCTCAACAAGAACTGGGTGCTCAAGGACGGGGTGCTGACCACCTCGGAAACTCCCGGGGGCATCCTCTGGTCCAAGGCAGCCTATGGGGACTTCAATATCACCCTGGAATACAAGACATCGGAGAAGTGCAACAGTGGCGTTTTCTTCCGCACGGATCCCAAGAACCCGGTGCAGGGTGGGTTTGAAATCCAGGTTGCCTCCGAGGGCTTGTACACCGGCAAGCACATCGTTGGTTCTCTCTACGACGCCAAGGAGCCCACCAAATCCATGGTCAAGCCGGATGGCGAGTGGAACCAGATGAGCCTGACTTGCAAGGGGCCACAGATTACCGTGGTGCTCAACGGCGAGCAGGTTCTTGATGTCAACATCGACGACTGGGACACACCTCAGAAAAATCCGGACGGCTCCAAGAACAAGTTCAAGAAAGCCCTCAAGGACCTGCCCCGCAAAGGCCACTTTGGCCTGCAGTACCACGGCCAGCCGGTCTGGTACCGCAATATTGTGATCACACCACTTGGTTAATCACATCCCCGCAACACCAGCATGAGGTCTGTTTTGGTCAAAGGCTTGATCGCGGTTTACGCCGGGTTGGTTCTTGTCCCGGACAGCCTCAAGGCG
>JBNACB010000037.1:0-17705 GCA_049632765.1 Akkermansiaceae bacterium | reverse complement strand
CGACCCTCACCAACAGGGAGGTGCAAGTCGTTGCTCTGATGAGTGAGGGGCTCTCCAAGCAAAAGATCGCAAATCACATGAAGATCAGCAGAAGCACGATCTGCACGCACACACGCCACATTTTCAGGAAACTGGGTGTTTCCAATGCCCCCGGAGCTGTGGGCAAGGCGTTCCGCTATGGCATCCTTACCGTGGATGACTGATCAAAACGCCGCTGCCTCATTTTATGAGCCCGGAGGGCGTGGCATTGGGCTTATCATCAATCGTCAATTTCTTGTTAATTGATCTGCTTTATATTGTGATTGTGAAAGGCTTCCCCCATTTTCGGGGTATAGACAATGTGCCATATGCATGCGATGATTTGCTTCCAAGGCTGTGGCGCTGCCGTTTGTCATGATGTCATTTCACAGGAACAATATAATGATACCTTCGCGCGGTCTCTCGCTCTCAAAGCAGGCGGGTAGACTGTCAGCGTGCTGGGTCCTCTCAGCCCTTGCTGGCGCGGTTGTTCACGCGGATACACCGGCTCAAAAGTCCATTTCCTACTCCCACCAGGTCCGGCCGATTCTCTCGGACAAGTGCTTCAAGTGCCACGGCCCGGACGCGGAGAACAACGAGTCGGAGTTCCGTGTTGATACTTTTGAGAATGCCACCGCCGATCTCGGAGGATATGCTGGCATCGTTCCCGGAAACCCGAAGGCAAGCCGGCTGATACAAACGATTCACAGCAAGGACCCGGAGGACGTCATGCCACCACCCGAGGCAAAAATGACCCTCAGCGAGGAGCAAAAGGCAATCCTGGAGCAATGGATCAAGGAGGGGGCGAAGTATGAGAAACACTGGGGCTTTACCACGCTTCCTAAAGAGGTAACGGTTCCCTCAAGCAAGCACCCGACACCTCAAAACGAAATCGACCATTTTATCCACCAAGGTCTCAGCACGCAAAATTTCACCTCCGCAAAGGCTGCCACTAAAGAACACTGGCTGCGCCGCGTCACCTTTGACCTCACGGGGCTCCCACCCAGTCTGACGGAGATTGACGCCTTCCTTGCCGACACCTCACCACAAGCCTACGAAAAGCAGGTGGAGCGTTTACTTTCACTAGAATCTTACGGTGAGCGGATGGCGACCGAGTGGATGGACGTGGCCCGCTATGCAGACAGCTACGGCTACCAGATCGACCGTGGCCGCATGGTCTGGCAGTGGCGGGACTGGGTGGTGCGCAGCTTTAACCAAAACCTGCGCTATAATGACTTCATCCTGCATCAGCTCGCGGGAGATTTAATCCCTGATGCCACTCAGCAGACCCAGCTCGCTACTACCTTTAACCGCCTCCACGGGCAAAAGAACGAGGGTGGCTCTATCCCAGAGGAGTTCCGCCAAGCCTACATTGCCGACCGTGTGAACACCGTGGGCACCGCCTTCCTTGGGCTGACCATGGATTGCACAAAGTGTCACGACCATAAATACGATCCTCTGACACAAAAGGACTACTTCTCGATGGCGGCCTTTTTCTCCAATATCGATGAAGCGGGTCTCTACCCCTTCATGCAACCGAGTGTGCCGCCCCCCTCTCTTGCTCTGAGCACGCCCACACAGGAGCATCAGCTAACCAACCGTCAAGCCCGCATCACTCAGCTTGAGCAAGAACGAGCCGCCCTTCCGGAGGCATTCACCAGCCAGCCTCTTGAGCCGCTCTCCACTCTTGATTTTTCCAAGGAAAAAGACGGCAGCCGTCTGCTCAATGGCGATCACTCCGTGAATCTCGACTTCCCACCAGAGAACTCGAATCGCGAGGTCCCGGTCTCTTTTAATATTCATCTTCAGCTTCCTGAGGAGTATGAGCGAGCCCACCTCTTTGGGACTTCCCGAGCCACTCTGGACTCCGCCTACAGAGGGCTCAGCATGATGATGGAAAATGGTCAACTTGCCGTTAAACTCGCCCACATGTACCCAGGTGATGCCCTTGAGATCATTACCACCGAAAAGCTCCCGATCAACCAGTGGATCAAGCTTGCCCTCACCTATGATGGCAGCTCCCGTGCCGAAGGGCTCAAACTCTACCTCAATGGAAAACCGCTTCAGACCATCACCCGCTACGATCGTCTCACGAATACCACTTACACCACAAAAAAGCTTACCATAGCCCGAATCGGAGCCATCGCCCGGGATAAGGGGCTTAAAAATACCCGCCTCAAGGATGCCCAGATCTACCTATCGACCCTCAGCCCGGTTCAAGTCGCCGACCTGCATGCGGGTAAGCCTCTTTTCCAGTCCAGCCCCCAAATTCTTGCTAAAGAAAAAGAACTCCGCGCCGCCCGCAAGCTCCACAACGACCTGCAAAATAAAATCACCCGCATCATGGCGATGCGCGAATCCGATCGTAAAGATCAACCCTACGTCAAGACCTACATTCTTAACCGTGGTAACTATAATGAACCGACCAAGGAAGTACAGCCTGCGACCCCCAGCGTGCTTCCTGATTTCGGGCTTGTGGATAAGGCAAAGACGACCCGCCTCAACCGCCTCGACTTTGCCCACTGGCTCATCCACCCCGAGCACCCGCTCACCGCTCGCGTCACCGTGAACCGCTACTGGCAGATGTTTTTTGGCCATGGGCTGGTGAAGACATCCGAGGACTTCGGCCATCAAGCTGCTATCCCAGCCTATCCAGAGCTCCTCGATTGGCTGGCTCGGGATTTCATTAACTCTGGTTGGGATCTCCATCACCTTATCAAAAAAATCACCCTCTCCCATACCTATCGGCAGGCCAGTCGCCCCACGGCCGAGGTCATGGAAAAAGACCCCGAAAACGAATACCTCAGCCACTTCGCCAGCCTCCCGCTCACCGCGGAAATGCTCCGAGATAATGCTCTGGCCCAGTCGGGTCTGCTCAACCCCCATCTTGGCGGAGCCCCGCAGACCCCCTACGACCTCATGGAGGCTTTCAAACCCCAAGGTGGAGCTCGCAATAAAGGCCCTCACCAATACCGCCGCTCCCTCTACACGCACTGGCAAATCAACGGCCCCAGTCCTCTCATGCTCACGCTGGACTCTGCCAAGCGCGATGTCTGCAGTGTCAAAAGAGAAAAGACCGCCACCCCACTACGTAGCCTTGTCCTGCTCAACTCTACCCAGTTTGTCGAGGCGGCGCGCGCTTGTGCGGACAGCCTGCTGAAAAAAGACCAAAATGCCACCACTCACCCTGTCACCGCCTTCCGCATGCTCACCAGCCGCCCCCCTAGCGAGGCTGAAATCAAAATCCTCAACGCTCTCTATCAAGAACAACTCGACTACTTCTCCTCTGCTCGTGAGGAAGCCATCGAGCTCCTCAACGTTGGTCACTATGAGGAACAATCAAGTGTTCCGCCTGAAAAACTTGCCGCTCTCACCAACACCATCCTCACCCTCCTCAATCACGACGAAGCCCAGATGAAATATTAGTCATTGCACGACTTGTTTCAGATCACCAATTCAACATTCCACATCATGAGCCTCTGCACTGGATACGACCAAAACACGATGACGCGCCGCGCTGCTCTCGCCAAACTCGGTGGAGGGCTCGGCACGATGGCACTGGGTAGCCTTCTTACCCGAGACGGCTACGCGGCGATGGAAGAGCGTGTGCTCAAGCAAGTGCAACACTTCGCACCCAAGGCCAAACGCGTCATCTACCTCTTCCAATCAGGAGGGCCCTCTCAGATGGATCTCTTCGACTACAAGCCCCGCTTGATTAAAGAAACGGGTGAGGAACTCCCTGACTCGGTGCGCGGTGGCCAGCGCCTGACCGGCATGTCCGGCAACCAGGCGACCCTGCCTCTGGTCGGCACTCCCTACAAGTTTGCCCAGCACGGTGAGAGCGGCATGTGGATGAACGGTGAGCTGCTGCCCTATACCTCACAAATCACCGATGAGATCACGCTGATCAACAGCATGAAGACCGACGCCATCAACCACGGCCCCGCGATTGCTTTTCTGCAAACAGGCTCTCAGCTCTCAGGGCGTCCCTCCATCGGCTCCTGGCTCGACTACGGACTGGGATCACTTAACCAAAACCTGCCCTCCTTCGTCGTGCTCATTAGCCAGGGAAAACACGCCAGCCAAGTGCTCCAATCCCGCCTTTGGGGCAGTGGCTTCCTCCCCAGTAAACATGACGGAGTGCGCTTCCGCTCGGCAAAAGACGCGATTGTTTATCTCAATAACCCGAAGGGGCAATCGATGAAAGGACGCCGCCTCATGCTCGACCGCCTCAAGGATCTCCACGAGGCTCAGCTTGCCGAAACTGGCAACCTGGAAATCGAAAACCGCATCGCCCAATACGAGATGGCTTTTCGAATGCAATCCTCCATCCCCGAAGTCACCGACTTCAAAGAGGAGCCCGAGCACACCTACAAACTCTACGGGGAGGATGCAAAAACCCCCGGAACCTACGCCGCGAACTGCCTCATGGCCCGCCGCCTCTGTGAGCGAGGTGTGCGTTTTGTCCAGCTCTATCACCGAGGGTGGGATCAACACGGAAAGCTCCCTACCGACCTCCCGACCCAATGTAAGGCAACAGATCAAGCATCCGCTGCCCTTGTAAAAGACCTCAAACAACGTGGCCTGCTCGAAGACACCGTGGTCATCTGGGGCGGAGAGTTCGGACGCACCAACTACTGCCAGGGAGCCCTCAACCCCAAAAACTTCGGCCGTGACCATCACCCGCTGTGTTTCTCCACCTGGGTGGCTGGCGGCGGCTTCAAGGGCGGCGTGACCCACGGTGAGACCGACGACTACTGCTACAACATCGTCAAGGACCAGGTGCATGTGCACGACTTCCACGCAACACTGCTCAACCAGCTCGGCATTGATCACGAGCAGCTCACCTTCAAGTACCAGGGGCGTTACTTCCGCCTCACGGATGTGCACGGCCACATCGTGAAAAATATCGTGAAGTCCTGAGGGAAATGTGAATGATAGAGGGAACCTTTTCCTTCCATATCATGATCAAACACCAGCTGACCACTTTCACGGTTTCGACTGTCCTCCTGGCCACGGCCCACGCGGAAAAAAACTTCGGAGAGGACGCCGCGTTTCTCATAAAGCACAGTGATGCCCGGGTGCTCTCCCATGGGGATGCGCGCATTATTGTCGTGCCCCAGTGGCAGGGCAGGGTGATGACCTCGACAGCTGCCGGGGACGCGGGAGACTCCTACGGCTGGATTAACTATGAGGCAGTGGAAAAGGGCATCCTGCCCGAGGAGAAGCGCGTGGGTATTGACAAGCACATTCACATCTTCGGGGGGGAGGAGCGCCTCTGGTTGGGGCCCGAGGGTGGTCAGCATGCCATTTTCTTTGAGCCCCGGCAGAAGGATTACAGCTTTGCCAACTGGAAGACCCCGGCGCTGATCGATACCGAGGCCTTTGATGTCACGGCCGTCAGTGAGAGCAAGATGTCGCTGCGTAAGGAGGGCTCAGTGATCAACAACTCCGGCACGACGTTCCAACTTCAGCTGGAGCGTACGGTGGAAGTCCTCAGTCCCGCGGACTTTGCTGCCAAGGTGGGCATTGAAGCTCCCGAGGGGGTGAAAAGCATCGCCTTTGAAACCACCAACACGCTTACCAACCGCGGCAAGCAGGCGTGGAATGAGCAGAGTGGCATGCTCTCCATCTGGATGCTTGGCATGCTCAAGCACGGGCCGTCGACCAATGTGGTCATTCCGCTCAAGCCGGGTGAGCACAGGGCAGTGAACACGGACTACTTCGGTGAGGTCGGCGCGGACCGTTTGAAAGTAAAGGACGACCTCTTGTTCTTCAAGGCGGACGGCCAGTTCCGCTCCAAGATCGGCATTCCACCGCAGCGCTGCCGTGACTACTGCGGCAGCTATGACCCGGATCGTAAAACGCTTACTATAGTGCAGTTCAACCTGCCCGCCAACGCCGCCAGCCTTCCCTATGTGCGCTCCCAGTGGGTGCAGCATGAGCATCCTTATCAGGGCGATGTCATTCACTCCTACAATGACGGTCCGCCTGAACCGGGGGCGGATCCGCTCGGGCCCTTTTATGAGATCGAGTCCTCCTCACCCGCACTTCCGCTCAAGCCGGGCGAGTCCATGACCCACATCCAGCGCACGATTCACTTCCAGGGTGATACGGCCAAGCTGGATATCATCTCGCGCAAGCTCTTCGGCATCCCCGTGGCGGGTATCACCGGGGGCCTGGAGTAAGCCTGGCTGTCGATGAACCTTCGCGCGACTAGTTGATCCCGGCAGACTCGCGCTGAGACGGGGTGGGAGCTTGTGTTACGTCTCCCAATGCCCTGTCGGGTAGTCTGGTGACCTGCACATCAACGAGCAACTCGCTGGCGCCGGAGCCGAGGAAAACACCCGTGACCGGTGCCACGTCATGATAGTCCCTGCCACGTGCGAGCACGATGTAAGTCTCGTCGACAACCTTGTTGTTGGTGGGGTCAAAGCCAATCCAGCCAGGCCCCTCAATGTAGATCTCCGCCCAGCCATGTGATGCTTCCGAACCGCGCAGATGGTGATCGCGGGTGGCATCAAAAAAATAGCCGCTGACGTAGCGTGCGGGAATGTGAATGGAGCGGCACAAGGCGATCATGGCATGAGCAAAGTCCTGACAGACGCCGCGTTTGAGATCCAACACATCGGAAGCATGGGTGGATACGTTTGTGGCCCCGGAATCATATTCAAAATGGGTGAAAATGTGCTCCATGATCTGGTAAGCTGTTTGAAACACGTCCTCTGAGAAACCCTTTAGATCGAGAGCTGCGCGCCAAATGTCGGGGTTGCGCTCGACATAGCGGCTGTCCTGCAAAAAGGGGTGACATTCCTCGAGGTGCTTGCATTTATCCAGCTCATCGTGGCCGAATCCATATGGCAGGTGGTTGAAGTCTACCTTGCAGCGGGTTGAAATCACTGCCCGGCTGTCAATGACGAGGCGTTGGTGGGGCTCGGGGATTTCAAAGTGGTGAACGCGGTTTGCGTGGAGATCATCGTAGTGAGTGAGTTTACATGCAGGCAGCACGGCGATGATGCTGGACTCACAGGTCTGAAAGCGGGTGTTGGGAGGGGTAAGACGCAGCTCATTGACATTGTGGGTGATGGGCGCGCCATACCGATATTCAGTTCGATGACGAAGCTGCAAACGCATGAGAGATTATTGCTGTTGCTGTTGTACTTGCCAAGTCCCTGTGTGAGGAATGTCATTAATCTCAGAGGGAAGCAAAACATAGGTTTCAAATACCTGCTGTCCGATCTTATTCATCTCTTGCTGCAGGTTGTCGATGTAGAGGTGCAGGCCTGTGTCCCAGATGCTCTGGGTATTGGAAAAATTCATCTGGGCGAGCAAGCTGCCGGTGATGCGCTCGGCCTCATTGGAAAAAGATCCACTGGGCATGCCGGAGATGGAGTGCAAGACGTCATCGAGTTGTCGCAGGCAAAAGCGCACAGAGCGCGGGAAAGAAGGCGAGAAAAGCAGAAAACTGGCCACGTTTTCCAAGCTGACATCACCGCGAAACTCAGAGCGAAAGCCTGCCGATCCAGAGCAGCTGCGCAATGCAGAGATTAATTGGCTGCGGTCTTGTGATTGGTGAAAGCTCAGCATGTCCAGGATGCGGCTCGTTTTGTCCGCACGCTCCAGATAGCGCCCAACCTGAACAAAATCCCAGCCTTCATCATGCAGGGTGGTGGACTCAATCAGACCCCCATAGAGCATGCAGAACCTGATGACCCTGCGGTAGAGCTCATCGGGTTGACGCTCCCACATGGTCTCGGATGCTCCGGACTGGATAAAAAGATGAATGGTGTTGAGCTCGAGCCACATTTCCTCGGGAATCTGGTCTCTGACCATGCGGGCATTTTCCCTTGCCTGGGCAATGCATTGGCGGATCGAGTCAGGGTTGGCACCAGAGAAGGTCATGTAGCGGCAAACATCGAGCTCCCCGCCGGCTTCATCATGTGCTGCCGAGTACGCCTCCTCGGAATTGGTCGCGTAGAGAACGGCTTGCCAGATTTCATCTTCATGTCCGTTGGCGACAGCCTCAATGGAGTTGGCGTGATTGACGTGAACAAGGCGGGCGAGGTTTTCAGCGCGCTCAAGGTAGCGGCTCAACCAGTAGAGATTGTTGGCGACGCGAGATAGCATGGTTCGTTAGAGTGTGGGTTGATGGGGCTCAGTGATTCAGTACCCATGTGTCTTTACTGCCGCCTCCCTGAGAGGAGTTGACCACCAGAGAGCCCTTGGTCAGCGCAACACGGGTCAAGCCGCCGGGGATGATTTCAATATCCTCACCATAGAGAACAAATGGCCTCAGGTCGACGTGGCGCCCTTCGATCTGATGGTTGTGACAGATAGTGGGATGCCGGGAGAGTGATACTACGGGCTGGGCGATGTAGTTGCGCGGGTTGTGCCGTATGAGGTCGGCAAAATTGGCCCGCTCTTCACTGGTGGAGCTTGGCCCCATGAGCATGCCGTAGCCTCCGGACTCATTGGCCGCCTTGACGACGAGTGACTGCAAGTTGGCCAGAATGTATTCGAGGTCCGTGTCGCGCCAACCCAGATAGGTGGGGACACTTTCCAATACGGGATCCTGATCGAGGTAGTAACGGATCATGTCGGGAACATAGGCGTAGGTGACCTTGTCATCGGCGACACCCGTGCCCACGGCATTGGCAAGTGCCACGTTGCCCCTCAGGTAGGCATCCATCAGGCCGGGCACACCAAGCACGGAATCCTCTCTGAAAACAGCAGGATCGAGAAAATCATCATCAAGGCGCCGGTAGATGACGTCCACCTGAACAAGACCCTTGGTTGTGCGCATAAAGATGTATCCATCCAAGGCAATGAGGTCACGTCCCTCCACAATCTCGATACCCATTTTCCGTGCCAGAAAGGTATGCTCGAAATAGGCGCTGTTGTAGACTCCGGGGGTGAGCAACACGCACACCGGCGTTTGTCCGGAGCGCGGCGAGATGTGTTGCAGTGTCTTGAGCAGCAGGTCCGGGTAAAGGTCTACAGCGCGCACGCCGGAGTCCTGATAGGTTTTCGGGAAGGCGCGTTTCATGGCCTCCCGGTTCTCCAGTAGGTAGGAGACCCCCGATGGGCACCGGCCGTTGTCCTCCAGTACCAGATAGCGCCCATCCCCGTCCCGAATCAGGTCACTGCCACAAATATGGATGTAGATATCCCGGGGCACATCCACGCCGACCATTTCGGGTCGGTAGTGGGCCGCAGTTTTGATGATGTCCTCAGGGATGACGCCGTCCTTGATGATCTTTTGCCCATGGTAAATATCATGCAGGAAGAGGTTGAGTGCTGTGATGCGCTGGGTGAGGCCGCGCTCAATGACTTGCCATTCCTTGTCGGGGATGATGCGGGGAATGAGGTCGAAGGGGAAGATGCGCTCCGTGCCCTCTCCATCTCCGTAGACGGTGAAGGTGATGCCCTGCTCGAGGAAGCCGGAATCAACCACGTTTTGTTTGTCCCTCAAATCCTCGATGCCAAGGCTTTCGTATCGCTCATGTACTGACCGGTAGTGGGGAAATACTTCACCGCCATTGAGAAACATTTCGTCAAAGAAGCCGTCTTTTTGGTAGTGCTGAAACATGTTTGAAAGTCTGGAGGGGCTTGGGGGGTAACTGATATGATTCAGCACGAGGCGTGCCAATCCCATCAATGGCACTGTGCAGGAGGCTGCCCTTGCCTCTGGGGCGTCCCTTCAGTTGCTTCTGGTCATGAGCGGGGAAACCCACTAAAATAAACTACAAATGATGAAAGCGTGGGAGTTGATCAAGCTCTGGGCGGTGCGCCTCTGCAAGGCGGCCTCCAAGTGGTGGCACCACAAGCACGCGGATGAGGCGGCGGCCCTCGCTTTCTATTCCCTGATCTCGCTGGTGCCGATACTGATTGTGGGGGTTACTATCGCCTCGGTGCTAGTGGACCAGGAAACCGCTACGCGCATTCTTGTTTCCGAGGCGGATCGCGTGGCCGGCCCCACCGTCGCCGGTTACTTTGCCCAGATGTTGCAGACGGATATCAAGTGGGTTGGCTCCGGTATCTCGCCTATCATCGGGGGTTTGTTGCTTTTCTTTGCCGCGACCAAGGTGATCGCCGAGCTGCGCAGGTCCCTGGGCAAGGTGTTCGGTACACCGGTCAAGAAAGGCAGGAAGGCAGCGATTGCCGGTTTGCTCGGTCGTCTGGCCTCCCTGGTGATGTTGCTCGTGTTAGGAATCTTCATTGCCAGTGCGGTGGTGTTTGAAACCATCATGGGAGTACTGGTGAGCTCGTGGCAGGATTCTCCTTTTTTGCTGCGCCTTGCCACCGCAGTGTCGCCACTTCTCTCGTTTGCGGCGACGGTTTTCCTCGCAGCCATTGCCATGCGCTGGCTGCCGGCCAGACCGCCCAAATTTGTGGAGGCCCTGGTAGGTGGTTGCGCGAGTGCGGCTCTATTGGTCGGATTGAAAGTCGGCCTTGCCCAGTTCCTTAAGCACACAGATGTGGGTAACTTTTACGGTAGTGCGCTGACTCTCGTGCTGGTGTTGTTCTGGATTTATTTCGCCATGCAGGCCTTTCTCTACGGCTCCGAACTTGCGGCAGAACTGGCCGATGAGCGCCACATGCGTGTTGCCGAGATGGAGCTTGAGGCTGTCAGCGAGGACGGGCAAAGTGATGCCAACACCATGGCAGGTCCGGAAGTTAGCATGTCAGAAAATCGGCCTGTGGATGAGAAGTCAGCGGAGAGCCCACAGGCCTAGCCCCTTGTTTTGATGCAGGATCTTTTTTCTCCCTACCCGTTCGTGCTTTCCGAGGCCGCGATTTGTGAGCGCCTCAGGCGGGATGAGTCGATCACCCTGCACCCGACGCTCTTTAACACACCACTGATTTATGAACCAGCCGGTGCCCGGGTTCTGGCCGGAGTTTATCACGAGTATATCGATATCGCGCGCGATTATGCGCTCCCCATCGTGATTGCCGCGCCCACCTGGCGGCTGGATGCTGAGCGTGTGGCGGAGGCGGGAGAGCCCAAGACCATCAACCGGGATGCAGTCGCGTTCATTCAGCGGGTCAAACAGGATTCCGGCTACGAGCACGTTTTTGTCACCGGCCTTCTGGCATGCAAAAACGATTGTTACGATCCCAAGGTTGCCCTGAGTGCAGACGAGGCGGAGGACTTCCACAGTGCCCAGGCCAGTGAGCTTGCTGATGCCGGGCTGGATCTGCTCACTGCCCAGACCATTCCCGCGGTGAGTGAGGCCGAGGGCATGGCACGTGCGATGATGGCTACGGGACTGCCCGTAGTGATCGGGTTTTGTATCAACCGCCGTGGCGAGGTGCTGGACGGGACTCTCCTGGGTGAGGCCATTGACATGCTTGATGAGCGTCTTGACGGCGGGCCTCTGGGCTACGCGGTGAATTGCTCGCATCCTTCGTTTGTGCCGGCAGGGAAGATGAGTCCACAAGCCTTGTCACGGCTCGTTGAAATAGCAGCCAACGCCTCGTCCATTGACCACGGCGAGCTGGAGCAACTCGAGCAAACCGTGGAGGATGATCTCGGCGAGTGGGCGGATGCCATGGCAAGCCTGCACCGGGATCACGGGGTGAAAATCCTCGGTGGCTGCTGTGGCACAACAGACCGTCACCTGCGTGCCATTTGCCAGCGGCTGCGTGGTGACTAGCTACTTGGGTAGAGCTTGAGAAAGGGCCTGAGTTCCTTGTCGTAGTCCACGTCGGGCACGATCCACAAGTTGCGGAAGGAGACCCCGGTGCCCTTGTGGTCCTGAATCATCAGCGGGCGCTTGCCGTGCTTTTGATACAGGCGGGCGACCTCGGCGTAGACCCAGGCATCGTTGTGGATGAGCTTGCCATTGTGGAAAGCAGTCACGCGCATGGGCTTCTTAAGGCTACCGTCCTCGTTGAACTCCGGTGCCTTGTAGAGAATGTCGTAGGATTGCCATTCGCCGGGTTTGCGGCAGGCATTGACCTGCGGTGGGTGCTGGCCGTAGATGGCGCCGCAGTGGCCGTCGGCAAAGGTCGGGTTTTCATAGGTGTTGACCACCTGCATTTCGTAACCGGACATGAGGAACACGCCGGAGTTGCCATAGAGTTGGCCGGTCCACTCGGGATTGTCCGAGGGGTCAAAGCGAAACTCGAGATGGATGCGTGCCGAGCCATAGCTCTCCTTGGTGGCATTGTTGCCCTTGCTGCGTGGCATGACCCCCTCGGCATCAAATTTCCACTCGGGGTTGGTCCACTGGGAGGCGTCCAGTACGGTGGCACCTGCAGGAGCTGCAAGCTGGCACTGGTCGGCAGGAAGGGGCTCAACCACGGGCGGCACGGGGCGATCCTTGTCATTTCTGAGCCAGCCGGAGCCGGTCAGCACAATGGGGGACTTGCGTCCTGATTTTGTTTTCTTAGCAGGAAGGGTCTTGTTGAGCGTGTAGTAGATGGTGTCAAAATCCAGGGTTTTGGCCTCGGTGTTTTTCTGCTCGGGAAAGGCAATGGCGTAGATTTTTCCTTTGGTAAGTGGCACATCAAAGCTGACGGTCTTGCGGTCCTCCGAGAGGCTGTAGTTGGTGACGGGTAGCTCCGCTTCATCCACGGGCTTAGAGCCATAGGTGCTCCAGTAATTGTAGTGCCAGCTCGTTACCTTGGGGTCCATTTTTTTACCAAGGCGCTGGGTGAAGGTGACCTCGAAGCCGGTCTGGGTCAGCTTGGCGGAGTGAATGGCGAAGGGGATGGTTTCCCCGTCCCACTCGACGTACTGCAGGGCGGTGCGCTTGCCCCCCTTGGCAAACCAACCGCGGCCCACCTGGGCGGACCAGAGTCTGCCCTGCGGGTCGAAAGACATCTTTACCGGGCCGGAGCTCAAGTCGCGCACGAAGTCGACACACCAGCCCTGATAGTCACCATCGACCATTTCCACGCCACAGCGGAAGTAGTTGGACTGGCGCTGGTCACCATTATAGATTTGGCCTTCAAAGGGGCCAAATTTGCCGCCGGTGGTATCCCAGACGGGGCTTCCCGGTGAGTTGGCGATGACCTCGCGCGGTAGCCAGACGGCGGGGACCGTGCGGATCTTGTCAAAGTCAGCGGCTTTCATGGAGAGGACCTTCTCCTTGGTGAAATCCGGGCGTGCCGGAAGCGAGGCCGGGTGACCGTAGAAGTTACCCTCACGCACGTGATACATCACGCAATCCGCGACCCAGTCTCCCTGGTTGTCGGTGATAAACAGCTCGTCCTCGGGGCTCATGCCGATACCACAGGGAGAGCGGAATCCTGATGCGAGCGGTTGGAAGTGGCCGTCGCGGTCGGAGCGGTAGACCCAGCCGCGCCAGGGGGCATTGTAGGACATGTTGCCCCCACCTTTACCCACGGGCTTGCCATCTGGCACGGTGAATTCCCCGCGTGCTCCGAGGTTGAGTGAGGCGTACTTGCGGCCAAGGGAATCAACCACCGGGCCGAAGTGGTATTCGTGATACTCACCGGAGATGCCGAAGCCGTCCGTGACACACTCGTAGCGGTCAGCAACACCGTCCTTGTTGGTGTCCACGAGACGGGTGAGCTCGGGCTTCTGCGCCACGTAGTAGGCGTCTTCCTTGGCGTCGTAGTAGATGCCGTTGGGTTCCATGAGGTTTTCGGCAAACAGGCTCCAGGAACTGTTCTTGTATTCCCAGACCTCGCCTTCCCACGTGGCAATGGCAAGAGTACCGTCCGGCTTGTGGCAGAGGCCGAGGATAGTGACTGCCCCCTTGGGCAAGGGAACGGTCTCGACTTTGTAACCTGCGGGAATTTGTGCCAGCAACTGGGTACTGAGCAGGCAGAGAAGGATGGCAATGGATTTCATGACGATTAGAATGACTTGGTGGAGATGGTGAAGGATTGCTCGCCCTCGGGAGCAATAACGAGAGTTTGCGTCTGACCAGCGGTGAGATGGTGAATCAGAACCTCGGGGCCGGTGATCTCGTAGCCAAGGAACTGATAATCCTCAGCGGGTGTATGACTTTTGGCTGGCTCGGCAATCTCCTCGCCTTTCATGGCGGAGGGTTGCTGGCTGCGATCCGGCAGCGAAGGTGTCTGGTTGATTTCGGCACTGTGCCAAGCCTTGAGCACGGAACCGTCCTGGGCGTTGTAGGCGACGATCACCTTGTTGGGCAGCACACAGAGCAGGGTGCGTGGCGGTAAGCCATCGATCCACTTACGTGCGACCTTGGCCTTGGGCCCGGCGACAATGAACTTCGGCACATTGCCCTGCAGGCTGCGGCCGGCGAGTGGAAAGCGTTTGCCCTTGGGGCCACTGAGTGAGCCGTTGAAGCGGTAGCTGTGGGCTCTTTTTTCCTCGTGCAGGATCTCGACCTCATAGGTACCGGGCTGGAGCTTGAGCACCTCGCTCTGGTCACTGGTTTTGGGAGATTTTTCATCGGCTGTGTAGACCACCTTGCCATCGAAGTAGATTACGGTACGGCCGGCGCGGTTGGTGACAAAGCGGTAGTCGCCCGGTTCACGGATGTAGGCGGTGGCACTTGCGCGCAGCACGCCCTCGGTATTGCGCTCCACGGAAATCCAGTTCTCCGGAAGGGCCGTTTGCGAAACGGACTCGACACTGTTCACAATTTCGAGGCTGAGTGGCTTGCTCTTGAATGGGGCACCTGGATAGATGGAGCGAACCATGCCACGCAGACCCTCTTGCTCTGAGAGGATGAAGTCACGTAGGGCGAGACGGTCAGCCTCGGGGTAGACATTCTTGTAGCCGATCATTTCCGTGCCCTCGATACCATTGTCGATCGCGTCCAGAATGGCCTGTGGCGAAGAACCGTGCTTCCAGAAGGGGTCCTTGAGTGAGGGGCCAATACCGCCATCGAGCTGGGGCCCGTGGCAGGTGAAGCAGATTTGCATATAGACCTCCTTGCCGCGTTCTGCTGATGTGGGGCTGGCGATCAGCGAAGTGATGCTGCAGAGCAACGCGCTTACAATTTGTTTTTTCATGACTTGTTACAGGGTTTGGTGAGTTAGGGTTTGACGAGCTCAATAAGCTTGAGGATAGCCCTTCCCTCAGGGCTGGCCAGGTTGATCGGCTGTTTGGTGCCAGCGTCGGTCAGGGTGATGTTGAAGGTCGATATCTTGGACCATTCGAGGGCTTTGTTTTCCTTGCTCTTGAAATCCTTGGCCTCGAGCAGAATGGTCTTGGAACCATTACCGCTGATTTTGGTTCCGTAGTGAAAGTTGCCCAGGTCCTTGCCATGGCCGTTGAATTTGCTGTCGATGCCAAGTCCGAGGAGGATCTCACGGCCCTCGGTGAGGTTCAGGGTGATGGCGAGCTTACTTTCCCCGCTGGTGTCGAGCTCGGGGTCTTGGAACTTGTAGGTGGTGAAACTTCGCTGATTACGACTGCTCCAGTTTTGCATGCCGCCGGAAAAATCATCGATGAGGCCGGACTTGGGCAGTTGCTCGAAGGCAGCGAGATCGATGTCCGCAGGGATGTGCATGTGTTCGCGGGAGTTGAGGCTAAAAGTACTCGTGCTGCCTCTCTCCAGCGTTTGCTCGGCAGGGAGCTGGTAGCGACACAGTGCGAAGGTGAAGAGCGGTAGCTGTGCGTGCACCGGGATTTCGGCTTTCCATGTGTTCCCGTCCTTGTCAGCAGACGCTTTTTTCCAGAAGCGAGTGATCGGGTTGGGGTGATAACTGTAGTAGATCTCTACCTCCTTCAGGCGCTCCTGCTGGGCGGGGGTAACCGTGAAGTGGGCGGTGCTGCCCTCGATGTTGAAGCTGGAGGGTGGGGTGAGAGGAATGTGTTGTTCCTCTCCAGCCAGGTATTGCTTGAACCACTGGTTGAGCATGATCCACTGTTCCGGCCCGGGGCCATGGTTGGCGTGCATGTTGCCAGTGACGCGCCAGTTGTCGTGAGGCAGCAGATCCATCGACTGGTAGATGCGGTCCAAGGTGGAGTGAAAGTCATTGGACGAGGTGATGAACATGACGGGTATGTTGACATGTTTCCAGTAGGCGCCGGGGTCAATGGTGTTCTTGTAGAGCTCGATATCCTTGATGCGGATCACACCTCCCGATTTCATGCCCGGGTAGTTCTGCCACAGGTTGGCAGTGCCCCCGACAAAGGGTGCAACTGCCTTGAGGCGCTTGTCGATGGCGGTCATCGAGGTGATCGTGCCGCCCATGGAGAAGCCGGAGAATCCAAGCTTGTTGGCATCGACCTCGGCTTGCTGCTCAAGGAAGGTGAGCGCTCGGCGGCCAGCCAGAGAGAGCATGAACCAGTTCGAGTTGCGCGGGCTTACGATGGGATCAACACTGTGCTCATCGGGCTGGAAGTTGCTCTTGTATTGTTTGCGCAGTGCCTTGGCATAGAAATTGGGCCCCTGGGTGGGATCGATCTTGCCCCAGTCCGTGCCCCACTTGTTCTCCGCATCAAGCTCGGCCTCAAGCGGGCGTCCCAGCCAGTTGATGTCCACGGTGGCAAAACCCTGGGTGGCGAAGTAGTGGCCGCGGTTGCGGTCGGCGCGCTGCCCTCCGCCGTGGCTCCAGACAAAGGCGGGGTTCTTTTTGCCGTTGTCCGGAAAGCAGTAGTAGGCAGCGATGCGAGAGTCCGCGCCCTTGAAGGTGCCGACTTTGAAAGTAATCAAGCGTGATACCACACCGTCTTTTTTCCACTCGTGATGCACCTTGACCTCGAGATCCTCCATACGAGGGTCATAGTCTTTCCACAGGTCAATGGCGTTTTGCGGCACCTCGTCCGGGCTGGTGTAGGGGGTCAGGCTGTCCTGCTGTGCCGCAGCACTCAGGCTGCTGAGCGTAGCGGTTAGGAAGGTGGCGATGGCGAGGCCGGAGGTGAATGGTGATTTGCTGGTCATATGTTTTGGTGAGTGTCTCCTGATACGCGATGACCAGACCATTTCTTAGCGGCAAATGCACTCGTACATTGTCTGCTTGGCGGGCCTAATACCATAGCCTCTTAGCTGCAACTGACCAGTCATCATTTTAGATGATTTTGGCCCAGGACCCTTGGTTTTCAGCTTATTACAGCTGAGAACTTAGCGGGCCACATTCACGTCCTCGTGATAAATCTCACCGTTGACCCCATAGTGGGTGGCCTTGAGAACCGGGGTGCCGTTTTCCCTGCTGACGGTGACTCCTAAAAAGCCTCCCTTGACCTTGAGGTAGCGGTGTTCGGGTTCGACCCGTCCGCTTCTCCAGCCGCCGGCGTGTTTATCCGAGCTAGCACCACAGGAGAATTCCTTGACCCCGGTCTTGCTATCCACGGAGACGTATTGCCAGTGGCGGTCGCCACAGACGATGTAGGCGTTTTTCTGGGAGGCCAGGAAGGAGCGGATCTCGTTGCCCTCGTGGGAGAATCCCTTGTTGGCATGGTTGTCGTTCTTGCCGCCACGGTCCGGCCCGACGAAAGCCGTGGGGGAAATCAGCACTCGGAAGGTCGCGTCTGATTCTTTAAAAGTGCGCAAAAACCACTCCTTCTGTGTTTTGCCCCAGATGGTTTTATCGGGTCCATCGGGCATGGTGTTCGGGCTGCGGAAATCACGTCCTTCCACCAGCCAGATTTGCAGGTCCTTGCCCCAGCGGATGGTGCGGTAGTTGTCTTTTTTGACCGGGAATTGCTCGCGGAACAGATCCAGCCCCTGCTGCCAGCTCAGCTCACCGTAGTTCACCCCCGGCCAGGCGTCATTGCAGGTGGTGTCGTG
>JBNACB010000036.1:0-18469 GCA_049632765.1 Akkermansiaceae bacterium | reverse complement strand
CAGCTCCAGGCGATTGAGATGGCCTCGCCCGCCAGCTTGCGTGATGCATCGGAGGAATGAATGGACCAGTAGGATTCGATTCCCTGGCACAGGGCATCCATCCCGCTGGCCGCTGCGACTCTGGCAGGCACACTTGCAAGCAGTGAGGGAATGACGATCGAAACATCAGGCAGAAGGTCATCATGTTCAACGGACTGCTTTTGCCCGTCCTTGTAGACGACCGCGAAACGTGTTGCCTCACTCCCCGAACCCGCCGTGCTTGGAACAGCGATCAACAGAGTAATCAGAGGGCGAAGGGCCTTGGGATTTTGTTGATCAAAAAAATCATCTACGAGAGAGCGGTTCAAGGAGAAGGCTTTGAGCAGCTTTGCCAAATCGATCACACTGCCACCCCCCACGGCAATGATCGCGTCATAGGCTCTTTCGGAGTCTGCTTGCTCTATCAAATGCGTCAGGTCTTCGACACAGGGATTCGGCTTCGTACAGATAAGATGGGTAAGCTCACGGTGTCTCAATATGGGCTCCAGGGCCTGCGCGGCTCCTGACGTTTGATACATGGCATTGCCTGTGATCAGGAGAACCTTGTCAGCCTTGATGAGATTGAGGTAGTCGCTGATTTTGGACCAGCCGTCTTCTCCATGATAGTGTTGCTGATTCGACATCTACGACGACGTGATCACCCCTCCAGGTGGCGCATGAAATTCTCTTTCTGCTCTGATAGACTCATTCCCGGCCTGCCCAGGTCTGCCCTGCTTCCGCGATGAACACGTATTTCCAGAAAGGTCGGTCCAGCATCTGCCTTGATCCCACTCATAAAATCCCTGATGCCCTGCCCGTCCCCCACGGTACGCACGCTCTGATAGCCACAGCCTCGGGCAATATCAGCAAAGCTAATCTGAAATCCACAAGTCGGCTGTCCGCCGACAGAGGCGTGGCTACCATTATTGAGAACAATGTGAGCAAGGTTGGCAGCCCCTGACTGGGCCGTGATTGCCATGGAGCCCATGTGCATGAGTGCAGAGCCATCGCCATCGAGGCAAAAAACTCTTCTATCAGGTTTTGCCAATGCAATGCCCAGTGCGATTTGGCAGCAGTGCCCCATGCTCCCCACTGAGAGAAAGTCATGGTCGTGTCCTTCCTCCATTTGCTCACGCAACTCATAGAGTTCCCTGGATATCATGCCTGTAGCAGATACCACAGTCGTGCGGGGCTCAATACTTTCGAGGAGGACACGAATCGCCTCCTCTCTCGCCAGGGGCAAGTCATGTTCTCCGCTATCGCACTGAGATGAATAGGGAGTGAAGGCTTTCTCTCCTGCCAGGATAACAACGGGCCTTCGCTGTTCCATGGTCTGTTTTCGAGCATGTTCCAATAGAGAAATGGCCGCACCAGTATCAGCTGGGAGCCGGTGGTGAGTAATACCCATGGCCTCGAGAAGCGGCACAGTGGCACCTCCCTGGGCAAGGTGCTGCGGCTCATCCTTGACCCCGGGCTCACCGCGCCAACCAATCAGCAGCAGCATGGGAATGCCATAGACCGAATCGTCGGCCAGCGAGAGCAAGGGATTGATAGCGTTACCCAGCCCCGAGTTCTGCATATAGACCAGAGCGGGGTTCCCTTGTGCCAGATAGTTGCCAGCAGCCAGCGCCACGGCAGCACCTTCATTGGCGGTTATACAGTGCTCTCCATCTGGCGCATGCGTGGCAACACAGGCACAAAGAGGGCTGAGCAATGAGTCGGGCACACCTGCGAAAAACCCGATGCCCGCATCCCGCATGGCATTGTAAAATGTTTCAGTATCAACCACAGTTTGCTAGTCTTCAATAAGCCCAAGAATTTCCTGCACGGCGGTGCATGACTCATCGGCTTCCTTGGAGCGGCCATACCTGAGAATGGACTCGGCCGTCTGTTTCATCGCCGGATAGGCACTGCGCAGGAGATGATTGGCGTAGATCACAACCTTGAACCCCATCCTGACCAGATCAGCCTCATAGACGTGGTTGTATGTCGTGGGCACCGCTACAAGGGGCACCTTGTCAACCAGCGTCTCGTATGCTTGGCAAAAGTCCCGGATCTCATCCACTTCTGGCTCACAGCTGTGAATCATGATCGCATCCGCACCTGCTGCGATGTAGGCCTGAGCCCTGTCAATGGCATCTTCCACTCCCTGCTTGGCGATCAAACTCTCGAGGCGTGCAATGATCATGAAGTCGTCGGTTACCTGGGCGTTCTTGCCCGCCTTGATTTTCTCCGCCATTGCCTCCTTCTCCAGAAGCGTTTGCGGCCTTGAGGTTCCGTAAAGTGAATTTTGTTTCAGCCCTTGCTTGTCCTCAATGATGACCGCAGACACCCCAAGGCGCTCCAGGGATCGAACCGTTTTGGTAAAGTGCTCGGTAATACCACCCGTATCGGCATCATAGATGATGGGCTTGGTGGTAACGTCGAGAATCTCGTTGATCGTTTGCGCCCTCGAGGTCCGGTCGATGTATTCAATGTCAGGGCGGCCCTTGGCTGCGGAATCGGTCAGGCTGCTGAGCCATATGGCATCAAACTCCTCATACTTTCCACCTTCCTCAAGGTGGCAGTGCTCCACAATGAGAGCAGACAATCCATTGTGAGCCTCCATCGCTCTGACCAGAGCCTTGGCATCCATCAGGCGGCGTAATCTTCCCAGCCTGACACCCGGAGTAATGCCCACCTCCCGAACCGCCTTGTTGAGTGCGGTTGAGGACAGGCCCTCGGTGTATCTGGGTTCAATGAGCTCGCCTCCCCACTCCTTGAGTGCCTCAATGACCCGTGCCCTGGTTTCCTTCTGCGGCCCCTCTCTCCAATCGTCCCCATGGACCACATAGTCGGGCCTGAGCTTCTGAAGATTGGGCACGTAATCCAGTGTATCCTGGGCAATGACATGCGAAACCCCCTTGACGTTTTCGATGATTTTTTTGCGATGTTCGAATGGCAGGTATGGCAAGCGCTTATAGCTGGCAATGGCCTCGTCGGTGAGCAGGCCGACGGTGACATCACCGTAAGTACCGGCGATATCAATGATGTTGATATGCCCGGGGTGAATGAGGTCGGCACTCATTCCCACGTAAACGGATTTGCTCGGCTTGCTCATGTTACGATGTATGCAAAAGCTCAGTTTTTCATCTGGTCATGTATAGCATACCAAAGAAAAAGGGAATTGTAGGTAAAATAGCGCCGGAACAAACGTCGAGGCTCCCTGCAAAGTCGATAGAGCCATTCAACACCACCTCTTTGGATCCAGCTCGGGGCTTGTTTGACCTCTCCGGCGTGAAAGGCAAAAGCAGCGCCAATACCAAAGTAGACGGCAGGCGGCAGACGGTCCTTGTGCTCGGCAATCCAGCGTTCTTGCTTGGGACAGCCAAGCCCCACCCAGACAAGATTCGCTTTTGATGCAATAATCTGCTCACAAATGCGCTCAAACTCATCCTCCGGCCATGAACCAAAGGGTGGTGAATAGGAACCCGCAATGGGGGCGTGGGGGTAGTCTTTGGAAAATCGCTTTTCGAGTTGCTTGAGGGTCTCGGGCGTGCCGCCGAAAAAGAAATGCCTGAGCTCCTGGTGCTGCTCTGAAGCCTCAATGGTTTTGAGCATCAATGTCGGGCCATAGACCCGGTCAATCAGCTTTGCATCCCCAGCGAGGTGATGATTCAACATCCATACCAATGGCATGCCGTCAGGACAGACGAGATCGAACTGCGCCATCACCTTGCCGAAATCAGGCTCGTGCCGGGCAAGGGCCGCTACGTGTGTGTTCGCGGCTTCGAGCGCGTAAGCCCGGTCACCTGCCATTGCCGCCGCATGAATCCACTCAATAGCCTCGTGATAATTGGTAGCCGCAACGGGCAAGCCGATGATGTCTATAGTCTTTGGGTAGGTTATTGTCATAGACAATAAGGCTCTATGGCGCGCATGGCATCGTCTTTCTCCACCGCCGTGTCCCTCGCATTCTGCGAATCAAACAGATAAAGAGCATAGCCCCCATGTCCACCTCCACAATACTTCCGGGCAATCGAGCCCTCGACTTGTGGCAGCTCTGCCATGCCTTCGGCAAGTTGTGCCTCATGGTAAAGCGCCACGCCCTCGGCGAGCTTCTCAATGTCTTCACCGAGGACACCTTCGCGAGCCAGCTGGGCAGAAGCCTCGATTTTATCATAGTCACGCTTCTTGTCCGCAAAGCTTGGGGTGTCATGCTCGTGACCGGTCCAAAGTATCGCCATCCGGCCTGCCAGCATGTCGCCGTTCCTCTTGAAATCCAGGACAGGGCGCTCACCGCTGCGCCAGACACAGAGACCGGTCTCGCGGATGACGGCGGGATCCTGCCAGCCCACACCGAGGTCAAGCTCAGCCTCGACTCCGTTTTCCCCGTTGAGCAAGGCCCATGCACCACTGCCGCCGAGGCCGGAACGCTTTTCATAGTTCCAGTCACGCAGGCTAACCAGTGGGGAAATCGCACAATTCACAATGTATGCCCCCTCGCGCGCATGCTTGGGCACATCAAGCCAGCCGCCAGCAAAATCCACACGCAGTGGTGATTCCGTGGGGGCCTTCACCCACTTGACAATACCTGAGGTCGATACCGGTTTGAATTTAGGCGGCGTTTTTGCAAGTACGACGTATTTGGCACCCACTTGTTCACAGAGTGCTCTTTTGAGATCTCCGTACTGATCGTCTTCGGTGACTGCAAGGATGTCGGGCTTGGCATCTAAAAAGTAGCTCTTGAAGTCGAGCCCCTCGTCGCTGTCGGTGCCTATAACCACCTCGTCAACCATGCGCAGTCCCTCAAGCACGGCTTTCTTGTGTTCATCCGGGATCGATGGCCGCCGTTGTTTGTGATGCCAGAGCACTTCCTCGGATGCAAAACTAACCGTAAGATGGTCACCCAGGGCCCTGGCCTCCTCAAAAAACTGCAGATGGCCGGCGTGGATGATGTCGTAACATCCGGAAATGAAAACTCTTGTCATGATAAGTGATGGAATACCGGCGCTATGCGCCCGGCAACTAGACGACCTTGCGGAAATAATCGATGGTCATATCCAGCCCTTGGTCGAGGGTAATGGTTGGCTCCCAAGCAAGATGTTTTTTGGCGAGGCTGATATCTGGTTGTCTCTGCTGCGGGTCATCTCCCGGGAGAGGCTCGAACACGAGCTTCGAGGACCCGCCCACCTTGGTGAGTACCTTGTCCGCAAGTTCGAGCATGGTGAACTCTCCGGGGTTGCCGATATTGATCGGGCCCGTGAGCTCATCCTGATTCATCAAGCGGACAAAACCCTCGATGAGATCATCAACATAGCAAAAGGAGCGGGTCTGCTTGCCGTCACCGTAGATGGTGATGTCCTGGCCGCGAAGCGCCTGGCAAATGAAGTTGGACACGACCCGGCCATCATCAGGGTTCATCCGGGGCCCGTAGGTGTTGAAAATCCTGACGATTCTTATATCCACCCCATTTTGCCGGTGGTAGTCCATGAACAGGGTTTCCGCAGCTCGCTTGCCCTCGTCATAGCATGAGCGGATCCCGATGGGATTGACATTGCCCCAGTAACTCTCGGGCTGGGGGTGCACGGCAGGGTCCCCATAGACTTCCGAGGTGGATGCCTGGAAAACACGCGATTTCGTGCGCTTGGCCGCGCCCAGACAATTGATGGCTCCCATCACCGAGGTCTTGATGGTCTTGATCGCGTTATACTGGTAATGCGGAGGTGAGGCCGGACATGCGAGATTGTAGATTTGATCCGTCTCCACCTTGAAGGGGTCGATGACATCGTGGCGGAGCAATTCGAATCGGGGATGCTCACGCAGGTGCTCCACATTCGCCTTGAATCCTGTGAAGTAGTTATCCATGCAGATCACCTCATTGCCTTCGTTGAGAAGACGTTCACAGAGATGTGAACCAAGAAAGCCGGCTCCACCGGTTACAAGTATGCGCTTCATAAGAAAAATAAGTCAGGTCAAAGGGTTGCCATGATAGCGGAATGAATGCTCCTCCGGAAAGGCTGAACTTCCTCCATTAGCCCTTACCGATTGAGTAGACCTCAAAGCCCTGCCCGGTAAGAGCCTGATGATCGAGAATGTTGCGACCGTCAAACAGGAATGCGGGCTTGAACATATTATCGTAAACCTTGGCAAAGTCTGCCTCCTTGAACTCATCCCACTCGGTGAGCAGGGCGATGCCGTGTGCTTCATGGGCTGCTTCCTCACAGGAGGAGCACAGATGCAGCTGGGCATCGATAATCTCCTGGCTGACTCCCACATAGCGCAGATCCTCGTGAATCATGGAGACAGGCACGCGCGGGTCATAGAGTGCAATGTGGGCTCCCTCCATCATCAGGTCGCGACATACATAAATCGAGGCGGATTCACGTGTGTCGTTGGTATCCTTTTTGAAGGCAAAGCCCCATACTGCGATACGCTTGCCGCGAACCGTGTTGAACAAGGTCTTCACGATCTTCTCGGAGAAGCGCGACTTTTGCCAGTCATTCATCTTAATGACCTGATCCCAGTAACGGGCTACCTCCGGCAAGCCGAAGTGCTCACAGAGGTAAGTCAAATTGAGAATATCTTTCTGGAAACAGGACCCACCGAAACCGACCGAGGCCTTGAGAAATTTCGGCCCAATGCGTGAGTCCGTGCCGATGGCGCGGGCAACTTCATCGACATCAGCCCCTGTCTTTTCACACAGTGCTGAAATGGAATTGATGGAGGAAATGCGTTGTGCGAGAAAGGCGTTTGCCACCAGCTTGGAGAGCTCGGAGGACCAGAGGTTGGTGGTCAATATTCGTTCACGGGGAATCCACTGGTTATAGACTCCAACGAGTGTCTCCACCGCGGCATCTCCCTCGGGGGTGCGCTCACCACCGATGAGGATCCGGTCAGGATCGTTCAAATCATCAATGGCTGTGCCCTCTGCAAGAAACTCCGGATTGGACAGCACTTGAAATTCCCCGTCACCAGCGTTGGCATCAAGAATAGTCCGCATCGCCTCCGCCGTGCGCACGGGAATCGTGCTTTTTTCAACAATGATTTTCGGCCCTTTGGCCACTTTGGCAATCATACGGGCCGCGGATTCGATGTAACAGAGGTCGGCTGCTCGGCCAGCACCCATGCCATAGGTCTTGGTGGGGGTTCCCACGGCAACAAAGATAATGTCAGCATCGGCAATGTGCTCCTCCACATCCGTCGAGAAAAACAAGTTCCGGCCGCGTGCCTCCTGAACAACCTCATCCAGCCCTGGTTCATAGACGGGAAGCGTATCCGAGTTCCACGCTGCGATACGATCTGCATTCAGGTCAACGACATCCACACGGATGTCCTTACATTTGGCGGCGATCATCGCCATGGTTGGGCCTCCGACGTAGCCCGCGCCGATACAACATATTTTTTCAGGTGTACTCATGATAAAGAAAGGGTGTGAGGGAGATAAGCTACAGCGCAAGTCTGCGACGTGCCCTGATCAATTACTGATCAGGGCACAAAGCGAAAGCTCCCCGAGGGGGAAGATTAATATTAAAAAGGCAATGAATGTCAAGTATGCCTTTATATTTTTGCAAATTATAGCCAGTTGCACTAGGCGATCATTCCCGCCGCAACTGTCTCATTCGTTTGAGCATCGATAAGAATGAAAGAGCCTGTAGTACGGTTGCGCTTATAGCGATCATGAATCAGCGGCGCCGAGGTTCGCAGCGTGATCCTGCCGATGTCGTTGAGGCGGAACTCCAGGTCATCCTCAATCTTGTGCAGCGTGTTGATATTCACCTTGTAATTCACATCCTTGATGATGGCTTTGACCTCCCTGGATGTGTGGCGCAGGATATACTTACCACGAGGTGTCATCGGCTTGTCAGAAAACCAGCAGATCATTGCCTCGATGTCCTGACCCACCTCAGGCGGATTGTTGGTTTTTACAATCATGTCTCCTCTGGAGATGTCGATTTCATCCTCCAGCGTGATCGCAACAGAAAGCGGGCTATACGCCTCCTCGATTTCTGCACCATCCATGTGGATGGACTTGATCTTACTGGTAAAGCCAGAGGGTTGAATGGTGACGTCGTCACCGGGTTTAAATACACCTCCTGCAACCCTGCCGGCGTAACCACGGAAATCATGCCACTCATCTGACTGAGGGCGAATCACCCACTGCACCGGGAAACGTGCTTCCACATGGTTTTCCTGGTTGCCCACATAGACAGTCTCCAAGTGATAGAGTAATGATGATCCCTCGTACCAGGGCATATTCTCTGAGCGATCCACCACATTGTCTCCCTTGAGCGCACTCATGGGAATAAAGCAGACATCGACAAAACTATCCAAACGGGACGCGAAGTCCTTATAATCGTGCACGATTTTGTCATAAACCTCTTGTGAGTAGTCCACGAGATCCATTTTGTTGACGGCCACGACAACGTGCTGAATACGCAACAGGCTCGCTATGAAAGAGTGTCGGCATGTTTGCTCAATGACTCCCTTGCGCGCATCGACCAGAATGATGGCAAGGTTTGCCGTCGAGGCACCCGTCACCATATTGCGAGTGTATTGAATATGACCGGGCGTGTCGGCAATGATGAACTTGCGCTTGGGGGTGGCAAAATAACGGTAGGCAACATCAATGGTGATGCCTTGCTCTCGCTCCGCCTTCAATCCGTCTGTAAGAAGGGCTAAATTGACATTCTCGTCCCCCCTCTGCTTGCTGGATTGTTCCACCGCCTCCATCTGATCCTCAAAGGTATTCTTTGAGTCATAGAGAAGCCGCCCGATCAGTGTTGACTTGCCGTCATCTACGCTACCTGCAGTGGTAAAGCGCAAGAGATCCATATCGAGGTATCCTGATGTGTCTGTATTGCTCATGCTAAAATCGTGTTAAAAATATTTCTTGTGTCTGGCACGTATGCTGTGGCCTAAAAATAACCTTCCTTCTTGCGGTCCTCCATCGCAGTCTCAGAGCGCTTGTCATCGGAACGGGTGCCGCGCTCCGTTTGTCTGGCCGCCGCCACCTCCTGAATAACAGCATCGATGTCCGCTGCAGGAGACTCCACCGCGCCTGTGCATGTGGCATCTCCTATGGTACGGAAACGGACGACCTTTCTTTCGACCGTCTCATTTTCCTGAACGGTGACAAAGTCGGTGACCGCCAGTAAGGCGCCATTGCGTTCAAAGACATCCCTCTCATGAGAGAAGTAGAGATTGGGTAATTCGATGTTCTCTTTTTTGATGTATTGCCATACGTCCATTTCCGTCCAATTGGACAGAGGGAATACACGGAAATGCTCACCATGGTGTTTGCGCCCATTGAAAATATTCCACAACTCCGGGCGCTGGTTCTTGGGGTCCCACTGACCAAAATCGTCACGATGGGAAAAGAAGCGCTCCTTGGCACGGGCCTTCTCCTCATCCCGGCGACCACCACCCAGCGCTGCATCGTATTGATGTTCCTCGATAGCGTCGAGAAGGGTCACCGTCTGAAGCGCGTTGCGGCTCGCGTTGGCTCCCTTTTCCTCGGTTACCCGCCCCTCATCAATAGACTTCTGAACACTGGCCACCACCAGGCGCGCCCCTATCTTTTCAATGAAAGCATCGCGGTATTCCATCGTTTCAGGGAAATTATGCCCGGTGTCCACATGCATGAGGGCAAAAGGAATTTTGGCTGGTGCAAAGGCCTTGTAGGCGAGGTGCGCCATCACAATGGAATCCTTGCCGCCTGAAAAGAGCAGCACGGGGTTCTCGAATTGCGCCGCTGTTTCCCGCAGCACAAAAATGGCCTCAGACTCCAGGTGGTCGAGATGACTTAGTGAATAATTAGACATGGTTAATCAGGTGTTAGATATTTTCTGGTGAATAGATTCAAGTAGCAGGATAACGCTCTCTGTCACCTCCTGCCCCTCAGTATCAATGATGAGGTCGGGCGCGGTCGGCTCCTCAAAGAGGCTATCCTTGCCGGTGAAATTTTCGATTTCGCCACTGGCGGCCTTCGCGTAAAGGCCTTTGACATCGCGCTTTTCGCAAAGGTCGTAACTGGCCCTGACATACACCTCGTGGTAATCCTCTCCGATAATGTCGCGGGCGAGATCTCGCAACTCCTGACGCGGAGTAATGACAGAGACGAGCGTAATGATTCCTTGGCCGGCAAGAATTTTTGCCACGTGTGCTACACGGCGAATGTTCTCACGGCGGTCATCATCTGAAAATCCCAGCTGCTCATTGAGGCCAGTGCGCAGGTTGTCGCCGTCCAGGATGGTGGTCATACGCCCCTGTTGATGCAGCACTTTCTCGGCAGCATTGGCAATGGTCGACTTGCCAGAACCCGACATGCCATACAACCACACCACCACACCCTTCTGGCCAAGCAGCTTCTCCTTGCTCTCACGGGCTAATTGCCTGCTGAACTCTGGGTGGATGTTTTCGTGTGGGTCACTCATGATTTTGGGATGCTACGTGCAGAGACGGAATCAAAGTGCTGTGCGTAAGGGAGTGTGTGTTTGCATCATGACTCTGCTTATTGCAAGAAAAAAATCATTGGTATGTTTATCAACTTACTAATGTATTAAGTGGGCTATAATCATCTGGGGCGTGATTATCCACACCCGCGTCCAGACACGCATCCGCCCACGGTCAGTTGGTCATTTTTTGACCAAAACCATTCCCTTGAAAGTAATAAAATAGTGATTTTAAAAGAAAGTTGAGAAACAACCTCTTTTACACGTGTCACATCAACACGTCTTGGCCATTTGTTCAATAAAAAATGAACAAATTTGTTGTAGCTAACCTTTAAGTCAACTAAGGCACATTTACTACTTGGGGAGTAGCCCCTATGAAATCGAAGCAAATTTTCGATCAATTGCCTCGATCACGGCTTCTTCGAGAGGCTCGTTGCGCATGCGCTCGACAGCCTCTACGGAAAACCCATTGGCGATCAGACGACGCGCCTTTCGAGGCTGAATACCTCTTGCGCGCAGATAAAAAATCTCCTCATCACTAATGCTTGCACTAGTACTGCCATGGGAACACTTGACCTGATCTGCATTGATTTCCAGACCGGGCATGGAATTAGCCTCCGCTGTCTCCTCCATGAGCAGATTACGACATGTCTGGTAGGCGTCCGTGTAGTGCGCACCCTCATCTACGAGAATAAGGCCGGAGAAAATAGTCCGGGAAGTGCCATAGAGCGTGTTTTTGTAGAGTAAATCACTATTTGTATGTGGCGCAGCATGATGCTGGTAGGTGCGTTGGTCGTACTGCTGGGTGCCACTGGGGATCGAACAGGACAGCATGTCGGAATGTGCTCCCTCTCCACTCATCAGGCTGATCGATTCATTACGCGCCCACTGCGCACCCGTATTGAGAGTGAACCCCACGGCATGGGCATCTCGCCCTACCTCGGTTGCATTGATCTGGATCATGCGGCTGCTGAGGTTAAGTTCCTGAATAGCGCAGTAGCTGAGTTTTGATCCCTCGCCAGCAATCAGGTCGTTAACGGCAATGCACCAGGCGGCATTCTCTTCATCGGCACTGACAAAATGATCAATCACACTGACTTCTGCATTTTTCCCTGTGACAATGAGAGTATGTGGAAAAGCAATCTCACCCTCTGTACCAATGACGTGGTGCACCCTGATGGGCTCGTCCACCTTGACCCCATCCGGCACGTGAACAAAGAGGCCGCTGTTAACATGCGCCTTGTGCAGTGCAGCAAACTTTGCAGACCCGAGCCTGCATTCACTGCGCATGAAGTATTCCTTTACGATTTCCCCATGCTGCTGCAGGGCCTGCTCAAATGGCAGGCAGATCACGCCTTCCGGCAGATCCGGGATGTCATAGGAAATGTTACTGTTTTGCTCGGGCGCAAACCCGTCAAAATCCAATTGTTTGAGATTGCCAAACCTCCATGTCTCATCCTTGCGCGTTGGCATTGGCAAGGCTTCATACTCCTTGAGAGCCGCCTCTTGCTTCTCGGTAAACCATGCGGGCACTGTCATTGTCGTCGTCATCGGTAACAAAATTTCTTCGTTGCTTTATCCTCACACCAGCAGTGCTTAGCCCACCGAACCCTCCATCTCCAGATCGATGAGCCGCTTGAGCTCAACGCTGTATTCCATGGGAAACTCACGAACCAGATCGTTGATGAATCCATTCACTGCGAGGCTCATTGCGTGTGCCTCGTCAATGCCTCGCTGCTGCATGTAAAAGAGCATTTCCTCGCTAACCTGGCTTACGCTTGCCTCATGCTGAGTGACGTGCTGGTTACCCCGGACCGTAATCGCTGGGTAGGTATCGGTCTGGCTGTTGGTATTGATCAGCAGCGCGTCACACTCGGTATTGTTCTTGCAACCCTTAAGGCCCTTGGGAACATGCACCTGACCCCGGTATGTTGAACGGCCCTCACCCACAGAGATGGATTTGGAGATCACATTGGAGGTCGTATTATTAGCTGCATGAATCATTTTTGCACCGGTGTCCTGATGCTGACCATTGTTGGCAAGTGCAATGGAAATCACCTCACCACGGGCACGCTCTCCCTTCATGACAACACCGGGGTACTTCATGGTCAGACGCGAGCCAATATTACAGTCAATCCACCTGACTTCAGCATCTTCGTGGGCAAGGCCCCTTTTGGTCACCAGATTGAATACATTGGAGCTCCAGTTTTGAACTGTTACATACTGGATCTTGGCTCCCTTCATGGCAACGAGCTCGACCACCGCGGAGTGCAGTGTCGCTGTCTCAAACTTGGGTGCCGTACAGCCCTCCATGTACATCACTTCCGCACCTTCATCGGCAATGATCAGCGTCCTCTCAAACTGTCCGAAGTTTTCTGAGTTAATACGGAAGTAGGCTTGCAGCGGGTGCTTCACTTTCACTCCCTTGGGAATGTAAATAAAGGAGCCCCCTGAGAAAACTGCGCTGTTGAGGGCCGAAAACTTGTTGTCTCCGGTTGGAATCACTTTACCAAACCATGGGCGGAAAATCTCTTCATGCTCTTTGAGCCCCTCGGTGGAGTTGACAAAAATAACACCGTCTTTCTCAAGCTCCTCCTTCACATTGGAGTATGCCGCCTCAGAGTCATACTGCGCCTCAACGCCGGCGAGAAATGCGCGTTCCTGCTCGGGAACACCGAGCCTCTCAAAAGTTTCGAGAACTTCGGGCGGCACCTCATCCCAGCTTCGCTTAGGCTTCTGGCCATCGGAAAGATAATAACGGATCTTATCAAAGTCGATATTCTCCAGATCCTTGGTTGCCCAGTTGGTGGGCATCGGTTTTTCCAAAAAGGTCTTAAGGCCGTGATGACGGAATGCGCGCACCCAGTCCGGATCCTCTTTTACATCACTGATGTAATCAACCGTGTGGGCTGACAGACCTACACCCGCATCATATTTGTGGTGCTCGGGAAAATGAAAGTCTCCCCTGGTGCGGTCGATATCGAGCGCCTTCTGGGTTTCCTGGTCAATGGTTGCTTCTGCACTCATGTCGTGTTTTTCTAGGCGTTCACAAGGCCTTCATCCTTGAGGAAATCGTAACCTTTCTCCTCAAGCTCGAGGGCAAGGTGCTTGTCACCGGATTTTACAATCTGTCCGTCGTGCATAACGTGCACGTGATCAGGCTCAATGTAGTCAAGCAAGCGCTGGTAGTGGGTGATGACCAAAAATCCTCGCTCAGGTGAGCGCATTGCGTTCACCCCTTTGGCGACAATCTTAAGCGCATCAATATCAAGACCGGAGTCCGTCTCGTCGAGAATGCAATACTTGGGCTCAAGCATCATCATTTGCAGGATTTCATTGCGCTTTTTCTCACCACCTGAAAAGCCCTCGTTCACGGCCCTGGCAGTAAACTTGCGGTCCATTTCCAAAACATCCATTTTGGAGTAAAGGTCTTTATAGTAGGCCACCGCGTCGATCTCCTCACCTTCGGGCAAACGGGCCTGAAGCGCTGCCCTGATGAAGTTGGCGTTCGAGACTCCGGGAACTTCCGCAGGATACTGGAATGCCAGAAAAATCCCCTCACGACTGCGCTCATCAACGTCTAAATCTAGAATATCCTGGCCATCCAGAGTAACCGAACCAGAAGTAACCTCATAGTCCTCATGTCCAGCAATCACTTTGGACAAAGTGGATTTACCAGATCCATTGGGGCCCATGATGGCGTGGACTTCACCTTTGGGAATTTCGAGATTCACTCCCTTAAGAATAGGGGTGTCCTCAACATTGGCGTGCAGGTCTTTGATGACTAGGCTCATAATATAATCGGGATGGTAATTATTGGGATCGGTTAATTGGTAAGCTTTCCGGTAAGGGTAATTTCTATGTTGTTGACTTCGACTCCCTCAGGGAGCTCGAGCAGGTCGGTGAGACTTGCGCCCTTTTTCAGGGGCACATCGATGACCGTGCCGGACTGCTCGTCGTGGAAATGACCGTGCGCGGTCAGGTTCGGGCAGTAACGTGAGGACTCACGCTCAAAGTGCACCTGCCGCACTGCACCATGTTGCACGAGAGCCTCAAGGCAGTTGTACACCGTTGCCAGAGAGATCCCCGGCATATTTGACTTGGCCCGCTCATAGACCTCTGCAGCCGTTGGATGGTCGCGGTGGCTCATCAGTATCTCATACACCTGGCTACGCTGGGGCGTCATCCGCAAGCCCCTGAGCTTGGGATGCGTGGCGTAGCCATTGTCTGGGAGTTTATTTTCCATGGGGTAACCTGAAGGCCTTCTTGAAAGGTGGCGGAGTCCTCTTGCGAATCCGGAGACCGGAAACTAGCTCCGATTTTCCTCTGGGCAAGCCTAAATTTAGAATGATTCTAATCTCACCATTACGCTATCCGTGAGGCTGACATCACCACCACAGCATCGTGCAGACGAGCACCAGCACACCGTAAACGAGGCCTGCAAGGGCTGCATTACGATAACGAGCCTCCGTTTTCGTCACCCAGGTAATCATATCCCGCAGAGTATAAGGCATGCCCACCCAAAACAGGCCGCCAAATACAAGTCCGTATGCGTAAATCGGCACCAACAGCCGCGAGACGGGCGCTTCGAGATAGGCTGCGTAAAGCAGAGGCGCTGCGGCCATGAGGGCCAGAAGCCCGATACCACGCACCGCGAGAAATTCCTTCACGTATGTAATCATTCCGAATGCTGCAAGGGGAATGAGGATACGCAACAACCTCTTGGCCTGGTTAAACTCTCCCAAATCCATCTGAAGCTTACTCAGTGGGCCGAGTCCGTCGGGGGCCACCAACAACCAGAACCAGAACATGCCGGCTCCTATTAACCAGGGAGCAATGGCCCTGTTCCGGGGCAGCTTTACCAGAAAGTCACGACTTTCACATGGTTTGCACAGCATCCACAAATGCAAGCCTATCAGCCATGCCGCGAGGATGTAGCCAATAGTGGTGAGCGGAATCGTTTCGTAGGGGTGCATTGGAAAAGAGGTATGGGAGAGCCCTATGGGCAAGGAAGCAAGGTTCTGGATACTAGAGCTGATCAGGGTCGTGAAAAGATTTATTTCTACGTCAGCTCCGGGGTTCCATAAAGAGAAAAGCCCGTGCTCTCCTCAATGAGGACATCAAATATCTCACCCGTCATACGCTGGGCATCCCCGTCGAAGATCACGATCTTATTCTGTGAGGTGCGCCCTGTGAGGCGAGCCTTGTTGGTCTTGGAAGGACCAGTACATAGAACTTGCTGCCTGGTGCCAACCAGTGCCTGGTTCTTGCCTACCGATAGCTCGTTTACCACTGCCAGCAATGCCTGGTTACGCTCCTCCTTCACGCGCTCCGAAATCTGATTGGGCATCTCTGCTGCCGGCGTGTTGCGCCGTTTCGAGTAACGGAATACAAAGGCGTTATCAAACTCTAGCTGGCGCACAGTATCGACAGTTGCCTGGAAGTCCTCCTCGGTTTCGCCCGGGAACCCGACAATAATATCCGTGGTGATCGCCAGATCCGGCCGCGCTTTTTTCATGTTCTCGCAGATCTCAACAAACTTGGCATGCTTGTAGGGCCGGCGCATTTGGCGCAAGATGCTGTCTGAGCCAGACTGCATGGGGAAATGGATGTGACTACAAAGCTTCGGCAGATAAGTGAAGGCATCCACCAGATCCTGTCGATAGCCGATCGGATGCGGGGATGTGAAACGAATACGCTCCAAGCCATCAATTTCATGAACTGCCTCCAACAACTGCACAAAGGGCGACTTGCCATCCACCTTGTCAAACTCAGTGCGTCCATAGAGGTTCACGATCTGGCCGAGGAGCGTGACTTCCCTGACGCCTTTACCAACGAGTTGTTTGCATTCCTCGACAATGTCGGTGATTGGGCGGCCGCGCTCTTTGCCCCGGGTGTCGGGAACAATGCAGAATGAACAGCGCATGTTGCAGCCCTGCATAATGGAAACAAAGGCTGTGGCTTGATTCTCCTGGGTAACGTGATCGCGGATGGTGTTCTGGCTGTCTTTTTCCTCCTCGATATCGCAGACACTCTCCCCGCTGAGTGAATACAAGGGGTCATCCATACGCATCTCCATGCGCCTCTTGAGGATACCATCCACGTATTCAAAAACCTTGTGATATTTCTGGGTGCCGACCACGACATCCAGGTGGGGAATGTTTTGGAATAACTCAGATCCACGGCTCTGAGCCATACAGCCCATGTAGCCATAGACAACGTGTGGTTTGCGCTGCCTGTGCACACCCATCATACCCATCTTGCCGAGCGCCTTTTGTTCAGCCTGATCACGTACACTGCAGGTATTCACGAGGATGGCGTCTGCCTCCTTCTCCTCCGGGGTGACCGTGTACCCTCCCTCCACGAACATCCGGGCAACCTGCTCGGAGTCGCGTTCGTTCATTTGTCATCCGTATGTCTTGATAAATACCTTGGGCATAGGGCGTCCGCCACAGAAGTGGAGTTGAGTTGTTTATAACGCGAGGCATTGGGTGCGCCATTTCTGATATCCCAATAGCTGCGCGCTGGGCGTGAACATGTAGGCACTCAGCGGCGATAATCAAGAAGGATTTCGTACTTCAGAGGCCGCTCGGATGGCGCACGTAATACCCTTTCACCCCGCGGCGCTCAGGTTTCCAGCGTGGCCCCGTGGACGTCCAGGTGCCTCCTGTATCAAAGCGAAGACCGGCAATGACCATAAAGACATGGCCCTTGCGCACATAGATGGTCACCCAGTCACCGTAACCCTTTTTGCCGTAGTCAAAGAAGTTTTGTGAGACGAGAGGGCGATCCAATTTACCTCCGGCGTGGAGAACGTAAGATACCGCCCCTGAACAGTCATACCCTCTGTCGTAAAAACTACGGTGACCTCCTCCATATATATAGGGCTTCCCCGTTAAGGAGTTGGCAGCCTCAATCATGCGCTTAACTCGCCGGGGTGCACGTGGCGGCGCCACAGCTTTACCACTCGGGCTTATATAGGCCGTTTTTCCGTAATCAAAGCGATGGGCCACGTATCGCTCCTTGGCCCTGAGTTGGGAAGAGCACGAGCTCAACAGTACAACCGTCGAACACAGAGTCATCACAGCAAGGGTGAAGCCAGGCAAGCTCATGTTGATATTAAAGCATGCTTAATCAAATAAATCAAATCCCAATGCCCTCTGGGCTCACGCCAAAAGACGGCGACATTGTTATCCCGTGCTACAACAGCAATCGAAAATTGATAGTATCTTGGCTACTACTGCCGCCCCCAAATGCCCACCTTTTCGCGTTTCGCTCTTTTTTCAAGAACACGCAAACTAGTGAGATAGCGGCTCGCTGTCGTCCTGCGGGGAAATTTCGCCAGCTCGCCCTCCCACATGGGTTCGTCCCACTCCGCTCCCATGCCATGTGCCCGCGCAAGCCCGGCCCGCACAAGGGCCTCGTCGAGCCTCTCACCCTCATCGTTGACAATAATGGCATAGTAACGTGATTTGCCGCTAACGCCATCGGCCTTGATTTTTTGGGTGTATACCCTGAACGGTTTTTGCAGAAATGCGCGTGTGAATTCAGCGGCCTTTTCTCCCCACTTCAGCAAATCTTCCTGCTTCACTTTAAAATCTTTTCCCTGTTCTGTGAGACGTGACTCGAAGCGGTCATCTGTTTCCGGACAATCCACACCGTAGAGCCGAAACAAGTAGGTGTAACCAGTGAGCGGTTTCACTGAAAAACTGTCACCATCGTAATACTCGTCATCGACCAACTCGCAGCGATCGTAAATCAACCACTCCTTGGCAGAAACGCTGGGTGCAATGATGAGAAAAAACGTAGCAAGAGAGAGCAGTGCATGAATCATGTAGGAATGCTTATCTAACAGAACAATGGCCGTCAAAAGTTTTTTGTTAGAATCTCAGATCTACACCCTTATTCTAACAAAACAATGATGGGCAAACAGCACGTGATATTCTGCTTTGTTTAGCCAGCTTTATCTGGACAGGCTTCTCACTCCCCGCTGACCGGCTGGATTGCTAGCGATTCCA
>JBNACB010000035.1:0-19093 GCA_049632765.1 Akkermansiaceae bacterium | reverse complement strand
GTTTTGAATTCTCCATTCTCCATCACCTGCAGGCGTAGCGAGCGTTTGTCCCAGCCAATCGTCCAGACGGGATCATCTTTACCCTTAGCAGTGGGAGCGACACCTTGGGGGCCGGTGACCTCGGTGTATTGGCGGCGCTCGATAATTTCCCAGTTCTCGCCGTCAAAAGTGGCGAGGCAGCCACGGTCCTCAGGACCTTTGTTGGCGAACTCTTTGGAAACCTGCCAGTGTTTATTGCGGTCCAGCTTGCCACTGGTCTCGCCGTTGTTGCTGACCACCACCTTGCCCTGGGAGGTGAAGCCACCCTTGCCGTGGTAGCCCGGGATGGGATCCTTGAACAGAAGCTTAAATTCCAGCGTGTGCACATTCACCTCATAAAACATGTTCTCCATATCGTAGAGATACACGTAGTTTTTCGGGTCGGTGAGGTGGCGCATGATGGCGGTGACCCTGGCAGGCATTTTGCCGGGATCAATGGCACGCACCTTACCGGCCTTATCAATGGCGTAGTGGCCTAGGAAGAGTTGTTGGGACTCCTCGTGGATCATCCTTGCAGCGGGTGTGCCGCCGACACTCTCGGCATGGATGGTCATGTTAAGATCCTTGTCGATGGAGTAGAGCTTGTGGTCAGAGCCGCGCGGTTTATGGGGTGCGTAGGTGATCATCCACAGCTTGTCCGCCCAGGGGATCACCGCGCCGATGCCGCACTCCTCGTGCCCGTCCTTGAAAAATTTGCCATCCTTGCGGCTCTGCGAGTAGGTGGTCAGGTGGGGATAGACGCCACTGATCTTGCGCGTGCCCGAGGTGGCGATCATTTCCTCCCCGCCCTTGACCGTGCCAAATTCCACCGAGGCGGTGCCGCGTGTTACAGGGTTTTGATCAGACTCGGCAAGAGAGCTGCCGACGAGGGAGAGGCCGACAAGGGAGAGAGCGATGCGCCGTGCAATGCTAACCATGCGTTGTGAAAACATGATTCTATTTACGAGTCCGGGCCCTGCTGAGTATCAGAAAATTGCGACAAGAAATTGCACTTTTGCGACTCGCGGTGATGCGGCCTACTGCCCGGTGGGAGCACCGGGATTGCCGATCTGACGCAGCAGCTGGATTGCCGGCTGGTAGTTGCGATCAATGCCCAGGCAATTGCGACAGGCCTCGAAGGCTTCCATTTTTTGCCCCTTACGCAGGTGGATGGTGGCGCGGGCGTAGGGGATGGAGGGGTCACCCGGCTCGAGCTGTTCGGCCTGGCGCAGCGAGTTGATGGCAGCATCGAGTTTGTTTTGACCAGCGAGTAGCAGGCCCAGGTTTTTGTGCGCCTGCGCGTGGCCGGGGCTGATTTCAATAGCTTGGCGCAGCAGTTGTTCTGTCTTGGCAAGGTCGCCCAGCTCGGCGTAGGTCAGGGCCTGCAGATGGAGCAGGTGGCCGTTTTGTGGATCGAGTCTGCTTGCGGTCTCGAGCTGTGTGAGTGCCTCTTTGGGCCTGCCCATCTGGCCGAGGAGAATCGCATAGTACTCGTGAGTTCTCGGTGATGTCTGATCCAGGGAAATGGCTTTTTGCATCCACTTTTCTGCCTCCTCGAGGTTGTTGGACTCGGAGGCAAGCTGTGCCATACGCATGGCTCCGGTAGGTTGGTCCGCGGAAAACTCGCTGGTTTCCTTAAGCTCTTTGAGGATGGCTGATTGCTGAGACAAACGCGTGCGCCACGCCCAGGCGGCAGCCATGCGCACTTCCTTGACGGGGTCCTGTAGCATGGGCTCTATCCATGGCCCGCTTTCCGGGCTGAACTCAAGCAGTTGGCAGGCAGCGGCACGCACAATGGATTCCTCGCTGTGCACTCCCTGACGGGCTGCTTGCTGGACGCGCGGGTCGGTGGCAAAGACCTGCATGATCTGCAGCAGGGAGGCTTGCCAGTACGGGTTGGGCTCGTTGTCGTGGGCAGCCAGTAAACCTTCCGGGCTGTTGGTGTTGCCGGCATAGACGTCAGCTATGGCACGGGTGCGCGCACGCTGGCGTTTGCGCTCAGGGCTGTGTAGTTTGTCGCCATACCACTCCTTGGTCCACTTGATGGCCCAGTCTGTGTCCTGGTCGGTGTGGCATTTGTTGCAGGCGTTGGGGATGTTGTGCTCCTTGGTGAGTATGGGATCGGGTACGTGGAAGCCATGATCGCGGCGGTGGTCACGGCCCATGTAGGTGGTCTCGGTCATGTGGCAGTCCACGCAGGAGTGACCTGAGCCGACATCGTTGTGCTTGCCGACGTTGAAGTGGTGGCTGTGGCTGACCGGGTCGATGATGGTGGCCCCACTGATACGCCCATTGGAGCCGCCCGAGTGGCAGGACATGCACAGGGCATTGTTGGTCAGCGGCAGCTTGAGCTGGTTGCTATGCGGGTCATGGCAGTCCGAGCAGCGCACACCCTTATGGCCCATGTTGCTGATGCGCAGTGATGTCCAGACGTAGTCTTCATCCAGTATTTGCCCGTCCGCATAGTAGAGGTGGGGCTGGGTGGGAAGCTGGAGGTGGAAGTGATCACCGAACTTGGCACCGACATGGAAGTTGTCGTCATAGGCTGCACGGCGGCTGTGGCAGGTCGCACAGTTTTCAAAGACTAGGTCGGGATTGGCCTTCTTCATCTCCCGATGCTTCGGGATGTCGATCAGGCAGCCTGATTCCGCGTGTGGCTCGTCTGCTACGTCGCCGTGGCACTGGGTGCAGCCAACGCCCATTTCGCTCCACTGGCTGTTGTAGGTGTCGGACTTGATGTCGTAGTTTTTCTGGTAGTCGGTCATGTGGCACCAGGCACACTGGGTATTCCAGGTCATGCCGCGCCCAGACCAGTGGCCCCAGTCCGCCTCGGTGCGCTGATCACCACCGAAGACATCAAACCATTCTTTTTGGTGCGGATCCCAGGCGGCACTCGGGGTTTGCCAGCGGCCACCACTGGCAGCGACCAGATACTGAACCAATGGGTCCACCCCGATCGCCATGCCGGCGTTGTGCTCCTTGTCATTGGCCGTGACGGTGAGTTTTTCCCCCTCCTTGTGAAAACGCCATTTTTCCACACCATCGAACTTCTTATTGGCAAAGGGCTCACTGTCGAGAGCGAGGTCGAGCAGCCGGTTGGCCTGGCCGTGGTGGGATTTTTGCCAGTGGTGGTGGATGTCCTTGTGGCACTCTTGACAGCGCTGCGAGATGGCATTCTGGCCGGGTAGTTTGGCGAGGCTGGCGTGGAGGTCGTTGTGATTCTTGTCCGTTGCCTCCGTGGCCACCTGCTGAGGTTCAGGTATACTGTTCTCAGAGAGCTCACGTTTGCCACAGCAGCTCAATGCGAGTGCTGGAAGCAGGAAGATTATGTTTTGCCGGCTGATACGCATCACGGTTGGTAGTGGAATTGCACTTCCTGAAAAAAGATCTGGCTGGCGTTAAACAAGGCGTGGATGGAAATGGGAGCCCATAAGGACCCACTGAGTTCGTAGGACAGGGCGAGAATAATGGCGAGGAATACCAAGGGGATGAGCGCGGTGACATTGAAATGAACGACCCCAAAAAAGAGTGAAGAGAGAATAGTGGCAAAGATCCGGCTCGAGAAGCGCTTGGTTGCTGTGTAGATATAGCCACGGAAAACGATTTCTTCCGCCACGGGGGCGACCACGATGGCACTGATGGCGATCATGGCGCGTATGGCCACGGCATTGGACTCCTGATAGGTTTTGACGGTCTCCTGTAGCTTGGCATCCTTGCCGAAGTAGTGCTCGAGCCATGCGCTGTATCCGTATAACTCCAGACAGAAGAGGAACAAATAGGCAATGACAACGCCCGCCGGGGTTACGACCCATAGATAGCGTGCATGCTTCCATTTCAGCCCGAGAAACCTTGGCAAGCTTACACCTCGGGACACCAGCAAGACGGCGACGAGCATCGGGGGCACCAGTTGCACGATCATGCCGATAGCCAGAATGAACGGAGTGATGTTGACCTCCTTGGGGTTGCCCTTGCTATCAAGGGGAGGAGGGTTGAGATAATCCAGCAGGAAGGCAGCGTAGATGCAAAAGAAGATGGCCAAGCCAAGGAGATCAAAGACATTGATCTCGTCCGTGCGCACCAGACCTTTCTGGTGCCACCTGATGGAAGGGGACTTGCGGCGCAAGTAGAGAGAGGCCGGAAGCACAGTCACCATGAGCATCAGGCACAGGAAGTAGCCATAGATGAAAATGGAATCAGCGCTTATGGGGAGATCAATGGGCATCGGGTGGGCCGGCAGTGTAGGGCAAGAAGCTGAAGTTTGAAGTTTGAAGTTAAGGAGTTTCTGTGTGTGATGGGGCCATGCCTGATTCCATAAAATCAAGTGGCAAAATACTGATGGATGCCGCTGCCGAGCTGGTGAAAACACTCAAGCCCCTGCGTTTTCAGGAGCCTGTAAGCCATGTCTATCTGCCCACGGAATATGCGTGGGAGAGGCATTGTGACTATTTGCGTAAGTATGGTGCTGGGCAGAAGAGGGTGATCATGCTCGGCATGAACCCGGGGCCATGGGGGATGGCTCAAACAGGTGTGCCCTTTGGTGAGATTTCCCTGGTGCGTGACTGGATGGGTATATCAGGCCCTGTGGAAAAGCCAGAGAACGAGCACCCGAAGCGTCCCGTTGAGGGCTTCGAGTGTAGCAGGTCAGAGGTGAGCGGGCGCCGCCTGTGGGGCTTGTTTGCGGCGAAGTTTCCCAACGCGGAGGATTTTTTCCGCGACCACTTTGTGGCCAATTATTGTCCGCTGGTATGGATGGGGGAAACGGGTAAAAACATCACGCCTGACAAGCTGCCCAAGGCAGAGATGGAGCCCGTGGAGCAGGCGTGCCGCAAGCATCTTGCTGCGGTAATCGCTGCGACCGAACCAGAGTGGCTCATTGGTGTTGGTGCCTATGCGGAGCAGAAGTTACGCGAAACCGTGAAAGAGTATTTCGGGGACAGGGAATTCAAGACAGGCAAGATTCTGCATCCTTCACCGGCGTCACCGGTGGCTAACCGCGGCTGGGAGCCGCAGGCCGAGAGACAGCTCATTGAGCTCGGAGTCTGGCAGTAAGAGCCCACTGCTGGGGGGGCTAACCTGGGCTCGCGTTTAGCCCTGTGTTTCCTTGATGTAGTCACCCACCCATTCAATACCGTAGTGGCCGTTGACGAAGTCGGGGTGGTTCATGATCTCAAGCTGGAACGGGATGGTGGTTTTAATACCCTCGATCTTGAATTCAGACAGAGCACGTTTCATGCGTTGGATCGCGATCTCACGTGTCGACGCGGTGACAATGAGTTTGGCGATCATGGAGTCATAGTGCGGAGGCACGCTGTAGCCTGAGTAAACATGGCTATCGACGCGAACTCCTTTGCCTCCAGGGGTGTAGTAGAGACTGATGGTCCCGGGGCTTGGCGCAAAGTTATTGTAGGGATCCTCGGCATTGATGCGGCACTCGATGGAGTGGCCACGGGGATTGAGGTTCAGTACGTGATGAGACAGGGACTCACCCGATGCAACACGGATTTGCTCTTTGATGAGCTCACAGCCCATGACTTCCTCGGTGACAGGATGCTCAACCTGTATCCGGGTGTTCATCTCCATGAAGTAAAAGTTTTCGGCCTTGTCGTCGACGAGGTATTCGATGGTGCCGGCATTCTCATAGCCAATGGAAGAGATGAGCTGGACTGAAGCCTCGGCCATTCTGGTGCGCAGTTCATCAGAGATGAGTGGAGATGGGCACTCCTCGATGATTTTCTGGTTGCGGCGCTGCATGGAACAGTCCCTCTCACCAAGCTGGACGAAGTGGCCATGAGTGTCACCAATAACCTGGATCTCAATGTGGTGTGGCTTGAGTACGAGTTTCTCGAGGTAGCAGTCACCATTGCCAAAGCAGGTGATGGCTTCCTGGCTGGCCTGGTTGTACATCTCAATGAACTCGTCTTCCGACATGCAGGGGCGCATGCCGCGGCCACCGCCGCCGGCAGTGGCCTTGATCATTACCGGAAAACCGATTTCCCTGGCCAGCTCGAGACCATGTTCTGCGGATTCCAGAATACCCTCCGAGCCTGGAGTTACCGGAACACCGTTGGCAACAGCAGTGGCCCGCGCGGTGTTCTTGTCACCCATTTGGCGAATGACCTCGGCAGAGGGGCCAATGAATTTGATCTTACAGCTTTCGCAGATTTCGACAAAGCGGGCGTTTTCAGAGAGGAATCCATAGCCGGGGTGGATGGCATCGGCACCCGTGACCTCAGCCGCTGCAATGATGCGGTCTGGTTTCAGGTAGCTGTCCTTGCTGGGGCCGGGGCCAATACAAACGGCTTCATCGGCAAGTTGAACATGCATGGAATCCACGTCAGCTTCGGAGTAGACAGCGACGGATGAAATGCCGAGCTCACGGCACGCACGGATGATACGGAGAGCAATTTCTCCACGGTTAGCGACAAGGACTTTCTTAAACATGGATAATGATGTCAGAGGGTGACAAGCACCGAAGAATCAGCGCGGATAATGTACTATTACTGAACCCGGAAGAGGGCGTCACCAAATTGCACGGCTTCGCCGTCCTTGGCAACGATAGCGGTGACGGTACCTGAGGTCTCCGCCTTGATTTCGTTCATCACTTTCATCGCCTCAATAATGCAAATGGTTTGCCCCTCACTAATGGTGTCACCCACATTGACATAGGGAGCTGCATCCGGAGAAGAAGCGGCGTAGAATGTGCCTACCATGGGAGCGGTGATTTCATTGCCCGCCGGAGCATCTGCAGCAGGGGCCTCACCACCGGCACTGGGAGCTGCGGGTGCTGCAGCGGGTGCGGCAGGAGCAGCTGGCATTGCAGCTTGCGCTACTTGCACGATGTCAGCGCCCTTTTTCATTTTCAGGTCCACTCCTTCTTCCTTGAGGTGGAAGTAGCTGAGCTCATGCTGGTCCATCAGCTCGACGATTTTACGAATTTCCTTAAGATCCACGGTAGTATTGGTTGGTTGTAGTGAAAAGGGCGGGAATGCCATCCCTCGCCTGAGTCGGGTGTGATACTAGGGGGCGCCTATATGCCCCGTCAAGAGAATCCCCGCCCAAGTATGAGCCAGCTGATGGGTGGTTATTTTGGCCTCGATTTGGAGAGGAGGCCTCCGTTTGGAGTATCTTGGTTGAATTGACCGATTTTCCTGATTGCATTTGATGTCTGGTAAAGAGCCTGTCACGCTGCCAGCGATGATTTCTCGCAAGAAGATCCATTATGAGGCCACGGCCTGGCTTGGACAGTATCTCTATCACTTTGGGCGCTATTCCAGTATTCCCCTGGTTTACGATGATCTGCTGCGCTTCACCGGATCCATCCCTTATGAGGACCCCAACGGCAGGGAAACGCTCTGGCTTACGGTGATGTATCCTCCGGAGGTGATGATGGAGCTTCGGCCGCAGCTGACTAAGATCTACTCTGCGCTGAAGGCGGGAGGTGAATCGGCCTATCACGAGCACTTGATTGTTGATCGCATCGATTTTGGCGAGTTTGGCAATTCACGGCCATTCCGCATCAGGATCACCAACCAGTACAACGATAACTCGGATTACTTTTATGTGAAACACGCTGATGCCTCCCGTATCTACGGTTTGGAGCTTGAGCACATTCTCTCCCCCGATCGAATCAATTATCTTGCCCGGGGCAATACTCTCATTGAGGAGCACATCGCGGGTGTGCCCGGGGATGTTTTCATCGACCAGTATTTACCCAAGCCGGAGATCAACAAAGTGCGGCTGGCCAAGGAGTTTGTGAAATTCAATGAGCGCTGTTTCATTCGCCTGCTGGGGGACATGCGTTCTGTGAACTATGTGCTGGAGGTCACGCCCGACTTTGAAGCTGTTCAATACCGGGTCAGGCCCATCGACTTTGATCAGCAAAGCTATCAGGGCAGGGCGAAGGCCTATATGGCTTATCACTTTGACAGCAACAAGAGCGTGACGCGCTTGAGCTTCCGGGAAATGAATCGCAAGACCATCGCTCAGTATGCGGAGGAAGAGCGAACTCAAATGGCCAGGCGCGCCAGAGCTGAACGGTCGCGGCTGCAGGCATTGTTGCGCACGATGGAGCGGGAGGATCTGGCGCCCATGGAAAACATTGTCAGGCTCAGAAACGGGCTCAACCGCATTCATGGCTCAGACAAATTCAGTGAGTGTAACACGATGGGGGCTCTCACTAGAAAGCATATTGAGCTGATGCTCTTTGACCCAGAATTTGCCTATCAGGCAAAACGTTGAGGTTGGCGAGATCTTTCCGCATCAGCGGCAGCGTGCAAGGGTCGCCAGAGCGTAGCCGGTGCCATAGGCGTAGTGGTAGTTGTAAAGGGGGTAGTCCCACCAACAGCCGTTTTTCTCTTGCTTGGAAATGATGGTGGCCGCCAGTTTTTGCTTCCATTGCGGCTGCTGCTCGGCAGGCAAGAGCCCTATGCATTCAGCCGCATAATAATGCCCGTAAAAGTAAAAATAACCTGAGACTGCGGCGGGAGCTTCGTGAGGTACGGGCCGTTTGCGCCCATGATCCAGCCACCCCTGACGATCAAAAAGCCTCTGCAACCATGTGCTGATCACGCTGTCGGTGACAGAGGTGTCGCCAAACTTTCTCAGTGCGGCATTACATGCCTGGGAGCGCCCGAGGGACCCGGCCGGTCGGTTGATGGGTCGCCGAGGTGACCAGCGGTGTCTGAAGTCATAGGTGTAGGAGAAGTCAGGGTTACGCTGGAGTTGGATGGATTTGACAGCTCGCCGGATCATCTCAGAGGGCAGGTCAATAGCCATCGTCTCGGAAGCATCGTGCAGCGCGAGCAAGGCGGTGGCAGTGGTAAAACTCATGGTGAGCCCTGAGGGCCTTGCGGTGATATCCTGAAAGTCATAATAGCCCCAGCCACGGTTGATGTCCTCGTGCCGTTGAAGTCGCTCGATCTGGATGAGTGCCTGGCGACGGTATTCCTCTCGTTTGGCCGGCTCGTCGTTAAAGCTGTAGAGAGAAGCCAGTGCGCGCAGGCCGTAAGCATGAGCCCAGATGTTGTAGGTGGCCCGGGGATTGATGTTGCGCAGACCGGGAAGGTTTTCAAGCAGCCACTGTTCACCCCTGGCGATGGATGCCAGGGTTGCTGGTCGCCGGTCACCACTTTCCAGCAGGCCGTGCAGGGCGAGGGAAGAGCTGGCGGCCTTGAACGCTTGATGCGCATCAGGAACAGGAGCGTAAATGTTGAGCCCCTTCGTGCGCGTTGCATCCCCCCATGAGCCGTCGTCATTCTGGTGAGTGAGGAGAAAATCGACACCGCGTTCAATCGAGTGGTTGATTGCCTCGATGCTTCCCTCGGGAGTGCTCTCTACAGTGCCAAACGAGGTTGCAAGGATACCGGCGATGAGTAGCAATCTAGACATTTGATCGTGGTCCTGTTTCGATGGGTTTGATCACCCATTGGTCTGTGGACTCATTTTACAAGAACCTGGCCTTGCTCGATGCCCCCGGTGATCACAGCTGACTTCTCGTTAGCCACGCCCACTGTCACACTGCGGGTAGAGGTGTTACCGTCAGCGAGTTTGACTTGGACCGTGTGATCTCCGTTGTCCTCTGTTTTTACGTAATCGAGGGGTACCAGGAGTGCCTGATCCATGCTGTGGGTGATGATCTTTACGTTCGCCTTGGTGCCGGGCGCCACCACCGTGTCAGCAGGCAGTTCAACGGCGAGCCTGGTAAGATACGTTCCCTTGGTGGATGGGTAGGAGGCAACGCTGCTAACTTTTACTGGAAAGCTTTTGAGCGGGCTTTTTTTGGCGGTGGCGTAACCCGTTGCCCCGCTACTAATGCTCGAGAGTTGGTCTTCACTTGCCAATGCATAAAGCTCAACTTGAGTACTCTTGGGAATGATCGTCATCAAGGTTGTGTGAGCCCTGAGCTTGCTGCCGACTTGCAGCAGCTTGGCGGCCGCATCTGGGATCCATTTGCCTTCCTTGATCTCGCCGTAGTAGACAATGCCGTCGGTGGGGGCTTTGATGTCCATCATTGCCCGGTCAGCTCTGAGCTTGGCGAGCTTGTCTTTTTCCTCCTCGTGGTCCTTGATGGCTTTGGCTGTCTCCTGTTGTTTGATGTTGAGCTCTCTGGGAAGTTTTTGCTGAGCCTCCGCGTTTGCGATGCGGGCATTTTCAGCGGCACGTTTTTTGGCTTCAAGTCTGCGCGGGATTTCTGTCTTCAATTCCCAGTCCGCTTCCTTGCGGGCGCTTTCCAGCGAGAACTTGGCATATTCCACATAGTAGCGTGCGCGCTTGAGAATAATCTCCTCAGTCTCCTCAGTCTTACCGTCCTCATCATACATCTTGAGTAGTTGCCCGAGCTCTTCCTCCTGACTGGCAAGGGAGAACTCAGCTCGGGTGACACTGCGTTGGGCGCGCTCCACTTCGAGCGCCTGGTGTGTGCTTATGTAGTGTTGGAGATCCTCGGCTGTCTCACGTTCGCCACGGGCGAATGCCTCCAGGCTTCGCGGTGTGGTAATCTCGAGCTGTTGAAGGTCTTGTTTTTTTTGCGCAAGCTCGAGCTCGCCGAGCTGAACGGACTGCTCAAGCGCGCTTATTTTTTTGTCCAGGGCACGTGAGTCAATATCGATCAGGGAGCTGCCTTTGCTGACGTTTGAACCATGCTCGACCAGGGAAGTGATGGTGAAGTCTGTCCATTCCTCCGGGTTGATTTTGACCGCCACTGAGTCTGAGGGCAAAAAAGTTGCTTCCAGAGGGGTCACCACACTGAACTTCCCGGGCTCAACCGTGTAGTCTTCTGCGGCCAGGTTTGGGAGACAAAGAATGATGCATAGAATGAAATGGCGCATGACGGAAATGGAGATGAAGGAACTACCCTGAATAAAGACAGGTTAAGTGAGAAGTGAATTTTTTCAGGAGAATTTTTTCCTGGCGAGCCAAATGGTATGGGTTCTTCGTTTGCTGCCTTTGTGCGCTGCGGCCACTGTATTCTCGCTGACGTCATAACCTGCCTTGCGCAGTAATTTGGTAAATGCCTTGTCGGAGCGGGCGGACCACACTGCAAGTATTCCGCCGCCCTTCAGGGCCTGGTGGATCTCGCGTAGACCACCCAGTGAGTAGAGGGAGTCATTGTTTTTACCGTGAAAAGCGGAGGGGCCATTGTCCACATCCAGAAGGATTGCGTGAAACTCGCCTTGTGCCTGGCGAATGAGTTTTTGTACCGGCTTGATCTTAATGGTGATGCGCTCGTCATCCAGTAAACCCGGGTGGAGGTGAGCAAGGTGGGTGCGGTTCCAGGTTTCGATCGCCGATGTCAGCTCTGCTACGATGAATTTTGCGCGTTTGCCGGGCAGGGTTTTTACCGCTGCTGCAAGTGTGTAGCCCATGCCAAGACCGCCGATGAGGATGCATGGTTGGTTCACAGGGCGAAAAGGTGAGCAGGCAAGTTCAGCCAAGGTTTCCTCTGAGCCGTGGGAAAAGGAGGTCATCAGCTGCTCCCCCCGGGAGCAGATCATGTAGGTGCCATCGTGTTCGATAAGCTCCAGAGGCTCTCCCTCCGGTGTTTGGCATTCTGCTAGTTTAACGTATGGTTTCACCTCTGTATTGACTTGGGTTTAGGATAGATCTGTTGGATAGGTCTGTTGGCTGGCAATGGTGCGAGGAATGCGTCAAAGATTTGGTCCGGCGCAAAGTTTGCCGGGCTCCCGTATGTTTGCGCTTTCCGCGGAGAAACAATGACCAAATGCAAAAATTAAGCGATTGAAAATCCAGCTTGCCTGGGTCATGATCGTCTGCATGAAAAAAATCTTTTTTGCTCTCCTCGGCATGATGACATTGTTCGCATTTTGCTCATGTAACACTTTCATTGGCATGGGGCGGGATATAGAGCGTTTGGGTGAGGGTATGCAGAACAAGGCGGATGGTAAAACATGGTCGGGCAAAGAGAAAAATGCTCCGGAAGCCGTGCCATACTCAGCATATTAGGAGAGCATTTCATGAGGTCATGCCAGCGGGCTTCGAGGTGCCACTGTTGAGTTATTGCTGTTGCATGCCGAAGGCCTCAGCATTGCCAATGGTGGCTTCCAGCGTGAGCTTGTTGCCGTTGCGCCAAATCTCGAGTGTAACCACGCCACCGATTTGGCTGCGCTGGATCAGGTTGATGAGCTGACTCATGTTTTCCACGGTCTCGTTTTCATAGCTGATGATAACATCGTCAATTTCGATGCCCGCTTGGATGGCGGGGGAGTCAGGAGCTAGGTAAACGACACGGACTCCAACTGGTGCATTGATATCTTGAAGTGCGAGGCCTAGAAATCCGGGGCGTTTCTTTGCGAGAATTGCCTCCATGGTTCTCCTCGCATCATTGGATGGAATGGCAAACCCAATTCCCTGGAATCCCGGGTGTCGCTGGTCGGTGGAATAGATGCGGGCATTGATGCCAATGATTTCACCTCGAACGTTAACGAGTGGTCCGCCGGAGTTGCCCGGGTTGATGGGCGCGGAGGTCTGAAGCAGGGGAACCTCACTGTCAGAGACGGGGCGCTCAATCGCAGAAATGATGCCCTCCGTAACGCTCTTGCCTATACCGAACGGATTGCCAATGGCGAAAACGGCATGGCCCACCTTGATGTCGGTGGAGTTGCCAAACTTGAGTGCTTGAAACGGACCGTCTTCATCAATTTTAAGCACGGCGATGTCTGCTGCTTTGTCTGTTCCAATGACCCGGGCGGAATATTCAGTGCCGTCATGCAGGGTAAGTCTGATACTGGGATAGCCACGAACGACGTGCTCGTTGGTAAGCACGTGACCCTCCTTGGAGACAATGACTCCAGAGCCCTGGCCCTGAACAGGTTCTGAATAAGACCACGCACGGCCAAAGACATCCCGTATACGCACTCTTCTCTTGCCCTCGGTATTGATACTCACCACAGAGGGAACAACAGCTTCAACCAGCTCCGCACTCGCGCGATTAAAGGCCTCGAGAATTTTCACTTGATCATCCCTGAGCAAAGGGCTCAGGCGCAGGGTCACCTGTTCATCCTCAACGGGCTCCATATCCCGGTTCTGCACCTTAAGGGCGATGGACACCGCCAGATAGGCCAAAACGAAGACAGCCAAGAGGACAAGGAAGCGCCGGAATCCGTCATTCATGTTAGGAGTATGTTAAGGGTTGAACAAGCTGTATCACGTGGATCAGTGCCGTAATATCCATGGAGAGTAATCCCATTGCAATCGCAAAAACCCACGTCAGGATTCATTGATATGATTGGGCAGAGATCCTGAGGGCACCACTCATCAAAACCATGTGCCAGGTGCATCAAACTTGCAGGCCAGCCAAAGATCACTCCTGTTCGATCGCCTCGTCAGTAGTCGGCCGTTTTTGAAGCTCGTTTGCAAGCTCGGTGAGCGCCTCGCTCTGAGCCTGCATTTCGGTAAAGAGCTCGGCGGCTTTGTCTGTGGCCGATTGGTTGTTGGAGCGTTTCTCAATGCGCTTATAGGCTGATGCCAGTTTACGAAAATTTTTTGTCAGATCGAGGGTGTCTTCATAGAACTCATTATCGCCAGGTTCAATCAAGGGCAGGAGCGTATCGAGGGCCTCACGTGCTTGTTCATGCGTTTTTTCAAGTGTCTCGATGTCGGTTTGCTCTGCTTGTGCAACCATTACATCCCGCAGTTCCGTGATGATGGGGCTTAATTCGAGGGCAAGGACTCTTTCATTGAGGTGCATGGGTCTTTTGCCTCCACCTTGTAAAAGCAACATGGCAGCGGAAAGATGTCCGGGGGCGAGCTCCTCAATCTCTCGTAAACGCTCCCTCACAGCGCGACCGGTAACCAGGGGCGCGACGTCATTTTCCATGGCGATATTTTGAATGCTGGTGAACAGTTCCGTGGCTTTAAGAATGTCAGGTGGGCTCTTTTGGGCTGCTGCAGCAAGGGCCTCTTCAATATCGGTGGCGGTGAACACTTCCCAGCGGGTGAAAAAATCCGGTTCCTCATAAACGAGAACCTGCTGCATGATCTCCGCGCTTTCAGCGGATACAATGAGTCTGCCGCCAGTGCTTGCCTGCCTGAGTTTAGCAAGGTCCTGCCAAAAGTGCTCAGGCTCGGTGACCTTGCCATTTTTCTCGATATTGGCAAGGAAGCAGAGGTCCTTCCGGAGAGGCGTGTTTTTAATCGATGCCTCGAGCAGAAGAGCGAGGGGGGCCGCCAGTCTTAGTTTGTCATCATAGAAGGCGTTAATGTCTGAGAAGGAAACCAGGCCTCGGACGGGGGGTAGCTTGCTGTGTCTTTTGAAGATGCAGTCCTTGAGCAGAGCATCGAGCATGGGCATCTCCATGTCGGTGTTCTCCATGGATATGAAACGTGCAGCCAGCTCCTCAGGTTTGCACGGATTGATTTTGAGAGTTATTACGGCGAGGCTTGTTGATTCTATTTGAACCTCCTCTGCGTCCTCGCCCTCTTCACCAGGGCGCTCCCCGGTCGTTTCGCTGGTTTCTAGAACGATAACCGGCATGAGAATGGATTGACTAGCCAGGTAAAATCCGGGGGCAAGGGGTTTGACTGGTGCAGGTTTTTTCGGGGGCGTTGGTTTGGATTCTACAGGTTTGGGCTCTTTCTTTGGCGCTGGTGCTTTTTTGGGGGGGAGGCTGATCACTTGGTAGCCATTGAGTGCAGGCAGTGTCCCTTGCCAGTCTGTGGTGTCCTTTCGATGAGCAGCCCCAGGTCTGAGGGCACTGCGGATATCCTCAATGTAGAGTGCCAGCATGTTGGCCTGCTCGCCGGCTTCCGGTTTGGAGAGCAGGAGTTGGTAGGCGTCTACCTCCAAGAGGGATTTCTGCAGCAGCTGGCCTGCGGGCGCAGGGAAGCTCTTGCCTGATGCCAGGGCTTTGCTTATATCGAACGCGCGCTTGTTGTGGGGCTCAAGCTGCATGGCCAGTAGCAGTAGTCTGCCTGTTGCCTGCTGGTGAGTCGCGGAGCCGTCATGTTTCCGCTGGGCAGCTACGAGCAGTGCGTTGGCCAGATCCTGCATGCTGTGGCGAGGTAAGGGAATGTGTTCCAGCGCGAAGAGCTCGGTGGTATGGTTTGGCTCGATATATTTAACCGCTCCATCAAGCTCGGCAATGCCAGCAATGGTAGCGGCTGCGATGGCGAAGCTGAGGCTTTTACTGAAAAATCTCATGCGTGGGGGGAGGCGGTTACGCGGCACCTACATAGGTCAAGCGGATGGTATTTCAAGAGGTAATCATCAGAGCCGGGGGCATTCTATGAACAAAGATCATTTTGTGCGTGATGTCCTTGCCGCGCTGTGGTTTGCATAAGCTATGTCAGCTGCTGCCCCATTGATTGATTATCTCCGTGAGTTGGAGGCAAGTGGCCAGAAATATGTCAGTGTGGATGATGATGCGCGTAAAATCCTGCGCGAGTTCTACATGCGTGCCCACAGCGGCAATCGAAAAAATGTTCAGGCAGAGGTTCCCGCGAGGCCTGCTGAGCAGGTTAGCGAAGTTCCTGTAAAGCAAGCGCAAGTGCCTGAAGCAGAGAAGGTGATACCCGCTAGTGACACTCTCGCAGCCACAGGCTCAAGCGCGGCAGAGAGAATAGATTCCATCAAAAGCCAGGCGAGCAAGTGGCCTGCCGTGCAGGCATTGGACAGCCTTCGCAGGACAATGGTTTTCTCCGTGGGCAATCCAGAAGCCGATATCATGCTCGTTGGCGAGGCTCCCGGCTACGACGAGGAGCGTTTGCGCGAGCCGTTTGTTGGTAAGGCCGGACAAAAACTCAATGGCATTCTCAAGGCAATGGGGGTCGAGCGCAAGGACGTGTATCTCTCCAATATTGTGAAGTTCCGTCCGGCTATGCCGAACCAGACCACCAACAACCGCAAGCCAACGAGGGAGGAAATGGACGCCTGCCTGCCCTTTATAAGGGAGGAAATCAAAGTGGTTGCTCCCAAGGTGATCATCGCCCTCGGAGGCACGGCTGCACAGGCATTGTTGGATTGTGAGGACAGTGTCGCAAGCATGCGTGGCAAGTTTCATGAATACGCCGGTATTGCGCTGCGGGTGACCTATCACCCGTCTTATATTTTGCACAACGAGGCAACGTCCGAAAAACGCAAGCTCTGGGAGGACATGCTCGCGGTCATGGACCTCTTGCAAATGCCGGTCAGTGATAAGCAACGTGGGTTTTTCACTTAAAGGGTGGCAAAATGCACACTTGCACTGCCGGCATTTATGCATTCAGTTCAAGACATGCCAAAAAGCCATCCGTTTCTCGCAGAGGATTATCATATTCGCTGGTCGACACTCACTCCTGAGCACGTAGGGCCGGACATTGACAAGGCGCTGGAAATTGCCGAGGCCAATCTGGAGAAAATTCGAAAGCTGGAAGCCTCTGAGCTGGATTACGAAAATACTTTTGCGGCACTTGAAAAAGCCTCGGAGGAGCTGGATCGCGCCTGGGGACGGCTCAACCACCTCGACTCGGTATGTAATAACGAGGAGCAGCGTGCTGCGCTCAATGCGGCGCTGCCGAGAGTGACCGCATTTTATGCATCCATTGCGCTGGACGATGCTATCTGGGAGAAGTTGAAAGCGTTTTCCGAGTCGGATGCGGCCCTGAATCTTGACCCAACCCGCAAGCGATTCGTGGAGGAAACCTGCGCGGACTTTATCCAGGCCGGGGCCAATCTTCCTGCCGGGAAAAAAGCCCGGGTGGCGGAACTTCAGTCACGGCTATCTGAAATTACCCAGAAGTTTAGCGAAAATGTATTGGACTCGACCAATGCCTGGGAGCTGGTCATTGATGACGAATCACGGCTTTCGGGATTGCCTGAATCAGCAAAGGCGGCCGCAGCAGCTGACGCGTTGGCGAAGGGACAGGAAGGCAAATGGCGTTTCACCCTACAATACCCGTCCATGGGACCGGTGTTACAATACGCAGATGACGACGACCTCCGCCGTGAGATATGGGAGGCCAATTGCACCATTGGACGTGATGGCGATTTCGATAATACCGATCTCATCTGGGAAATTCTGGAGCTGCGTCAGGAGAAGGCTGAGCTGCTGGGCTGCAAAAATTTTGCTGACCTCACCCTGCAGCGGCGCATGGCTCGCCATGGGGAAGCAGCACTCAAGTTTACTGAGGATCTTCACGATAAAATACTGAAGGCCTTTCACAAAGACACGGAGGAGTTGCAGGCTTGGAAAGCGGAGCAGACGGGCATGGCAAACGGGCCTATGCAGCCATGGGAGGTGGGTTATTGGGCCGAGAAACGCCGCAAGGCGGAGTATGACTACGATGAGGAAGAACTGCGCCCGTATTTTCCACTGCCTAGTGTCATGGAGGGCATGTTCGGCATTGTCAGTAAGCTATACAACATCCGCATCGAGGAGCGAGAGACCGGCGAGGACATCGAAGTCTGGCACCCGGAGTGTTGCTTTTATGACCTCTATGACAATGCCAGTGGTGATCTGTTAGGGTCGTTCTATGCGGACTGGCATCCGCGGGAGAGCAAGCGTGGTGGAGCGTGGATGAATTATTTCGAAACCGGCATGCCGCCTGTCAACGGGGAGCCACGGGAGCCGCACCTCGGTCTGATGGTTGGCAATATGACCAAGCCGATCGGGAATCAGCCGGCACTGATGGACCATCGTGAAGTGGAGACTATTTTTCACGAGTTTGGCCATCTTCTCCATCACCTGCTCGCCGATGTGACGGTCAAGTCACTCTCGGGCACCAATGTGGCTTGGGACTTTGTCGAGCTGCCTTCCCAGATTATGGAGAACTTCTGCTGGGAACGTGAGAGCCTGGACCTCTTTGCCCGCCATCACGAAAGTGGCGAACCTATTCCTGAAGATCTTTACCGGAAAATGCTGGCTGCTAGAAACTATATGAGTGCCAGTGCATTTATGCGCCAGCTCTCGCTAGGCAAACTGGATTTGGAGCTACATACCAGACTGGATCAATTCCGCGGCCGGGATTTGGACGAGGTGGACCGCGAGATTCTTGCTGATTACAAGGTGCCTCTTGCCACAGAGGGGCCAACCATGGCGCGACGCTTCAGTCACCTGTTCTCATCACCAACCGGTTATGCTGCCGGTTATTACTCCTACAAGTGGGCCGAGGTGCTCGACGCGGATGCCTTCACCCGTTTTCAGCAGGAGGGGATACTCAATCCCGAGACGGGTGCAGCCTTCCGGGAGAGTATTCTCAGTAAGGGCAACTCGGCACCCGCCGAAGAGTTGTATCATGACTTCATGGGTCGGCACCCGGAGCAGGCCGCGCTCTTGGAGCGCTCGGGGCTGGCGTGATTCCGATCAGTCTTGGGTGAGTTTGGACCCCCACCAGTTTTTGTTGGGCACGTAGTTGGCATCGAGGTAGCGCGCGTGGCTTTTCTCGAGCCGTGCTTTGAGTTGTTTGATGTGGGTCTCACGGTATTTTTGTTTCGCCACCGGGTTATACCGCTGGTCTTGCTTGGGGGTCAGTGCCCCGGTGTCCTTGAGCCAATTGTCCAGCGCGGCGCGAAGGACTTTGACGCGTTCGGGATTACTGGTAGCGAGATCTTTTTGTTCACCGATGTCCCCACTGAGTTGATAGAGTTCGTCCCGGCCGTCTTCGTAGTAATGGATGAGTTTCCAGTCTCCCTTGCGAATGATGGCTGAGGGTTCGCCACCCTGATTGCCATAGTGCGGGTAGTGCCAGAACAGGGAGCGTTCCTTTATGTTTTCTCCTTTCATCAGGGGCACGAGGCTGAGGCCGTCAACATGCTGTTCCGGTATTGCAGGCAGACCTGCCAGCTCGAGCATGGTGGGGAAGAAATCCGTGCCCGTAACCGGAGTGGCAGAGCGCGACTGGGCCTTGGTCACTCCCGGAGCCTTGATGTAGTAAGGCTGCTTAATGCCGCCTTCCCACTGGCGACCTTTGCCACCGCGTAGGGGCAGGCAGGAGGTGGCGTATTCATCCCCTGAGGAAACCCCGCCGTTGTCTGAGGTGAAGATCACCACGGTGTTCTCTGCAAGGCCGAGATCATCGAGTGCTTTGAGCACAATGCCTACGGCATCGTCCATGGATTCCATCATGCCGGCATAGATCGGGC